>CAYYIT010000022.1:0-18473 GCA_964472035.1 uncultured Ruminococcus sp.
GAGGACTAGCACCTGAAGCTAGCGCGTCTGCCTATTCCGCCATATCCGCAGCGGTAACATATTTAAGAAAATTGGTGCGGATAAAAGGACTTGAACCTTCACCCCTTTGCGAGGACTAGCACCTGAAGCTAGCGCGTCTGCCTATTCCGCCATATCCGCATCACCAATATGGATATCAAATCAAGAAAATGGTGCGGATAAAAGGACTTGAACCTTCACCCCCTTGCGAGGACTAGCACCTGAAGCTAGCGCGTCTGCCTATTCCGCCATATCCGCAGCGGTGTATTCTCTTGACTCAACGTTTAATATTATATCACGGTTTTGCAGTTTTGTCAAGCGTTTTTTTCAAGAAATTTCAAAAATCTCAAAAAATTATCGTGCTTGGCCGAATTTGCAAGGAATTGCGACGGAATTTGAAGTTCGCGCATCCGGCATTTGTATAGAATGCCTTTTTTTCAGAAAGTGAAAGTTTTTTAGAAAAAGGACTGGAAATTTCCGCGCAGATATGCTATAATAAATAAGTATGACTGATTTTGTATGAGGAAGTGTAAGAATGTCGATATATCTGGATCATGCTGCCACGACGGCACCTGCGCCGTCCGTGATCGCAGCGGTGACACATTGCATGGAGGAGGTCTACGGCAATCCCTCCTCGCTGCATCGCATGGGACTTGAGGCACAGCTGCTGATGGATGATGCGCGTGCTGCGATCGCCGGCGCGCTCGGCTGTGAGGCAGGATGTATTCTCTTTACGTCCGGTGCGACCGAGAGCAGCAATCTCGCGCTGCGCGGTACGGCTGCGGCGCACGGAAAACGCCGCCGCCATATTGTAACATCCGCTGTCGAGCACGCCTCCGTGCGTAGTACGGTCGATGCACTCGAAGAGCAGGGCTTCTCGGTGACGAGGGTCCTCCCGCGTGACGACGGGGAATTCCATGCCGAGGACTTCGTTTCCGCGGTCACGGAGGATACCTGCCTTGTGACGATGATGCTTGCGGAGAATGAGACGGGACGCATCCTGCCGGTGCAGAAGGTGTTCCGCATCGTGAAGAAACGTTTTCCGGATGTGATCACGCACTGTGACGCGGTGCAGGCCTTCATGAAGCTGCCGGTAAGGATCCGGGACCTGCATGCCGATCTGATCTCGCTCAGTGCGCATAAGATCCATGGCCCCAAGGGCGTCGGCGCGCTGTATCTCCGGAAGGGGATGCGCATCGTTCCGCAGGTAACAGGCGGCAAGCAGGAACGCTCCCTCCGTCCCGGTACCGAGTCCGTTCCGCTGATCGCAGGCTTCGGCGCAGCGGTAAAGCGGATGCAGGATTCGATCGAGGAACGCTATGAGACAGCTTCTGCGCGGAAGCAATACCTGCTCTCGCTCCTCGATGAGGACATCCGCGTGAACAGCTCCGGCTGCGGCACGCCCTACATCATCAATTTCTCCGTTCCGGGCATCCGCTCGGAGATCATGCTGCATTTCCTTGAAAGCAAGGGCATCTACGTTTCCAGCGGTTCGGCCTGCTCGAAAGGTGCCAAAAGCGGCGTACTTTCCGCGTACCGGATCCCCGATGATCTTGCGGACTGCGCGATCCGCGTGAGTCTCTGCGCGGACACGTCCGAGGAGGAGCTTTTCGCGCTCTGTGAAGCCATCCGGCAGGGTCGGGAGCAGCTGATCCATAAGAAATAAACCAATCGAAAACGGATACTATTATATAAGAGGTGTAATTATGGAAGAAGTAATTCTTGTTAAATTCGGTGAGATGGCCCTCAAGGGTCAGAATAAGTACAGCTTTGAGGATCAGCTGTTCAAGCAGATCAAGCTGCGCCTGCGTTCTCTGGGCAAGTTCCTGTACAGCAGCGCACAGTCCACGATCTATATCAGCCCCCAGGAGCCGCAGATCGATCTGGATGAGGCAATTGAACGCCTGCAGAAGGTGTTCGGCATCGCGTCCATCTGCCGTGCCTGCGTTTGTGAGAAGGATTACGAGGATATCGTAGAGAAGGCGAAGGCGTATCTTGAGGAAACGCTTGAGGATGCACGTACCTTCAAGGTGGATGCAAAGCGCGCCGACAAGACCTTCCCGATGAAGTCCCCCGAGATCTGCCGTGAGCTGGGCGGTGTCCTCTGCGAGCAGTTCCCGCACCTGAAGGTGGATGTGAAGAATCCCGAGATCACGGTGATGGTCGAGATCCGCGATACCAATGCCTATGTGCATGCGGTGAAGATCAAGGGTGCCGGCGGTCTGCCGCTCGGCAGCAGCGGCAAGGCGATGCTCCTGCTCTCCGGCGGCATCGACAGCCCCGTAGCAGGCTACA
The DNA here is from genome assembly GCA_964472035.1 of uncultured Ruminococcus sp. Taxonomy (GTDB): domain Bacteria; phylum Bacillota; class Clostridia; order Oscillospirales; family Ruminococcaceae; genus UBA3855. The sequence goes on from CAYYIT010000022.1 coordinate 2,314, forward strand.
TGATGGCGAAGCGCGGTGTGATCTGTTCCGCGATCCATTTCATCAGCCCGCCCTACACCTCCGACCGTGCCCTGCTCAAGGTCGAGCAGCTCTGCGACAAGATCACCGACTACTGCGGCAGCATCAATTTCTACTGCGTACCGTTTACGGAGATCCAGGAGGAGATCAAGCGCCGCTGTCCCGAGGAGTTCTTCACGATCATCATGCGCCGTCTCATGATGGAGATCGCGCAGGAGATCGCCAAGAAGGAAGGCTCCCTTGCCCTCATCACCGGCGAGAGCGTCGGTCAGGTCGCAAGCCAGACCCTGCAGGCAATGGCCTGCACGGATGCGGTGTGCAGGATTCCTGTATTCCGTCCGCTGATCGGTCTTGACAAGACGGAGATCATTGACATCGCCAGAAAGATCGATACCTTCGAGACCTCCATCCTGCCCTACGAGGACTGCTGTACGGTATTTACCCCCAGACATCCGAAGATCCGTCCCCGTCTCGAGCAGATCGAAGAAGCCCAGAATGCCGGAGATTTCGCCGAAATGATCGCAAAGGCGGTAGAAAACACCGAGTTGAAGGTGTTCAAGGGTCATTTTTAAGGTTAATACAATGAACAAATTCGTATAAAATAGATTGAAAAATTGGTGAAAACGCTGTGTTTGAACATGTAGATATTATTGATGTTGTTGATTTCTCAGATTGTGAAGCCCAAAATCTTGACAAAAGGGTTACAAATGTTGTAAAATTATTAAAGCAGAAGCAGGAAACCATTGCGACAGCAGAAAGCTGCACCGGTGGGATGCTTTCTGCCTGTCTGACTTCAGTGGACGGAGCCTCCGCCGTGTTCGAATGCGGCGTGTGTACTTACTCCAACCGCTGCAAGCAGTTGCTTCTTCATGTACCGGAGGAGATCCTTCGGGCACATGGTGCAGTGAGCTGGCAGACCGCGCATGCGATGTCTGTGGGGATCGGTCGCCTGAGTGACGCAGATCTGACCGTTTCCATTACCGGAATCGCCGGACCTACGGGCGGTACGCCCGAGAAACCGGTCGGTACGGTGTTTGTCGGCATGAACTACCATGGACGCAGCAGAGTCTATGCACTCAAGCTGTGGAATGCCGGGGGAGAGGGAAGAACATTCAATCGAGAAGTGACAGTTGCTTTTGTTCTGAAAACAGCTGAAAAATTACTGATGGAGGAAAATTCATGAGCAAAGAACACGAAGAATCACTTGATTCTTATGAAGAGACGCCTCAGGAAGCCTCTGTAACCGAAACGGATGAGCCTGCTCCGGCACAGACAGCGAATTCAAAATTCCTCGCGATCAAATCTGCCTTGAAACAAAAGGAAGAGGAAGCGCAGCAGGAGGAAATGAAGCTTCATATCGCTGATAAGGTGAAGAAATTCAAGACTGCAAAGGATGCGCCACAGGAGACGACTGCGGCGGGATCCGATACTGTGCAGGAGGATGCCGCTGACGCGGAAACGCAGCCCGATGAGGCAATTGCTGAAGAAGTAAGTGTTCCTGAGGAGAACGCCGACGGTGACGAAGCTGACGCACCGGAAGCGGAACCGTCTCCGAAAAAAGAGAAAAAAAGCAAAAAAGAGAAAAGCAAAAAGACAAAGAACAAGAAGGTTAAGAAAAAGAAAAAGAAGAAGTCGCTCGGAACCCGGTTCCGTGAGCTGTTTCCGCAGAAGGGTGACGGCTTTCTGGAGATCTTCCGCAAGATCGTGTTCCTGTCGTCCACTGTGATCTTTGTGATCTGTCTCGGACTCATTGCCGATTATTTCTGGGATAACTACCAGAATGCGCTGCTGACTGAGGATCTGCAGAGCCTTTACGGTACCGACTCCGAACCCGACAGAGTGGAGAAGGTCGAGGAAGAAACCAGAGTCGATGACCTTGGCGAACCCTATGAGTACTATCCGCTGCTGGATGGTGCGGAGCGTCTTCTTTCGATCAATCCCGATGTCTGCGGCTGGATCATGATCCCCGGAACGGATCTGAGCTATCCCATCCTGCAGAAAAAGGACGATCCTGAAGGAAATGAGTACTACCTTGAGAAGAATATCTATCTTGAGGAAGCAAGAGCAGGCTCGATTTTCCTTGACTTCCGCAATAATTTTGACTATGTGATCGACGGTAAGAAGCAGTGCGAGAATTCCCAGAATCTCGTGATCTACGGTCACAATATGCAGGATTATTCCATGTTCGGAAGCCTGAAGCATTATATCAATAATGCAAATTATTACAGTGAGCATCCCATTGTGGAGCTGAATTCCAATTATAAAACGTACCAGTACAAGATCTTCGGCATGATCGTTGTGGATATCGATGACGAAACAGAGACAAAATTCGACTACTGGAATAAGCTGAATTTTGCCGATGAACGCGATTTCTACGACTATGTCAATGAGGTCAAGCGCCGCACGATCCGGCTCAATGAGGTGGATGTGACCTATGGTGATGAGCTCCTGACGCTCTCCACCTGCAACAGCACCTTCTCGAACGGCCGACTCGTGATCTTCGCCAGAAAGGTGAGGGAAGGGGAGGATCTGTACGCCGGTACAGAAAGCAGTACCGCAAACCCCAATGTCAAGTGGTGCAACAGCTACTATCAGTGGCATAAGAACACCTATGATCCGGACGCAGAGTTTGTTCCGTACGGTTAAACTGCGGAAGGGAAGATATCATGGCGTTGAATAAGAAAATGATCATGACCGGTGTGACGTGCCTTGCGGCTGCTGTATGCTTCAGTGTGCTGTATTACTTCAACCACAGCCAGGGCACTCCGATCGTTGAAGAAATCATCGAAGTGACTGAGCCTGAAGCGACAGAAGCGCCGACTGAGGCCGAAACCGTCGTTCTGGAGTACGGTCCCGAAAACGGAATGACCGGTCTTGCAAAAACATTGCTGCAGTTGAACCCCGACACCGTCGGCTGGATCTCAATTGCCAATACGAAAGTGGATTATCCCATTGTCCAGAGTGAAGACAATGCCTATTACATGGACAAGGGATTTGATCATCAGCCGAGCCGTGCAGGTTCCATCTTCATGGATTACCGCGATCTGTTCGGTTATGATGTAACAAGGCAGTCCGATAATATCGTGCTGTACGGCCATAATATGGCGAATAATTCCATGTTTGGCTCCCTGCGCAGATACCGCCAGGACTACAGCTTCTACGAAACGGCACAGTATATTGAACTCAGTTCCAATTTTGACAACTACACATTTGTCATCTTTGCACTTGTCATTACGGATGGCAGCGGCAACGCAACATGGCGTTACTGGGATATGCAGGAGTTCGAAAATGACGCGGCGTTCAATGACTATGTTGAGACTGCCCGCAGCAAAAGTCTGGTCGACATCAATGTGGACGTCCAGCCCGGAGATCAGCTGCTGACATTGCAGACCTGCTATTCGGACTCGGATGGTACACGTTTTCTCGTCATCGCACGCAAGATGCGCGAGGGTGAAACGGCTGACACATTACAGGTCCTCGAGGAGGATCCGACGGAAGAAAGTACCGAAGAGGGTACTGACGAAGGTGACGAAACCTGACATTTTAAGTAATAGGCAGCATCCTCGCAAGAGGAAATAAAACCGAGCAATCGGCAAGATGGAGTTTTATGATGAAGATTCGAATACCGAAGAAACATGTTGCAGTAGGTCTTGCAGCACTGTTGCTGGTATGCTCCTGCGATCCGTATCTTCTGATCGCGGAAACAGTATCGGAATCCGATACGCAGACCATGACAACAGCCAGTGGATCCGCAGAGACAGAAACAGAGGAATCCGAAACAGAATCAGAAAATCTCAGCAGTGTGACCATCGTCCATACTGCAGAGGTTACAGAAGACCAATACCGGGCAACGGAATGGTGGAAGGCAGGTCTGAATGAGTATTCTGACAGCTTTTCGCTTGTGAAGTACGAGACAGTAGAGAATCCCGACGGTGAAGAGGATCCCACTGCGGATGCCACTCTGATCGCGGAAGGCGGTGCGGGCAGCACTGTGATCTCTACGACTCCCACTGCTTCTGCAGTGGCGAGCGTGTCCGACGGTTACTTTGCCTTCACGACCTATGGCTACGGCCATGGCGTTGGTATGAGCCAGAACGGTGCGAATTTCTACGCGAATTACGCCGGCTGGAATTACCAGGACATCCTGTTCCATTACTATCCCGGCACAACGCTGATGAATACGGGCACCGCTGAGACGGAGACCGTCACAGTTCAGGGCGTTTCCGGCAACGTTTTGCAGCAGGTGGCAGAGATCGTTTACCGCGAGGTGGGCGGCTCTATGAATGTCGAGGCCATCAAGGCACAGGCCGTTGCGGTGTATACATACATCAAATATCATCACAATGATTCCCACGACCTCAAGGGTAAGCCCAACCCTCCGCAGAACGTCATTGATGCCTGCGCATCCGTTCTCGGCGAGGCACTGTATTACAACGGCAATTATGCGCTGACGATGTTCTACGCGTCCAGCGGCGGTATTACCGCAAACTGCAGCGACGTGTTTACTGCGGATATTCCGTATCTGCGCAGTGTCGAGAGCGCGTACGATGCAGCATACGATCCGTATTACGGCGAGGTCATTTACTTTACTGTTGAGCAGCTGCGCAGCAAGCTGCAGAATGCTTACGGCATTACGCTGTCCTCCGATCCCGAAAACTGGATCACGATCGTTGAGGGCAACGGCGGCTATGTGAACAAAGTCATCATCGACGGAAAGGTTACCGTGCGCGGCAATTCGTTCCGTTCCATGATGGGATTCCGTTCTCCGAAGTTCACTTATATCTGTTCCATTGAGGACGAGACTGAGGAAACAACGGAGGCTCCGACTGAAGCGCTGACAGAGAAAGAAAATACTGCAGCGACGGAAGCACCGGCTGTCAGCGATGATGCCCAGACGGAAGAAGCAACGGAAGCTGTCACTGAAGAGATCGTGCAGGATCCCACTGAGGAACCTGCAGCGCTCCTCGAAGATGTGACGGAAGCTGTGAACGAAGAGGAAGATTAAATAGAGAAAGAGCATACGGCGGGGGCTGTATGCTCTTTTGCTGTGTGGGCTATGTGAACAAAGTCATCATCGACGGAAAGGTTACCGTGCGCGGCAATTCGTTCCGTTCCATGATGGGATTCCGTTCTCCGAAGTTCACTTATATCTGTTCCATTGAGGACGAGACTGAGGAAACAACGGAGGCTCCGACTGAAGCGCTGACAGAGAAAGAAAATACTGCAGCGACGGAAGCACCGGCTGTCAGCGATGATGCCCAGACGGAAGAAGCAACGGAAGCTGTCACTGAAGAGATCGTGCAGGATCCCACTGAGGAACCTGCAGCGCTCCTCGAAGATGTGACGGAAGCTGTGAACGAAGAGGAAGATTAAATAGAGAAAGAGCATACGGCGGGGGCTGTATGCTCTTTTGCTGTGTGGGGGATGCAATTTCCATAAAACATAAAATTGCACGAAATACTAATTTTGTGCAATTAAGATACGGGAAAAACGGGGAAGAAGAAAGCCCGGTAATCGCAGATTACCGGGCAATTTGGCGGAGAGTCAGGGATTTGAACCCTGGGTTCTTTATTAGAGAACACGAAATTTCGAGTTTCGCACCTTCGACCACTCGGACAACTCTCCAGCTCACTTATCTATTATAACATATCTATCTGAAAAAATCAAGTACCTGAGGTGAAATTACGGATATTTTCTTTCCTTGATCAGTAATATGACCGTACCGAGCACGGTTACGGACATGAGCACGCACATGACCAACGAGAGCAGCCAGTAAGCATCGTACATCAGCAATGTTCCATAGTAGAGTACAAAAAACGACAGCGGCAGTATGCTAAGAATCGCTGTGAGTACTCTGCGCTTTGGCTGACGGCGCTTTGCGCAGCGGCACGAAAGAAGCGCAAACAGGAGTGAAAATCCTCCCGCCGTAAGGTGCAGGAATGCAATGACCTGCAACATTATGGCTCCAACTGCTGCAAAAAAGCCGAAAGTACCAGAAATGATCAATCCATATCCCTCCACGTCATCAACACCATCGCTGCGGCGTTCTTCCATATCAGTAAAAAGACCAACAAGAAGATCGTCAACACCGGACAATTCTATGATGATCAGCAGCGCGATCAGCAGCAGACTTCCGGCTGCGGCGAGTGTCATATACAGGATGGGCTTTCGATAGTGATGCATAGTTATTCCTCCAATAAAATGAGATCATCCGATGATACAGAATGATCTCATTTGTGTGTTAATTCATGGTAACGCCGGAGCTTGAGCTGATGTTCAGGATCTCTACTGCATCGAGGGCGTCCACGATATTGTCAGCATTGACATCAAAGATGGCGGTGTATTCTTCGCAGTAATAGATGCTGGTATCGGAACCGCTTGCTGCGGATATGCTCAGGATCTGTGCAGCGTCGATGGCGTTGATGATGCCGTCAAAATTGCAGTCGCCGACAATGACATCCTCAGCGATCTCGGATACATTGATGGTGCAGGCAACGTAGCTGCCGTTGAAATCAGCGGCAATGACCTGTGCGGTGCCTTCACCGACAGCGGTCACGACACCCGTGGAATCCACCGTAGCGACGCTCTGATTGGAGGTAGCCCATACAACAGGATTGGCTGCATCATTGTAACCGGTACTCAGGTTTGCAGAGGTGCCGACCTTGCCGAGATGCATGGTGTTGTACTGCATGTAGCCCTTGAGTTCCTTATAGACATTGACGGTGATGGAATCGGAACTACCGTTGTCGGATGTTGCGGTGATAACAGTGGTTCCGATTGCAAGTGACGTAATATAGCCGTTTTCATCCACAGTTGCAATGGACGGATCGGAGCTTGTATAAGTAATGGTTCCGTCTCCGAACATCACGGGACGATCTGTGATATTCAGCTCATTCATGATGAACGTATCGTCGGGATATTCCACTGCGCTGGAGTACAGCACATCGCGGTCAACATTTCCGGTGATACCGGCAACTGTACCCGTGGACGAATACTGCCACATACCATACTGACCTGCATAGTCAGTTTCATTCGTGTAATTCGCCAGCCAGATCTGATGCTCCGCTTCGAGAGCGGGTGCATCGAGGAGTGTTGTGAGCCAGTACTTGTTGGCGTAGATTCCGGCGTCGTAGCCCGCGGCCTTGATCGTGTCGCAGAAGGCATCGCAGATCGCGGTGCGCTGCTCGTTGTTCAGGCCTGCGGAATCCATTCTGCCAACGTCGTAGGTGATCTCTTCAATATCGATATACACCGGAAGGTCGAGTGAATACTCGCCGAGGTTCTCGATGACGAAATTCGCTTCTTCGATCGCTTCTTCAACAGTGATCGCCTGTGTAAAGAAATACACACCGACATCGAGTCCGGCAGCTTTAGCGCCTTCGATATTGGTGATGTACGTCGGGTCGGTGACGATCTTTCCGGTGCCGTAGCCGCGGTAGCCAAGGCGGATGATGGAAAAATCAATGCCGTCAAGCGCAACGGCGTTCCAGTCGATCGTACCCTGGAATTTGGAAACATCGATGCCGTCATACATGATACAGTTTTCATATCTCGGATTATGTACAAGTGCATCGGCGCTTCCGGAAGCGCTTTTTGATTTTGCATACTGCTGATTTGCAGAATGACGGAGCTGCTCAGGGTCTTCTGAATCGTATGTGTACGCTGCGGTTTCTGTTTCTGTCGCAAACGTTTTCGAAAACAGCAAAGGATTCTGAATGACAACCGATGCAGCCAGTCCTATTGCAAGTAATTTGCTGAACAATCTTCTCTTCATAGGGCAGCCTCTCCTTCAAAACCTCAAATCCATATCATAATCATACCCAAAACCCTTCTTTTGTTCTGATAATTTCATCCCATTATCCTAATTATACTATAGATATGATCGAAAGTCAACAGTTTTTGTGCAGTTTTCATGTGTTAATTTTTCATAAATTTCATGTCTATTTTTTTAACGTATGTTCAATCTGTACATATTCTATCTATTTTCTTTGTGAGAATTTCCGAAATTTATAGTGCTTTATTACAATTTGGTTGATTTTATTTACAAAACATGCTATAATTAGGTTGAAATTGTGCTGCCTTTTATACAAGACGGTATGGTTTTACAGATTTGGATACTCACAGCCGGAAGAACGAGAGTATTTGGGAGGCTGTAGGTATAAAAAATGTATACTCATAAGGAGGAAGTGTTGAGTATGAAAACGACAAAACTGAGCAAGCGGATCCTCGCCGGCGTACTTAGTGCTGCAATGCTGACTGCAACAGCTGGCAGCCAGGTAATGCGCAATGCCGACGTAGACGCTGCAACCGACCACGATTATGGTACTGCACTGGAACTGGGACTGTACTTCTTTGACGCTAACGAATGCGGCGGAGAGGTAGATGACAACTGCCTGACATGGCGCGGCAACTGCCACATGCAGGACGCGACCGCATCCCTTGACAACGCACAGGGCCTGTCCTCTGCATCCAAGGAAGCGATCAAGTCTCAGAACGGCGGTTCCAATACCGTTGACGTTTCCGGCGGTTATCATGATGCCGGTGACCACATTAAGTTCTCCATGACACAGGGCTTCGCAATGACCTGCCTTGCATGGTCTTACTATTCCTATCCCGAGTCCTATGACAAGACCGGTTCCACCGATCACCTGCTGCACATTCTCCGCAAGTCCTGCGATTATTTCATGAAGGTGACCTACCTCGACAGCAGCGGCAACGTGATCTGCGGTCTGGGTCAGGTAGCTTCTGAGGGTGAGGATCACAGCACCTGGACTGTTCCTGAGGCACAGACCATGACCCGTACCACCTACTGGTTCGACTCTTCGAACCCCATGGCGGATGCATCCGGTCAGATGGCTGCTTCTCTGGCATCTGCTTCCATCGTGTTCCGCAAGAACGGCGATACGGCATATGCTGATGAGTGCCTGAAGTATGCACAGGCACTCTCTAAGTTCACAACACAGTACTGCAGCACACAGAACCTCGGCCGCGGCAGCATGTATTCTTCCACCAGCCAGAAGGACGATGCAGCGTATGCTGAACTCTGGGTTGCACTGGCAGAAGGCGGCGGCACACTCCCCTCTTCTTACAATCCTACTTATAAGCTGACAAATCAGGGTTGCTACAACAATTCTGAGTATGACTACTACATGTTCACCTGGGATAAGGTATGGAGCGGCTATGCAGCGCTGCTCTGCGAGGCTGGCTATGATTCCAGCAAGTACGCACAGGAGCTTGTATTCGAGGTTAACAATTCCGGCGGTCTGAACACCAGCACCTACAACACTGCTGGCTGGGGTACCTCCCGTCACAACTGCGCACTGCAGATGATGTACATGCATGCTTACATGTACAATAACGACTCCAACATTCCGGCAGCCTGCAAGTACCAGATGGATACCATTCTCGGCAACAACAGCTACAACTACAGCTTCGTTGTAGGTTACGGCGACAGCTGGCCGGTTCACGTTCATCACCGTGCAGCTACCGCTGATAACGGCGATTCCAAGACCAATCCTGTCATGGCACACACCCTGTACGGCGCAATGGTAGGCGGCATTGACAGTTCTGGTTATCAGGATCACACAGACCAGTATCAGTACACCGAGCCGGCACTCGACTACAACGGCTGCTTCGCACTGGCAATTGCTGCGCTGTACGATGTATACGGCGGCAGCACTGACGGCGCTGATCAGATCGCACAGAGTGCAGAAGAGATCGTATATCCCTACGATTTCGGCGGCGGTACCACGGTTGAGCCGACCGAGCCTCCGACGGAAGAACCGACTGCGGAGCCGACTGATGCACCGACCGATGAGCCGACTGATGCACCGACTGATGCACCGACCGATGAGCCGACCGAGCCTGTTACCAATGTTACCTACGGCGACGTTGACTGCAATGGCAAGGTAGAGATCCTCGACGTTATTGCACTGTCCAAGTCCCTGATGGGCGATGGCGCACTGGGCACCCAGGGTGCAGCAAATGCTGACGTTGACTGCAACGGCAACATCAATACGACCGATGCTCTGAATATCATGAAGTATCTCGTAAAGCTGATCGGCAATCTGCCCGTTTAATTGCATAAGACCACTCCCCTCTCAGCAACGAGAGGGGAGTTCTTTTTGTTCTAAAAAAACACCCGACTGTGAAGCTCCACAGCCGGGCGTTTTGCTTATATGCTGATCAGCGGAAGAACGATGGCACCGATGAGCATTGCCGCAGCAATGAGCAGTACCACGATCCGCATGACCATGGATTTCTTGGGTTTCACAGGCATTCCTCCATTAGTTTACGTTCACGACCGGATCCTCGGAATCCTCGGCAGGCGTGGGATCCGCCGGAACGGTTTCTGCGGCGGAATCTTCAGCGCCCTCGGCAGGGTCGGTCGTCATTTCACCGGCGTTAGTCGGGGCAGTCATTTCGGCCTCGGAATTATCACGGATGTAGTCCCAGATGGTGGTGGTATTTTCCGTAGCCGCGGCGATGGTTGCAGCAAATTCCTTGGCTTCGCTCTCCTCACGGGTCTTTTTGTTGATGCGGTTGATATCGTTGATCGCGTGAATGGAAGCGCCGATGATCAGGAACATCACAAGAAATGCCGCACAGATGCAAACAATTCGTTTCATAGGGCTCCTCCCCTCTTACAGGAATGCGAACGCATCCTGTTCTGTGAATGCGCGGTCGCTGCCGGTCGGACGGATGAACCAGGAGGTGATGTTGTCGGGGGTGACAGTGATCTCGTCGCCCTCTTCATAATCCGGCAGCAGTTCGCTGGTCTCGGCGATCACTGCGGTGATCTTACCGTTGTCGAAGCGGACATTCTCCGCCCAGAGCAGCTCTCTGGAATAGCCGCTGCGCTGGCGCATCTCGGGCGACAGCTCGAATTCCACGCGGACTGCGGATTCGGTATAGGGCACCTGCAGGGCATTGCAGAAGCAGCCGAAGGTTTCCTTCGCAAGATAGATCCTTCTGACGAAGTTCATCTGGGAATTCGGGAATTCGATCTCGTTGCCGAGCAGCATCGGCGCGTAGGCGGTCGGGCTGACGGGATCGCCCTCGTCATCGGGCTGCACCATTAGGACGGCGGACGGGATCTCGCGCTCAATTCTGGAAGCGAGCGTTCCCTCCTGCACCACAGTTTCCGGAAGCGCCCAGGTCATGGCGATGTTCTGCTCGCCGATGGAGACGCTGCCGAAGATCTGCCCTGCATCGGGGAGCATGTTGTTCTCGATGCGCATGCAGGCATTATAGTGCAGAAGATCTGCAAAATAGCCGAAGTTCTCGCGGTTGGCACCGATCAGCTCCATCTCGCGCAGGCCGAGACAACTCATGCCGGTGGTCGTCATCCAGATCTCGTCGCTCTCTTCGCAGCCGGAGATGTGCAGGCGGATGAGATCCTCGGGGGTCACGGCACTCGGGAAGGCTGCGGCGAATTCCACCCAGTAGCCCGGGAAGAGCTTGGTGGTGTGGAGGTTCAGTGCGCCGACCATGCCGGGCAGCAGGAACCACGCGAGCTTCATCTGCAGGTGGTAGGACTGCAGGACGTGGTCATTCAGGTCCATGTGCAGGAGGAGCGTATGCTTGGCGGTGCGCACCTTGTCGAACAGCTCCTCGGGCATGCCGTAGCACGGGAAGGCCTGCAGCGGTTCGGAGACGGGCATCCACGTCGCGAGGATCTCATAGACCTCGCCGTTGAAACGGATGGTCGCGAAGAGCATCTCGCCCTCGGTGGAGTGGGACAGCACCTCGACGCCTTCCGGCGCATTGTCGAACTTCTTGTCGAGGGTCTGGATCGTAGGGATCGGGCCCTCTTCCGGGATGAGCATGAGACCGGAGGGCTGCTTGGTCACGAGGCCATGCACGGAGCCCTCTGCGGTGTCGGGCGTTTCTTCATCACGCGCGGGCGCATCGGGCAGCTCGGTGTTGAGGATATCGGTGTAATAGCTGCTGCCGTTGCGCGCATCGAGAAGCGAGGACTGCTCACTTGCAAGTCCGTGGAAATAGTCGATGAGCTCACTGATGGCATAGCCCTCCTCCCCTGCCTTCACGGGAAGGGGAGCGAGCAGGACACTGCCCACGGAATCGGTTTCCTTCGCGATCTGACGCAGCAGACGTGCAGCACCCCTTGCAAATGCCATACGCATCATGGGGTTCTTGCTCTTGACGAAATATTCAATATTGTTCTTCAGGATCTTCCAGCCGTAGGCAGGACGGATGCAGCTCCACAGCTCGAGGAGGTAGCCGGTCTCCATGAGGAACTCGGGCTCACCCTTCGTGTACTTTTCGCAGAGCTTGCCGTAGTATTCCGCTTCCTGCAGATTGCCGGCATAGAGGAAATGGCGGCACAGGCGGCCGTAGGTGACGTGGGGGACCTCCGCGCAGCGCTTGGTGCCGTTGAACAGCGGTGCGCCGATGCGCATGGCCTCCTCCAGATCGCCAAGCTCCATGGCAACGGTCATATCAAAGTGGATCTCGCAGGCTTCGCAGTCGCTGTTGCCGTCGCGGCGGCATTCGTGGAATTTGTCGTAGAGGGCTCTTGCTTCATCCTGATCGTAGGTCAGTGCGTACTTGCACTTCTTCATGTAGTACACGCGCAGGGAGTAGCCATAGCGTCTGCAGCGGCGTTCGTATTCCTCATAGTACTGGTCGATCTCTGCCTTGGAGATCTGGTGGTAGTCGGGCATATTTTCAAGCACCCACTTGAATGCCTGCATGATGTCCTCGAAGGTGTCGTCCTCCAGCTCCGGATGCTCATCAAAGATCTGCAGCAGCTGCGGGAACATGATGATCGCCTTGAAATTGTCGTCATGGAAAACGGATTCCTTGACATACTCAAAGCGGAAGTAGATACGCCAGTAGTGATCCGCTGCGCTGTCGGCATCGCGGATGGCTTCATCCAGGGCATCAAGGCGCGCGGTGCCGTGCTCAAGCTCCTGGATCTTATGGATGTGGCTGTCTGCCTGAAACATTGTCATTCCTCCTTAATGTATCGTGTTCGGTTTATGGTGCGGGATGGCGGAAGCAGAGCTCCTGTGTGAAGTCGTCCGTTCCGTTTCGTCTGTCAAATTTTGCGGCGGCATCTGCGGCTTCTGCATGGAAATATTCGTAGAGTGCCGCGATCGTCCGGTATGGTGTATCGCCGATCATGACGGGAGATTCCGGATCGGCAAGGCGGCCGCTCTCGCGGAAGAGATGGCTTGCGCCGATGGCGAACTGCATGCGGAGCATGGGGTTTCGCGACTGCTCCCAGAGGGGCAGGTTCCTGAGGAAGAGCTGCATGCCTTCCTCGGGGGCTGTGATCGCGTAGAGCCGCATGAGGGAGCCTGTGATATCAAGGTAGTAGGGATTGCCGGTGACGCGGTGCTCGGTCTTGCGGGCAAACTCCATTGCCCTGCCGTAGTCCCCTGCCTTCGTGTAGAATTTGATGAACTCGTGGTAGGTCGCCTGCGGCAGCGCATTGGAGGTCAGCTTTCCGTCAAAGATGGGCTGCGCGGCACGCAGCGCCTTTTCCTCCTCGCCGATGGACAGGTAGTAGATGACCTGCTGGTCGTAGTAGAGTGCCCTGCCGTCGGAGATGTAGTCGAGCGGTGCCTCGAGAAAGCGATAGAAGCACATCGCCGCAATGGACTTGTCGCAGTGCAGATAAAAGAGATTGCGCTTCATGTAATAGATGCTCAGGCTGCAGCCGTTTTCTGTCAGACGCTGGCGGAACAGGCGGAAGTAGCCGTCGATCTCGTCCTTGGAGATCTGCGGGAATTCCGGTGCGGCTTCGACGATCCATTTGAAGGCGACGAGCATATAGTAGCGGCATTCCTCGTCCTCACGGAGCTGTTCCTGTTCATCGTAGAGGGCAAGAAGCTCCGGAAAGATCAGCATGGCAAAATACCGGTCTCCGCAGAAAATGGATTCCCGCAGGTAATCGTAGCGGAAGCGGTAACGCCACAGAATGTCCTGCGCTTCGTCCGCCTGCCGGATGGCATCGCGGATGACCTGAAGGCGCGGCTGGCCGCTATCGTAATCGTCAAAGCTTTCTTCTAATTCATGGAATGCGATCATGTGTCAAGCCCCCATTCGATCAGCTGGATGAGGTGGTCGTTGAGCAGTGCCATCTCACCGCCGCGCATCGGGAAGCGTCCGGTCAGGAGTGCCTGCACATAGAGGATCTCGATGCAGACGGCGCGCTTCTCCTCGTTTTCCACATGCATGAGCCTGCGGATGAGGGAGTTATTGGCATTGAGGTAGAGCACGGCGTTCGCCTCTTCGATCTCCTCGGCGAAGCTCTGGAGCATGGAGGAGAACAGCGAGTGGGAATGCTCCCTGGCGCGTTCGATATCGCGCTTGATCTCGGCATTTTCATCGAGTGCGTAGAACACCGGCAGCTGGGACGGCGAGAAGCTCTTGAGCTGGGCGGTGCAGTCGTAGGCAGCGAGAGTCTTCCTTGCGGTCTCGAGGAGGGACGCAGCATCGCGGACGGTGTCCGTATTCGGCTCCTCGAGGAATTCCTCGAAGGAAACGAGCTGCAGCGGATAGAGGACGAGTTCCTCGTTGTACTCCTGGAGCTTGCGAAGGAGCGCCGTATCGTAGGCGTAGCAGGCATTGAGCAGGAGCTGGTTCTGCGACAGCAGGAGCGAGGACGTCCGGTGGAACTGGTTCATATCGGAGGTGAAGCTCACGGGTTCGCGGCGCGTCATCAGCTCCTTGCCGCTCATGCGTCCCATGTTGGTTTCGAAGTCAAGGAACGGGATGAAGGTCTTGAAGAAGGTGTCATCCTCCGCAGCCATGGACTTGATCGCGAGGAAATGCACGCCGATGATCCTGTGCAGGAGCTTCGGGTTCTCGCGCGACAGCCGGATGAGATAGCCGGAAATGCACGCGTTCAGCTCTTCCCTTGCTTCGGCGAGGAGCTCGTCCTCGTAGAAGCTCTCGCGCGAGGCGGTGGGGCGGAGCATCGAGGTATTCAGGAAGCACCGCAGGAAGAACGACCAGCTCGGCATGATGGCACTGCCGTCCTCGGTAAGGAGCATGTTCTTGAGATAGATGCGGTGGCTGTTCTTCGCCTGCTTGGAAACCGCATGGGGCAGGATGTAGGCAACACCGCTGAAGAGCCCCTTCTTGGATTCGAGGGGGATGTAGTCGAGGAAGCTGCTGCCGAACAGCTCTTCTCCGAGCTGCATGACACTCTCGTGCGCGTTCGCGCCGGTCATGCGGAACCATTCATTGATACGGTGCGCGCCCTCGCTGCCGTGCAGCATCACGGGGAACGGAAGCGGCAGTCCGTAGTAGCGGACAAGCTCGGTGACCTTTTCCTCGTGGAAGTACTGCTCGCAGCCCTTCTTGGCGGTGATGACGAGCTTCGTGCCGATGTCCACCGCCTCGTCCGTTTCGGTGATGCTGTAGGTGCCGTCGGGCTTTCCGGTAAAGAGGTAGGCGTGCGCCGGATCCTTGGTGGAGCGTGTGTACAGGACGATCTCATCGGTGACCATGAAGCACGAGAGCATGCCGATGCCGAAGCGGCCGATATAGTCCTCGAGGATCCTTCCGGTCTGGAGATCGCGCTTGCTGGACTGGCCGATGACGGCAAGGAACTGATGAATCTCGGCCTCGGTCAGGCCCGTGCCGTTGTCGGCGAAGGTCAGCGAAACGCCGGGTTCGATCGTGATGTCGATCCTCCCCTCGCCGAACTGCGGATCCGCAAGTCTGCGGCCGCTGATCGCGTCGGTGCCGTTCTGCAGGAGCTCACGGATGAAGACGTCGGGGCTGCTGTAAAGATGGTTGGCGAGAATGTCGATCATGCCGCCGAGATTGACCTTGAATACGAAGGGTTCCCCCATGTGCAACACCTCAATTGCTGTTAAAATACTATCTATTTTATTCTATCATATTTCTGGGGGAATTTCAATACTTTATCATAAAAAATCCTGTCCGGAATGTGAGCCGGACAGGACAGTCTTCTGAAATAGTCCCGTCCAGCCACTGCGCCTTCCGGCGCAGGGCTGGACTAAGTTAGTATCTTTTGTTGCGCCTTCGGCGCATGTAGGGGGCTGCGCCCCCTATAACCCCCGATATAAAAAACAAAAAGATCCAATTAAAGGAAAAACACCAAGACCCGGCGGGTATAGAGCGGGGAGAGGGTTTCGAAC
>CAYYIT010000022.1:18483-35359 GCA_964472035.1 uncultured Ruminococcus sp.
AGGTGCGGCGTTCTGCCATCTGCTGCTTGCGGATGAGATCAACGACCCCCATTATAAAATCGAAAAGTCTCCTTTTATCGGAACAGCCCGAAGCGGCTGCGCTTATAGAGGGGCTTGCTGTTTGCGATCGCTTTTTTGCCGAAGGCCTCGGCGGCGGTGGTGAACTCGAAGTCACGTCCATCCGCATGCACGAGGGCTGCCTTGGCGATCGCATCATAGATATCGTCGCACGCACCATCCGCATCCACGACGATCAGGTAGGACGGGCGGACGGTCTCGCTCTTGGCAAGTAGCTTGACGTACACGGCATTCACCTGCTTGTTGTCCTTGACGGCGCCGGTGATGGCGTCGCACATGGCATCGGGCAGCGCGGTGGGCTCGGTGATCTTCACGGAAACCGACTGCTTCTGCGGTGCATCCTTGACGATGCTGCCGTCCACGACCTGCTCGACCGCATCAAGCAGCTCTGTATCCATGCGCAGATTGATGCCCATGGGATTGATGACGATGCCGCTTGCGGCTCTGCTGTAATTGCACAGCTCCTTGTAGCTCGCAAGGATCGGGCGGAATTTCTTCTGCGGATCAAACCGGCGCAGCTCGTGGTAATCCGTAAAGAACGGGTAGAAGCTCTGCTTTTTCTCCTTGTCGAGAATGACGGGCAGTCCGATGCGTGTACCGGGTTTCAGAAGGCGTTTGCCGTCCTCCTCGGGGAGCTGGGAGGGATCGACCGGCATGAGGAACTTGGTTTCGTACAGCTCGCGGAACATATTGATCTGTGCGTTGCGGTCGGGCTTGCCGGCATGCAGGCTCTGGTAGAAATAGTTCGCGGTGCGGACGAATACCGGACTTGTGTGCGGTGCCTTTTCGTCGGGCTTACGGATGATATCGTACAGGCGGATGCCAAGGTGGCTGTGGCCGCTGTTGACAAGCACCATGCCGATGCCGCTGCGCTGGAGGTCGGCAAGAAGCGCGGTGCGCTGCTCCGGAGGATTCTTGATGCAGTCGAGCAGGATGCCTTGCTTCTGCATATAGTCCTGAAACTCCGTAAAATAGCCTTCCTGCGTGAAAACATATGCACAATGCTCACCGTTTTCCGGCGAGACATAGTAATTGCGTGAGGTGCTGCAGAATGCTGCCCAGAGGGTCTGCTCCCTGCCGATGGCTGCTGCGGCCTCGTGATATATGGCTTCATCCTGTGTTTCGTAGAATTTTGCGATCAGTTCCTGAATCGGATCCATGGTGATGTCACTCCTCTTTCGCGGCGCGGAGCCGTACTGTTTCCTTCATTATAGCATAACTTCCCGCTTTCGTCAAGGGCGGACGGAATGCGCAAATTTCTGCCGATGTGAAGAATTATCGCATGAATCCTATTGCAATCCCATGAAAAAAATGTTATAATAAAAGTAGCGTTTTTTCGCACGACTACAGATTATGAAAGGACGAAGTTCATGAATACAGCACATCACCAGAATCGCTCCACTCCGGCCGAAGGCACGGTCTCTGTAACAAATCCGCGCATCCGCCAGATGCTTGCGGAGGTGCAGAAGGCCATCAACGGCAAGAACCTTGCAATTTACAAGATCCTGCTTGCCATTCTGGCAGGCGGTCATATTCTGCTTGAGGACATCCCCGGTGTCGGAAAGACGACGCTGGCACTTGCCCTCTCGCGGACGCTTTCCCTGTCCACGAAGCGCATCCAGTTCACACCGGATGTGCTGCCCACCGATGTGACGGGCTTTACGATCTACAACAAGGAAACGGGTTCCTTTGATTTCAAGAAAGGTGCGGCGTTCTGCCATCTGCTGCTTGCGGATGAGATCAACCGTACCTCCAGCAAGACCCAGTCGGCGCTCCTTGAGCTGATGGAGGAGGGCGCCGTGACGGTGGACGGCAGGACCTTTCCCCTGCCCCAGCCCCATATCGTCATCGCGACCCAGAACCCCATCACCTGCGTCGGCACCCAGAAGCTGCCGGAGTCCCAGATGGACCGCTTCCTGATCCGGCTGTCCCTCGGCTATCCGAGTCCGGAGCATGAGGTCGCGCTCCTGAAGGCGCGCCACAGCAGCAATCCGCTTGAACAGGTGCAGCCCGTCATCAATGAGGCGTTGCTGCTGCAGATGCGCCGCGAAGTCGAGCAGGTCTTTGTCAACGAGCGGCTCTATCAGTACATCGTCAACCTGACGACGATCACGAGAAAGCATCCTGCCATCCGGCTCGGCATCAGTCCGCGCGGATCGCTGGCACTGACGCAGATGGCGAAAGCCTGCGCGTATTCGCAGGGCAGGGATTACCTGCTGCCCGATGATGTGCAGTTCGTTGCGAAGGACGTGTTCTGCCACCGCCTGATCATGCGCGACACCGTGACGGACAGTAGCCACTGTGAGGCCGTGGTCAACGATATCCTCCGCAGCACGCCCCTCCCCGTGATGGAGTAACGGCATGCTGGGAATGATAGTATACCTTGGCTTCGTGATCGGACTTGCGGTTTTCTGCGTGCTGTACATCGATTCGTTTGCCGTGATCCTGCTGCTCTGCGCGCTGCTGATCCCGCTGCTGCTGGGGCTGACCTTCCTGATCACGCACAGAAAAGGCAGGGCGGAGCTGAGCTGCAATCTGGCGGTATGCCGTTCCGGCGATTCGATCCCGGTGACACTGACGGTGGAAAACCGCGGTATCCTGCCGTTTTCTCACATGCAGGGTGATGTTGCGCTCAAGCATCTGTTCGGCGAATGCGACGAGGAGCTGAGCCTGCGCTTTCCGCTGCAGGCGCGCAATCTCACGCGTGTGACCTTCTATGTCCACGCAGAATACGCAGGAACGCTGTCCATCCGGATGAAGCGGCTGTTCATCCGCGATTATTTTCACCTGTTTTCGATGAAATTCCCGATGCCCGAGAAAACGCTTGAACTGACGGTCATGCCGGCCGTGCTGCCGATGCCGATCGCGCTCGATGCGCCGGCGGTGTATACGCCGGAGGGCGATCATTTCGGGGACCATCCCGGCGACGATCCCTCGGAGATCTTCGATCTGCGAAATTACCACGAGGGTGATCTGATGAGCCGCATCCACTGGAAGCTCAGTGCGCGGCGCGATGAGCTGATCTACAAGGAATTCAGCTACCCCGAGGAGCATCGCGTCATGCTGCTGTTTGATTACGAATACCATGAGCCGTGCGGCCGTGCGCAGTTCGGACGGCAGATCGACGGGGCGTTTTCGCTCCTGTATGCGATCTCGTCCTTCCTCCTTTCCAAGGAGGTGCCGCACAGCGTGCTGTGGTTCGACCTGAACAACAACGTCCAGATCACCGAGATCAGTGCCGCGGAGGCGCTGCTCCCCGTGTTCCGGTGCTTCTTTGATAAACTCTCCTTCGTCCGGTTTCCGGAGCGCAGGCTTCTGGATCTGCTGCCGGGCGAGGCGATCTCTTCGTTTGTATGGATCACGAACCGCGTAAGTGCTGCGCATCTGCGCATCATCGACATGGAGCTGACGGCGTTCCGCAAGACGGTGTTCTGCACGGAATGCCCCGATGGCGTTTCGGCAGAGCAGACGAAGATCGTGCCGATCCCGAATCCGATCGCTGCGGAGACTGTACCGCAGCTGCTCCTGTGAGGTGGTCATCATGAAGCAAGAAACGACCGCACACAGCGGTATTCAGATCGAAAATACGCTCTCCATGGCAGTGCGCACCGGACGGGAAAACTACGGCGTCCTCTGGTGGCTGCTCATCGCGCTTGGCGGCGTACTCGGCAGTATTTTCACATTTTTGTCCATGTTCCAGCCGGCATACCATGTGCCGTTCCTGCTGGGACTGGTGCTTTGCAGCTACGGGGTGTTCTCCTTCATGGCGTTCCATCCGAAGCGCTTCCTTCCGTGCAAAACGGGACTTGTACTCCTGTTTTTGCTGATGTTCTACCACTACCACGAGGCGTTCTATGAGGGCTTTGTCTTTTTGATGAACGACATCTGCAAGGTCATCTATCACACCGACTGGGACTACTTCAGCGTGTCCTGGAACTACAGCGAAACCTACGCAACGACGGTATTTCTGAGCTTTGCAAGCGTCGTCATCATCTACTGCCTGTGCTACGCAGTCATCCGCTTTCAGAATTTGTTCCTCTGTCTGCTGACGACCTTCCCCTATATCGAGCTGGGCTTTTATTTCGGCGTTGCGCCGAATCACATCATCGCCTCCGTCCTGATCGCGTTCTGGTGCGCGATGGGCGCGGTGCATCTGTCGAATTTCGGTGCCTACCACGGCGCGCAGAAGTGCAGCTTCCTGCGAAAGGACAACACCTTCTTCCCCGTTACCGGCATGCGCTTCATGGTGACCGAGAAGATCGGTATCCTCGTGATGACCGTCGTCCTCGTCGTCTGCCTGCTGCTCGAGCTGCTCCTGCAGTGTACGGGCTATGTCCGCAGCGATAAGATCAAGGAGCTGCGTGCGAGTGCACAGGAATTTGCCGAGAACCTCTCTTTCCACAATGTGACCGATGCCTTTGATTTCATCAAGAACAAGCAGGACGAGGAAACCGAGAAGAACGACCGGATCCCTCTCGGTGAGCTGGATGCGCAGATGTTCGATCACATCGCGATCAGCGAGCTGTATTTCTCCGCGCTTCCGACGAGCCGGCTCTATTTCAAGTTCGACACCGGCCATTACTACGAGGATAATACCTGGCACATGCTGGACGAGGAGATCTACGAGGAGCCGGTCTTTGAACGATTTGCAGAGGAGGAATTCTACCCCCAGAATTTCCTCTTTGCAAATTACCGCAATTTTACGTCGGATTTTATTACCGTGGAGATCCCCGACACGTCCCCGATCCTCATGGAATGCGTTCCCTACGCCCATAACGGACACGAGCAGATCGGGTATCTGTACGACTACGGCTACACGGATTTTACGGACGTCTACACAATCTACCAGAACTCCGATTTCGAGGGGATGCTCGCCATGTACGATGAGCCGTATCTCACCCCCGATGAGATCATCTATAACGGCGGTGTGATCCCCGATTCCAAGAGCATTGCCTATGAGCTGGAAAACGCCGGCTATCTGGATTTTGTCTACGAGCATTACCTCGATGTGCCTTCCACTGTTGCGATGGGGCAGATCCGTGAGGAATACAGCAAGATCCTGTCCGGCTTTGACGCGGATACGGCGACGACCGCCGAGAAGATCCTTGTGCTGCAGCGACTTCGTGAGAAGATTTGCAGCGAAGCGGAGTACACCCTCACACCGGGCAAGACGCCCTCCGATGAGGATTTCGCGGCGTACTTCCTGCTCGACAGTCAGGTCGGCTACTGCGAACACTATGCCACCGCCGGTACCCTGCTTGCCAGAATGGCGGGCATTCCCGCGCGCTACTGCCAGGGCTACATGATCAACTGTGACGAGGGCAGGGGCATCGCGGAGGAGGACGACGGACGCTATTCCGTGCAGGTCCTCGACAGCTACGCGCATGCGTGGACGGAGGTCTACCTTGACGGCTTCGGCTGGATCCCCTTTGAATTCACATTCTCGTACTTTACGGAACCGGAGCTTCCGCCGCTGGAGCCGGAGACCATTCCCCTGCCGGAGCTGGAAACCAAGCCCGAAACGAATCCCCATGCGGAAGAAACGACCCAGTCCCCTACCAAAGAACAGACGGAGGAGACCGCTGCGGCGGTGACGGAGCCTTCCGGTTCCGGTCACGGACGCGGAAAATCCGTACCGATCGGTGTGGTTCTTGTGATCGTAGGCATCTGCCTTGCCGTATTTGCCGTGATCGGTGTGATCGTCCTTGTCGAGCGCATCGCGCGCAGTCGCCGTGAGGCATCCTTCCGTCAGGCGGATCCGGATGCGGCGGCCGAGGCGGTCTACCGCTATCTGTGCAGGCTGATGCAGGTCTGCGGCGTCAATACGAGCGAGAGCAATGTTGCGGCGCTTGCAAAGCAGGCGCAGGAGATCTGTGCGCCGCTTCTTGCAGACGGACGGATCGCTGAGGCTGTCCATATCGGCGGAAAGCTGCGGTTCAGTCCGCATCATATCACTCAGACCGAGCTTGCATTGCTGCAGCACACCGCGAAGGCGCTTGCACACGGCATTGACAAGAAGGCAGGCTTCAGGGAGCGCCTGAAACTGCGCTTCATGCAGCATTTGCTATAATGTATATGGAGGTATAAAATGGCTAAATTTTCGGAAAAATTCTCGTTCAAGACCCTGTGGCGGTACCATTTCTTCACGATGATCTCGCTGCTTCTGGGCATCGTATTCACAGTCAATCCCGGCATCGTCGGGAAGGCCTGTGTCGCGATCGGCTCCGGCCTTGTGATCTGCGGCGCGATCACGCTCGTGGTGTACTTCCTGAAGGCGGAACGCAGCACGCATCTGCTCGTGACGTCCATCGTCCTGATGGTGACGGGTATTTTCCTCGGCATCGTCACGACCCTGCTCAAGGTCCTCATTCCGATCTTCTTCGGCATGTGGCTGATCATCACTTCCCTCGATAATCTCGCGCAGAGCTGGGCGGCGAAGAAGACCTCCGAGCATTGGTGGATCGGCTTCCTGATGGGACTTGCCTGCTGCGGACTCGGCATTTTTGTCATCACGCAGCCCGTCAAGGCACTCACCTACACCATCCGCCTGATCGGTATCGCCATGATCATTCACGCGGCATTGCAGCTGCTGTCGATCCCCTTCGAGCGCCGTCCCGAGGAGCCGAAAAAGGACGATGATTTCATCGAAACGACCATTGTGAGGTAAGCTATGGAGTATCAGGTGAATTTTGGATGCTGGGGGCATGTCTTTGCCGTTCCGACGGCGGTGGTGGATCATTTCATCCGCCTTGCCTCGGCGTCCCAGCTGAAGGTACTGCTCTACCTGCTGCGAAGCGGCGGACAGATCCAGCAGACGGAGCAGCTTGCCTCCGCGCTCGGGATCACTGCCGAGCAGGCGGACGAGGCACTCGAATTCTGGGTGCAGGCGAATATCCTGCAGCTGCCGGAGGCTCCGGCGGCGCCCAGACAGTTTGATTTCATGCAGGTGCCGCCGCCCTCCCCTGCGCCTGCGGAAAAGCCGGCGCCCTCTGCCAATGTACAGCGTTCCAGCCGTGACATCAAGCTCGACCCGTCAGAGATCGCGCATTCCCTCGAGGGCTCCCAGGAGCTGAAGGATCTGTTCACCTGCGCGGAATCCCTCTTCGGGCGGATGCTCACGCACATGGAGCAGCGTTCGCTCCTCTGGATGCACAGCTATCTGGGCATGCGCAGCGAAGTGCTGCTGACGCTGCTGGGGTACTGCGTTTCCATTGACAAGATCAGCATGTCCTACGCGGAATCCATCGCGATCGCGTGGGTCGATGCGGACATCCTGACGCTTCAGCAGGCGGAGGCGGAGATCCAGCGGTTGACGGAGATCCATTCGTTCAACGCACGGATCCAGAAGATCTTCTGCATGCACCGCAAGCCGACCTCCCAGCAGCAGAAGTACATCGACGACTGGAAGGCCGCCGGCTACGCCATGGAGCTGATCGAATACGCCTATGAGCTGACGATCGAGAGCATCGACAAGCTCAACTTCAAGTATATCAATACGATCCTCGAAAAGTGGGCTGCGACGAATATCACGACTGCCGAGGCGGCAAGACAGAGCCGCCAGAGCTACGCGAAAAAGCAGAAGGACAGCGGCACACAGGGCATGACAGAGAGAGAGATTGAAGAAATGAACGACTACCTTAGCCTTGTCAATCGCTTCAGAAAGGAGTAAGACAGTATGAATTCATCCGTTTTTCAGGAAGCCATGCAGAAGATCGCCTCGCGCCGGCTCCGTGCGGAGCATGAGAATGAGCGCCGCCACGAGGAAGTCAACCGCGCCATTCCGCAGATCGCGGAGGTGAACCATCATCTGCGCCAGACGGCATCGAAGATCTTCGAGACGCTGCAGTCCGGTGCGGATGTGCAGACGCGCATCGAGGCACTGCGCCGGCAGAATCTCGAAGCGCAGCAGCTCTCCGCGGAGCTTTTGACGGCAAACGGCTACCCGGCGGACTATCTTGACATGCACTACACCTGCGAGAAGTGCAGCGACACGGGCTATCAGGGCGGTCTGTACTGCGACTGCCTCAAGCGCATGGTCGCTTCCGTCGGCATCGCGCAGATGAACCGCAGCGCGCAGCTGGAGCTCTCGACCTTCGACACCTTTTCGCTGGATTACTACCGCGGCCGCAGGACGGAGCAGGGCGAGGACTGCTTCCCGATGATGCAGGATATTCTCAATTTCTGCCGGAGATACGCCGATACCTTCACACTCGAATCGCCGAGCCTGCTGTTCTACGGACGCACGGGCCTTGGCAAGACGCATCTGTCCCTTGCCATCGTGACCGAGGCGCTCGGAAAGGGGTACGAGGTGATCTACGACTCCATCATCAACCTCCTCCAGCAGGTCGAGCGCGAGCATTTCGGACGGGAAAAGTCCGAGGTGGACACACTTTCCCTCCTGCTGCAGACCGATCTTCTGGTGCTGGATGACCTCGGCACGGAGTTCGACACGGCATTCAATACCTCGACCGTCTATAACATCATCAATACGCGCATCAACCGCGGACTGCCGACGATCATCAATACGAATCTGGATTATACTGCCATCCGCCGCCGCTACGAGGAACGCATCGTTTCGCGTCTCTTTGCGGTGTACGAGTGCCTGCACTTTGTCGGAAACGACATCCGACTGCTGAAAAAACGCGAAAACAAGCCGTTATTCTAAGAAAGGACGAATTACTATGGATTTTTTGACACTTGCAAAACAGCGCTGCTCCACGAGAAACTACAAGCCCGACAAGGTCGAGCCTGAGAAGCTTGCAAAGATTCTGGAGGCGGCAAGGGTTGCGCCGACCGGAAAGAACGCGCAGGCCTTCAAGCTCCTCGTGATCCAGAGCGAGGAGGGCCTCAAAAAGCTCGAGGATGCGGCGAAATTCTACAATGCGCCGCTTGCTGTGCTGATCTGTGCGGATGTGCAGAACACCTGGCAGCGCAGCTTTGACGGGAAGGTCATCTCCGATATCGATGCCTCCATCGTCAGCACGCACATGGTACTGGAGGCTGCCGATCTCGGACTTGCGTCCCTCTGGATCTGCCGTTTCAAGCCCGATGTGGTGCGCGAGGCTTTCGGCATTCCGGAGGGCTTTGAGCCAGTGAATCTGACCGTGTTCGGCTACAAGAACGAACCGCTCAAGTCCCCCGACCGCCATGATACCGACCGCAAGGCACTGTCCGAGCTTGTGGTGGAAGAGCACTTTTAAGGGGATACCCTCCCCCTGCCCCCTCCCTTTAGGGAGGGGGATTTTTGTCAGGGCGCTGCCGCGCCCTGAACCCGCCCTGGGAGCTTTGCTTCGCTCGCCCCCAGACCCATCTGCACCCTGACAAAAAGCAGCCGCCCCTTTCCATGCCGGAAAGGGGCGGTTTTTGTTATGATATCGTCTTGACCGTCCGGATGCCGGGGATGGCGGCAAGCAGGGCGAGCAGGAGATTGATCACGAGGGTCAGGAGGAGGACGCCGATCATCGTCGGAAGGATCGTGCGCACCATCGTCGCGGGGAACATGCCGCTGAGTTCGTCAGTCATGTAGAAGAACGCGATCACGCCCAGAAGGAGTCCGGTGCAGGTCGAGATCGCCGAATACAGCAGGCTCTCGAGGAAGACGGAACCGACCAGCTGCTTCTTCGTCATGCCGACACTTCGCAGCATCGTCAGCTCACGCTTGCGGTTGAGGACGCTGGTATTGATGGAGTTCACCATCGTCAGCACGCCCACGGACCAGACGGAGATCAGGAAGATCACAACGACTGTGATGACGTTGTCGATCATTTCCTTCTGACCGGTGCAGGCTGCGAAATTATCAATGTACCAGGCGACGTGGAGGAATTCCTTCGTATATGCGTCCTGGAATGCCTCGATCTGCGGCAGCATGGAATCGTACGCCTTCGCATTCTTCACAGTCAAATAGATCTGGCTGTACATTTGCTGATCGGAAGGCAGCATTTCCTTGTGCAGCTCGTAGGGCAGAAGAAGCGTGGACACGTCGAAGCTCCAGCTCGGATGATCGGTGCAGATGACGGTATTGACCGGGATGGGATCGCCCGTCTCGGGGAGGAGCTGCGCTGCCGGAATCGTTTTGAAGCTGTCCTCGTACTTGCGCGGACGCGAACCATCCGCATTCAGTTCATCCATCTCGATCATGTAGCCGCCGTAGGGGCTGTAGTAGAGCATGCACGATTTCTGCGCGAGCCATTCATCGTAGCCAAAGCCTGCGGTTTCGGCGAGATAGCGGTCGAATTCCGAACGGGAAACAAGGGATATCGCAGTGTAGGGAAAGTTGTAATACGCGTCCGGCAGGTATTCGTTCAGCTGGGTCGGGGTTTCCTGCAGGGAGAAATACACGGCGCGGTTGACGATGTATTCCGCGAGGTCCTGATTGTCGAGGAAATACTCGTCGGCAAGCGGAAGGATGTCGCCGCCTTCGTTGCCTTCCAGCTCGATCGCGAAGTCGCAGTTTCCGAAGATGTTCTGTTCCGCACGCAGGAGCTTTCCGGAAATGAGGAAGGTCAGTGTGCAGAAGATGAACATCACAACGCCGAGCGTCATGGCGATGGACGAGATCACAAAGCGGCTCTTGCAGGTGCCGATATTGCGCATGGTGTAGGTGGTGATGAATTCCGGCGCACGAAGATTGAGCTTCGATCTGCGCAGCTTCAGGCGGCGCTTCTTCTGCTTCTTCATGCCGTAGTTGAGTGCCTCGAGGGGCGAGAGCTTGCGCGCTGCCCACATCGCGGAGGTGTACGCCGAGATGCAGATGGCCGCCACGCACAGGAAGATGCCGATGAAGGTCACAAGGGGATCTGCGTGGAATTCGAAGAACGCAAAGCCGTTTTCATGGAAGGAATCGAACACGAGCTTACACAGTCCGAACGCCGCAAGGATGCCGATCGGCACCGCTGTCAGGCAGTAGAAGATGGCTTCGGTGAAGACGAGTGCAAGGAGCTGTCCGCGCGACGCACCCATGATGCGCAGCACGGCGAACTGGCTCACGCGCTCCTTGATGGAGATCTCAAAGGCGTTGTCGATGACAAAGCGCGAGATCGACCAGACCAGCAGTGCCAGCAGCAGCGCGAGGGCGATGACGGGCAGCATGAAGGCGATGGCCTGCGCACTCTTACCCTCATAGCAGAGCAGCTCCTGATGGAAGATCGCCTCGCTTGTGGGCGGGAAAAAGGTGTAGAAGTCGAGTTCCGACATGCCGAGGTCGAGCAGCAGGGTCTTCTGGGCTTCCTCAAAATCCACATGGTCATGGATGCGGATGGCGGCGTAGCAAGTGGTTTCCGCGTAGCCGTTCATACCGTCCAGAAAATCGGGATTCTGCGTATGCAGCGCAGACAGGTCGATGTCGCTGCCGAAGCAGGTGTTGATGCAGAAGTAGTTTTTCTCGTAATTGACGTAGAAAAAGTCATGGATCCGGAAGGTCACGGTGCAGGGTGTGCCGTACTGCTGATTGACGAAGGGAATCTCGGACACTCCATAGCCGCTGTCGCAGAACCAGCTGAAGAGGGAGTTGTAGATGCAGGTCGAGGTATTGCGCTGCGTCTCCTTGTCGGGCTGCAGCTCGATGGGATCGTCACTGACATAGGCGAGGTACTCCCCTTCGACGTATTTGTCGGCGAGCATCTGACGGAGTGCCTTGGTTTTGGCGTCATTCTCATCGATCTGCGCCATGGTCGGCGTGATGGTGAGGGTAACGGTATCGCCGATCTCGTAGCCGAGATCATGCAGCCACACCGGAACGATGGCGGCGTCCTTCGGAATGGCGATCTCCTCAAAGTCCCAGTAATCCCCCGAAACGGAGCCGGAAGAAATGTTCCGTGCGGAAATTTCCGTCAGGGCGATGGGTTCACCGTCCCCGATCTGCAGCGAATAATACGGCAGATAGCCGTCCTCGCCGCGGCCTGCGAAAGCGTTCAGATGCAGCCATTCCTCCGCGGAATGCGCGCTGACGACCGCGTGATTCGCGATGATGTCGGCAGCCTTTTCCCTGTCCTCGCAGCTTTCCAGAAGGTCGGAGATATTGATCTCCCACGCGCCATCATTCTGGATGACGCTGTTGGTCAGGGTCGCGCGGATGCTCGAAAAATAGGCGGAAAACGTATTCATGATGAACACCGCCAGCATGATGCACAGAAACGTCAGCGTTGAGCGGAGCTTCTGCCCCTTCATGTACTTGAAGGAAAGTGAGATCAGGTGTTTCATTCCGCGATCCCCTCCTCTGTCAGCACGCCGTCCTGCATCCGGAAGATGCGGTCTGCCTGCGCGGCAATGCTCAGGTCGTGGGTGATGAGGATGAGGGTCTGGTTGTATTTCTTGATGGAATTCTTGAGGATCGAGATGATCTCGCGGCTGTTCTTGGTGTCAAGATTGCCGGTCGGCTCGTCCGCAAGGATGATGTCGGGCTTGTGGATGAGGGCTCTCGCGAAAGCGACGCGCTGCTGCTGGCCGCCGGACAATTCGGTGGGATAATTCCGGCGTTTGCTCTCAAGACCCGTGAGCCGCAGAAGCTCGTCGAGGTAGTCCTTATCGACCTTCTGGTTGTCGAGATTCAGCGGAAGTACGATGTTTTCCTCGACATTCAGTACGGGGATGAGGTTGTAGTTCTGGAAGATGAAGCCCACGGTCTTGCGGCGGTAGGCGGCAAGCGCATGATCCTTCTTGCCGATGATATTCTCGCCGTGGACGTAGACCGCACCGCTTGTCGGCGTGTCGAGTGAGCCTAAGATGTTCAGGAGCGTGGTCTTGCCGCTGCCGCTCTCGCCGGTGACGGCGACGAACTGTCCGGCTTCGACCGCGAAGCTGACATCATTGACAGCGGTGAGGGCAAGCTCCCCCTTGCCGTACTGCTTCGTGAGATGTTCGGTTCTGATGACGTATTGCTGCTGCATAATGCATTCCTCCTTTTATGATTCAGGGGGCGCTCCCCTCTCTTTACCTGTATTCTAACACCCGAATCTTACAGTAAAGTGACAAAATCCTACCGGAGGAATAAAATTTCAAACCTTGTGCCCTTTCCCGGAGCCGAGTACACCGTGATTTCTCCGCGGTGCGCCTGCACGATCTTTTTCGCGATCGCCATGCCTACGCCCGCGCTCTGCATGGTGGCGTTGTTCGATTTCTTGCCGAAACGCTCGAAGAGCCGCGGGATCTCGGACTGCTCCATGCCGACGCCGTCGTCCGTGATCGTGAGCTTCACCGCCCCCGGAATACCCTCGATCGAAAGCGATGCCTTCCGGCAGCCGGAGTGATCCGCGATGTTCTTGAGGAGGTTCTCGATCGCCTCGCGCAGCCATGTACGGTCATGCAGGAATACGATTTCCGGCGCTGTTTCGACGGAAACGTCGATTCCCTTGCTCCGCAGGAGGGGGCTGATGCGGCGCAGGGCGTCCCTGCATGTTTCAGCAAGATCCGGCTCGTTCATCTCGTAGACGACCGCCTCCGCGCTGAGCTTAGCGAGCTTCAGCGCACTGATGACGAGGGTCTCCATGCCGTCAAGGTGCAGGAGGATCTCGTCGGAAAGACGCGTTTTTTCTTCCGGCGGCAGGCTGTCCATATCGGCGATCATGTCGCTGTTGAGGCGGATGATCGCGAGCGAGGTCTTCATCTGGTGCGAAAAATCGGTCAGGAATTCCTTGAGGTACTGCTTTTCCTTCCAGAGACGATTCGAGAAATGCCCCATGCGCACCGCAATGAGGTTGATGCCGTCGCAGACGCGCCGGATGCAGCTGAAATCCTCGCCGTGCAGTCCGACGACGGCGGCGTTCCCCTCCGCGATGCGCAGGCATTCGATCCGGATCTCTTCAAGATCACGGTAGATCGGCCGCAGCTGGTACAGCAAGAGGAGGAGGCAGAGCATTCCGAGTCCGCCGGAGAGGAGGAAGATGCTCCAGAACAGGCGCATCCGCAGCGGCGCAAAGCCCTCCATGAGGCGCGGTTCCATGCCGGCACGGATGCCGTACTGCGAGAGGAAGGCCTCCCCCTTCGCCACGGCGTCCGGATCGGGAGGTGCCGTGAAGCTGCCGCCTCCGAGTGCAGAGAGCATCGCGTCGATCTGTCCCGAGAGGATGTGTTCCGCAAGATGCGTCGCAAGCAGGAAGCTCCCCCCTGCCGCTGCAAGCAGGAAGATCACAAAGAGCAGCAGCATCCGCCGCGGCGCGCGGTTGTTGATCAGTCTGTCCGTTCTGTCCATTTATAGCCAAGTCCTCGTTTCGTGACGATTTTTCCGTGGGTTCCGCCGAGCTTCTCACGCAGGCGGCTGATATTGACCGAGAGGGTGTTGTCGTTGACGAAAACGCCCTTCACGTCCCAGAGATAGCGCAGGATCTGTTCACGCGTCAGGTATTGCTCGCGGTTCTCCTTGAGGTATTGCAGGAGCTTCTGTTCGAGCGCGGTCAGTTCCGGAAGATCTTCGGGGAGCGCGGCGGTATCCTCGGTGCGTCGGAGATTCGCCTTGATCCGCGAAAGCAGCTCGCGCAGCCGGAAGGGCTTCGTGATATAGTCATCCCCGCCGCAGTCGAGGCCCTTGACGATATCGGCCTCGTCGCTGCAGGAGGTCAGGAAAATGACGGGTTTCTGGGAAATTTCCCGAAACTGCGTGCAGAAGTCGAGTCCCGTCCCGTCGGGGAGCATGACGTCGAGCAAGATGAGATCCGCGTCGCTGCACTGCTCCAGTGCCTCCTGCACGGAGAAGGCATTGCGCACGGCGTAGCCTGCGGTCTGCAGCGCGAGCGAGATATTCTGGTTCAGTGTGGGGTCGTCATCGACGATGAGTATGGTTTTCATGGCTGCCTCCGATCGTTGTATTCTTCTGTTCTATGATACCATAATCCTCCGGAAAATGCAAGTGCCTTGTATCGCACTATGCCATATCTGACCGTTTTGGGACTGTTTTTGTCATCGTTTGTAAATTTTTTGTAAATTCGCAATTTTTGAGGTACGCTCGCGTACCACAAATGGCCGATTTCATCCTATTTATGAGGGGTGTTTTTCGCTCCCGCAGAAAATTTCATGCGAAAGGATGATGTATATGATGACAAAGGGATGGATCCGACTGCACAGATCAATGCTTGAATGGGAATGGTACGACGAGGTAAACACAAAGTCCGTGTTCCTGCACTTGCTGCTGACGGCTTCGATTCAGGAGGTGGAGTGGCATGGCATTCTGATTCCGCGTGGAGGACGGATCGTTTCGCTCAGAACCCTTGTGAGGGAATTGAACCTCTCCATGCAGAAGATCCGAACGGCATTGCAGCATCTCGAAAAAACAGGCGAGATCACAAAGACCTCGCACGGAAATTATACCGTAATTAAGCTGAATCAATTCGATCACTACCAGCAGGATTGTTACGATCCAACAGAGCAGCAACACAGAACCAACAACGCTCCAACAAAGAACCAACATCATAATAATAATAACAATAATAACAAAAATAACAATAATGACAAAAAAGAGAGAGAGACGCGCGCGCGCATTCCTAGCATTGATGAGGTCAGGGCATTCTGCCTTGACAGGCAGAGCAAGATCAATCCGGAGAAGTTCTTCAGCTTCTACGAAGCCAGCGGATGGCAGCGCGGCGGACAGCCCATCCATGACTGGAAGGCACTCGTCCGTGTCTGGGAGGTCCGCGAGGACGAATTCGAACGCAATGCCAAGCCCCGCTCCGATGAGGAGCAGATGTCGCAGGCGGAGATCGACGAGATGAACGACTACCTCTCCCTTGTCAACCGCTGTCTGCATTAAAAAACCCCTCCTTGCGGAGGGGGCGCGGAGGCCGCGCTGCCGAGGTTTCTCAGGCTGATGGGCACGGAATCCATTGCACGCAATGCGGCTTTGCCGCAGGCAAAGCCGCAAAGCTCGATCGCTTTAGAGGACGTCGCAGAAACGCGGAGGATCGTGTTATACGGTCACATACCGCGCATCAACGTAGCCGGTCAGGCCGTTCCACGTCACGACGTACCAGCCCCAGATCGTGCCGTAGATCGTCACCATTGCGCCGTTCGGGATCGAGGCAAGGATGGGGGCTGTCTTCGACGGGAGGCTGCGCAGGTTGAGCGCAGAGCCGTCCGTGGTCACCATGCCGCGCCGGATCGCCTGCGGCTCCACGAACGGGATGCCGAAGTAATCGCAGAGCGAATCCGTCAGATTGCGGGCGATGGGCGTCAGGTTCGCGCGGATCCACGCGGCGTCCTGCGGATTGTCATGGTAGCCGATCTCGCACAGCACCGCAACGGCACGCGTGCGCGTCACCTCTCCGAGGGTCGTGGTCGGACGCGCCTGACTCCTGTCGGGCAGCGGATAGATCAGCTTGAAGTTGTTCGCGATGATGTTCGCGAGGCGCTCGCTGTCCGTATTGCCGGGGTAATAATACACGTCAATGCCGCGGAGTCTTCCGGCAAGTCGGGGCGGTGCTGCGTTCGAATGCAGCGCAAGATGCACGTCGAACCACGCGGCGTTTGAGTCGGCGATGGCGCCGGCGGCACCGCGCTGCGGATCGTTCCGGACGTAGGTGATGCCGCTTGCGCGCAGGTAGGGTTCCATGCGGTCGGCGACGAGGTTCATGTAGAGCTCCTCGTTGCCGCCGCCGCTGTATTGGTTGAACTCCTGCGTTGAGGGGCTCAGAAATATCTTAGGCATGGTCATGCTCCTTCTGCTGGATTTCAGGAGAATTCTCCCCTATCATCGTATGCGGAAGGAGGCGGCGCGGTTACCTGAAGGGGGATGGTCGATCGTAAACTGCCCCACCCCCTACCCCCTCCCTAAAGGGAGGGGGAAATAGTGGAGGGTGCTACCGCTGAACAGCCC
>CAYYIT010000023.1:0-34604 GCA_964472035.1 uncultured Ruminococcus sp.
TTTGGAATCCCGAGTCGTTTTGTCATTGCCCCCTTCGGGGACAATGACAAAACGCTTGGACTGCAAGTGTCATATTTTTGGCAAAGGTGCGGAAGCCGCCGCCGCATCGCGTTTCATAAACAACCCTGACGATCGAAGGAGGTTATATACAATGGCATTACCAGTAGTAGCAGTGGTCGGAAGACCGAATGTGGGCAAGTCCACACTGTTCAATAAGCTCATCGGGCAGAGACTTTCCATTGTGGAGGACACGCCCGGTGTGACCCGTGACCGTATTTATTCCAAGTGCGAGTGGCTTGGCAGAAAGTTCATGCTTGTCGACACCGGCGGTATTGAGCCGAAGGAAGACGACAAGATGCTCACGCTCATGCGCCAGCAGGCGGAGATCGCCATCGGACATGCCGATGTCATCATCTTTGTCACCGATATGCGCACCGGCGTGACGGCGAATGACTATGCCGTAGCCGATATGCTCATGAAGAGCGGCAAGCCCATTGTACTGTGCGTCAACAAGTGCGATACCCTCGGCGAAACGCCCATGGAGGTCTACGAATTCTACAACCTCGGTCTGGGCGATCCCTATCCGGTTTCCTCCGTGCATGGCCACGGCACCGGTGATATGCTCGACGAGGTGCTCAAGCACTTCCCCGAGGACGACGAGGACGACTACGGCGAGGAGGATATCCGCGTTGCCGTGATCGGCAAGCCTAATGCAGGAAAATCCTCCCTCATCAACCGCATCGCCGGCGAGGAACGCGTGATCGTTTCCGATATCGCCGGAACCACCCGTGATGCAACGGATACCATCATCGAGCGCGAGGACGGCAGATTCGTCTTCATCGACACCGCCGGAATCCGCAGAAAGTCCAAGATCACCGAGAAGATCGAGCATTACAGCGTCCTGCGTGCCTACATGGCAGTGGACAGAGCCGATGTGTGCGTCATCATGATCGACGCCACCACGGGCTTTACCGAGCAGGATTCCAAGGTTGCCGGCTATGCCCATGAGCAGGGTAAGGCATGCATCGTCGCCGTCAACAAATGGGATGCCGTCGAGAAGAACGACAAGACCATGCAGGAATACCGCACGAAGCTCGAGCAGGATTTCAGCTTCATGAGCTATGTGCCGTTCATTTTCATTTCTGCAAAGACCGGACAGCGCGTGGAGAAGCTCTACGAGATGATCCGCTTTGTTCATGCACAGAACAGCATGCGCGTCAGCACGGGTGTTCTCAACGACGTCCTTGCCTACGCAACGGCAAGAGTACAGCCCCCGTCCGATAAGGGCAAGCGCCTGAAGATCTAT
Organism: uncultured Ruminococcus sp.; assembly: GCA_964472035.1. Classification (GTDB taxonomy): domain Bacteria; phylum Bacillota; class Clostridia; order Oscillospirales; family Ruminococcaceae; genus UBA3855. The sequence goes on from CAYYIT010000023.1 coordinate 1,307, forward strand.
TACATGACACAGGCTTCCACAAAGCCGCCGACGTTCGTCATCTTTGTCAACCGTGCCGATCTCTTCCACTTCTCCTACCAGAGATACATCGAGAACCAGATCCGTACGACCTTCGGTCTGGAAGGCACTCCGGTGCGCTTCATCATCCGTGAGCGCAACCGCAACGATGCATAACACAGGAGGCTTTTTATGGTAATCAAATTCATCCTCGTCATTCTGGCGGCTGCAGTGATCGGCTACCTGATGGGAAGTATCAATTCATCCATCGCGACCGTGCGGATCCTCAAGCATAAGGACATCCGTGAGTTCGGCAGCGGCAATGCCGGACTTACCAATACCCTGCGGTGCTTCGGCAAGGGCTGCGCGCTGTGTACGCTCATCGGCGACCTGTCCAAGGGCGTGATCGCCGTGCTGCTCAGCCGAGATCTCCTGGCACAGCTCGTGATGGGCGCGGAAACGGATGTGTATTTCATCGGCTATGTTGCCGGCGTGACGGCAATTCTGGGACATGTGTTCCCGCTCTACTACGGCTTCAAGGGCGGCAAGGGCGTGCTGGTCGGCGTGTCCGTGTTCATCGTGCTGGACTGGAGGGTGTTCTGCATCCTCATCGGCATTTTTGCCGCGATTCTGATCCTCTCGAAATACGTCAGCCTGTCGTCCATCATCGCAACTGCCTGTGCGCCGTTCGTGACGGTGATCTCCCAGTACATCCGCTGGGAAGGCTATGAGCTGTGGCGGCTTGTACTGCATTTCGTGCTGACGGCGATCATGGCTTCGACCATCATCTGGATGCACCGCAGCAATATCGAGCGCCTGCGCAATGGCACGGAACGCAAATTCGGTGCCAAGAAACAGGACGCAGCATAAATCTATACAGAAATCTGCCGGAAAGTTTGTGCAATATTTTTGTAATGAAACGTCTTCCGGCAGCACTAACTAACAGAACCACCCGTTCCGTTCCGATGGAACGGGTTCAGAATATACAGTGAAGGAGTACAGAATATGGCGAACATTGCGATTCTCGGATCCGGCGGCTTCGGACTGGCACTGGCGATGACCTGCTACAGCATGGGACATGCTGTTACGGTATGGTCGAAGCTTCCGGCGGAGCTGGAGGAGATCCGGACAACGGGGGAGCTTGCGGCAAAGCTTCCGGGCGTGAAGATCCCGCAGGAGATCATGCTGACGGAGGACATTGCCTGCGTGGCAGATAAGGACGTAGTGCTGGTAGGCATCCCGACCCAGTTTGTGCGCAGTGTCGTCAGAGAGGCAAAGCCCTTCCTTTCTGAGAAGACCGTCGTTGTCAACACCTCCAAGGGTCTGGAGGAAGGCTCCTGCAAGCGCATGAGCGAGGTCATCCGCGAGGAGTGTCCGGCAAATCCGATCGTGGTGCTGACCGGTCCTTCCCATGCGGAGGAACTGGCAAGGGGCATCCCGACCACGGTTTCCGTTGCCTCCGATGATGTGAAGTATGCGGAGTATATCCAGGATATCTTCACCTCCCAGTCCCTACGCCTGTACGTCAACAGCGATGTGATCGGCTGCGAGGTCGGCGGTGCGATGAAGAACATCATTGCGCTTGCAGCGGGCATCAGCGACGGTCTGGGCTTCGGCGACAATACCAAGGCTGCCCTCATGACAAGAGGCATCCATGAGATCACGTCACTCGGCCTTGCGATGGGCGCAAAGACCGCGACCTTTGCGGGACTGACCGGTATCGGTGACCTGATCGTGACCTGCACCAGCATGCACAGCCGCAACCGCAGAGCCGGCATCCTCATCGGACAGGGCGTTTCTCCTGAAGAGGCCGTCCGTCAGGTCGGCACGGTCGAGGGCTACCACTGCTGCAGGGTTGCCTATGGTCTGGCAAAGAAGCTCGGCGTGAATATGCCCATCACCAATGAATTGTATCATGTTCTCTTTGAGGACGGTGCTGCCGGCGCCTCAAAGCGCATCCTGATGGACCGCCCGAACCGCCATGAGTGCGAGTACTATCCGACAATGGAGAACCTGAAAATCTGACAGAATGCAGAACAATATGGACGTTTCCGCTCATCCGGAAACGTCCATCGCTGTATGGAAGGGAGCATGTGATGTCACAGCTGTATCGTGAAATCGAAGGCTTTTCGCCGTATTCGCCGGAAGAGGCGCAGGCAAGGACTGCGCTGCTCACGCTGATCGAAGAGCATGGCGATGCCATATTGCGCAGGGATTGTCCGGCAGGGCATATCACCTGCTCCGGCTTCATCCTGTCACCGGATCTGGAGGAAACGCTCATGGCGTATCACCTGATCTATCAGTCCGTCGGCTGGACGGGCGGTCATGCGGACGGGGAAGCCGATCTGCTCGGCGTTGCCCTGCGTGAGGCAGGGGAGGAGACCGCCGTGACGCAGATCTTCCCGATCAGCCGTAGGATCCTGTCCATCGACATCCTGCCCGTGCCGCCCCATGTCAAGCACGGAAAGCCGGTGGAGCCACACCTGCACTACAACGTCACCTACGGCCTGATCGCTCCGAAGGGGCAGCGGATCGCCGAAAAGCCGGACGAAAACCGCGACGTCCGCTGGCTGAAAACGGAGGTGATCGCCGATTACTGCACCGAGCCGCAGATGCTGCCCATCTATGAGAAGCTCGTCGCAAGAATGCGTGCCATTCAGGAGAGAAAACGCCGGATTCCGGCGGAAATGCTCTCGCCCCTGCTCTCGTGGTATCCTGCGCACCATCGGGATCTCCCGTGGCGCCGTGACAGGGAGCCCTACCATGTATGGGTGTCCGAGATCATGCTGCAGCAGACCAGAGTGGAGGCGGTAAAGGGCTATTATGCGAGATTCTTAACGGAGCTGCCGGATGTTGCCGCACTTGCGGCCTGTCCGGAGGACAGGCTCCTCAAGCTCTGGGAGGGACTCGGATACTACAACCGCGTCCGGAATCTGCAAAAGGCAGCGCGCCAGATCATGGAACGTCACGGCGGCGTGTTTCCGGAAAACCATGCGGAGATCGCCGCGCTCAGCGGCATCGGCGAGTACACCGCCGGCGCGGTCGGTTCCATCTGCTTCGGACTGCCGACACCGGCAGTGGACGGCAATGTCCTGCGCGTGATGGCAAGGCTCTGCGAGGACTTCCGCAATATCCTGTCGCCGGAGTTCAAAAAGGACGTGACCGCGCAGCTTGCGAAGGTCTACCCCCATGCGGACTGCGGCATGCTGACACAGGCGCTCATGGAGCTGGGCGCAACGGTATGCATCCCGAACGGCGCACCGCACTGCGATGCCTGTCCGCTTGCAGGGATATGCATGGCAAACGCATCGGGCAGCGCGTCCGAACTGCCCGTCCGTAAAAAAAAGCTGCGCCGCCGCACCGAAGAAAGAACCGTTTTTGTTCTCGAATGCGACGGAAAAACGGCGGTGCTGCAGCGGAAGGATTCCGGCCTGCTGGCCGGATTATGGGAGCTGCCGAATACGGAGGGCTTCCTGACTGAGGCGGAGGCGGCCGCGCGCTGCAGTCAATGGGGCTGCCGCCCGAAGGAGCTGACCAGAACGCTGCGCCGCCGCCATGTTTTCACCCACATCACCTGGGAGCTGCAGGCGGTGTTCATCACCTGCGAGACGCCGTCCGACCGCTTTGTATGGGCATCGCCCGAGGAGCTGGAAACGCGGTATTCGCTGCCTACGGCGTTCCGCTGCGTGCTAACGTAGCAGCTCCTGCCGGAGGTAGAGCAGCAGCTTCTTCTCGCGCCGCGAGACCTGCACCTGCGTCATGGAGAGCCTTCGTGCGGTCTCGGTCTGGGTGAGATTCTGATAATAGCGGTACTCCAGCAGCATCCGGTCCTTGGGATCAAGGAGTGCCATCATCTGCCGCAGGGCAATGCGGTCGCCGATGCCCTCGTCGGGCGCCTCCACTGCGATATCCATCTGTCCCTCGCCGTCATCGGGTGCGGTGAGGGAAATCACGGGACTGCAGGCACACAGCGCAAGGGAAACCTCTTCTGCGCTGGTGCCTGTTTGTTCTGCAAGGACGCTGATGGGCGGATCCTCGCCCGTTTCCTTGAGGATTCGTTCGCGGATCTGCTGGATCCTGAGGGAAAGCTCGCGCAGTCCGCGCGAGACATGGACGGTGCCGCTGTCGCGGAAGAGCCGCTTGATCTCGCCCAGAATGACGGGTACGGCGTAGGTGGAGAACTGCACGCCGCGGCTGCAGTCGAAGGCACGCGCCGCCTTGACAAGGCCTTCGCAGCCAGCAGAATACAGATCCTCGTAGGGAATGCCGCGGCTGCGGAATCGGCCTGCGCACAGATGCACCAGTCCCAGATGCTCCTCCGCCTGCGGACGCTGCTCAGTCATCATGCTGCCCCAGACGGCGGCGCATGGTGAGGGTCGTCCCGCTGTCGGGCTTGCTGCGCACATGCAGGGAATCGGTAAAGGTCTGCATGATCGCAAAGCCGAGGCCTGCGCGGTCCTCCTCCGGTGCGGAGGTGTACAACGGCTCCATGGCCTTTGCGACATCGGCAATGCCGCAGCCCTTGTCGCTGACCCGTATGTAAATGACGCGCTCCGGCAGCAGGCGCAGGCAGAGAGCGACCTCGCCCTGCGTGCCGCGGTAGCCGTGGACGATGGCGTTGGTGACGGCCTCGGAGATGACTGTGCGCAGGTCGGCAAGCTCCTGCGCAGTGGGGTCCGCCGGGATCAGAAAGGCGGAGAGCGCCGCGCGCGCCAGCGCTTCGTTTGCGGAATTTGCCGGAAACCGGCATTGGAATTCGTTGAGGATCTTCATTGTACGGCCTCCTTGTTCAGGTCATTGCGGATGGAGGCAAGTCGCTCCATGCCGGCAAGCTTCAGAATGCGTTTGATGTGCGCTGCCGGATGGCAGAGAATGATCTCGCCGCCGAGCGGCTGCAGGATGCGGTAGCGTCCCATGATCAGGCCGATGCCGGAGCTGTCCATGAAGGTGACGTCTTGGAAATCCAGCACCAGCGTGCGCGGAGAATGCGTGTAGATGGCACTGTCGATCTCCGTGCGCAGCTGTCGGCTGCTGTGGTGGTCGATCTCACCGTCGAGACGTACATACAGGCGGTCTTCGGCGGTATCATAATGCTGTTTCATGCAGAATCATCCTTTCTCGTTCGGGTCGCGGCAGGACTGTGCCGCTGCATGTCCATTATAGCACAGCACCCCGGTCGGATTCTGTCAAAAAGACGGAGTGCCTGCGGGGGAGATTCCGCGCCTGCGCGCTTGACATCCTGTGGGATTAGTGCTATAATAAAATCGGGTGTTTCCTGCTGTAGGGGATAACTGCGCCCGTTTGACGAAAACGTGAATATTTTTGCGGATTTCCGGCATACTACTTCCTGATATTACTTCGAAAGGAAGTGGGCAGAAATGCGAGAAAACTGCGGAGAATACCGCAATCCCCGCGGCGAAGAACCGGAGCAGGAGCAGTCCGGTCAGGAACAGTCTGCGACGGAGCAGCAGCTCGACGAATCGGAGCTCTTGGACAAAACCGGCAGCATGCCGCTCCAGAATGCAAGGCACCTGATCCATTGCCTGACCATCATCGGGCAGGTGGAGGGACACTATGTCCTCTCCTCGCAGAATAAGACAACCAAGTATGAGCATATCATTCCGGCACTGGTCGCCATCGAGCAGGATCGGAGCATTGAAGGACTGATCATCATCCTCAACACCGTCGGCGGTGACGTGGAGGCAGGTCTTGCCATCGCAGAGCTGATCGCCGGGATGAAGACGCCCACTGTATCGCTGGTGGTCGGCGGAGGGCATTCCATCGGTGTGCCCCTGTCCGTAAGTGCGAAGCAGTCCTATATCGTTCCGTCCGCATCCATGACCATCCATCCCGTCCGGATGAACGGCATGATGCTCGGCGTGCCGCAGAGCCTTTCCTATATCGACAAGATCCAGGACCGCATCATCGAATTTGTGACGCGGTGCAGCCGCATTCCGGAGGAGGAATTCCGCAGGCTCATGACCAACACGCAGGAGCTGGCAACGGACGTCGGTTCGGTGATCTCCGGACAGCAGGCGGTGGAAATGGGACTGATCGATCATCTCGGAAGTCTCAGCGATGCCATCGAGGGACTCTATGCGCTGATCGAATCCGATCAGGGACGCTATCCCGATCCGGTGGAAGCATCATAAGTCCGAACGCATACAATGGTACCGTACAGCGGTACCGCTACATAGAAATTGGAGGCAGCTTATGTCATTTTTAGACGCAATCATTCAAGGAATCATACAGGGCCTGACGGAGTTTCTGCCCGTGTCCAGTTCGGGACACCTGATGCTCTATGCCCACATCACCGGACAGAACGAATCGGAGCATAATTTCCTGTTCTCCGCATTCCTGCATCTGGGAACGCTGCTGGCGACCTGCATTGCCTTCCGTTCCACGGTATGGGCACTTCTCAAGGAGCTGGGCAGCATCTGCAAGGATCTGTTCAGCGGACAGCTGCTCAAGAAGGGATTGTGCAATCCTGAACGCCGCATGATCGTGATGCTGATCATCTCGCTTGCTGTTCTGGTGCCGTTCTATTTTGTCAAGGACTGGATCGAGCATATCGCGCAGACCTACCTGCTCGCGCTCGGCTGCTTCTTCCTGTACACCGCCGTCATCCTCTATCTGTCCGATAAATGCGTGGACGGCAAGAAGGATGCCTCGAAGCTGACATGGAAGGAAGCACTGACGGTCGGTATCTTCCAGGCGATCGCGCTGTTCCCCGGCATTTCCCGAAGCGGCTCCACGATCTGCAGCGGCCTCTTTGCCGGAATGGATCGTGACACCGCGGTGAAGTATTCCTTCATGCTCGGCATCCCCACCATCCTTGCCGGCTGCCTTGTGGAGATCAAGGACGCGGAGAATTTCCCGGTGGCGGAAATTCCGCAGTACATCGTCGGATTTGTGGTGGCAGCCGTTGTCGGACTGCTCGCGATCCGCATGGTGAATCTGCTGGTGAAGTCCAATCATTTCAAGTATTTCGCAGCCTACACCGCACTGCTGTTCGTCGTGATCGCCGGATACAGCGTGGTGGGAATGATCAGATAAATAACAGAACAAAAGCAAAACGAAAGCATTGAGACAGAAAGGAGAACTTTGTGGCTGAACAGAAAAAGACAACCAGTCATAAATCCAAAAAGAGCAGCGCAAAGCCTGCACAGAAGGCGCCTCCTCCGAAGGCGGCTCCTCCGGTACATAATTCCAACCAGCAGTGGTCCGTGCTGCTGTTCGCGGTAGCGATCCTGATTTTGCTGCTGACCTTCGTGGAGGGCAGTGCGGTCTGGCGCGTGATCCATCACGGACTCCGCGGCTTTTTCGGACTGACGCTGCTGATCGTGCCGGTCGTGCTGGCGTACATCGCTGTCATGCTCGACAAGGACGAAACGCCGCAGAAGATCCTGTCCCGTGCGCTGACGGGATTTGTCGCAATTGCATTCCTCAGCGGCTTTCTGGAGATCATGTTCGGCGGCGGACGGCTGCTGGGCGTGAGCATTCCGAATTCCATGCGCCTGCTCTATGACGAGGGCAAGCAGCTCAACGGCGGCGGTATGCTCAGCTCGCTGATCGCGATCCCGCTGCTCGATCTGTTCGAGGACATCGGTGCCAAGATCCTGATCTGCCTGATGCTCTTCGTCAGCATCATGTGGCTGACGAAAAAGAGCCTCACGGAATTTCTGGATATGCTGACACGTCCGTTCCGCAGTGCGTGGCGCATCCTGCGCGAAGACCGCGAGGATGACAGCCTGATCAAGGATTTTGAAAACGAACAGCACGAGAAGGAAGTGCGCTCCGAACGCGAGGCACTTTCCATCGCGGATGCAGGCTCCAAGAAGAAGCGGAAGTCCCAGCAGGATCAGTTCCTCATCGACGTGCCGATGAATGAGACACAGCCTGCGCAGTCGTCGCTGGATGTCTCCGTGGAGGATCATCCCGCTGCAGCGGTTCCGGTAGAGACACCGAAAAAGAAGACCGACGAGAGCGTGCAGGATGCCGCCCTCGAGGAGCTGATCCGTCAGGCGACCCAGAAGCCCAAGAAGAAAACCAAGGCCGAAGAACGCGAAGAAGGCGTCATGGAGATCGCGGAGGAGGTCGCACAGCAGGCAGAGGAGCTGCCCGAGGCGGTCTACCAGATCCCGCCCATCGATTTCCTCAACAAGGGCAAGAGCTATGCCGACGACCCGAATGCCGGCAGGGAGCTGCGTGAGAAGGCGGACCTGCTCACCTCCGTCCTGCAGAGCTTCAACGTCAGCGTGAGAATTACCAATATTGCCAGAGGCCCGTCCGTTACGCGCTATGAGGTGCAGCCGGCAGCCGGCGTCAAGGTCTCCAAGATCACAAGCCTTGCCGATGATATCGCGCTTGCACTGGCAGCGGAGGGCGTGCGTATCGAAGCCCCCATCCCCGGAAAGGCCGCTATCGGCATCGAGGTCCCCAATACCAATAAGGATATGGTTTCGCTGCGTGAGCTGCTCGAAGTCAGACAGTTCACCGAGTCGAAGAGCAAGCTGACCTTTGCGGTCGGCAAGGACATTTCCGGCAATCTTATCTTCGGAGATATTGCCAAAATGCCCCATATGATCATTGCCGGCACTACCGGTTCCGGTAAGTCCATCCTGACAAATTCCATCATTATGAGCCTGCTCTATCACGCAACGCCTTCCGAGGTGAAGCTCATTCTGATCGACCCGAAGATCGTGGAATTCCGCGTTTACGACGGCATTCCCCACCTGCTGATCCCCGTGGTGACCGACCCCAAGAAGGCGGCCGGTGCGCTCAACTGGGCGGTGCAGGAGATGCTTTCCCGTTATCAGACCTTTGCGGAGACCGGTGTGCGTGACCTTGGTGACTACAACCGCCTCTGTGAGGAAAATCCCGATATCAAGCCCATGCCGCAGATCGTGATCGCGATCGATGAGCTTGCGGATCTGATGATGGCGGCCTCCAAGGAGGTCGAGGATTCCATCTGCCGTCTGGCACAGATGGCGAGAGCCGCCGGCATGCACCTGATCATTGCGACCCAGCGTCCCACAACGGACATCATTACGGGTCTGATCAAGGCGAATATCCCGAGCCGTGTGGCGCTGACGGTGAAGTCCCAGATCGACTCCCGTACCATTCTTGATTCCGCCGGCGCGGAAAAGCTCCTCGGCAGGGGCGATATGCTCTATATGCCGAACGGCCAGCCCAAGCCTGTGCGCGTGCAGGGCTGCTATGTCTCCACACAGGAAATCGAAAAAGTCGTGCAGTTCATCAAGCAGGATGCCACTGCCGAATACGATAAAACCATCATGGATGCTGTCGATCAGATGGCGGTCGTTACCGAAGAAAAGGGCGGTGCCCCTTCTGAAGAGGCAGTCGTCGCCGGCGATGACGATCTCATCGAGCAGGCCATTGAAGTGGTGGTCAGCGCCGGACAGGCCTCCACCAGCAATCTCCAGCGCCGCCTGAAGCTCGGCTATGCAAGAGCTGCCAGAATTATGGACGAGCTGGAGGAAATGGGTATCATCGGCCCCTATGAGGGTGCAAAGCCCCGCCGCGTGCTGATGAGCAAGCTCCAGTATGAGGAGCGCAGAATGCGCCGGCTGAACGAACAGAACCAGTAACCCCGAAGAAAGGAAGTGCGCCCCGGCATGAAGAAGTCCCGTATGCCGAAGAAAAAACAGAGCAAAAACATGATCCTGTACTGTATCGTGATCGCCATTCTGTTCGCGCTCGCATGCTACAATGCACGCATCAGCCAGCTGCAGCAGAACCAGAACACGACGATGCGCAATGCGGAGCTGCAGGTGCATGTGATCGATGTGGGACAGGGCGACAGCATCCTTGTCATTGCCGACGGCAAAACCATGCTCATCGATGCGGCGGAGGCCTCCGCGGCACCGACGATCAACGATTACCTGAAAAAGAAGGGGATCGGCGAGCTGGATTACGCCGTTGCAACGCATATGCATGCCGATCATATCGGCGGTTTTCCGGATGTGCTGGAGGCGCATCCGGCAAAGACTGTGCTGGAGCCTGTCTGCCCGGAGGATCTCCTCCCGACCAGTAAGACCTTCGAGAACTACCTCGATGCCGTGGATGCCTGCGGCGCAGAGTACAGGGCGCTGGAAGCAGGGGACAGCTTTTCCCTCGGCGGCGCGGAGATCACTGTGCTCGGTCCCGTTGATGGGGAGATTTCTGATCTGAACAACACCTCCCTCGTGCTTCGGCTGGAATACGAGGGGACGGTCTGCCTCTTTACCGGCGATATGGAAACGCCGGAGGAGAAGGCGATCCTTGCAAGCGGCGCCGATCTTGATGCGGATTTCCTGAAGGTGGGGCATCATGGTGCGGCGACCTCCTCAGGAAAGGCATTTCTGGAAGCGGTAACGCCACAGTATGCGGCGATCTCCTGCGGACTGGACAATTCCTACGGACACCCGGCAGAGAGCGCCATGAAGCGCCTGCAGAAGCATACGGAGCAGATTTATATTACCAGTGAGCTGGGCAGCGTGGTCTTCCTCTATGATAAAGACACCGACAGCTGCAATATCATAACAGAACACGGAGCGGATGAGTGATATGGAGAGTATTGAACGATTTGAAGGCGAATATGCCGTGATCGAAACGGATGAGGGCTTTCTGAACATCCTGCGCAGCGCGCTTCCGGCAGATGCCAAAGAAGGCGATATCCTGCGGAAAACGGAGGAAGGCTACGAGATCGATACGGAAGCTGCAAGCAAGCGCAGAGCCTCCCTTGCCGCAAGAAGACGCAGAATGCTGGGAGGGAACGGACGATGAAAACGATCGTCATCGGCGGCGGTGCCGCAGGCTGCTATGCTGCGATCCATGCAAGCTATGCCGGCGACAGCGTGACCGTGATCGAAAAGAATGACCGCATCGGCAAGAAGCTGCGCATCACCGGCAAGGGCAGATGCAATCTTACCAACGACTGCGATCTTGAAACGCTGATGCAGAACATCCCCCACGGCGGCAGATTTCTCTACAGTGCCTTTGCAGCGTGTTCGCCGCAGGATGTGATGGCGTATTTTGAGGGCCTCGGCGTAGCACTCAAGGTCGAGCGCGGCAACCGTGTGTTTCCTGTCAGCGATCAGGCGGCGGAGGTCGTCGAGGCGCTGCGGCAGGAGATGGCGCAGTGCGGTGTGAAGATCATGCGCGACCGCGTGACGGAGCTGCTCATTGAGAACGGCGTCTGCTGCGGCGTGCGCTGCGGCGGGAAGGAATTCCGTGCGGATCGTGTGATCCTTGCGGCAGGCGGCGCGACCTATCCCGGCACCGGCTCCGACGGCGACGGCTACCGCCTTGCTGAGCAGGCAGGGCATACCGTGACGGACCTTCGGCCGTCCCTTGTGCCGCTTGAAACGCTGGAGCGTGACTGCGCGGAGATGATGGGCGTTTCCCTCAAGAACGTGACCGTCCGGCTCTGCTGCGATGGAAAGACCGTCTACGAGGAGCTGGGCGAGATGCTGTTCACGCATTTCGGCGTGTCCGGCCCACTCGTGCTGAGTGCGTCCGCGCACATGGAGCAGCCGGGAACCTACACGCTGCACATTGACTTAAAGCCCGCGCTTTCCATGGAACAGCTCGACCAGAGACTGCTGCGCGAGATCGCGGCACAGCCGAACAAGCAGCTCAACAGTCTGCTGCGGAAGCTCGTGCCGGCCAATATGGTCGTCCCCATGATCGGTAGATGCGGCATTCCGCCCTATATCAAGGGCAATTCCCTGACCAAGGCGCACCGCCAGACGATCTGCGGCGTGCTGAAGGACTTTTCCTTCACGATCCGCGGCACGCGTCCGATCGCGGAGGGCATCATCACACGGGGCGGCGTACTCTGCAAGGAGGTCTCTCCGAAGACCATGGAGTCGAAGCTCGTTGAGAATCTCTACTTTGCAGGAGAGGTGCTGGATGTGGACGCCTACACCGGCGGCTTCAATCTGCAGATCGCCTTTTCCACGGCGCATCTTGCGGCCTATGCCTGCAGCTGAACCAACCGAATATAACGTCTGTCAGGACGTAGAAAATACATACAAAGGAGCATGTTATGAAAAACATCAACATTGCAATTGACGGCCCCAGCGGTGCCGGCAAAAGCAGCATTTCCCGAACCGTTGCCGAGGAGCTCGGCTTCATCCATGTGGATACCGGCGCGATGTACCGCGCCATCGGCCTGTACGCACTGCGCCATGACTGCATTGCACCGGAGAAGATCGAGGCTGAGATCGGCAATATCGAAGTGGAGCTGAAATTCATCGGCGGTGTGCAGCGCGTCCTGCTCTGCGGCGAGGATGTTACTGATGATATCCGCAGCCCCGAAGTCTCCATGGCTGCCTCCGCAGTCTCCGCAGTGGGCGCTGTCCGCGCACATTTGCTCGACCTGCAGAAGAAGATCGCCGCAGAAAACAATGTCATCATGGACGGCCGCGACATCGGTGCTGTGGTGCTGCCCCATGCCGATCTGAAGCTCTTCCTCACGGCTTCCGCAGAGGAGCGCGCAAGCCGCCGCTACATCGAGCTGCAGGAAAAGCCCGACTGCCCGAGCTATGAGAAGGTGCTGGAGGATATCAAGCAGCGTGACTACAACGACATGAACCGTGCCATTGCGCCCCTGCAGAAAGCGGAGGATGCGGTGCTGGTGGACAGCACCTCCATGGGCTTCAATGAGGTGGTAGAGCATATCACTGCGCTCGTCCGCGACATCATGGACTAAGCGGGGTGCAGCAATGATTTATCATATTGTTGTATTCCTCGTGCGCATTGCCTATGCAGTCTGGTATAATGTCAAGGTGGAGGGAAGGGAGAATATCCCGAAGAAGGGGAGTTTCATCTTCGCCTCCAACCACCGCAGCTACGCCGATCCCGTGCTGGTCGTGATCTGCGGCAGGGGTAAATTCCGCTTTATGGCCAAGTCCGAACTGTTTGAAAACAAGCTCTTCGGCGGTCTGATCAAGGCGCTCGGTGCCTTCCCCGTGGAGCGCGGCAAGGGCGATACCGGCGCCATCGACATGGCGATCTCCAGTGTGCAGAACGGCACACACCTCCTGATCTTCCCGGAGGGAACCCGCAGCAAGGACGGCAGAGTCGGCAGGGGCAAGACGGGCGTTGCGCTCATCGCTGCCAAGGCCGGTGCTGATGTCATTCCGGTGGGTATCAATTTTGAAGGGAAGCTGCACTTCCGCAGCAAGATCATCGTCCGCTACGGACAGCCGATCCCGGCAGCAAAGCTTGCGCTTGCTGAGGATCTGTCCGAGCGCGACATGCTCCGCACGCTGAAGAAGAATGTCGTGCCGCCGATCATGGACGGCATCCGCGCACTCGTGGACGAGCCCAAGGCACTGCCCATGAACGAGGAACCGGCTGCGCAGGAAGAAACCGCTGTGAAGGAGGAATGCTGAGATGCAGATCACTGTTTCAGAATCCGCAGGCTTCTGCTTCGGCGTGGACCGCGCCGTACAGATGGTGTACGAGGCACTCGAACGCAAGGTCCCCGTTGCCACACTCGGCCCCATCATCCACAATAAGGATGTGGTGGACGATATGGTGCGCCGCGGCGCTCGCATTATCGAGGACGTCAGCGAACTCCGTCCGGAGGAGCATGTGGTGATCCGTTCCCATGGCGTCGGCAGGCAGGTCTACGAGGCGATCGAAGCCCTCGGAAATCCCGTGATCGACGCGACCTGCCCCTTTGTGGCACGCATCCACAAGATCGTCGCAGAAAAGACCGCAAAGGGCTATTTTATCCTCATCGCCGGTGATGAGAGCCATCCGGAGGTGCAGGGGATCGTTGGTCATTGTGACGAAAATTACTTTGTTTTCAAGGATGAATTTGTGCTAAAAGACTTTTTTGAGAAAAACGAGAAAAATTTTCAGAAAAAGCTTGCAATTGTTGCGCAAACAACGTATAATAATATAATATGGGGAGAGTGTTTGAAGGTTCTTCCTAAAGATGATCCGAATATTGTCGTATTCGACACCATCTGCAGCGCGACCGAGACACGACAGACCGATACGGCAGCTCTTGCAGCGCAGTCCGATTGCATGATCGTCATTGGCGGCAAACACAGTTCCAATACTGTGAAGCTCTTTGATGTCAGCTCCGGCTACTGCAGGACGTATCACATTGAGAATGCGGACGAGCTGGACACTTTAGACCTGTTCAATGCTGAGAAAATCGGCATTACTGCTGGTGCTTCCACACCGGCGCATATAATTAAGGAGGTAGTTACTACTATGAGCGAAATGCTGAACAAGGAAATGACTGAGGAGGATATCGATTTTGCACAGGCAATCGATGAGACCTTCAAAAAATTACATACGGGAGCAAGAGTCAAGGGCTATGTTATGGCTGTTAACAACAGCGAAGTCATCGTTGACCTGGGTGCAAAGCAGACCGGCAGCGTGCCTGCAACTGAGCTGACAAACGATCCTGGCAAGAAGCCTTCCGATGTAGTAAGCGTTGGCGACGAGATCGATCTGATCGTAATCAAGGTCAGCGATCAGGACGGTATGGCTACTCTGTCCAAGAAGAGAGTGGACGAGCAGGCTGGCGTTGAAAAGGTAATCAAGGCGAAGGAAGAAAACGCAATCCTGACTGCTACTGTAAGCGCAGTGGTTAAGGGCGGCGTAAACGTATTCTATGAGGGCGTTCGCATCTTCATTCCCGCTTCTCAGACAGGTCTGCCCCGCGAGGCTTCCCTGGATGCAATGAAGGGTCAGGAAGTGAAGTTCGTGATCCTCGAGGCTCCGGAGAGAAGAAAGTCCGCAGTTGGCTCCATCAAGGCTGTTCTCCGTCAGGAGAAGGAAGCTGCTAAGGCTAAGTTCTGGGAGACTGCTGAGGTAGGCAAGGAATACGAGGGCGAAGTAAAGTCCCTGACAAGCTACGGCGCATTCGTTGACCTGGGCGGCATTGACGGTATGGTTCACATTTCCGAGCTGTCCTGGAACAGAATCAAGCACCCGAGCCAGGTAGTGGCTGTTGGCGATGTTCTGAAGGTTTACATCAAGGACCTCGACCAGGAGAACGACCGCATTTCTCTGGGCTACAAGAAGACCGAGGACAACCCCTGGGAGCAGTTCAAGGCTAATTACGAGATCGGTGATGTTGTCACTGCTAAGATCGTTTCCATCACTTCCTTCGGTGCATTTGCACAGATCATCGACGGCGTTGACGGTCTGATCCACATTTCTCAGCTGGCTGACCGCCGCGTTGAGAACGTAAAGGACATCGTTTCTGTAGGCGATGAGGTTCAGGTTAAGATCATCGGCATCGATCTGGAGAGCAACCGCATCTCCATCTCCATGCGCGCTCTGCTCGAGGATGCAGAGGATGCAGACGAGGATGAGGCTGAAGACGAGGAATAATTCTCAGAATATGACAAGCTCCCCGCTCATGACTGAGTGGGGAGCTTTTTTGTCTGCGCGGGAGGCGGAGGCTCCTGCTGCGCGGCGGTCTGCGAAGCGCGCGGATCCGCCTGTGTATCGGGGAGGGGAGGGCGTTCCGGCTGCATGCCGGAGAGCATTGCAAACAGCAGCGCTGCGTACATGCTGTGATTCATTGGGCATCGTTCCTTTCCATGCGTCACTTTTCCCATCATACCACAAAAGGGCAGGGCAGCGCAATCCCCCTCGACCGGAAGCGCCATGTACCGACAAAAGTTGCTGCGAAAAAGAACGAAACGGGGCGCTCCATGCCGGAACGCCCCGTTATGTTAATGCTTGGAATCAGATCTTCTCCACCTTCATCAGGTTGGTGCTGCCGGATACGCCCAGCGGTACGCCGGCGGTGATGACAACGAGGTCGCCCTCTTCGACGATGCCGGTTGCCTTTGCTGCGGCTACGGCCTTTTCAAACAGTGCGTCGGTGTTGGTCTCCTCGTCGATGACTACGGGTGTCACGCCCCAGCTCAGGTTCATCTTGCGCTGGTTGGCTTCGTCCGTGGTGCAGCCGATGATCGGGAATGCCGGACGGTACTTGGAGATCAGACGCGCAGTCTGTCCCTGCTTTGTCACGGTGATGATGGCGGACGCATTGAGGTCATGCGCTGTTGTTACAGTCGCGTGGGCGATGCCCTCCTCGATGTTCGTATTGGTATTATCCTTACGAATGGAGAATTCATGCTTGTAGTCGATGTTCTTCTCGGTGGTTCCGGCGATCAGATCCATGGTGCGTACGACCTCCACGGGGAACTGGCCTGCGGCAGTCTCGCCGGAGAGCATGATGGCGCTGGTGCCGTCATAGATGGCGTTCGCAACGTCCGTGATCTCGGCACGGGTCGGACGGGGGTTGCTGATCATGGATTCGAGCATCTGGGTTGCGGTGATGACCTGCTTGCCGGCGTTGTAGCCCTTCTGGATCAGCTCCTTCTGGATGGCGGGGATCTGCTCGAAGGGGATCTCTACGCCCATGTCACCGCGCGCGATCATGATGCCGTCGGAGGCCTCGAGGATCTCGTCGATGTTCTGCACGCCGTCGAGGTTCTCGATCTTTGCAATGATACGCACATCGAACCAGCCCAGACTCTGGGTGAAGCGGCGCAGGTAGTGGATATCCGCAGCGGTGCGGACAAAGCTTGCCGCGATGAAGTCGTAGCCCATCTTTGCGCCGAATTCGAGGTCGCTCATGTCGGCGTCGCTCAGGTAGGGCATGGACAGGCGAACGCCCGGTACGTTGATGCCCTTGTTGTTGGAGAGGGTGCCGCCGTGAACGACGCGGCAAACGACATCGGTCTTGGTGGTCTTTTCAGCGACCAGTTCGATGACGCCGTCGTTGATCAGGATCTTGGTGCCGATGGAAACATCCTGCGGCAGCTTCTTGAAGGTCACGCTGCCGATCTCGTTGGTGCAGAGGACATCCTCGGTGGTCAGAGTGTAGGTGTCGCCGTCATGGATCTCTACGGGCTTGTCATCGACAAAACGGCGCAGACGAACCTCGGGTCCCTTGGTATCGAGCATGGTGGCGATGGGAAGCTCCAGCTCCTCGCGCAGCTCCACGATCTTGCGAAAACGCGTTTCATGCGTTGCATAATCACCGTGGGAGAAATTGAATCTGGCAACATTCATGCCGGATTTCATCATTTCGCGCAGTACTGCCTCATCGTCCGTTGCAGGGCCGATGGTACATACAATCTTTGTCTTTCTCATCCTATAACACTCCGTTTCCGTTTTTTTGAGCCGGCGTTTCCAGATAGCCAAACTCAACCATGTTATAGTATACCGCAAATGCAGTCGGATTGCAACCGCATTTCTGTTAAGTTTTCGTAAAATCAGATTTTCTTTCGAAAAGGGCTTTTCAAAATGACCCGAATCGTGTATAATATAAATATGAAGAATTCTGGACTGTGAAAAAATCAGAAAGGAATGGTGATGAATTGACAAAACGAAGCAAATTCCTGCATGTCATGACAGCTAAGCTCCGCGAAGCCGTCGCTTCGGTGGCGCCCATTGCTGTGATCGTGGTACTTTTGTATGCCGTGCTGCTCCGTGAGAGTGTCTCCGGCTACGCACTGTTTTCCTTTGTGATCGGTGCGCTAATGCTGGTGCTGGGCAGTGCGTTGTTTACGATGGGTGCGGACCTGTCCATGATGCCCATCGGCGAGAAGGTCGGCAGCCATCTGACACGAACGCGGAAGGTCTGGCTCATCATACTGGTTTGCTTTATCATCGGCGTGATCATTACCGTCGCCGAGCCAGATCTCAAGGTGCTTGCGGATCAGGTTCCCATCGTGCAGTCGCAGGTGCTGATCTATGCGGTCGCAGTGGGCATCGGACTGTTTCTGGTGCTGTCATTCCTGCGCATTCTGCTGCAGATCCGGCTGTCCTATCTGCTGCTTGGCTTTTATGCGCTGATCTTTGCGCTGATCCTCTCGCCGCTGATCCCGAATGATTTTGTGGCGATTGCATTTGATTCCGGCGGCGTCACAACAGGCCCCATTACAGTGCCGTTCATCATGGCGCTGGGTCTGGGTCTTGCGTCCCTGCGTGGTGACAGGACCTCACAGGAGGACAGCTTCGGTCTCGTTGCGCTGTGCTCCGTAGGCCCCATCCTGACCGTTCTGATCCTCGGTATCTTCAATGGCACCGACGGCGTGACGGCGCAGGAGCAGAGTGCTGCCGCCTATGATGGCGTTGGTGCGGTGCTGCATGCGTTTTTCTCCGCGCTGCCGCATTATGCGCTGGAGGTCATCGGCGCGGTGCTGCCGATCACGGTATTCTTCGTGATCTATCAGCTTGCCGCGCTGCGTCTGAAAAACCGCGAGCTGAAGCAGATCGCAGTCGGCCTTGTGTACACTACCGCAGGCCTGATCGTTTTCCTGACCGGTGTCAACATCGGCTTCATGCCGATGGGGTATGAGATCGGCAGAAGCCTTGGCGGCAGCGATCACGCGTGGTTTCTCGTGCCGCTGGCAGCGGTGGTCGGCTACTTCATCGTAGCGGCAGAGCCTGCCGTGCATGTGCTGAAGGAGCAGGTGGAGGACATCACCGAGGGTGCGATCTCCGGCAAGACCATGGGCATTGCGCTTGCCGTGGGCGTTGCGGTCTCCGCAGGTGTTTCCCTGCTGCGTGTGCTGACGGGCATCGATCTGCTGTACATCCTGCTGCCGTGCTATGCACTGGCACTGCTCATTTCGTTCTTAGTGCCGCCCATCTTTACATCTGTTGCATTTGACTCCGGCGGCGTGGCATCGGGTCCGATGACGGCGACCTTCCTGCTGCCGCTGGCGCAGGGTGCCTGCGAGGCGGTCGGCGGCAACCAGCTGACGGACGCCTTCGGCGTGGTGGCGATGGTGGCGATGACGCCCCTGATCACGATCCAGGTGCTTGGTCTGATCGCAAAGCTGCGCAGCACCGCGCACAGACCGGCGCAGATCCCGCTCACCGACGGCGGCATTATGCTCTATACCATTACAGTGGACGCGGATTAGTACGAAACGGAGGTTTGAACCATGCAGAGTCAATATAAAATGGTGGCTGCCATTGTGGACTACAGCCTGCGCGAGCAGCTCGGGCAGGTGATGCGCCTGTTCAAGGCGCCGCCGCGGGTGTTCACCCACGGCAGGGGCTTTGCGGATTCTGAGATGCTCGAAATGCTGGGCTTTTCCGAGAACCGCAAGGCAGTGGCGCTGATGTGTCTGGATGCAGCGCTCATAGGCAGCTTCTACCGGAATCTGGAGGAAACGCTCCGGATCTCGAAGAAGGGTGCGGGCATTGCGTTCAGCATCCCGATTTCCGGTGCAAGCGGTTTCTGCGGAAGGCTGATGGAGCTGACCGCACATCATATGAAGGAGGGCAGAGTGTCCATGGCGGAGAATTTCAAATACACACATGAGCTGGTGGTGACCATCGTTACCAGAGGCAATGCCGAGCTTGTCAAGGAGGCCGCCAAGAAAAGCGGTGCGATGGGCGGTACCATGGTGCACGGACTGGGACTCGGCGGCGAGGAGGCCGCGAAGTTCCTTGGTATTTCCATCCAGGAGGAAAAGGACGTTGTCCTGATCGTTGTGAAGAAGGCCGATTGCCCCGAGGTGATGAAGGCCATTGTACAGGAGTGCGGCATCGAGACCGAGGCGAGGGGCATCTGCTTCTCCCTGCCGGTGGACAGTGCCGTCGGCCTGCGATAACAGAAAGGAAGATGCAATATGAATATCAATCCCATGGCGCTGATGCGCATGAAGCCGCTGTTCGAGGCGTTCCGTGAACGCCACCCGAAATTTCTGCAGTTCTTTGGCGCGGCAGGACAGTGCGTCGGCGCGGAGAGCCTCATCGAGATCAGCGTGACCTCCCCCGACGGCAAGAAGATGATCACCAATATGCGCGTCAAGCCGGAGGATCTGGAGCTGTTCGATGAGATGAAAAACATGATGATGAAGTGAGGCGTGCCCCATGGAACATGAACGTATTGTCTATCTGCTGGACTATTTCACGCGCTGCACGGACGCCAAGCACATGGTGACCGTCCGGCAGCTGCAGGAATATCTGGCAAAGGAGACCAATATGACGGGGGTCTCGCCCCTCACTATCCGGCGCGATATCGCACGCCTGCAGCTTGCGGGCAATGCCATCGAATGCGTGCCGGGCGCGCACAATACCTACCAGTATTACATGGAGCAGAAGGGCTTCACCTTCAATGAGATCCGCTTCCTTGTGGACAGCGTCAGCATCAATAAATTCCTGTCCCCGAAGCGGAAGCACCGCCTGATCAAGAAGTTCGAGAGCCTCTGCTCCGCAGCGCAGGTGCGCCAGCTCATCAGCCGCGTGTCGCTGGAAGGGCAGGGCGATCCGCCCTATGATCTGCTGGACAACCTCGAGAAGGTGCATGCGGTGATCTCCGAGCGGCGGATCATTCATTTCGATTACGGTAAATTCGACCTGCGCAAGCAGATGCGCTACTACCAGAAGAACCGCCAGATGGTTCCGGTGAAGGTCGTGTATTTCAACGAACGCTTCTACCTGCGCTGCCTCAACGAACAGACGGGCGAGCTGCGTACCTACCGCGTTGACCGTATGAAGAACATCCGTGCAGGCGAGGTATCCCGTATCAAACGCGAGCTTCCGAAGCCCGACGGCGTGGTGCTGGATATGTTCGAGCCGGAGTATTTCACACATGTGAAGCTGCGCATCAGCCGCGTGCTGCTCGATGATATGCTGGAGCAGTTCGGGAGCTTTGCGAGCGTCAGTGAGGAAGGCGGCCGCGAGGACTGCGTTGCGGTCACGGTCAAGGTCGGCGTCGGCCACGGATTCTTCCGCTGGGTGATGAAATACGGCGAGAACGTGGAGATCCTTGCCCCTGCGGATGTGCGCGGTCGCTTCATTGAACTGCTGCGGAAGGTGGGCACGATGTACGGCATGGAGTAATACCGCAAAATTTTTTTACCAATTTTCCAGTTGTATCATTTCTGAATATCTGTTATGGTATCCTGATATTGTAAGAGGGAAACCCACACACAGAAAGGAAGGTACAAAATGGAAATTCTGATCGCATTACGTTACGGACTGCTGGCACTTGAGGGCGTGTTTGCGCTGCGTCTGCTCAGACGCATCTTCGCGCAGCTGCTCCTTCAGGAGGAATAGCATTCCGAATCACGAATACGGATTTGACAACGAGGTGAATGTATGAATTTTCTGCATCTGGCAGACCTCCATCTGGGAAAGCGTCTGCACGAATACCCGCTCCTTGAGGAGCAGAAGGATATCCTCCGGCAGGCGGAGGAAACGGCGAAGGCGCATGCCTGCGAGGCCGTACTCATTGCCGGCGATGTCTACGATAAGCCGAACCCTTCGGAGGCGGCGATGGCAGCGTTTGACGCGTTCCTGACTTCCCTCCATCGCGAGGGCATTCAGGTCTACATGATCAGCGGCAACCACGACGGTGCCGGCAAGATCTCCTACCTGTCGGGGCTTCTCGATAACAGCGGCATCCATGCGCCGGAGCCGTTTTCGGGAACGCTCCAGCGTGCCACGGCACCGGAGGAGCCGGTGCAGATCTGGCTCCTGCCCTTCCTGCGGCCGCTTGACGTGCGCAGATGTTATCCGGAGGAGACGATTGTAACCTACGAGGATGCCGTGCGCACGGTGCTGGGGCATTCTCCCATCGATCCGGACAAGCTCAACATCCTGCTGTGCCACCAGTTCATCACGGGCGGCGAGACCTGTGATTCGGAGGAATTCGCCGTCGGCGGCCTCGACAATATCGGCGCCGGGGTGTTCGATGCCTTCGATTATGTGGCACTCGGTCACCTGCATCAGGCGCAGAGCTGCGGAAGAAAGACGGTGCGCTATGCCGGCTCGCCGCTCAAGTATTCCCTCTCCGAGGAACACCAGCGCAAGAGCTTCACCATCGTGCATGCCGATCCCGGAACAAAGGCCATTACTTACACGCTCACCGACGTGCAGCTGCCGCATGATGTGCGCACGCTGAAGGGGCGCTTTACGGAGCTGATGGAGCAGGAACGCACGGAGGACTACATCCATGTCATCCTCACGGATGAGAACGTGCCGCCGGATGCGAGGATCATGCTGCGCGGCAATTTCCCGCGGATGCTGAAATTCAGCGTGGAGAATTCCAAGACGAAATATGAGATCAATGTGCAGGCGCAGGAGACCTTTGAGAACCAGTCGCCGCTGGAGCTGCTGGCGGATTTTTTTGCGTTCCAGAATAACGGCGTTGCGCCCTCGGAGGCGCAGCTTGCACTTGCCGAGCGCATCTTTACAGAACTGGAGGAGGAACGCGTATGAAGCCGCTGCAGCTGACCATTTCCGCCTTCGGCCCCTTTGCGGAGGAGACCTTCATTGACTTCGAAGCACTGGGAACGAACGGCATCTACCTGATCACCGGCGATACCGGTGCTGGAAAAACCACCATTTTCGATGCGATCTCCTTTGCGCTCTATGGCGAGGCAAGCGGCGGCAGGGAACGCCGCAGCACCAAGAATTTCCGCAGCGATTTTGCGGAAAGCACGGCCGAAACATGGGTGGAACTCGTGTTCGAGCAGCGCGGCAAGCGCTATGAGATCCGGCGTGAGCCGGCCTATGCGCGTGCCTCCAAGCGCGGTGAGAAAACCGTGACGACGCAGGCGAAGGCGTACCTCATGGAACAGGGGGGCGAGGTCATCTCCCAGAAAACGGATGAGGTGACGAAGAAGGTCGAGGAGCTGCTGGGTCTGAGCCGCAGCCAGTTTGCACAGACCATGATGATCGCGCAGGGGGATTTCCAGAAGATCATCAGTGCCAAGAGCGACGACCGCAAGAAGATCTTCCAGCGCCTGTTCAACACCTCCATCTACGAGCGGTTTCAGGAAAGGCTCAAGGCGCTGAGCAGTGAGTACGAGCAGAAGGCGGAGCGCATTACCGAGCGCATCCGCGGTGAGATGCAGCGCGGATGCCTGCATGCGGAGGAGATCCCGGAGCAGCCTGCCCAGTACCTTGCGGCACTCGAAGCGCAGAACCTTGCCTTCCGTCAGCAGCATGAGAAGGCATTGCAGGAACGCGTGTCACTGCAGCAGCAGAGCGAGACACGGATCCGTCAGCTTGCGGAGGGAAGGGAGCATAACCAGAAGCTCTGCGATCTTGCCGCCAAGCGGCAGGAGCTTACAAAGCTCTCGGAGCAGTCTCCGCTGATGGAGCTGCATGCACAGACCATTGCGGATGCCCGCAAGGCCGAGAAGCTTACCCTCATCGAGCAGCGTGTCACTGACCGGAACGCGGCGCTTGCGGCAAAACAGCGCGAGCTGACCGCCCTGACGGAGGAACAGGCACTCCAGGAGCAGCAGCAGTCTCTGACACAGGCGCGTCTTGAACGCGCACAGGAGGAGGCTGCCGTGCTTGACGAGCTTCGCGAACGCGTGACGGCACTGCGGCAGGTGCAGCCGCTCTATCAGGCGCTTACGCAGAAGGAACAGGAATATAACACGCAGGTGCGCCGTTATCGCGTGCTGCGCCAGCAGTACGAGGAAGTTTCTGCGCTCTATCAGCAGCAGTTCGACCGCTTCCTCATGGGACAGGCAGGCGTTCTTGCGCAGCAGCTGACCGAGGGACAGCCCTGTCCGGTCTGCGGCTCCACGCACCATCCGGCACCTGCTGTCAGTGCACAGGACATGCCCACGGAGCAGATGGTGCAGCAGACGCGTTTGCAGTTGAATCGGGCCCAGAATTCCGTGCAGGACAGCGCGCAGCTCTGCGCAGGACTGCGCTCCGCGATCGAGCAGATGCGCGAAAATCCGATGCTTTCCGAGATGACCGCGCAGGAGGCGTCCGCTGCATTGCAGCAGGCGCAGAGACAGCTGCAGCAGATCGAAACGGAGCTGCGTGCCGCCGAGCAGGCACAGCGCAGGGAGCAGGAAGCCCTCGCACGGCTCTCCGGCAGAATGGAGATCTGTACCGCGGAGATCGCGCGGCTTGAACATGAGTTGCAGCTCTGTACCGATCAGTTCGAGGCGGCGCTTGCGGAAAGTGATTTTTCGGATCATGGAGCCTACCTCGCGGCGCAGAGAACATCGGCGCAGCTGCGTGAGCTGGAGCAGACCCTCCAGCGCTACAACACGGCTGTCGTGACATTGCAGGGCGCGATCCATTCTCTGGAGGAGGCAACGGGCGGACGCGGTGTTGTCGATCTGACGGCAATGCAGGCGGAGCATGAGGTGCAGAACGCAAGACTCCGCACGCTGGAAACCGAGCTGCAGCAGCTGCACACCGCACTGGAACGCGGCACGGAGGCTGCAAAGCACCTGCAGAACGCCCTGCGGGAACAGGATGCGATGCGCGGAGAATGGGGCATGATCTCGGAGCTGTACAAGACTGTCAGCGGTCAGCAGGGCGGCGGCCGTGCAAAGCTCCGGCTCGAGGCCTATGTGCAGCAGTACTACTTCCGGCGCGTTGTCCTTCGTGCGAATGAACGGCTGCGCGTGCTGACGGGGGAGCAGTTCGTTCTGCGCTGCAGGGAGGACGCCAAGAACCTCAGCCAGCAGTCGGGACTCGATCTTGAGGTGCTCGACCGCAGCACGGGGCTGTGGCGCGATGTCAGCACCCTCTCCGGAGGCGAATCGTTCATGGCATCGCTTTCCCTTGCGCTGGGATTGTCCGATGTCGTGCAGGAGGGCAGCGGCGGCATTCAGCTCGACGCGATGTTCATCGATGAGGGCTTCGGCACGCTCGATGAGAATGCCCTGCAGCAGGCGATCTCGCTGCTCGACCAGCTCGCGGACGGAAAACGCCTGATCGGCATCATCTCCCATGTCGGCGCACTCAAGCAGCGCATCGACCGGAAGATCCTCGTCACCAAGACCTCCGCCGGCAGCGAAGTGCAGCTCGAAGGCATCTGATGCTATAACTTCGGCAATGAAAGGTCGATAATGGATTCAAAAGGCGATAGCCTTTGGCGGGTGGAGGGCTGCTCCCCACGGGGTGGGGAGACGTCACGAAGTGACAGAGGGGACGGTGTCGGTAAGACACGCAGCACCCTCCATATATAGCCCCTCCCCGAGGGAGGGATTGGGGTGGGGCAGTCATGGAAGGCTGACTCCAGAAAAGAGTATCTATATTGAATTGCCGGAACACTAATGTTGGGGTAAGAACACAAAGCCGCCCGTTCCTCTGGGGAGAGGGACGGGCGGTGTGTTTTGAAAAAAGGCAAGTCGTTTGGCGATTGACATTTTAGCATGGATACGTTATAATAAAAACAATCTATATTTTACTTAAAAAGAGGGATTGTGATGCAATTGATCGCTGCGCTGGTGATTGCTTTTGTCGGGATCCTATCCATTGCGCTTCTTGCATGGTACCGCCGGTGTTGGAAACGGCTGATTGCGGAAGGTCAGAACGCTTTGGGTAGGGTTGAAGATATCAGGGAGAAGAAATACAGAAAGGGTCTCTGGCAGGAAATTCATGTTAGCTATTCAGCCAATGACACGCAACGAAAGTACAAAACAAGGCAAAAAGGCAGCCGTTTCTGCCTGCATCAGCAGCTTACAGTGCGATATCTGAAGGACAAGCCGCACTTTTGCGTTATCGACCAGACTCGGAATTACGAGGCAATGCCTGAGGTTTTCCTGACGTTGATGCTGTTTTTTCTGTACTTATATGTGTTCATGCTGCTGTGCATTTTGTTCCCGGAGGAGCGTTTTGATGCTTTGCGGAGTATGGTGCTCGATGCCGGTATGTTCATTGCGGTGCTTGCGTGGTATCTGTCGGAACGGGCATTGATTGCACAGAAAACAGTGTGCATGGGAAGAATCCGTTGTGCTGATGACATCGGAAATGAACGGGTAATTCTGGCGGAATATACTGTGAACGGACATACATACGAAACACGGGAAATGAGAATTCCCCGAAAACACTGTAAAAAGGCCTATGAAACCGGCGAGGAGATTACAGTGAAGTATGAACCGAAGCATCCGTACCGTTCCATTATCGCAGAGGATGTGTATTCATTCAGAGCTGTAAAGACGGTACTGCTTCTGCTGTCTCTGTACATACTTTTCATGGCGGTGCTGTACGCAGTAGACAAAATCTGATCATAACAAAAGCTCCTGGTGCGCAGGAGCTTTTGTTATGATTGTTATATCAGCGGCCGGAACCGCTTGAAGCAGTACTCGCCGATGGTGAATTTCTTCTCCGTGAGCAGCTTTGCCATTTCCTGCGAAACGATGAATTCATCGGAGACCGCCGTAAGATACTGCTTGCCAGCGCGCTCCACCAGGTACCATTCCTCGTTGCTGTTCATCTGGTCCACTGCCTGGAAGAGCCCGAATGCCGGCATGACCGTCCATTCGAGGATATGCTCGATGGGGGAGAGCTTCTTCTCGCGGAGCAGTACTGTGACGGAGGACGCGTCCGGGAATTTTGCCAGCACGGCAGCGTCCTTTTTGCTGCGGCACTTGCCGGTGGGGGTGTAGTCATCGAGGGAGATGGGTTCCTTCAGCTCACGGAAGGTGAGCGTCTCGTTCTCGTCGAGCAGCTCGTCCACGCTGATGCTGAGCAGCTTTGCGATCGCCTTCAGATTATGAATATCCGGCAGTCCCTTGTCCGACTCCCACTTGGCAACCGCCGAACGGGAGACGATCAGCTTCTCTGCCAGCTGCTCCTGCGAATACCCTGCTTCTGTTCTTGCCTTCTTTAACTTTTCTCCGAATGTCATAGTTGACAACCTCCTTGGTTTGTTGTGATGGCTTCATGGTACCACAGCATCCTCCAAATGTCAATCAACTTGCTGTCACAACGCTGTTACGGTTCGTAACACGGCGATTCTGCGAGGTTCTTTCTCCGAAATTACTGGCGCTCCGAGATCTCTGCATCCAGAATCAGGTCGCGGATCTTCACGCCGTCCAGCTCAAAGTCGAGGACTTCCTCGAGCGTGATGCCAAATGCAAGCTCGTCTCCATCACAGATCCAGATGCAAAATCCGTCCCCGATTTTCTCAACGCCGTATTCGATGCCATAGAACTCAAATGCAACATTGGCGCCGCAGTTCAGATAAAACTTGAATTCCCCTAAGGTTTCGAATCTGTGATCATCAGGGTTGTAGTCAGAAATGATGGGCATAGTACCTCTCCTTTTGTGCGGCGTTGCATTAAATTGTACGCACTGCAACCTCCACCTGCTTGATGACTTCACGCAGCTTTCTGCCATCATCCATGAGATAATTCAGAATCTCTTCTACATCCTGACACTCCAGTTCGGTATCGGGCTGACAGAATTTTCCGATGTTAATCATTCCATCAGGATGCGTTATGCTGTAGCCGACGCCGCGATAATAAAATTCTACTTCGCCGCCGCAGTGCATACACCATTTGAAATCACTGATGGACTCGAAGTGGTCGTACGCAATGTGATGAGGCTGTTTCGATACATAGCTGTCCATAACTGCTTTTCCTCCTGATAAATAGGATGTGATATCCGGTACTGGATTATCATTAAAAGGCGAGCCATAATTGGTTGGCGATCCAAGTGTGGGATGATGGTCAGGCCCCACCCAGATTACCTCCTGATCATGCGGATTGCTGTGCGCATGAGGTTTATTATGAACGGAATGATGGCGTTCAACAACGGCATCGCCTTTATCTCCGATTACAGTTTCCCTAAGCTCCCCATTTTTATCCATTGTGCGGATAATTGTATTGGGTTCCCCCTTGAAGCGCATGGCATCTTCTGTTTTCGGCACCCAC
The DNA here is from genome assembly GCA_964472035.1 of uncultured Ruminococcus sp. Lineage (GTDB taxonomy): Bacteria > Bacillota > Clostridia > Oscillospirales > Ruminococcaceae > UBA3855. The sequence goes on from CAYYIT010000023.1 coordinate 28,966, forward strand.
TGCCCGCCATACGCACTGCCGCCGCCCTTGCAGACATAGCCTGTTTTTATTATCCTATCACAGCCGGAGGGCTTTGTCAAGACGGGGCAGCGGCGTTTTCTTACGCAGAAAAAACAAAAACCTCCGATACGAACGTATCGGAGGTTCTTGCAAGATGAACTGATTTGGATCATTCACTTTCCTATTTCAAAACTTGCAATATCGATGATTCCGCTTGCAAAGCAAAGGGATCATGCGGTAAACTGCACCATTCCGCAAAAAAGAAAGTCTTCCTAAAAGGAAGACTTTCAAATGCGTCCAACTGCGCGGACGCCACGCTGGAGCTGATGACCGGATTCGAACCGGTGACCTACGCCTTACCAAGGCGTTGCGCTACCACCTGTGCCACATCAGCGACCTTAGCTATTATAGCACACTTCGACTCGCTTGTCAAGCTTTTTTTCAAAAAAAATAAAAAAAATTTTCGGAACCGGATTTTTCGCGGCATCATCTGAAAAATTACTGGAAAACTCTTGCATAAATCAGAAAACTATGTTAAAATAGTAAAGTGAAACATTTTGAAGTCCGGAGGATGAGGGTATGCGCAAACCGCTGCAAAAGGAAATACGCTTTGCGGCGATCGGTACCGCTTTGCTCGATGTGCTGCTCTGGCTCTGCTCGCTGCCGTTGACCGGCATCGGGATCGCAGTGCCGCTGGGGCTGGCGATCGGAAGCGCCGGGATGCTCCTGAATCTCCTGCTGCTGCGCAGAAGTATTCTGCGTGCGGTGAATGGCGGTAATTCCCGCGATTTCGGAGGTTATCTGCTTCGCTGCGTCATTGCCTGTGCGGTGATGGCGTCCGGCATGATGCTCGAATGCGTCAGCGCGCTTGCAGTGATCCTGCCGTTCCTCTATCCCAAGCTCCTGTTCGGCATTCTATCCATGAAGCCGCAGAAGAAAACGGACTGACTGTAATATTCAGAATTTATCGGAGGTGTGTACGCCTTGCATATCAGTGATTTTTTTAAGGGTACAACGGAGATCAACGTCACCGGTCCCAAAGTGATCGCGTCCTTTGAGGTCTTCGGGGTGACGATCAACCTGACGGAGAGTATCCTGCTCAGCTGGGTGATCCTCGCAGCCGTCGCGCTGCTGCTGCACTGGATGACAAAGAACATGACAACAAAGAATATCAAAAAACGACAGGTCCTCGCCGAAATGGCGGTAAAGACCGTTTACAATCTCGTGGAAGATACCATGGGCAAGGGAAGACAGAAATTTGCGCCGTACATTGGTGCGTTGTTTACGTTTTCTATTTTCGGAAGTCTGATCAGTCTGCTGGGACTGCGTTCCGTGACAGCGGACTTCAGCGTTGTTCTGACCTGGGCGCTGATCACGTTCATCTGGGTGCATTATACCAAGATCCGCACCAACGGCCCGTGGGGCTATCTGAAGGGCTATGCATCCCCCGTCTTTGTGATGCTGCCCATGAACGTCCTCAGTGAGGTCTCCCTTCCCGTATCGATGAGCATCCGTCATTTCGGCAATATCGCCAGCGGCATGATCATCTCCAGCCTCGTGTACTTCGCCCTTACATCTATTACAAAGGCGATCGGCGTGGCATTTATGACGATCGGTATTCCTGCAGTGCTTTCACTGTATTTTGATTTGTTCAGCAGCTTCATGCAAGCATTCATCTTTATCATGCTCACCATGGTAAATGTCTCGAATGCCGCTGAAACAGATTAAATCCGGAATCAAATAGCATTAAAGCAACAAATTACTTGGAGGTAATGAATTATGGAAAGAGCAATTGTTCTGGCGGCTTCCGCCATTGGTGCAGGTCTTGCGATGATCGCAGGTATCGGCCCCGGTATCGGTGAGGGCTATGCAGTAGGTAAGGCATGTGAGTCCATCGGCAGACAGCCGGAAAGCTCCGGTGCCGTGACAAGAACCATGTTCATCGGCTGTGCGATCGCAGAGTCCACCGGTATCTACGGCTTCGTAGTGGCACTGCTGCTGATGTTCGTAAATCCCTTCATCGGTAAGCTGTAATCTGAGCGGAGGAAAGACAATTGGTTTTGGATTTTTTATCAATTGATGTCGGAACCATTCTTTTCACCCTGATCAACACGCTGCTGATTTTTCTGATGTTCAAGTTCCTTTTGTTCAAGAGGGTCGATGCCATTCTCGAACAGCGCCAGCAGGAGGTCGAGGCCACCTACACGGCTGCGGATGATGCGCTCAGCGCCGCAGAGGCGGATAAGGCGCAGTATGCCCAGCTGATGGCGGGCGCGAAGGAAGAGTCCGCACAGATCATCAGCCGTGCGGAAAAGCAGGCGCAGCAGAAGGGCGATGCCATCGTTGAGGATGCGCGCCGCGAGGCAGTGGCTGTCCGCGATAAGGCAAACCGCGATATCGAGCGCGAGATGGCAAGTGCCAAGGGTGAGCTGCAGGGCGAGATCTCCGATCTTGCGATGGAACTGGCACAGAAGATCATGGAAAAAGAGATCTCCAAGGAGGATCATGCACGTCTGATCGATGACTTCCTTGCGAATATGGGTGATGAAGCATGACACAGACAGTAGGAAAGGTCTATGCAGAGGCACTGTTCCTCCTGGCACAGGAGGAGGAGAAGGCAGAGCAGATCTATGAAGAGATCAATGCAGCTGCCGACCTGATGGCGCAGTATCCCGATCTGGTGACGCTGCTGAGTGTTCCCACGCTCAGCGTGCCGGAACGGCTTTCCGTGCTGCGGGAGGTCATCGGGGAGGATGGGGGGATCATCGAGAACTTCCTGTCCCTTCTCGTGGAAAAGCACCGCATCAACCGCATTGCGGAGATCCGCGAGGCTTATAATAAGATGTATTATGAGGCATTTTCCATCGCGGAGGTGACTGTGATCACAGCGGAACCGCTGACACAGACGCAGCGTGACAGGCTGACCGAGAAGATGCAGAAGAAGCTTGACAGGCGCATTCTGCTCACCGAGCAGCTTGATCCTGCGATCCTCGGCGGCATGATCGTGCAGTACGGCGACACGCGCATGGATAATTCCCTCCGCACACGCATGAGGGAAATGTCTGCAAATCTGCAGCAGAAATAAATCACCAGCACAATCGTGCGGAAAGGTGTACCATTATGAATTTACGTCCGGATGAAATATCCAGCATTATCAAGAATCAGATCAAGAATTACCAGTCCCGGATCACACTCTCCGATGTGGGCACGGTCATTACCGTCGGTGACGGTATCGCCAACATCCACGGTCTGGAGCAGTGCATGTCCGGCGAGCTGATCGAATTCGAAAACGGTACCTTCGGCATGGCGCTCAACCTCGAGCAGGACAGCGTCGGCGCGGTACTCCTCGGCTCCGATGCCGAGATCAAGGAAGGCTCCACCGTCAAGCGCACCGGCGAGATCATGTCCGTTCCCGTGGGTGACGCCCTCCTCGGCAGAGTCGTGAATGCCCTCGGTCAGCCGATCGACGGCGCGGGTCCCATCGAAACCGACAAGACCGCGCCCATCGAGAAGGTTGCCTCCGGTGTCATTACCAGAAAATCCGTGCATAAGCCCCTCCAGACCGGCATCAAGGCGATCGACTCCATGATCCCGATCGGCAGAGGCCAGCGTGAGCTGATCATCGGCGACCGCCAGACCGGCAAGACCGCGATCGCACTCGATACCATCATCAACCAGAAGGGACAGGATATCATCTGCATCTATGTGGCGATCGGACAGAAGCGTTCGACCGTTGCCAATGTTGCGGAGACCCTCCGCAAGGCCGGCGCGATGGATTATACCATCATCGTGTCCGCAACGGCCTCCGAGCTTGCGCCCCTGCAGTACATTGCACCCTATTCCGGCTGTGCGATGGGTGAGTATTTCCTCGAGCAGGGCAAGGATGTCCTGTGCGTGTATGACGACCTGTCCAAGCATGCGGTGGCATACCGTGCGCTTTCCCTGCTGCTCAAGCGTCCTCCGGGACGTGAGGCGTACCCGGGTGATGTCTTCTATCTGCATTCCAGACTGCTCGAGCGCGCATGCAGCTACAACGAAAATTACGGCGGCGGCAGCCTGACGGCTCTGCCGATCATCGAAACACAGGCAGGCGACGTTTCTGCTTATATTCCGACAAATGTCATCTCCATTACCGACGGCCAGATCTTCCTTGAGACCGATCTGTTCAATGCGGGCGTGCGTCCTGCCGTGAACCCCGGTATCTCCGTATCCCGAGTCGGCTCCGCTGCACAGATCAAGGCAATGAAGAAGGTGTCGGGTTCTCTGAAGCTTTCCTACTCGCAGTACAGAGAGCTGCAGGCGTTCTCCCAGTTCGGCTCCGATCTCGATGCCGATACGAAGAACCGTCTGTCCATGGGCGAGCGCATCGTGGAAGTCCTCAAGCAGGACAGAAACGCTCCCGTTCCGGTCGAGCTGCAGGTGTGCATCATCTACGCGGTGACGAAGGGCTACCTGAAGAACGTGGATGTGGACGATATCGCTGATTATCAGGAGACCATGTTCCGCGACATGCAGGACAATCATCCGGAGATCCTTTCGTCCATCCTGGAGACCAAGGAGCTGACTGCGGAGAATGAGGAAGCCCTGAAGGCTGCCCTCGAAAGCTTTACTGCGCAGTATACCGCTGCACATTGATGGGAGTGGAAGTATGGCGAATCTGAAGGATATCAAGCGCCGGATCCACAGCGTTGAAAGCACCATGCAGATCACCAAGGCGATGGAACTGGTCGCTTCGTCCAAGTTCCGGCATGCCAGGGAGCGTGCGGAGTCCACACAGCCCTATTTCGAAGCCATCTACAAGCTGATGGCGGAGATCGCTGCGGAGGATCCGTATTTCAGTTCCACCTATGTCCGCCAGCGTTCCGACCAGGGCGCTGCACTGCTGATCGTGATCGCCGGTGACAGAGGTCTTGCCGGCGGCTTCAACTCCAATGTGTTCAAGCTTGCACAGGCGCGGATCAATGAGATCACCGCAAACGGCGGCAATCCCATCGTGATCCCCATCGGACAGAAGGCTGTGGATTATTTCGCACGCCGGAATGTCAAGGTGCTGCGCAGCTTCGATCATGTTGCGGAGCATTACACGATCTATCAGGCAATGGATCTCGCGGAGCTGGTGATCAGTACCTATGAGCGTCACGACTCCCTGCAGAGCGTGGAGCTGGTGTTCACCAATTATGTGTCCCCCATCGTACAGGAGGCGCAGCTGATGAAGGTCATGCCGCTTGACAATATGGCGGGCAGCCATCCGCGGAACTGCGCGGTGGAATACGAGCCTTCCCCCGAGGAGGTCTTCGACAAGCTCGTGCCGCAGTATGTGGCCGGTCTGATCTACGGCGCTGTGGTGGAGTCGTTTGCCTCCGAGCAGGCGGCACGGCGTACCGCAATGGAAAATGCAACCGATAATGCGGAGGAAATGATCGACAATCTCTCCCTCCAGTATAACCGTGCCCGTCAGGGTGCGATCACGCAGGAACTCACTGAGATTGTTGGCGGTGCGAATGCACAGAATTAACAGGGGGACGCTGTCCCCACTTCCGGCAAAAAGTGGATTTTTGCGGCCAAGCGTTTTGTCTTTGTCCCCGAAGGGGGCAATGACAAAACGACTCGGGATTCCAAAGGGATCACATCCCTTTGGC
>CAYYIT010000024.1:0-32556 GCA_964472035.1 uncultured Ruminococcus sp.
AACTAAATGAAAAAAATTAGTCCAGCCCTGCGCCAGAGGCGCAGTGGCTGGACGGGACTTTTTCGACAGACTGAGAGCGTCCTTCTCTCAAAAGGACGCTCTTTTTGTTTGTTAATCAAGTTCGAATGCACCGGTGTAGAGCTGGTAATAGGTTCCCTTCATCGCGATCAGATCCTCATGATTGCCGCGTTCAATGATGCGTCCATGGTCAAGCACCATGATCACATCGGAATTGCGGACGGTGGAAAGCCGATGCGCGATCACGAATACGGTTCTGCCCTCCATGAGCTTATCCATGCCGCGCTGCACGATCGCCTCGGTACGGGTATCGATGGAGGAGGTCGCTTCATCCAGGATCATGACCGGCGGATCCGCAACGGCTGCGCGCGCAATGGCGATCAGCTGACGCTGGCCCTGCGACAGATTCGAGCCGTTATTGGAAAGCTCGGTATTGTATCCATCCGGCAGACGCGTGATGAAATCATCCGCACCTGCAAGCTTTGCCGCTTCGATGCACTGTTCGTCCGTTGCCTCGAGCATACCATAACGGATATTCTCCATGACAGTGCCCGTGAAGAGATTGGTCTCCTGCAGTACGATACCGAGGGAACGTCTCAGGTCGGACTTGCGGATCTTATTGATATTGATGCCGTCATAGCGGATCTTGCCGTCGGCAATATCGTAGAAGCGGTTGATGAGGTTGGTGATGGTCGTCTTTCCGGCGCCGGTGGAGCCGACAAATGCGACCTTCTGTCCCGGCTCGGCGTAAACGCTGACATCATGCAGGACGGGCTTGCCTTCCTCGTATTCGAAGTCCACCTCAGTGAGACGCACATCACCTTCGAGCTTGGTGTAGGTGACAGAGCCATCTGCCTGATGGGGATGCTTCCATGCCCAGTGACCGGTGTGCTTTGCGGTTTCAGTGATTGTACCATCCGCAGCGATCTCGGCATTGACGAGTGTCACATAGCCTTCATCGGTCTCCGGCTGTTCATCTATGAGGTCAAAGATTCTCTCGGCACCTGCCATACCCATAACGATGGCATTGACCTGCTGTGTTACCTGGTTCACATTGCCGGTGAACTGCTTGGTCATGTTCAGGAATGCCACCACCACGCTGATGTCCAGTGCACCGACACCGGTCAGTCCGATATTCGGAACATCGGAAAGCACCATCACGCCGCCGACCAGAGCAATGACAACATAGAGCACGTTACCGATGTTCATGATCACGGGGCCAAGAATATTGGCAAACGCATTTGCCTTGCAGCTGTCTGCACAGAGTGCATCATTGATCGCATCAAACTCATCCGAGCACTGCTTTTCACGGCAGAAGACCTTCACGACCTTCTGGCCGTTCATGATCTCCTGAATATAGCCCTCGGTCTTACCGATCGCCTGCTGCTGTCGGATGAAGTATTTTGCAGAGCCGCCGCCGACCTTTTTGGTCACCAGCATCATCAGTATAACGCCGAGGATGGTGATGCCGGTCAGCCAGAGGCTGTAGGAGATCATGATGAAGAACACGCAGATCACGACAGTTCCGGCGCGCAGAAGGTTCGGCATCGCCTGGGAAACGAGCTGTCGCAGGGTGTCGATATCGTTGGTGTAATAGCTCATGATATCGCCGTGCTTATGGGTATCGAAATAACGGATGGGCAGATTCTGCATGCCCTTGAACATATGACAGCGCATCTTGTTCAGGAAGCCCTGCGTGATCACTGCCATCAGCTGATTGTACAGCGTGACTGCGATCGTTGCGATCACATACAGAATGATGAGGACGATCATCATCGGAAGGATCTGTTCATAGGCGTGATCCCATCCGAGGTCATGCTCGAGCGTATCCGTGATGACCTTCACGACCTTCTGGATATAGATATCCGGGATCGCCGCCACAACGGAAGAAAACAGGATACAGAAGATGGTTACCGGTACGAGGACGGGATAAAATGCAAACAGCATTTTCATGACACGCTTCAGTACACCCGGCTTTCTTTGCTGCATGGGTTTATTCATTGTCCTCACCTCCGTTCTTCTGCTGGTCATATACTTCGCGGTAGATCTCGCTTGTCTGCAACAGTTCCGCATGCGTGCCGGCAGCGGCGATGGTACCGTTATCCATGACGAGAATGAGATCCGCATTTTCTACGGAAGCGATGCGCTGTGCAATAATGATCTTGGTCGTTTCGGGAATGAATTTCTCAAAGCCGGCACGGATCAGCGCGTCGGTCTTCGTATCGACTGCACTTGTGGAATCGTCGAGGATCAGGATCTTCGGTTTTTTCAGAAGTGCTCTTGCAATGCACAGACGCTGCTTCTGACCGCCGGATACGTTGGAACCGCCCTGCTCGATATGGGTATCATAGCCTTCAGGGAAGGTCTGAATGAACTCATCCGCCTGCGCAAGACGGCATGCCTCCTGCATCTCCTCATCGGTTGCAGCGGGATTGCCCCAGCGCAGATTGTCCTTGATCGTGCCGGAGAAGAGCAGGTTCTTCTGCAGTACCATGGCGACCTCGCTGCGCAGCACATCGATATCATAATCGCGGACATCCACACCGCCGATCTTCACGCTGCCTTCGGTCACATCATAAAGACGCGGGATCAGCTGTACGAGCGAGGATTTGCTGGAGCCGGTACCGCCGATGATACCGACGGTCATACCGGATGCGATGCGCAGATCGATGTCATTGAGCGCATACTTCTTGGCGGATGCGGAATACTTGAATCTGACATCGGTAAACTCGATGGAACCATCCGCAACTGTTTTCACAGCATTCTCGGGAGATGCCAGATGCGGCTGTTCTTCCAGAACCTCGTAGATACGCTTGGCGGATTCTGCGGACATGGTGAGCATGACGAAGATCATGGAGATCATCATCAGCTGCATCAGCACCTGTACGCCATAGCTGAGCATTGCGGAGATCTGACCAATATTGATGCTCTGGTCAACGATCGCCATTTTGGCACCAAGGAGCAGGATCACTACCATGTCAAAATACATGCAGACGGACATGAGGGGGTTGTTCAGCGCAACAATACGCTCAGCCTTTGTAAAGTCATTGCAGATATCCTCAGCTGCTGCGGTGAACTTTTCCTTTTCGTGTTCTTCACGGGAAAAGCCCTTCACGACACGCATGGCTCTGACATTCTCTTCGATGGACTCGTTGAGACGGTCATACTTTTTGAAGACCCTGCGGAATGCAGGCATTGCCTTTTTGGCAACCCAGAACAGGCCGATACCCAGTACGGGGATCACGACAACAAACACAAACGCGAGCTTTCCGCCCATCACAAAGCCCATGACGGCAGAGAAGATCAGCATCAGGGGGCTGCGGACGGCAATACGGATGAGCATCATGAAGGCCATCTGGACATTTGCCACGTCCGTGGTCATTCTCGTCACCAGTGAGGAGGACGAGAATCGGTCGATGTTCTGGAAGTCATAGGTCTGGATCTTCCGGAACATGTCATGGCGAAGATTCCGGGCGAAGCCGGTGGAGGCCTTTGCACAGGTAAATCCTGCAAGCGCGCCGAAGGCAAGGGATACGCTCGCCATAAGGATCAGGGAGATTCCGATCACAAGCACATTGCGCATCGGTGCACTCAGCTGGATACGCTCCACAAGCTCGGCTGTTACAAAGGGAATAAATGTCTCGACGATGGCTTCGCCGATAATGAAGACCAGTGTAAGGATCGTTGCCGTCCTATACTCCCTTACACAGGCCGCAAGTCGTTTCAGCATATTGCTTTTTCCTTTCTTTCCGTTGAATTTGTCACTTTGGATTCTGACATTGAGGACAGAATGCGGTACACCGTCTGCAGCGCCTGTCCGAACGCCTCACGATCCTCCTCCTGCAGGGCATTGATCATGTTCTGATAATACACCGTCTCGCTCTGCAGAAAGCTGTCGATATACGCATGCCCCTCCTGCGTGAGCTCCAGACGAACAATACGTCTGTCGTTCGGGTCCGAGACTCTGCGTGCATAGCCCTTATCAATGAGCATTCCGACTACCTTCGTCATCTGCTGCTTCGGGCTGTGAACAGCACGCGCAAGCGTGGTCATCGTTGCACCGCCATGGTGATGCAGGTACTGGATACAATAGTACATCTCCGGACTCATTCCGCTTTCAAAGAGCTGTCGGAAGGGCTTGGCGATCCGGCAGTGCCAGTGCGGCATGATCGCAAGGAGCAGCTCCTGCATTTCACTCGTTTGCATATGGATTCCCCTCCTTTCAAAACTACACTGCACCGAACATTCCACTCAGGATGACTGTCATGTGCAGAGAATTGTCATATAAAGTTTACTACTTTTCTGCAATCAGGTAAACACACCCTGCATGAAAGCTTTGTTAATTTTTCATGAATTAACAAAGCGGAAACATTTACCGGTTGACAAACCGCGAAAATGCGTCTATAATGAGGATATCGGAAGCGAATGCCAACACCTATTTACGGGAGGATTTTATGATTTCAGCAACGTCCTGCATGCTGCCGCAGCATCTCAAAGCAACCGGATCACGGAAGGATCTGCGCCAGCATGAAGAATTCTATCAATATATCGCCGATCTGCTCGGCATGAAAGAAGTGCAGCATCTGAAGCACTTCACCCACCACAGGGTTTCGGACCGCCTTCAGCACAGCCTGAACGTTGCCTACTACAGCTTCTTGCTCTGCCGTAAATTCGGGCTGGATGCAAGGGCCGCCGCAAGGGCGGGACTGCTCCATGACCTGTATTTCTACGACACCAAGGCCTATCACCGGCAGTCGCATACGATGCGGCATTCTCAATATCACCCGATGGCGGCGCTTCACAACGCTTCGAAGCTTGTCGCGATGAACGCGAAGGAAAGGGACATGATCGTCAAGCACATGTGGCCGATGACGCTGCAGCGTCCGAAATATGCAGAAACCTATCTCCTGACCTTTGTGGACAAATACTGTGCGGTACTGGAATTCCTTGCCTTGCAGCCGCTCTGGAATAAAAAGCATACAACAAATCAGCGTCCCCGATGATTCCGGAGACGCTGATTTTGTATCACATCGGCAGCAAAAGGCTGCTGCCATAGAGCATCGCAAGAAACAGAAGATTGTAAACCGTAAAATGCAGCATGAATCGCCCCTTCTCCCCCGGCAGCTCTCTGGACAGGAGCTTGAAAGAGATCAAACTTGCCATGGAGGCGATCAGGGTGCCGAGTCCTCCGAGGTTCGTTCCGACGATCAGGGCACGGTAATGCTCGGTAAAGCCGGACAGCAGCAGCGCTGCCGGAACATTGCTGATCACCTGGCTGGACAGTACCGCAGTCAGCATTTCCCTGCCGCTGATGATGGATTCGAGGAAGCTGCTGAAGGCAGGGATCCTCCCCATATTGCCGATGAACACAAAGAAACCGATGAAGGTCAGGAGCAATGAGTAATCGACGCGGCACAGCACTCTGCGGTCAGCCAACAGCAGTGTGACTGCGATGATCGGGAGCAATATGGAGGCAGCCATCACGCGTGCAACTGTCAGCAGACAGAGCACGAACAGCACTGCATACATCAGAAGCTTGCCGCGATGCATCGGGGGGGCTTCCTCCCCGAAATCCACCGTTACCTGCGCGCCGGAGGATCTTGTGAAAACAAGGCTCCAAAGCAGCAGCAAAACGCCCGAAATGGCGGAATACGGAAGCATCAGCAGGAGAAAATCCCCCAGTGCCATGTCAGAGATTCCATACAGATAGAGATTCTGGGGATTGCCGATGGGGGTCAGCATACTGCCGAGATTTGCGGCAATGGTCTGCATGACAACAATGGGAACGGCGAATTTTCTGAGGTTCCCCTCCCCTGTCATCTTCAGTACAATGAAGGTCAGCGGAACAAAAGTGATCAGCGCCACGTCATTCGTCATCAGCATACTGCTGAAAAAACAGAGCAGCAGGAGGATCAGGATCAGGCCGCGCATGCTGCCGACACGCCGCAGGAGCGTTCTTCCCATCCAGCGGAATACGCCGATCTCCTGCAGGCCAGCCATCACCGCCATCAGGCTGAACAGGATCGCCAGCGTCCGGAAATCGATATACTCCGCATATGCCGCATCCGGCGGTACGAAGAGCATGGAGAGCAGTGCAAGCATACAGGCGATGCAGAGCACCGCCTCCTGTCTGAAAAATGTAAGGATCCGTTTCATCGGGTAATCTCCTCAGAGGTTGTGATCGAAATATCGCCGATGCCGCCGTCGATACGGAGCATATGCTCACCTTCGAGATAGCCGACTTTTCTTCCATTGAACTCGATATTACCGATACCCATATCGCAATCCACACCGAAGGAAGCTTCCTCTCCGGTCAGATGCAGATCCAAGTTACCGATGCCCTGAGAAATCTTCGCATCGCCGAGCAGATCAAGACGCTGCATCTTTACATCACCGATGCCGCAGTCCAGATCGAGATACCGGCAGCTGATCTGATCCGCTTCCAGATCACTGATGCCGGAATCAAGATCCATTCTGCCGCCGCAAGTGATCTCGTACATTTTGATATCGCCCACACCGAAGTCCAGCTCGCAGTCACCTTCGACGTTCCACTGTTCCAGTGTGAATTCACCTGCACCGCATTCGAGCTTCATATCCGCGGATACCTGAATATCGGATACTGTGCATTCGCCTGCGCCGAACTCAAATTCGACCTGGTATGCTTCGAGGCCGGAAATCTCGGAGCTATGGGAAATACCAAGCTCAAGCTCGATCTCACCGTATTCCTTCGGAGGAAGTACGATCGTCACGGTGCCGTACTTCTTATCGATCAGCCCCAGGTCAAAAAAGTGATGTACAGCAGGCAGCTTTTCCTCAATGACAAGGGTACCGCCCTCCATTGAAACCTTCGGAAGCTTTGTCATATTCTCAAATGTGACGGTGCAAACCTGCGCGCTCTCATCACAGAGCATTTTCAGCTGGCATTCCGGAAGCTGGACGGACAGTCCGGAAACATTGCTATATTCAGAAATATCCCCAACGGTGGGCTGATCCTGTCTGGAAGCCATCGATGCGCCCACGCCCATCAGTACGGCGCCGGATACTGCAAGAATTCCGCCGATCGTCAGTCCTACGATCGTAGATACTTTCACTTTCATGCCTTATTCTCCTTTCCAAGCAGTGCATTCAGACAAACGAGAAATCCCTTTTTCAGCAGGCCCCAGCCCTTCTTCACAAGGAAGTCAAGCGGACGGCTCAGAAGGATCACAAGGCCGATGCAGAACAGACCGCAGCCGAGATCGAACAGACCGTAAGAAGTCATGCCCTGTACCAGTTCATAGATGCCCTGAAAGGGTGCCGCAATACCGGTAAAACAGAATGCAGCCAGCACAGCGGCCTGCGCCACTGTGAATGCAAGCCAGAGGGAAAACAGTGTGATCCAGAGCGGCGATGTCAGCACCATCACGACAACCGCAAGCGCAACGCGTCCCGCCGGAACGGATACGCTCTCTGTCTCGGGAAGCGGCTCGCCGCGATAGATCGCGCTGTAATCAGGACCTGCTCCCGGATTCGGCGCACTGTTGTTCGGCACGCCGGCATCTGCAATGATGCGCTTTGCAACGCTCTCGGGAGAGCCGAGCTGTTCGAGCGCATCCGCTTCATTCTCTGTTCCTGCTTCATCAAGATATTCCCGATAATACGAGAGTGCGCTTTCTCTTTCATCATGATGCAAGCCTGCAAGCTCGCGCTCAAGCGCACCTAAGAATTCATCCCTTGTCATGCTTGTTCCTCCTTCAAAATGCCATCCACCTGTGATTTGTGCGTCTCCCAGTCCACACGGTACTGGGAAAGCATTACCTTACCAAGATCTGTGATACGGTAATACCGCCGGTTCCGTCCCATATAGGCACGGTCGAACGTTTCGAGGGCACCGCCCTTCTGCAGCCGGCGAAGTACCGGATACAGTGTTGATTCGGATACCTTTGCTGCAAGCTGCATATCCTGGGTGATCTTGTACCCATACGTCTCCTCCCTGTCGATCAGGGAAAGCACCATTGCATCAAGCAGCGCTGCACTGATTGGAAACATCATACACCTCCTGGAAAATTTACAATATTATATAGGATATAATATATGATCCTTTTGCATTATAGCACGGTTCGCAGCATTTGTCAATAGTTTTTTGAAATTTTACCAAAATAATAAAAGTCCTCCGTTTCGGAGGACTTATATAACGATTGGAATCAGACCGCTGTGATCGGGCGGATATCATAATGCAGCTCATAATCCGCATCTTCGTACATTCCAAGGAAGGTATTGACGATACGATTTGCTGCAAGATGACCGCCGTCATCATCGGCATCCATCAGCAGCACCAGCATCTGGGACTTGCTGCATCCGGTAAGCACGTCATTTTTACGAAGCGTCATCTGGATCGCTGTAGACAGCAGGGACATCGCATGCTGCTGGTGATCCGGCTCCATGGGCTTTTGCAGTCTCGGTGTGAGCGTCAGCAGCAATGTCTGCACATCATGTCCGGAACGCGCCGCCTGCTTCTCGGCAAAACGATAAATGCTTGCAAAGCTGTCATATTCCACCTGCATTGCACCGGACTCGTCACTCCGGTCATTTGCCCGGAGCAGTTCCGACTGAATCTCCTGCAGCTGACCGGGACGCACGTCGCACAGAACATTGCGGAGGATCTCCTCCACGCCGTTTGCAAGATCGCTCACCGGCACCGCACTGCCGATCGGCATCAGGCAGCAAAGTTCACCACAGATCTGAAGTATTGCCGAGGGAATCACCGTAAGCCACGCCGGCAGCGCAGCCTGAATGTCCATCAGCTCTGAAAAAGAATCCCAACCTGCATAGATCAGAAGATCGGGCTGTACGGCGCCGCAGTCCCCATCCCTGCCGCAAAAATGCAGAATATAATGGTCGCCGATCGCCTCGCTGATCAGATGCGCCATATCCTCGCGCTCTGTCAGAACGACTATAACCGCCATATATTTCACCCTTTCATGCAAAGCAATGACTCTCCGGCAAGCGGGGAGTCATCGCAACGATTTAATTCACATAGCTGATTGCTGCATCGAAATCAGCACCGCCGCGCGTATCAACGATCGTCAGTGCATTCTTGTCGTACTTGACATCAACGATGAAGCCTACAAAGCCGGGGTTGTTCTTAAGGTCAACCACTACACTTACTGTATCACCGGGCTGACCGGTAACATTGTTTACAGACAGAGTGAAACCATCACCGGCAGCTGCCTGAGAAGACGGTGTTGCATTACCTACTGCAACTTCACCATGGATCAGAGACGGCACCTGTGTCACGAGCTCCCAGCTGCCGATATCGGTTCTGGAGATCTCGATCGGGTAATTGCCATCGGGAGTGGTCTCATTGATCTTGAAATCGATCACAAGGAACTCACCCTCAAAGAAGAAGTCCTTCTGCTGGGAGGTATCGAACCAGAACGCGGTACATACATCATATTCAGGAGAATAGGTTGTTCCGCTCTGGGGTGCTTCTGTAGCTGCCTCGGTAACCTCCACATACTCGGTCACGATCTCAGTAACGACCTCTGTCTGCTGAGCGCCCTGTTCGTCCGTCACATTCTGGCCTTCCGCATCGGTCACCGGAACATATTCTGTCACGACCTGCGTTGCAACCTCAGTAGCGGGAGTCTCTGCGCTGCTGTCAGCCGGAGCCTCTGTTGCATCCTGCGGTGCTTCGGTAGCATCTGCAGCAGAATCAGTGCTGCTGTCAAAGGTGAAGGTCAAATCACTCTTGAGCTGATCCTCAGGAATATTTGTGGCAATGATAATAGAAGATTCATCAGTTTTGTTTTTATCACCGCAGCCGAACAGCACTGCTCCGAAAGAAGCAACGAGGCAGACTGCAATTACTCTCTTCATAAGGTTTTTCATAAGTAAGCCTTCCTTTCCAATCATAGGACGAGCGTCCTATAAACTTTCTTCATTATACACTTTTTGAACAGAAATGTCAAGTGCTTTTATCTTCCAATATGCAATATCGGGCAATTTTCACAGAACTTTCATTATTTTCACGATTCCCTCTCAGTACACTGCGCGGTGGATTCTGCCATACTGCAAGCGATGTTAACTGCATCAAATTCATATATAACAATATTTTATAATTATTTTTGTCATTTTCGCTTGACAAGCGATTTGAATTGTGCTATAATAATAAAGCTGTGTGAAACGCACAGCTGCTGTGGCGGCATAGCTCAGTTGGCTAGAGTACTCGGTTCATACCCGATTGGTCGCTGGTTCGAATCCTGCTGCCGCTACCATGGCCCGTTGGTCAAGAGGTTAAGACACCGCCCTTTCACGGCGGAATCATGGGTTCAATTCCCGTACGGGTCACCACACCACATTTTCAGCGAACACTCCACTTTTGAAGTAATCACTTCCAAAGGTGGGGTGTTTTCGTTATTTGCGACGTTGATCAGGATGGCGATCTTATCCGGATACAGCACAACACTGTTGACAAGCGTCTCAACCATCTGGACAGCAAGCGCCTCGTCGATCTCCGCATTCGCAAAACGCTCCAGAAAATAACGGAAATGCTCCGGCTTGAAAGTCGGATGCTTGATGGAGGCTCTTGCAATCTCAGCCTCAAGCTGCACCTTCTCCCCTTCCAGACAAGTCAGAGCAGCCTGCAATGCCGCAGAGGCCGTGCCGTTCATGATGGCATTCACCGCATTCTGGATCTTCTTGTTCACTTCCCTGAGCTGGTTCTTCAGCATCAGAAGCTCCGTATGATCTGCGGATTCCTGCTGGTACAGCTCATACGCCATGCCGGAAATCCGGTCGATATTGTCCTGCGTGAGATACTGTGCTACTGCGTCCAGCACCTGCCGCTCCAGCGCTTCCTGCACCGCCGGCTTTTCACACTGGTTCTTACATTTATAATAACGGTACAGCTTTCCGGACTTTGCCGTGCCGGCAGTGCCCGCCATCAGCTCGCCGCACACACCGCAGCGGAGCTTTCCGGTCAGCAGGCAGATGTGATTGTCACGCTTCTTGCGCTTGCGGGATGCTGTTTCCAGCCGCTTCTGTGCTTCCATGAATACGCTCCTTTCGATGATCGCGGGGCATTCGGACACCGCATCGATCCCCTGCACCGCATATTCGCCGATGTACTTCCGGTTCGTCAGGATCCGGCCGATGCTGTTCTTGTTGTACGGATTGCCCTTCGAGGTTTTCAGCCCCAACGCATTCAGGGCATTGATGATTTCCGTGTAGCTGCTGCCGGTGTTGTACATATTAAAGATCTTCCGCACGATCTGTGCGCCCTCCGGATCGATCTCGAGCTGCTTGTCTGCACCGACACGAAAACCCAGCGGAATGTTGCCGCCGATCGTCTTGGACTTCAGCACATTCTCACGCATACCACGGCGCACCTTTACCGACAGCTCAGCACTGTAGTACTCGTTCATCGCCTCGAGCAAGCCCTCCATGATGATGCCTTCGGGGCTGCTGGTGATGTGCTCCTGCGCGGACAGGACGCGCACGCCGTTTTTCTTCAGCTTCGCCTTGTAGACCGCCGAATCATAGCGGTTGCGTGCAAAACGGTCGAGCTTCCAGACGATGATGGCATCAAAATTCCGACTTGCGCTGTCAGTGATCATCTTCTGGAACGCCGGACGCAGGTCGGTCTTGCCGCTCATGGCGCGGTCGATGTAGGTGTCGATCACGGTCAGCCCCTCCGCCTCGGCAAAGGCCATGCAGTCGCGGAGCTGGCCCTCAATGGACTGCTCGGTCTGCTTGTCGGAGCTGTAGCGTGCATAAATGACTGCATTCATGTAAATTCCTCCTTGCATTTTCTGTCAGAATATGCTATAATAGAGGATGTTCAGAGGGTCGAAATCTTTGAACATCCCTACATAGACCGTCCGGTGTTCGCGCGCCGGGCGGTTTTTATGTTTATCCCCCTGTCATTGTGGCAGGGGGACTGGATCATTAGTCAGTGTAAAATCAATACAAGCATTCGATAAACTGTGTTAAAAGCACCGTAGCCAAATCCCATACCAGTGATAAAACGCTTGAAATTGTTTGATATGTATTTTGTTTTTAACTGTAGACAACCATCTATAACCATCGGCACCATCATGAGCATAGCAACCCAAAGACTGGGCTGCAGCGAAAACAACGCACAAAATACAAAGATGATTTCTCCTACAATAATTCCTGTACATCTTGCACATACCGGAAATTGATACCCATATATAAAGAAACTTCGTTCAGGCATCTGGTGGCACCCCCAATATTTTGAAAAAATATTCATAAGGCCGATCCAGATTTTCGTTTTCTTGTCCACTATACCTTAAACTTGTTTCCACAGTTCTGGCATACCCAGTAATGCTTTGTCGTAGTCTTTCCTGCACCGCACAATCCTAAGAATCCGCAAAAGCAAAGTTTCCAGAAGCTGGCACCCTTACCCTTTACATCGCTTATCACCTGCAGATTATTACTTCCGCATTTCGGACAACATACACCAGATTGATTTTTTGACATAATATCACTCCTTAAAATAAAATATTAACTATATTATATCATCCTATTTTATACTTTTCAATTTACAAATGTGACAAAAACTGATAGGAAAATATATGCAATTACAATAAATCCTACGATTCCAACACCCCGATCACCCTGCCAGAACACATCACCACATCATAATCATGCAGCAGGATGTCGTCGTATTTCTCATTATGCGAAATCAGGCGGTCGCCGCCATATTCCTTCACATAGCCGCAGCCGTTCACCACAAACACGCCGATCATGCCGACATTGATGTACGGCGCACCCTCCACGAGCAGGATATCCCCATCATGATAGGTCGGCTCCATGGAATCGCCGTTGACGCGGACTGCAAAATCCGCCTGCTCTGTCGCAGTCGTCCGGTGCGCAGATATGTATTCGTATTCTTCACTGTCGAGGTAGTCACCCGTGCCGGCACTGGCAGGCAGACGCATGAGCTTGATCTCGATGATCTTCGGCTGCTCTTCTTCCTGTTCCAGAACAGATGCACAGCGGGCGTATTCCTCATTCAACGTAAAATCAACCATCTTTTTGCCGTGATCATCCAGATCACGGTATTTATTTATTAGCTCCTCTTTTTTCTCAGCAAGAAGAGCATCATGAATGTTGCCTTTCCTTTGAAGCAATTCCAGATCAATAGAGTTGACCTTGTCTAAGACTTCTTCATCAATTCTTTCATCACTGCGCATTAAGAGGTAGTCAATTGAAGAGTTATAAAAATCTGCAAGCCGAATCAGCATAGCCGAATCAGGCTCCCGCTCTCCCTTTTCATATCCAACATATGTTGTATATGGGATACACAGAGCTTGTGCTGCCTGTTTCATGTTGATTCCTCTTTCTGTGCGTAACTCCTGTATTCTGCTTTTGAACATAAGCGCCTCCTGTTACCTTATTTGAGTAATATTATACCCCAAGAGCGAAGAAAAGTCAATAAGTAATATGCAATTTGTGTAATATCAACAAAATCCGGCGTTACGCTTTGTGAGTAATTACATATTGACAATTACGCAGTTTGCGTATATAATAATACTTGTGGTACGCAGAACGCGTATCCCCCTAAGGAGGTGATACTATAATGCAGTTTAAGAATATCGAAGTAGAACAGGTAAGAGCAGGATTCACTCAGGAGGAAGTTGCAAAAAGGCTTGACATTACAAGAAAAACCTATCGGAATTGGATTGATGGTGGCAGCATTCCTGCAACGAAATTGTGTGAGATGGCTGATCTGTTTGGATGCTCCATTGATTACCTGCTGGGAAGAAGTGATATCCGCAACTACACAATAAAAATTGTATCTCAGGAGGCATAAGCGTTTATGAATCAATTGTTCAACAAATTTAGGCAGGATGTCAAAGCTGTCCTGCAAACTCGGCAGATCACATACCGCCAACTCGGGGAACTCTCCGATATGGCAGAAGGCACCATCAAGTGCTTCATGTCGGGAGCAACGGATAGCCGGAGGGTTGCGGAGCGCATCGCCGATGCAATCGGATTCCGGCTGATGTATCAGAACGGATGCTATCATCTGTATGACAAGGAGGAATAATCACCATGCCAAAACAAACCACCCGCTCTCCCCTCCCCGTCGTGGTCGAGCCGTCCGGCGAGGAGCCGAGCCGCTGCCAGATGGGGGCACTTGTGAGGGAAATGACAAAGGCAATGGAACGATTCTTCTCGGATCCGGTGATCGCTGCGGATTTTGAGAGATGGAAGAAGGAACGGGAAGGAGGTGCGGCATGAGAAAACGCATCCTGTTCCTTGCCCTCGCTGCTCCCATGATTCCGGCGCTGCACTTTCTTGTGACCGGCAGCGGCGACAGCTTCTGCGCGGCGATCATACTCGGCGCCATCGCTCTCGCGCTATGGGCCGACTATGAGCTGCAACTGAAGAATGAGGAAATGGAATATTACATCCGCGAATGGGGGCTTGAAGAGGCAAAGAAAACCCGAGAGGAATGCGAGCTGCTCGTCACCAGGACCGCCATCCGCAGGGAGCTGGTGAAGCAGTGGATGGAATAAGAAAAAGGGCTCGTCCTGACCGCCATCAGGAACGAACCCAAAGAAAGATTTACATTGGTATTATACCAGAAAGTGAGAGAAATGTCAATGGACAGAGCCAAGTATTTTGATAAAAAGCCCATCAAGGGCATGATCCAGAACGCCATCGCGGAAGGAACCGCCGCTGCCCTGCAGCTCTTCTGCGATCAGGAGCCAGAGCTTCTGCAGGCGATCGAACAGAGCGGCAGGAGCTTCCAGGAATGCCTCGATGCCGTTGCAGGCAGCGTCGGAAAAGCACGGAGCATCTCCGATCTTGCGGCCTATCAGAAGGCGGTGGAGTTCTACTTCCCCGGTGCGCAGGTGCGCTTTGTGATGCGCATCGACCTTGTGGGAGATGCCGCGGAATCGTCCGGACTCAGCTTCTGCTGCGTGGATCTTGACAGCCTGCTGGATTTCTGAGGTGGGGTATGAAGAAAGAACAGAAAGAACGATATCTGCATAGTTTTCCTGAGATCTCCGCAAAGGATCTGCAGCACATGAAGAATGCAACACGCGCCCGCAATTATCTGGTATTGCTCGCAAGAGATGATATCCTGTACATCCGTGGATACCACCGTTATTACAATGGTTTGATTGAGGAAAAACAGCGATATGTTTTTGCACCGGACGGCTACTGCCGCTTTGGATGGAACGCGGAATCCGGATGGAAGATCAGAGCGCGGTTTTCTGAGCCGAAATTCTTTGCCAATTACTATGGATATGCAGACCAGAGCTACAGCATTATCGGAATAGACCGCATCACCAACACCTGCATGCGGTATTCCGGAGGCGAAACATATCTGCAGAAGCATTGGATCCTCTATCTCAAGTTGTGGTTGAAACATCCGAATGCAGAACTGCTGGTGAAATCCGGATACAGCCATCTTGTAGAAAATGAGATCGTACACGCACCTGATCTGATAGACTGGAACGGTAAAAGTGTTTTAGAAATGCTGCAGCTGAGACGATCGGATTTCCGTATGCTGCGCGGCAAAGAACAGAAATATACAAGACTGCGGAGCTACCGGCAACTACTCCCCGATCTTTCCACGGAAGAACTGCAGGAAGCAATGACAGCATACATGGGTTATCCCGAAACACTCAAGCGCGCACTGGACTACACCGGATTATCCGTGAGGAAGCTGCTGGACTATCAGAAAGAGCAGAACGTCGCCTTCGGCGATTACGATGATTATCTCTGTGATTGCAGAAAGCTCGGTTATCCGCTTACCGAAAAGCGGCACAACCGCCCGAAGCATTTCATGGAAGAGCATGTCAGAACGACCGGAATGGTGAAGTACAGTATCAACAGCAATGTCCGCCGGCAGTTTGAGCAGCGAATGAATGAACGCTATGACCTGGAATTTCAATACGGCGAACTCTTCCTGCGGCAGCCGCAGAATCTCGAAGAGATCATCGCAGAAGGCAGGATCCTACACCACTGCGTCGGCGGCTATGCCGACCGTCATGCAAACGGCGCATTGCATATTTTCTTCATCCGGCGCACGAACGATCCACATACCCCATTCTACACGCTGGAACTGTCAGTATCGGGAAAAATCGTACAATGCCGCGGCAGCTACAATGCCAATATGACAGAAGAAGTCAAGGCATTTGTAGAGAAGTACAAAGAATATGTCACACATAAATTCTATTTGAAAGGAAGGAAACAAACCGCATGAATGAAGCATTCACAACCGTCATTGACTGGGACAAATTCAACAGGGCATCGAAGCTGAATGCCAGCATCATCACCAATGCCAATGCCATGCAGGCGAGTCTGTACGAGGTCTGCAAGGGACTCAAGGAAATGCGTGACGGCAAGCTCTACAAGGAACTTGGCTACGAGAACTTTGAGGACTACACGGAGAACGAGGTGGGTATCCGCCGGAGACAGGCATATACCTATATCTCTGTTGCGGAAAATCTGACGGAAGATTTTGTGCACTCGAGTGCACAAATCGGAATCAAGAAGCTCGGTCTCCTCGCCATGCTCGACCCAGAAGACCGCGAAGAACTCCGCCAGACCGTCAACATCGAAGAGACCTCCGTCCGCGAACTCAAGTCCAGAATCAAGGAGCTGGAGGTCAGAAATCAGGAAACGGAAGAGGAACTGGAACGCTCTAAAACACGCACCAAAAACATGGTGCAGAAGAATGTGGAGCTTGTCAAGCAGATCGAGGAATTGGAACAGCGCCCTGTCGAGGTTGCGGTTGCCGAAACCGATACGCAGGAACTGGACAGGCTCAACAGTATCATCGAACAGAAAAATGCCGAGCTTGACCGCATCCGCAGCGAGTATGAACTGCGCCTGCAGAACGCCGAAGCCAGACAGGAAATGCTCCCCATGGAAAGCACCGACACACGCCCTGTGTTCCGCGCCTACTATGCCAACGCCATCGACGCAGTCAAGCGCCTGACGGAGTTCGTGCTGTCCCATGAGCGCGACGAGAACATCGGCTTCTACACGCAGAAAACCAACGGGCTGTCGGATCTGCTGCAGCAGAACCTCCGGCCCCTGACTGAAAAGGAGTAAAACCATGAGCATCAAGATCAACACCCTCGAAATCGAGAATGTGAAGCGCATCAAAGCGGTCAGCCTGTCCCCTTCGGAAAGCGGCCTGACCATCATCGGCGGCAACAACGGGCAGGGCAAGACCTCCGTCCTCGACGCGATCTGCTGGGCGCTGGGCGGTGAGAAATTCCGTCCCAGCAATGCCGCCCGTGAGGGCGCCTTCAGCGACCCGATCCTCCGCGTCACCCTGTCAAACGGCCTGATCGCCGAACGCAGGGGCAAGAACAGCACCCTCAAGGTCATTGACCCGCAGGGGAACAAGTCCGGCCAGCGGCTGCTCGACAGCTTCATCTCCCAGCTTGCGCTCGATCTCCCGAAATTCCTGCACGCCTCCGACAAGGAAAAGGCGGACACGCTCCTGCAGATCATCGGCGTAGGCGAGCAGCTCGCGAAGATGGAGCAGGAAGAGACAAGGCTCTACAATGAGCGCCTCGCCGTCGGCAGGATCGCCGACCAGAAGAAAAAGTATGCGGAGGAAATGCGCTGCTGGGAGGGCGTGCCGGAGGTTCCCGTCTCCGCGTCAGAACTCATCGCGCAGCAGCAGGAGATCCTCCGGAAGAACGCCGAGAACCAGCGCCTGCGCGAACAGCGCGACCGCTGCGAGGATGCCGTCATCAAGGCACGAATGGCACTGGAGGAAGCCAAGCACGCCCTTGCAAAGGCGGAGTACGATGCCGCGCAGGCACGCCGATCCGCAGAGGATCTGCAGGACGAATCCACCTTGCAGCTCGAGGAGAACATCCGTGAGATCGACGCACTCAATGTGAAGATCCGCGACAATCTCAACAAATCACACGCCGAGGAGGAGGCGAAGACCTATGCCGAGCAGTACAGGCAGCTCACCGATCAGATCGAGGGCGTCCGGCTCGCGCGCAGGTCCCTGCTCGATGCTGCCGATCTCCCCCTCCCCGGTCTGTCCGTGGAAAACGGAACGCTGCTCTACAACGGCAAGGCGTGGGACTGCATGAGCGGTGCGGAGCAGCTCCGGGTCGCGACCGCGATCGTGCGCCGGCTCAATCCGGAATGCGGCTTTGTGCTGCTTGACAAGCTGGAGCAGATGGACTTGCAGACACTCGCGGAATTCGGCAGCTGGCTCGAAGCAGAAGGTCTGCAGGCGATCGCCACGAGAGTTTCCACCGGGGATGAATGCAGTATCATCATCGAAGACGGGCGGCGAGCCGCCGCTGGCGAGATGCCCTCCAATGCACCGAGTAAGACGAAATGGACGGCAGGTACATTCTAAGAAAGGAGTAAAAAATATGAATTTTGAAATCACATCCGGCAAGGTATCCGGAAAAGGCCGGAAGGTCGTGATCTACGGCCCCGAGGGCGTGGGAAAATCAAGCCTTGCAGCACGGTTTCCGAATCCCGTCTTCATCGACACGGAGGGCAGCACGGACAGTATGGATGTGCGCCGCCTTCCGAAGCCCACGAGCTGGGATATGCTCAGGCAGGAAGTACAGTTTGTCATGAACGGCGGTGCCTCCTGCGGTACGCTTGTCATTGACACCTTCGACTGGGCGGAAAATCTCTGCATCACGATGCTCTGTACCCTTCACAGCAAGAAGGGCATCGAGGACTTCGGCTACGGCAACGGCTATGTGTACGAGCGCGAGGAGATCGCACGCTTCATGACATTGCTTGAGGAGGTCACCCTGAAGGGGATCCATGTCGTGATCTCCTGCCACGCCTGCACAAGAAAATACGAGCTTCCGGAAGAAATGGGACAGTTCGACCGCTGGGAGCTCAAGCTCGGCAAAAAGACCGGCTCCCAGATCTCCCCCCTCGTCAAGGAATGGGCGGATCTGGTGCTGTTTTTCAATTACAAGACCCATGTCTATGCCACCGATGACAAGGGAAAGAGGCACAAGGCCGCCGGAAAAGAGCGTGTCATGTATACCTCCCACCACCCCTGCTGGGATGCCAAGAACCGCTGCGGACTTCCCGATGAGCTGCCCCTTGCATGGGAAAGCATTGCCCACATCTTTGAGCCGGCAGCTTCCGCGCCGCCTGCACAGCCGGTACAGCAGATGCTTGAAAAGGCGCAGGCAATGGGCATCCCGACAACCCCTCAGAACCTCATGGAGGGCAGCACGCAGATCTATCCGCCGGAGAATTCCGAAGCTGCCCCTGCCTACTCCCGTCCGGAGGGCATCCCGAAGGAGCTTGCCGACCTCATGGAGGCGCACTATGTCACCCCCGAGGAGCTGCAGGCCGTCGTCGAAGCCAAAGGACACATGCCGAAGGGCATGCCCATCCGTGACTACCCCCTCGACTATGTGCAGGGCTGCCTTGTTGCAGCATGGCCGCAGGTACTTGAATGCATCACCGCGAACCGCTTGAAATGAAAGGAAGATGACTATGTATCAGAATCAGTATCCGCAGACACAGCCGCAGAATGACGGTGTATACGACTGGGACAGCACCATCCGGCAGGACAGCAGCTTCGTGCTTCTGCCTGCCGGAGACTACCGCTTCACAATTGAGAAGTTTGAACGCGCCAGACACAACGGCAGCCCCAAGATCCCGCCGTGCCCCAAGGCGATCGTCACCTTCCGTGTCTACGCACCGGACGGAAAAAGTATGCTCATTTCTGAAAACTACTTTCTCTGTCAGAATATGGAGTGGAAGCTCTCCGAATTCTTTGCATCCATCGGTCTCAAACAGAAGGACGAGCAGATCCGTATGCAGTGGACACCCGAGCTGATCGGCAAGAGCGGCGTCTGCAAGGTCTATGTGGACAATTACAAGGACAATGATGGAAACGATAAGCAGTCGAACAAGATCAGATCTCTCTATCCGAGCTACGACCAGCCGCGGGTAGCACCCGCTGGCGAGGTGCCGCCCTATACTTCGCAAGCGGCGGCAAACCAATCTGTACAGCCGCAGCAGCAGTATACACCCCAGCCGCAGCCTGCTCCCTCCGCAGGCGGCTGGACAGCCGGAAGCTTCAACTAACGGAGGAAAGTAAATGGAACTTAGACCTTATCAGCAAGCAGCGAGAGAAGCGGTCTGGGAAGAATGGGACGCAGGCAGGGACAGGACCCTGCTTGTTCTCCCTACGGGCTGCGGCAAGACGATCGTCTTTGCATCCATCACGGAGGACGCCGTCCGCAGGGGCGGCAGAGTCCTCATTCTGGCACACCGCGGAGAACTCCTGCAGCAGGCAGCGGACAAGCTCCAGCGCGTCACAGGTCTGCAGAGCGCTGTTGAGAAGGCGGAGCAGACCTGTCTCGGGCAGTGGTTCAGGGTTGTGGTCGGCTCTGTGCAGACACTCATGCGCCCGAAACGCCTCTCCCAGTTCCCGAAGGACTACTTCTCATCGATCATCATCGACGAAGCACACCATGCCATTTCCGACAGCTATCAGGTGATCCTGAACCACTTCACGGGTGCCAAGGTCCTCGGCGTGACGGCAACTCCCGACCGCGGCGACCAGAAAAACCTCGGTCAGATCTTTGACAGCCTCGCCTACGAGTACACCCTTCCGCAGGCGATCAAGGAGGGGTATCTCGTCCCCATCCGTGCGCTGACAGTACCGGTGCAGATCGACTTCCGGAATGTCGGGACCTCCGCCGGCGACTACAAGCCCGGAGACATTGCGACTGCCCTTGACCCCTATCTCGAACGGATCGCCGAGGAGATGGCAAAGCACTGCCGTGACCGGAAGACCGTCGTCTTTCTCCCGCTTGTCGCAACCTCCCAGAAATTCCGCGATATCCTGAACACCCACGGCTTCCGCGCCGCGGAGGTCAACGGCAATTCCGATGACCGCGAAACCGTCCTCCAGGATTTTGCAGACGGCAAATACAATGTCCTGTGCAACTCCATGCTCCTCACCGAGGGATGGGACTGCCCCGACGTGGACTGCGTGGTCGTGCTTCGTTCCACCAAGGTCAGGGCGCTCTACTGCCAGATGGTCGGACGCGGCACGCGCCTTGCAGAGGGCAAGGATCACCTGCTTTTGCTGGATTTCCTCTGGAATACGGAGAAGCACGAGCTGTGCCGTCCTGCCTGCCTCATTGCGGAGGATGCGGAGGTCGCACAGAAGATGACAGAGCGCATGGAAGCGCAGCCGGGCATGCCCCTTGACATCGAAGCGGAGGAACGAAAGGCATCCGAGGATGTGGTAGCGGACCGGGAAGCGGCGCTTGCCGAAAAGCTCGAAAAGATGCGCAAGCGCAAGTCCCGTCTCGTCGACCCCCTGCAGTACGCCATGAGCATTCAGGCACTCGATCTGTCCGGCTACGTCCCTGCCTTCGGCTGGGAATCGGAGGCACCCTCCGACACGCAGAAGACCGCCCTTGAAAAGCGCGGGATCAATCCCGATGGCGTGGAGTCCGCAGGGCAGGCAGAGAAGATCCTGCGCACCTGTGCGCAGCGGCAGCTCGACGGGCTTGCCACCCCGAAGCAGATCCGCTGTCTCGAACGATACGGCTTCCGGCATGTCGGCAGCTGGGCATTCGATGCTGCAAAGCATCTCATTGACCGCATTGCCGCGAACGGCTGGCGCGTGCCGTACAGCATCGATGTGCCGAATTACCAACCGGAGGTGACGAATGGAGTATAGAAACGACAATCTTGAGGAACTCCTCGATTATATTGACCCTGCCGCGCTCGACTATCAGGAGTGGTGCAATATCGGCATGGCACTCAAGGATGCAGGGTACGATGTGTCTGTCTGGGATGCGTGGTCAGTAAGGGACGCCGGACGCTATCATGCCGGAGAATGCGAGAAGAAATGGCGCAGCTTCAACGGCTCCGAGCATCCCGTCACAGCCGGAACCATTGTAAAATTGGCGCTCGACAACGGCTACCAGCCGCAAAAACGAAGCGCCGGCGGCTCTGCACTGGGATGGGATGACTATATCGGCGAAGCGTATGTCGTTACTTCTCCGAATCAGGCACAGGCGCTCCCTGTCCGCGAACCGGACAACTGGGATCCGGCGGCACAGATCACACGATACCTCGAAACTTTGTTCGACTCCGGTGAGAATGTCGGTTATGTCACGGAATGCTGGCAGAACAACGACGGCAAATACCTCCCCACCGCCGGCAGCTGGGACAGGACCGCCGGACAGCTGATCTCTGAGCTTGCCAGATGCGGCGGTGATATCGGCGCCGTGTTCGGTGACGCCAATCCCGAGTGCGGTGCGTGGATCCGCTTCAATCCCCTCGACGGCAAGGGCGGCAAGAACGAGAATGTCACGGACTTCCGCTACGCCCTCGTGGAATCGGATGCCCTGCCCATCGAGCAGCAGAACGGGATCCTGCAGGAGCTGCAGCTGCCGATCGCGTGCCTTGTCTATTCCGGCGGAAAATCCCTGCATGCCATTGTCAGGGTGGAGGCCGGCAGCTATGACGAATACCGCAAGCGCGTGGAATTCCTCTACAATGTCTGCGACAAGAACGGTCTGAAGGTTGACCGTCAGAACAAGAATCCCTCCCGTCTCTCCCGTATGCCCGGCGTGACCCGAAAGGGAAAGAAGCAGTTCCTCGTTGCGACCAACATCGGACTTGCGACCTGGGCAGAGTGGAAGGACTATGTGGATTCCATCACGGACGACCTGCCGGACTTTGAAAACATGGCGGAGCTGTGGGATAATATGCCTGACTTAGCACCGCCCCTCATTGACGGTGTACTGCGTCAGGGGCACAAGATGCTCATTGCAGGGCCGTCAAAAGCGGGAAAATCCTATGCGCTCATTGAGATGTGCATTGCCATCGCAGAGGGGCGCAAGTGGCTCGGATGGCAGTGCGCAAAGGGAAAGGTGCTGTATGTCAATCTTGAGGTTGACAAGGCGTCCTGCATCCACAGAGTTCATGATGTGTATCGCGCACTTAATATTCCGCCGCAGCATCTGTCGAGCATTGACATCTGGAACCTCCGCGGTGTGACCGAACCCATGGACAAGCTTGCGCCGAAGCTCATCCGAAGAGCACGGAAGAAAAACTATATTGCTGTCATCATCGACCCGATCTACAAGGTCATTACCGGCGATGAAAACAGCGCCGACCAGATGGCGCACTTCTGCAACCAGTTCGACAAGGTCTGCACGCAGCTCGGGTGCGCGGTGATCTACTGCCACCACCATTCCAAGGGCGCGCAGGGCGGCAAGCGATCAATGGACAGAGCCTCCGGCTCCGGCGTGTTCGCGCGGGATCCCGATGCGCTCATCGACCTCACGGAGCTTGACCTGACAGAGGACATCACGAAACAGCTGCAGAACAGAGAAGCTTGCCGTATCTGTGCAGAATCCCTCAATCACTTCGCGCCGGATGCGGCACAGGGAGCCTCCCCCGACGAGCTCCTGAGCCGGAACGCCGCCCTCAAGCTCTGCTGTGACAATCTCAGCCGCGTACAGTATGAGGCGCTCTGCGCTGCACTGAGGGAATCCGACCGCCGCGTCCGGCAGGTCACTGCATGGCGCATGGAAGGCACGCTGCGCGAGTTCCCGAAATTCGAGCCGAAGAACCTGTGGTTCCGCTATCCCGTGCATGAGGAGGACACCTCCGGCGTGCTGAAGGATCTGCAGACGGAATCGCAGCTGCAGTCGTACCAGATCGGCGGCAGGCGCGGCGGTGCAAATCAGAAGAAGGCCGCAAAGGCAAAGGCAGCCGACAAGAATGCTGAGCTGCTCAATACCTTCGATGCGGTGAATATGGGCGGAGATGTTACAGTGCAGGACATGGCAGAGTATCTTGGCGTAGAAGAAAAAACGATAAGACGCAGAATCAAAAACTGCGATGAATTGAAAGTAGAAAAGAACATCATTACCCGCGTGATAGAATAATTCAGGGACAAAATCAGGGACAAACCCCTATATATAATATAGAAAAAATGTCCCTGAAAAATGCAATGTCAATGAGAACAGGAACAGAGGGCTTCAGAAGCCAGCCCTCTGTAACCCTGTCCTCCATCATTGACTAAGGCGAAAGTGAGGAAAGAAACAAATGATTGCTATTTTTATGCCGATGATCCCCCCGACAGCGACCCATCAGGAAAAGGGCTGTGTGATCAGAAACGGCAGACGACAGTACTATGACAGGGGCAACGGAGACGCAGAGGCGAAGCTCAGGGCACATCTTGCACAGCATGTTCCGCCCGAGCCTTTGACAGGTGCCGTCAGAGTCGTATGCAAATGGTGCTTCCCCCTCAAAGGCAGTCACAAGGACGGTGAGCCGTACACGAACAAGCCCGATGTGGACAACCTCTGCAAGGCGCTGTATGACATCATGACAAGGCTCGGCTACTGGAAGGACGATAAGCAGATCTGCTCGAGCATCACAGAAAAATTCTGGGCGCAGGTGCCGGGGATCTATATCCGTATCGAGGAGGTCCACCCATGACCACACTGATCGTTGTAATTATTCTCGCAGTCCTGATTGCCCTGACAGTCTGGGCGTGCTGCAAGGTATCCGCCGAGAGCGCCCCCTCTCCGTGCAGGGACTGCGAACAGGAGTACTGCCACGACTGCGGCTACTGGAAGGAGATGACGGGTGATGCGGACTGCTGAACAGCTGGCAAATGAAGTACGCTACACACTGATGACGATGGATGAAACGCGGATCCGGAAGTTTGCCAAGAGCTGGGGCATCGAGCTGCCGAAGCAGCCGGCCCTCTTCTGGATCCAGATCTGCAAGGCAATCCTTGCCTGCCCCGGCATGCCGAAGGGCACGCAGCAGGTGGCGAGGAAGAAATTGGAAAGGTATGGGGTGAGAGTATGAACATCGAACAACTGAAACGCCACATACAGAAATCCGACCTCACCGCACTGGAAAAGCGGTATCTGGAGGGGTTGGTGGATGCGCGGACGCCCAGAGAGGGCATGCGGCTGATTGATGCGGATGCGCTGAAAGAGGTGTTCGAAGAAAATATCGCTGACTGCAAAATGCAGCTGAGGCATGCAGATCTATTCGAAGAAGATCTCATATATCTGGAAGCCGAAAAAGAAACTTATGAATGTGTCGTATACGAAATAGACGATACCCCCACCATCGAAGCCGAACCTGTACGGCATGGGCGGTGGATATCGGACGAAGCTGACATACTGTTCCATTGTTCAAAGTGCGGAGTACAAATTTCAACAAGTTGGGATTATAAGGACTTGCAATGGAATTACTGCCCCGATTGCGGTGCGAAGATGGACGGAGGGGAAAACAAATGAAAGGAATTACACTTTGCGCTGACTGCGCTTATTACAGCATGGAGAAACACAAATGCACAAGAGGGGCAACGGACGAAGGTGAACCAACAGCGAGGTTTTACGCTGATTGTCCTTTAGATGATGTTGTTCCGGTGGTGCATGGGCGGTGGGAAGATCGTGGGGGACTGTTAATGCCAATGCACAGGTACGATGAATTTACAAATCCTAATTCGATTTTTAATGGCACATGTTCTGTGTGCGGAATCACCGTATATCAAGGCGGCGTATTGAATGGGTTTAACTTTTGCCCACACTGTGGTGCAAGGATGGATGGAAAGGAGAATGAAAATGAACAAAACAAATCTTGTTAAGGATAGCACAGAACTGAGAAAGGCAATCGCCGAAAATCCAGAATTGCCTATTGTGGTAATGGTAGGCAGCGCAGCAGAGCACAGAGAAGCAGTGCAGTATGTAGATTACCCTGAAAATAAAGCAAAATATGAAGCCGCCGCAGCTGAAATTGAAACACATACAGCCTACCTTGAAGAACTCAAAGCCTACCGCTCCACAGGCTACACGCCGGAGCAGATCAAAGAGCTGCACGACAAGCACTGGTCGGAATGCCGCCAGATCGCCCTCTACGACGATCAGATCAAGCGGATGCAGGAGCACATCGACAGGCTGGGGGGCATCATTGATGGGCTGTGTGGGTATATGGGAGGTACGAATAATGGATAATCTGAAGCCGTGTCCGTTTTGTGGCGGCGAGGTTGCACTCGAATGGTGGGACAAAGAAGAACAGTGTATTAGAGAGTACGAAGAATGCGATGGGAATGTTCCGGTATACCTTCACTGCCATGAATGTGACACCGAAATTTATATCAACGCAGCATTCACTCCGGAGCAAGCGATCGGAGCATGGAACAAGAGAGCACCCAGCTGGATTCCGTGCAGCGAGAGGTTGCCGGAGGACTATGGAGAGTATCTTGTTCTTATTGATGGGACGATAGTACAAACACTTTTTGAGCCAGATTGCGGCGAATGCGGAGAATTTGGATTCTGGCATGATTACTATGATCCGGATACACTCGGATTTGTTGACGTTGAGTGGACAAAATACGAGGACATTTCCCACTGGATGCCCCTTCCCGAACCGCCGGAGGATGCGGTATGACCTGCCACGACTGCAAATTCTATCGCCGCCGCTGTATGGATCGCTTCCGGGATTACCCGTGCAGGAGCTTCCGCCCTCTGGATGCCTCCGAGAGCGCTCAGATTGACGCACACGGCGTTTTACGCAATCAAACACAAACCAATAGCCCCGAACCGCATCGGGGCTGTGCGGTGAATTCTGGAGGTGATAGCGATGGACAAAGACACGCTGAAGAAGTACCGCAACTGCAAAGCCCGTGCCGCCTATCTGCTGACGGAGATCGAGCGGATCCGGAGGGAGAACAGTGTACATGATGTGGTGAGCGGCTCCCAGAAGGATTTCCCATACATCAAGCGTACATCCTCTGTGGATGGCTGCCCGGACGATCTCATCCCTGACAGTAAGCTTTCTCGATATCGTGCCGAATACGAGAACTGCCGGCACATCGTTCTGATGGTGGATGCGTTCATGGAGACAATCACGGATGAGACGATTCGTCAGATCATCAAATGGCGGTACATCGACGGCAAATTCCCCATGAAATGGAATGTCATTGCACGGCATATTGGCGGCAATACTGCGGACAGCGTGCGGATGGCGGTAGAAAGATTTTTGCATAAAAATTAAAAGTTGTTCGTTTTGTTCGTTTTAGGTATGATATAATTAAACTGGAAGAAAAGCGACGGACGGAAGTGCAGCGCTTTCCCCTCTGGGGTTCGCCGTCCGTTTCTTTTCTGGATTTGCAGCAGGCTGTCCGGATCAGATGCGCAAGATCTTGCAGGTGCGACTCCTGCGTGCTGCACCGACGGTTACAAATCATTTGGTTAACCCCCTATTCATGCACAAGGCTCCGGCATCTGTCGGGGCTTTTGTGTTGCTGTTTTGGGAAAGGACGGTGAGGTCATGCCAAAATTAACAGAAAAGCAGAAGCGTTTTTGTGAGGAATACCTCATCGATTTGAATGCGACGCAGGCGGCAGAGCGAGCCGGTTATAAAAACGGAGAAATTGGTCGCCAACTCATTACGAAAAATAACGTTTTAGAACATTTGAACAAGCTCCGTGAGCATCAATCCAAACGCACGGAAATTACAGCCGATATGGTTCTGAAAGAGCTTGCGGCTATTGCATTTTCCGACAGAACGGAACTTGCAAAGATTGCCGAAGATGGCAATGTGGTCTTTACTCCAACGGACATGCTGACACCAGAAACTAAGAAAATCGTGTCTGGCATCAAGGAAGGCAAATTTGGTACGGAGGTCTCGTCCTACGACAAGGTCCGGGCATTGGAACTGCTCGGAAAACATCTCGGTATTTTTGACAAGCGTGATGATAATGCTGATACCCTCGCAAAGCTCGACGAGGTTCTTGCAAAAATCGGAGGCGATTCTTAATGCCGTTCTCCCCCATGCAGCTTGCATACTTCCGTGATGCTACACATCGATGGAACATCAAATCCGGCGCTACCAGATCTGGGAAGACATACATGGACTATTATCTCATTCCCAAACGCATTCGTGCGGTTTCAGGGAAAGAAGGTCTGACAATGCTCCTTGGCAACACCAAAGGAACACTGCAGCGCAATGTGATCGAACCGCTTCAAGCGATCTGGGGCGAAAAGTTGGTATCTTCAATCCGCAGTGACAACACGGCTACACTGTTCGGAGAAAGGGTGTTCTGCATCGGTGCCGACAAGAAAAGCCAGGTCGATATTATCCGTGGTTCTTCCGTAAAGTACTGTTATGGCGATGAAGCGGCAACATGGCACGAGGATGTATTCACAATGCTCAAATCCCGTCTGGATAAGCCTTACAGCATATTTGATGGGACATGCAACCCAGAGCACAAGAACCATTGGTTCAAGAAATTCATTGACAGTGATTCGGATGTGTACTGCCAGCATTATTCACTCGATGACAATCCGTTCCTCAATCCGGAAGTCGCAGCAAACATCAAGAGAGAATATGCTGGAACAGTCTATTACGAACGATATGTCAAAGGACTGTGGGTAAATGCGGAAGGTCTGATTTACCGTAACTTTGCCGATAACCCCAAACGGTATATCATCGACAGTCTCGAGGGCTTTGATATCATCTTTGCCACGATCGGAGTTGACTTTGGCGGCGGCAAATCCGCACACGCCTTTAACTGCACAGCATTCACACGAGGATTCAGGCAGATCATCACAATTCATGATTTTCGGCGCAAAGATGCCGCTACTCCCGATATCATTTATCGGGATTTTGATTTATTCCTGAAAGAATGCCGTGCGATTCTCGGAAACAAAGTAATAGTTTCAGAAGTTTTTGCGGATTCTGCCGAGCAGACGCTGATCGGCGGAATGAGGGCAAAGGCTGCGGAGCTCGGCTGGAAGGTTGATATCCGCAATGCCAGAAAAGGAGAAATCAATGACCGAATCCGTTTTTACTGCATTATGCAGGGGGCGGACAGATATAGAATTCTAAGCCGCTGTACAAGCACCATTGAAGCATTTGAAGAAGCAATGTGGGATGATAAGTTTCCCACCGAGGATGTCCGCCTTGATGACGGCACGACCAACATTGACAACCTCGATGCACAGGAGTACAGCACTGAGAAATACATGAAACAGTTAATTGAGATCGGAGGTGCAAAACGATGAAGATCGATACGATCCGGACAGCGTATCCGGACATGCGCATTCCCAATGTGGAAGGCTACTACAGCGAACATATCACACGCTGGAAGAATATTTTTGAGAATGATCCGCCGTGGAAGCAGGTGAAGATCGGCGGTCTGTACAAAAAAGGCAACCGAGAGATGAATCGCCTGAATACGGCCAAGGTGCTGTGCGACTGCTTTTCCGATCTCACCTTTTCGGAGCAGTGCGAGATCACACTTGATGATCAGCAGTATCAGGAATTTGTGGATCACTGGCTGAATAAGAACGGCTTCTGGAAGAACATGCCGGAACTCATCAGCACGGGCTATGCCCTCGGCGGCTGCGCTGTCAAGGTATACGCGGATCACAATATCCCGAAGATCAATTATGTCCATGCAGGCGGATTCCTGCCGATCGAATGGACTGGCAAGGATGTGACTGCCGGAGCCTTCACCACGGAAACGCAGAAGGACGGCAAATACTACACCCTCGTAGAGCTGCAGAAGCCAGGTCGTGCGGAATACCAGCTGTTCCGGAGCGATACGGCAAGCAGCACCGGCGTCCGCTGTGAATTGTCAGAGCTTTATGATATGGGCGATGCTGCGGATTATGGCGCAGACTGCCCCATGTTTGCGTACTGGAAGCCATGTGTGAGCAATAATGCGGAGTACGACACGCCCCTCGGTATGAGCGTCTACGCCAATGCAGTGGACACCCTCAAGGCACTGGACGTCGCGTTCGACAGTTTCTCCCGTGAGTTTGTTCTCGGCAAAAAGCGCATTATTGTTCCGGCATCCGCCATCCAGACAGTCGTGGATGCGAAAACCGGCGATCTGGTACGATATTTTGATGCGGACGATGAGGCATTTGTCGCGCTCAAGGCTGACGATGCGGAGCATCTAAAAGTGCAGGACAATACGGTGGAACTCCGCGTGCAGGAACACGTCTCGGCCGTCAATGCACTGCTCAACATTCTCTGCTTCCAGACGGGGCTTTCTGCCGGCACGCTGTCCTTTGATGCCGTGCAGGGCTTGAAAACTGCCACGGAGATCATCTCACAGGACAGCAAGACCGCACGCACCATCAAATCCAACAAAAATTTGCTGACTGAGACGGTCGAGGCCATCATCCATGCGCTGATCGCAGTCGGCGTGTATCTGGATCTGATCCCCCACAGGGAATACACCGTCACTGTGGGCTGGCTCGACAACATCATCATTGACGACAACACCCTCATCGACAACAACATCAAGCTCGTGGAATCCGGTCTGAAATCAAAGCTGCGCGCCATCATGGACGTGCAGAAATGCGATGAAAAGGCCGCACAGGAAGAACTGAAGCGCATTGCAGAGGAACAGAACGTCACCGGTCTTTCGGTCGATCAGTTCCTGAGAGGCGGTGAATCCGATGACACCGCTGGAGATGATGCGACTGAGCCAAGGACTGAGTGATCTGTATGTGGGACTCGAAACCGATCTGATCGCGAATATCGCGGAATATCTGGCGCACGGTGATCTCCACTCCTCCACGGCACAGTGGAAGATCCGGATGCTCGCGCAGCTTGGCGCACTGGACAGAATGAACCTGCAGACCATTGCAGCCTATGCCGGCCTTGCGCCGGATCTGCTGGAAGGGATCCTCGAAGCCGCAGCTCTCACAGCGATCGAGGAGCTTGAGCCGGGCTTTCAGTCGCTTGTCCGCGAGGGGATCATCCATAATACGCCGACTTCGATCGAACGCACCATGGAACGCGCACTGAAGACCTATAACAAGCAGGCGGCCAATTCCCTGAACATGGTGAACACCGTCATGCAGTACAAGGCGAAGGCGGCGGCGCGGAAGATCATCAATGATACGGCGGAGCTTGAGAATAAGCAGTCTTTTCTGGATATGCTGAACAAAGCGGCCGGAAAGGCCATCACAGGCGCTGAGAGCCGTCAGGCGGCCATGCGGCAGTGCATCAGGGAAATGACGGAGAAGGGCATTCCTGCCTTTGTGGACAGGGCAGGGCGTGAATGGTCGCCGGAGGCGTACATCAACATGGACATCCGGACGACCGCTTCAAACACCGCCCATCAGGCGCAGTTTGACCGCATGGATGACTACGGGCTGCATCTTCTTTCCGTATCCAGCCACGCAGGCGCGCGCCCGAAATGCGCCAAGGATCAGGGCAAGATCTTCAACCGCAGCGGAGGCGGCGGCTATACCGAGGATCTGCACGGCAGAAAAATCCGGTATTATGCTTGGAAGGACTCTTCCTACGGCGAGCCGGACGGGCTGCTCGGAATCAATTGCGGCCATCAGGTCTATCCATTTGTTCCGGGGCTGGATGTGCAGCGGTATTTTCCCTATGATGAGGAAGAGAACGCCGAACTCTACGAGAAAACCCAACAGCAGCGAGAGCTGGAACGCCGTGTACGCCGCTCCAAGCGTGAATGCATAGCACTGGAAACCGTCGGTGATGAGGAAGGCCTGCGCAAGGCGTCCGCCACTCTGAAGCAGCGGCAGCAGGCACTCCGGCAGTACTGCGAGGATAATGGGCTGAGCTACAAGCCGGATCGTACGGCGGTGGTGGGGTATCATCGGACGGTTGCCGGGAAGGTAAATGCGGTAAATCGTGGGAAAACGCTTGACTTTTCGGGTGGAAGTGGTATAATAAAAGAAACAGGCTATCATGCGATTGGCGATAAATCCGCTGAGCCATACAAACCAAACTATTCGTATGAATCTAAAGTAAGCAAAGAATTCAAAAATACGTTTGATGACGAATATGGCAAAGCAGTTGCAAAATATGGCGAGATTAACACTGTAAGGGGTGTACATGTTCTTAATGACAAATCTACCGACGAAGGCACCTACAACGATAATAGTGGATTTATTTCTCTTCGCCATGCGGACAGGAAAAACGGGTCAAAAACAATGGCAGCAATTGCTCAGAAAATGCATCGTGAGGGAAAGTGGTCAACTGGCAATCCAAATCATGTAATACGTCATGAAATCGGTCACGCCATTCAAGCGCACCATAGAACGCATGATGCACGATGGACCAAAAAAATCGAACGAATTTCAGATATTTTTGGGAAAGCATTCGCAAATGAGGATGGATTTGCTCTTCCATCAACTTATGCTGGCATTGATATTAATGAGTTTATCTCGGAGTGCATT
Organism: uncultured Ruminococcus sp.; assembly: GCA_964472035.1. Lineage (GTDB taxonomy): Bacteria > Bacillota > Clostridia > Oscillospirales > Ruminococcaceae > UBA3855. Next base: position 32,244 of record CAYYIT010000024.1, read on the forward strand.
GCCGCAAGCTATTCAAAAAAACAAAGTAAAACTGTCAGAGAAGTCGTAAGCATTATCATAGGAGGTGAGCTTTAATGCAGGAAATACCAAAAAATATTATGCAATGGACAGAAATTGACCGAAAAACCGGGATGCGCCTGCTGAAAAGTGATGCTCCGGACAATGTTCGAATAGAAGCAATTAAATGGGAAAAAAATTTTTTTCAAAAGACTGCAAGACGCCGTATTACAAATATCGAAATTAACCGCCCTTAAACAAGGCGGTTTTCTTATGCCCTCCGAGGTTTGCGGACTGACGGTGAAAGCTCAACATC
>CAYYIT010000025.1:0-32167 GCA_964472035.1 uncultured Ruminococcus sp.
TACCACTTCTGTGTGAAAAAGTCCAGCACTGGGCTGGACTTTTTTGACAGACTGAGGATGCCCCATCGGGGCATCCTATCAGCAATGCTTATTCAGCGTCTTCGGACTTCTCTTCCTCAGCCGGAGCATCTGCGCATGCGCAGTCATCGGACTTGCACTCGCACTCACAGGCTTCGGACTCGCAGTCGCAAGCCTCAGCTTCGCACTCGCACTCGCAAGCCTCTTCTGCCGGAGCTTCCTCAGCCTCGGGCTCTACCGGTACCGGAATGGGCTTCTTCATGCCGCAGAACGGACAGAACTTCTGATCCTCCTGCACATGCTTGCCGCAGCCCTCACAGATCACGCTGTTGTCGATCGCAGCGAGGTCTGCCTTGGCAACCTCGATCAGCTCTCTTGCCTGTGCGATCTCAGCCAGCTGCTCTGCAAATTCCTCAGCAGGTGTATCTGCAAACAGCTCCTCGTACTTCTTGCCGATTTCCATATAAGCAGCATTGATGCGGCTCTCTGCCTGGCTGATGCTGCGCTTGATCTTCATCTTTTCTGCCATCTTCTTAGAACTGTCAATGGCACCCTTTGCAAACTTGCTTGCGGAATTCTTCACGTCTCCGCCGAACTTCAGAATGGTTTCTTTCATTTCCATGTACATGCCCTCCTGTTCAATTGTGACACAGCCGCAGACGTTGCGGCTATAACAATAGTGTAGCATATTTTTGCAGGATTGTCAAGTGCACTGCACCTGACGGGAAAATAGACTTGCAAAACGATCGAAGCTGTGGTATACTATAAACAGCAACAAAATTTCGGAGGTTTGGAACATAATGGAATACTGGGATATTTATGACGAAAACAAGCAGCTGACGGGCCGCACGATGGAGCGCAATGACTTCACCATGCAGCCGGGCGATTACCATCTGACCGTACTGGGCGTTGTCTGCCGTCCGGACGGCAAATTCCTCATCACCAAGCGCGCCATGGATAAGGCATGGGCAGCCGGCTGGTGGGAGGTCTCCGGCGGCGGCGTCATGGCAGGGGAGGACTCCCTGACCGCTGTCAAGCGTGAGGTGCTGGAGGAGACCGGACTCGATGTCACGAATGCTGAGGGCGGCTACCAGTTCAGCTACCGCCGCGAGAGCAAGGGTGACAACTACTTTGTGGACATCTACCGCTTCATGATGGACTTCACCGAGGACGACGTGACGCCCCAGCTCAAGGAAATGACGGGCTTCATGCTTGCTGACAAGGCGCAGATCGAAGCATTTGCCGAGGAGGGCATCTTCCTGCATTACGACAGCATCAAGGAAGTGTTCGATCTCTGATAGGGGGCATCCGATGGCAAAGGACAAAAACAAGGGCGCACTGCTCCGTCTGAAGGGCGAGGTACTGTTCTTCCAGCTGGTCGGCTTCTGCGTGGTGCTGCCGATGGGGTTGATGACGATCCTCTGTGCCTCCATGATTCCCGACAGGACGAACAGCAGTATTGCCGTTACAGCAGCAGGTATCACCGGTGTGATGACGCTTGTCGGTCTCGGACTGATCGCGCATGGCGCAAGAAAAAAAGGCATTATCCGTCGTTTTCAGGATTACATGCTCCATTTCAACTCCAGCGGCTCGGATTCCATTCAGGATCTCGCAGGGGCAATGGGACTTCCCGTCCGGACGGCGATCAACTGTCTGGAGGAGCTGATGCGGTATGGATTCTTCCCCGGTTCTTACATCAACCAAGCCGAGCTGCGGCTCATCATGCCGCATGCTTTGACAAAAGAGAAGCCGTCCGCAGTCCGCGCCGTTACCTGTCCCCACTGTGGTGCATCCGCGGCAGTTCCGGCAGGAACGGCAGTGCAGTGTGAATATTGCGGCAGCATGATTTCATAGGAAAGCGAGGCACATCCCATGAGCATCACAGTCAATCTCTACTACACAGGAACGAACGGCAATGCGCGGAAATTTGCGGAGGAAATGATGCAGTGCGGCATTGTCGATGCGGTGCGTGCGGAGGAAGGAAACGAACGCTACGAGTACTTCTTCCCGATGGAGGATCCCGAAACGGTCCTGCTCATCGACCGCTGGCGCGATCAGGCGGCGCTTGACGCCCATCACAAATCGGAGATCATGCCGAAGATCGCGCAGCTGCGCGAACAATACAAGCTCCGGCTTCGGGTGGAGCGCTACCTCGATGAACCCAAAACGAAATGAAAAGAGCCTGAGAAAGCACATCGCTCTCTCAGGCTTTGTTTTTTATCGTATCGTGCCGCCGCCGACCACGGTGTCGCCGTCGTACAGCACCACGGCCTGTCCGCGCGTGATGGCTCTCTGCGGCTCGTCGAACTTCACATGCAGCAGCCCGTCCTGTGTCATCCACGCCGTCGCCGGCTGTTCCTGATGGCGGTAGCGGATCTTTGCGCGCACGCGCATCGGCTCTGCGAGGGAGGGGACGGAGATGAGGTTCACATCCTCGGCCTCCAGCACATCGGAGAAGAGATCCTCGTTTTTGCCCAGAACTACGCGGTTCGTCTCCGGCTCGATGCCGCAGACATAGAGGGGATGCCCAGCGGAAATGCCCAGACCCTTGCGCTGCCCGATCGTGTAATGCACGATGCCGCGGTGCGTGCCGAGGGCATTACCCTGTGTATCGACAAACTCACCCGGTGCGAAAACCTTTCCCGTGTACCGTTCGATAAAGCCGGCGTAGTCGCCGTCGGGAACAAAGCAGATGTCCTGACTGTCCTTCTTGTTTGCATTCACAAAACCGCACTGTTCCGCGATCTCGCGGATCTCGGACTTGCGGTAGCTGCCAAGCGGAAAGCGGATGTGCCGCAGCTGCGCCTGCGTGAGGGTGTAGAGCACATAGCTCTGATCCTTGGAAGCATCCACGGCTTTTTTCAGAAGATACCGGCCGCTTGCTTCGTCAAATTCCACGCGCGCATAATGTCCCGTCACCACATAGTCGAATTCCATGAGCTTCATGCGTTCGACCATGGCGTCGAATTTCAGGCGGCGGTTGCATTCGATGCAGGGATTCGGCGTTGCGCCCTTTTCGTAGGCAGCCGCGAAACGGTCCATTACGTCCCGTCCGAACCGATCGGAAAAATTGAACACATAATGCAGCATGCCGAGTCTTGCCGCGACCGCCTGCGCATCCATCACATCGTCGAGGGAGCAGCAGGTCTTTTCACGGGTGATTCCGGCGTCCTCGTTGGTAAAGAGCTTCATGGTCGCGCCGACGCATTCGTAGCCTGCCTGCAGCATCAGATGCGCTGCTACGGAGCTGTCCACGCCGCCGCTCATGGCAATGATTGCCTTTTCTGCCATCTTAACCTCCAAGCTCGATCATCTTATCAATGCAGCGTCTTGCAGCTGCAATGGTCTGTTCGTCGAGGACGATCTCCTCACCGGCCTCGCCTGTCAGCACACGGTACACATCCACGAGGGTGGTCGCCTTCATGTCCGGACAGATGAGCTTGCAGGACAGCGGATAGAACCGCTTGTCAGGGCAGTCGTATTGCAGATGCTCCGCAATGCTGATCTCGGTGCCGATGATGAATTCCTTGGCATCGGATGCCTTCGCAAAGTCCATGATTGCCGCTGTGGAACCGACGAAATCCGCCTGATTGGTCACAGCAGGAATGCACTCGGGATGCACGAGCAGCAGTGCCTCCGGATGGCGCGCACGCGCCGCATCCACCGCCTCGCCGGGAACGGCGGAGTGGATCGGGCAGCCGCCCTGCAGGAGCTTCACGGTCTTGTGGGGCAGGGACTTCTGCACGAAGGAACCGAGGTTGCAGTCGGGAATGAACAGGATCTTGTCATTCTCGATCCGGTTAACGATCTTCACTGCGGAAGAGGAGGTCACGCAGACATCGGAAATGGTCTTGAGCGCGGCGGTGGTGTTGACATAGGCCACTACGGTGTAGTCCGGGTATTCTTCCTTGACGGACTGGATGTATTCCTTGCTCATCTGCTCGGCCATGGGACAGCCGGCGTCGGGATTGGAGAGCAGTACCTTCTTTTCGGGGGAGAGGATCTTCACCGTCTCCGCCATGAAGCGCACGCCGCACATCAGGAAGGTCTGCGCATCCGACTGCGCCGCCTTCACGCTCAGCTGGTAGGAGTCGCCGACGAAATCCGCGATCTCGCAGATCTCGCGTGCCTCGTAGCTGTGGGCAAGGATGCAGATGCCCTGCTCCTGCTTCAGCTTCAGGATCTTCTGCTGCATTTCTATTACATTCATGGTGTTAAACCGCCTTTGTTTTCAAATTCTGCTGCTGCATCGCGGCAATGTGCTTACGGCAACACCGCACAAAGCCCGCCAAACGGCTTGGCGGCGCATCTGCTTGCATCTTTTCCGTCATCTTGCACAGAAATTCCTTGCTGGGCGTCAGCCCAGCGGCGTCATTTCTATACAATCTGACGAAAAATCTGACTGCGCATCTGCACCACCAGCTCTGTGCGGTATTGCCTTACTACTTATTTTACATGATAACAGGGGGAATGTCAAGGGGGAAATGATGGTTGCCGGCGCTTCGGATTTATGGTATAATAGAAATAACGAGAGTGCGAAAGGAGCCTTCCCATGGAATTCTGGTATGAAAACGAACGCTTTGTCTTCAACATCGTGCGCAAACGCGTCAAGAATATCAACGCCCGCATGAAGCCCGACGGCGTGATCCATGTCTCCGCGCCGCCCCATGTGCCGGAGGAACGCATCGTCCGCTTCCTGACGGAACACGGCGCCGCCTTCCAGCGGATGCGCAGAGAACAGGAAACACGCAGGCAGGCCCTTCCGACCTACGAGGATGGTTCTGTTATCCTGCATCTCGGGCAGAGTCTGCGTCTGCGCTATGCGCCAAGGCCCTGCCCGACCCTGCTGGAAGGGGACACCCTCATCGTCTTTGCGCGCAGCCCCGAGGAAGCAAAGCGCGCCGTCCGCCTGTGGAAGACCGCCGAATGCACCGCCCTGTGCCGGACACTGAACCGTGAGGTCTGCGCAGCTTTCCGGAACGCCGGATATTCCGTTCCGCTTGCGCGCATCGAGATCAAGGAGATGACGTCGCGCTGGGGGAGCTGCACTGCCGCAACGGGCAGGATCTCGATCAATTTCCGGCTCATGCAGTATCCCGAAGCCTGCATGCGCGGCGTGTTTTTCCACGAATACACGCATTTTCTCCGGCAGGATCACTCACCGCAGTTCTATGCCGTCCTGCGGAAGCTCTGTCCGGATTACGACCGCTACGACGCACTGCTCCGGGATTATGCCTTCGGATAACACGGCGTTATGTGAAAATTTGCTGAAAAAATATAGTAAAACCAGTAAAAAGTCAGCGCCTTTTACTTGCAATTTCCGGAATAATATGTTAGAATAATAGATAGCATAGTTCCATGAAGGAAGATGGAATATGAAGAAGAATTTATTTCGAAAGGAGTATTATGATGTTAAAGAGAAAACAATGGGCATGCCTTCTGACCGCAGCAGCACTGTTTGCAGGAACTTCCAGCTTTCCGTCTCTGACAACGGAGGCAGCTGACACTGTGCTTCATGCAGCAGATTTTGAGAGTGGCAGCGGCGGCTGGGCAAGCTTCGGTTCCCAGTCCGTATCCACGACCAATAGTGCAAGCCACACCGGCAGCTGGAGCCTCTATGTGGACGGCAGAACCGACACATGGCACGGCACCTCCTGCTCGATGGAGAGCATTCTGGTCGGCGGCAAGACCTACGGCTTTACTGCATGGGTCATGCAGCAGGCAGCCTCCAGCGATACCATCCAGCTGCAGCTGAAGTACACTGACGGCTCCGGCAATGCACAGTACAAGACCATTGGTTCCGCGGAAGCCGCACAGGGCGGCTGGTATGAGATCTCCGCAAGCTACGATATCCCGTCCGATGCGAAGGATATCCTGATCTACTTCCAGACAAGCGGCACCACCAACAGCTTCTATGTGGACGATATTTCCATCACGGGCGAAGCCACCTGGAGCACCGCAGCACTGGACGAAACACCCCTGAAGGACGTGTATGCGAATTACTTCCGCATCGGCTGTGCCGCGACGCCCTCCGAGCTGAATACCGAGATCTCCAAGGAGATCGTCAAGCATCACTTCAACAGCGTGACCATCGGCAATGAGCTGAAGCCCGATTATGTGATGGATCAGGCAGCGACACAGGCGATCGGCGACAATGTAACGGTCGCGGTTTCCCTCGATGCGGCGCGCTCCGTCCTGCAATTCTGCGAGGACAACAATATTCCGGTAAGAGGCCATGTTCTGCTCTGGCACAGCCAGACACCGGACTGGTTTTTCAAGGAGGGCTTCTCCTCCAGCAGTGCATATGTCTCCAAGGAACTGATGAACCAGAGAATTGACAGCTATATCAAGGCTGTGTTTGAAGCGTTCGAGAACGAGTTCCCGGATCTGAATGTCTACTGCTGGGATGTTGTGAACGAGTGCTACATGGAGGACGGCAGTCTGCGTGCAGCGGGTACCAATCCGGATAACGGCGATTCCGAGTGGACAATGATCTACGGCGACAATTCCTACATCGAGCAGGCATTCGTCAGCGCAAGAAAATATGCGCCGGCGGACTGCAAGCTGTTCTACAACGACTATAACGAGTACATTCAGGGCAAGCGCGACGCCATCTACAACATGGCAGCTGACCTCAAGGCGAAGGGTCTGATCGACGGCATCGGCATGCAGTCCCATCTGGATGTCGGCTATCCGGACGCAAACCTCTACCGTCAGGCAATTGAGAAATATGCACAGCTCGGTCTGGAAATTCAGGTCACAGAGCTGGATATCACCCAGTACGACAACACCTCCGACCTCTCCACCCAGACACAGGCATATGAGGATATCATGCGTGTCATCGTGGAGGAGAAGCAGCAGGGCGCGAACATCACTGCCGTGGTATTCTGGGGTATTACGGACGGCACCAGCTGGCGCAAGACCGGCTATCCGCTGCTGTTCAGTGCGGATTATTCCGTGAAGGATTCCTTCTACGCAGTCGCAGGCATCATTGATGAGAGCGAATGGGGCGAGGCAACCGAGCCTGAGGAAACAGAGCCAACCGAGGAACCAACTGTGGAACCTACTGAGGAGCCGACCGAACAGCCCACGGATCCTGAGGAAACAGATCCGCAGGAGCCATGGCCTCCGACGGCACTTGGTGATCTCTATGTTGACGGAGTGGTGGATGTTCTCGACATTATCCAGATGCAGAAATATCTTCTGTGTCAGACGGATCGTCTCATTGTAAAACACAACGAGGATATTCCTGATGCTGTGCTCACCGGCGGTGACATGGATGCAAACGGCGTCATCAATGCATTTGACCTTGCACTGCTCAAGCGTGAAGTGCTTGAAAACAACTAACTGCTTGCGGCACTTTCCCCCGACGGGAAAGTGCCGTTTTTCGAAAGGACGAAGCGATGAATTTTTTTGTCACACCAAAACAAATGCAGGAGCTTGAGGCCCTCACCGATCGGGCGGGTGTATCCTACGCCGAAATGATGGAACACGCCGGACGCGGACTTGCGGACTGCATCATGGAGGAAGCCCCCGATGCGCGGACGGTCGTCTTCCTTGCCGGTACCGGCAACAACGGCGGCGACTGTTATGTCGCCGCCTACCATCTCGCACGCGCCGGATGGGAGGTGCAGGTCTTTGCGCCCCTCGGCGCACCGAAAACCGAGATCTCGAGCGCTGCCAAAGCGCGCGCTGAAGCGTTCGGCACCATCCGTTTTCCCGAGTGCTGGGATCAGCAATGCGTTGAAGCGCAGGTTCTCGTGGACGGTCTCTTCGGCACGGGCTTCCGCGGTGAGCTGCCGGAACATGTGCGCAGGGCAAAATTTCCATGCGGGCATAGTATGGTGATCGCCTGCGATATCCCGAGCGGCGGCAATGGCCTGACGGGCGCAGTCTCCAAGGGCGTGCATGACGCCGACCTGACCGTGACCTTCGGTGCCATGAAGCTCGGCATGTCCCAGTACCCCCTGCGTGAGAAATGCGGCAGGATCCGCATCGTACCGATCGGTACGCCGGAGGATGTGCTGTGCGATTTTGCCGAAACCGCCGGAACTGCAAATCTCGTATCGCTGGAGGCTGCGCGCTCCTGGCTGCCCGAGCTTTCGGCGGACGTCCACAAGAATCGCCGCGGGCATCTTCTGACCGTTGCCGGAAGTGTCCGGATGCGCGGTGCCTGTGTCCTCGCGGCCGAGGCCGCCATGCGCATGGGCGCAGGACTCCAGACCGTTGCTTCGGCGGAGGAAGCCCTCCGGACGCTCTCCGTCCGTGTGCCGGAGTGCATGTGCCTGCCGCTTCGCACGGATGAAAACGGCTTCTTCCTGAACGAGGAAAACCATGCGCTGCTGGAGCAGTACCTTTCCGGAAAGGATGCCCTCCTGATCGGATGCGGCATGGGCCTGACGGAAAACACCCGTGATCTGACAAAATTCCTCCTTGACGCAAGCGATTGTCCCGTCATCATCGATGCGGATGGTCTGAATGCACTGGAGGGCTGCATAGAATGGATACCGAAGGGACGAACCATCCTGACACCGCATCCGGCGGAGGCCGCAAGGCTCCTCGGTGTGACAACTGCACAGGTGCAGGCGGATCGTCCGGCGGCGGCAGAGACCCTCTCGAAGCGCACGGGTGCAGTCGTCGTGCTCAAGGGCGCAGGCACGATCATTTACGATCCGGAGTTCGAAACCATGGATGTCTGCACGCTGGGCAATCCCGGTATGGCAAGAGCCGGCAGCGGCGATGTCCTTGCCGGTATCATTGCCTCCCTCACGGCACAGGGAATGATGGAAGGGCAGGCTGCGTGGTGCGGCGTGACCTTCCACGCGGCAGCAGGGGATGCGGCGGCAGCGCGTCTTCCCTACAGCTGCATGCTGCCGCAGGATCTGATCAGAGCGCTTCCCGAGGTACTCTGACGCGCCATATGCCGGAATGCATAAATACCGGAAGTCGAAATCATACTATACTTATGAGGTGATCAGATGAAACGTATTGTTGCAATTCTTAGTATGGCTGCGGTGCTGCTCGGAACGTCCGGCTGCGCTCTGCAGCAGAGTGCAGGTGATGTGAGCAATCCGATGCAGGGGAGCTTCACCTCCGATGTGACGCTGACGACCAAGGACAGTGAGACAAAGGGAACCCTGACACGCTACGGAAATGAGGCGTGGAGCGTGGTGTTCTCGGAGCCTGCGGCGCTGTCAGGCGTACAGCTGGATTTCATGGATGACATGGTGACGGCGACCTACAAGGGTCTGGAATTCTCCGTGCCGCAGTCGGCACAGGCGGTGCGCACCATGCTCGAGGAGTTGATGGATGTTGTGGACGATCTCGCGCAGGAGCCGACCCTCAAGGGCACGAAGGAGGACGGCAATCTCCTCCTCAAGGGCGAGGAGGATGACGCGCCCTATACCCTGACTGTATCCGAGGACGGAACGCCGGTGTCATTCACGCTGCCGGGCTATGGGCTGACGATCACGTTCGATACCTTCTCCGCGGACGGCAGCGCGCCGGCTCCCACAGCTGCGGAAGAAACATCCTCGTCCAGTGAAACGCAGATTCCGACAGAGTCCGAAACTGCACAATAAAGCAAGCCTCCGTTCGGAAGAACGGAGGCTTTGTTTCAGCATGCATAATAATGGCAGGTGCCGTCGAGGGCGTCGATGTAGATCACATAGGTGAGCGCGTCATTTGCGCTGTGTGCCGTGAACTTCCAGATCAGCTCGGAGGTGAGCGTCCTGCTCTGGCCGCTGCGGTAGACCGCATACATCAGCTGCGCGCGGCTGACACGGAACGCGGCGTTCTCCGGAAAGGCATCCGAAAAGGCCTGCACTGCGTCCGTCAGTGGGATCACGCTGTCGTGCTCCGCCGTGATGGACAGCTCATAGGCGTTGTCGTAGCCGATGACGATATCCGGCGCACTGCTCTCGAGCATGAAGGCGCTGCCGGCGGTGCGTTCATATTCGCGGTCATCCTCGGCGCTGCTTTTTGTGAAGCTGACAGTCCCGTCATCGGTCATGCGGTAGACATCGATCGGCACACCGCCGAAGCTGCTGGCGATGGCGAAACTGTAGCCATATTGCCCCTCTCCGAGATCGAGGACCCTGACTTCTGTGACGTACGGCTCCAGTACACTGCCTCCCCCGAAGCCGCTGCTGCGGATCCATGCCTCCACGGTGTCCGCTGCCTCACTTACGGGGACGGTCCGGTCGGTGAGTGCGTAGGCGTCCGCTGTGTCAGCACTGTCATAGGCGGCGGTCACGGGGTATTCCGTATCGGGGAAGTACATTCCCACGGCACCGGAATGCACAGCGGAGCGCGCGGCCGTTTTTCCGCCGTTGTAGGCATGGACCCTGCCGCTGCGATGAATGGCAAGATGCCCCTCCGGTGTGTCCGCGAACAGCAGCGTAAAGGCCGTGCTGCCGCTGAGGATCTCCTGCGCATGCTCGGCATAGAACGGATAATTGTCCGGATAACTGCCGTCACTGCAGGGAAGATCCGGCGAACAGATGCGGCACAGGGCATCCCTGCCCTCCGTGCTGCCGAAGACGATCGGGAAGAGCTCCTGGAATCTGGCAACGCATTCCTCCGGGGAGGGATCCGCCTGCTGCATCATGGTGAAGCTGCAGAGCTTGGAGGCCTGCGGCACAACGGCAGTGAAGTCTTCCGTAAAGCTGAGGTTGGGGTAGGATCCGGCAGTGATCCCGCCGATCTGGTCTTCCAGTTCGGCATACAGCTCGGTCAGGGGCTGCCGCGCGTCGGATGTTTCGGGTGATTGCTGCTGCGGGATCTGCGCTGCGGCGTTTTGCTGCGGAATCTGCGAAGGCTGGCAGGCACACAGCATGCCGCACATGGCAAGCAGCAGCGCGATCAGGTGTGGTTTGTTCATGGCTTATCCCTCCTTACCCATAATACGTCGGGATCGCCGGAAAACTGACAATTTTTCAGATTCCTGCCGGATCTTTGTCGGATCACACAAAACAGAAGGCGTATTTTTGTTTGAAGTGACAAAAATCCCCCTGCACTTGCAGGGGGATCCAGTCTGTCGAAAAACCTCATGGATTCAAAAGGCGATAGCCTTTTGGCGGGTGGAGGGTACGCAGTACCCTCCTAATATAGCCCCTCCCCTCGGGGAGGGGTTGGGCACCCGAAGGGCGTGCGTTAGCTGTGGGGGCAGTTACATGATGCCTATCCCTAAGAAAAAGGACATTTTTGACAAGCTGAATCCCCCTGCACTTGCAGGGGGATCGTGTTACTGAAAATCGTAGGGGTTGTAGGAATCGCCATTCTGGGAGCCCTGCTTCCGGTAGAAATCCGGATCGCCGGCCTGACCGGGATAGAAGTCATTCTCCTGCATGAACTGCTGCTGCGGTACGCCGCCGTTCCAGCCGCCGGTGGGCGGTGCCGGTGCATCGGGATCCTGCAGCTCATACTCGGATGCAATGCCGAGGCTGAACATCTTTGCCTTCATGCAGGTGTAGAATTCTGCGATCGTTGCCTCCGGATAGGGCATCACGAAGAACAGACCCACGCCGCAGCAAAGTGCGCCGAGCAGATACCAGCCGATGAAGGAGAGGTTCAGTACGAAGTAATTCAGCTTTTCGCCGTCCATGGTCTTCCTGGAGATCTCAAAGGCACGTTCCTTGGAAAGCTTCGGATTGTCCGCCAGCAGGTAGGGGACGAGCGCGTACTCAAAGGCCTTGATGATGCCCGGTACGATCAGCGCGAGCGTCCAGAGAAAAACGGAGAGATCACGCCGGAACATGACCTTCACGGAATTGAGATAGCGTCCCGATTTGAAGTAATAGAACAGATTGCCGAAATCGCTGTCACCGCCGCGCGCCCGTACAAAGTAACGGTCCTTGCCGCAGGTCACGGGATTCGCGATAAAAAACGTATAGAGCAGGGAGGTGATCACCGAAATGATTGAAAGCGTGATCAGAAGTGTCACGAACTGGTCGTGCGTCATCTGCGCAGGAAGAAAATCGCTCATCTTCTCCCGGAGTGCCGCAACCGGATCCTGTACCTCGTTTTCATCCAGCTTGAGTTCAAAAGAGAGTGCGCCGGTGATCAGTCCGCCGAGTGTCGATACGCCGACCGCCGTCCAGTAATACCCCTTCAGCTGATTCCAGGCATTCTGCTTTAATAAACCACGTGTCCACATAACTGTGTCTACCGCCTTTCTGTATGTACTGCTATTATTGTAGAACAGTTTTTGGGATTTGTCAAGGGGAAATAGGGAAGGTCTGGAAATGTTGCTTCGGAAATTCACAACTATTTAACAAAACCTTCATCGTTTTTTTTTTTTTTTGTGCTATTCTGAAAATGTGTAGTTGTATTTTTCAGTAAAATGCACAGATTGCACAAAAACGCCGGACGGATGCGGCAGGCAGCAAGGAGTCATGCATGCCGGCAGGCACGCGCAGAGGTCGGGTGGATTGAATGATGAAGGAGAGATTGCTATGACGAAAAAGCGAAGTATGCGATGGCTGTCGGCGCTTGTGGCGGTGGTGCTGTGTCTGGGAATGCTGACAGTGCTGCCGCGGGGTAGGTTCAGTCCGGTGGAGATGATGGAGGTTGAGGCGGCAGAAGGAAGATTGTATAACCAGAATGATTCCTACTGGAAAACTGTAACATTCACCAAGTACGCTACATCTGGCAATGATATGTATACCTCGGGGTGTGGCATTTTCTCTTTTTGCAATGCTATCTACGCATTAAATGGTGGTGAGATTGATGCAGTAGAGCTTGCAACATGGGCTGTTAACAACGGTTCATATCAACCCGGTAATGGTGGTTTGTACAGAGAGACTTTCTACAATAAGATTGAGGAAGGCTATGGCAGCAGCTATGGATTCAAAATCGATGGTCAGTATTATGGAACAATTTCAGACAGCAGATTGATCTCCCATTTACAGAACGGCGGCGTTGCTGCGATTCATGTTTCCAATCATTTTATGGCAGTAACTGGATACAACGCAAGCAATGGTACCTATCATGTCATCGAAAGTGCTGTTTATAGTGGCAGAGGACTTGCTGCTGATAGCTGGGTAACTGCATCAAAGCTTTCTTCTGGTTTGACAGATGTGGATTGGTATGCTCTAATTTCTAATAACGGAAGCACAGAACAACCATGGTATACAAATTTATCACCATCAAATTTAGGGGATGATTTTTACGCATATATTGAAAATAACAATATCAAGGTACTCCTCAGCAATATTAGCTCAAATGTTCAAGGTGCTCAGACGATTGGTTCAAACAATCAAATTTGGAATTTCAAACGTCAAAATGATGGAAGCTATGCGATACTTTCTTACTCAGATGGGCTTTCTATGGATGTAGAAGATTATGGCACAACAAACGGAACAAATATACAAATGATGCCTTATGTCGGTAATACAGCACAGCATTTTTTCATTTATTACATTAATGGGGTATATTTCTTTAGACCTGCTTGTTCTGATCTGGTTTTTGATATGGATGCAAACTCTTATGATCTCGCTACATGGCAATATGATGTCACGTATTTATCAAAACAGTTTAATATCTATAAAATAGATTGTGATGGGAATATGCCTGTGAATTTAGGCGAAACTTTTCACGCTTTTATCAAAAATAAAAATATAGAGGTGTTGCTGAGTAATATCAATTCAAATGTACAGGGTGCAGAAGCAATTAGTTCAAGTAATCAGATATGGAACTTTGAACTCCAAAGCGATGGCAGTTATGCAATACTTTCCTATTCAGATGGTCTTTCAATGGATGTTGCAGATTATGGTACATCAAACGGAACGAATATACAAATGATGCCCTTTGTCGGAAATGCGGCTCAAAGGTTTTTCATTTATCATATAAATAACGCTTACTATTTCAAACCAGTATGCTCCGACCTTGTATTTGATATGGATGCAAGCTCATACAATCTTGCTACATATCAATATGACGAAACTTATTTGTCAAAGCAATTTGAAATAGATGTGATTAATCTTAGCAATACTCTTTATTTTGACACAAATAATGGAACTTGTGCAACTAAGAATAAAGCTTTAACATATGGCAGTACATATGGTGTCTTGCCTGAAGCTACTCGCACAGGATATACTTTCACTGGATGGTACACAGCAAAAGAGGGCGGTACGCAGATAACGGAAGATTCGATTGTTTCAGTAACAACAGATCAGACTCTCTACGCTCACTGGACAGCAAACAAATACACCATAACATTCAACACCAACGGCGGCTCCTGCGACACAACCAGTAAATCAGTAACCTACAACAGTACTTACGGTGATTTGCCAACACCAACTCGTACAGGACATGTTTTCAAGGGCTGGTTTACTGCTGAAAGCGGTGGTACGCAGATCACCAAGGACAGCAAGGTAACAATTACTAACGATCAGACCCTCTACGCCCAGTGGCAGAAAAACCAAGTCGTTGGCGACGTCAACCTCGACGGTACCGTATCCGTACTCGATGTTGTTGCCTTGCAGAAGTATCTGCTTGCACAGTATGACTTTGCAGAAGAGAATTTTGCAAATGCCGATATGGACGGTGACGGTAGTGTGAATGCCTTTGATCTTGCATATCTTAAGCGCTTCCTGCTTTCATAATCCGTCATATTACACCGTCCCCGGAACTTTCGTGCTTCCGGGGACGGCGTTTTTGTGCAAAACGCCAATTGCATGGGAAAATGGAAGAAATTTTCCGGAAGTACTTGCAATTCGATAAAAAATGAGTTATAATAGGGATGATGGGCTGAAACAGCCCTCTCTGAAAATTTTTTTAGGAGGACGTTATTATGTTAGTTTCCGCTAAGGACATGCTGAACAAGGCTCGCGACGGCAAGTACGCTGTAGGTCAGTTCAACATTAACAATCTCGAATGGACAAAGGCAATTCTGCTCACAGCACAGGAGCTGCAGTCTCCCGTAATTCTCGGTGTTTCCGAGGGCGCTGGTAAGTATATGTGCGGCTACAAGACTGTAGTTGGCATGGTAGAGGGCATGATCGAAGAACTGGGCATCACTGTTCCGGTTGCTCTGCACCTCGACCACGGCTCTTTCGAGGGCGCAAAGGCTTGCATCAACGCAGGTTTCTCTTCCGTAATGTTCGACGGTTCTCACTATCCGATCGAGGAGAACATCGCTAAGACCACTGCTCTGGTCAATGCATGCGACGTTCTGGGTCTGTCTCTGGAAGCAGAGGTTGGCTCCATCGGCGGCGAGGAAGACGGCGTGATCGGTAAGGGCGAGTGCGCAGATCCCGACGAGTGCAAGGCTGTTGCAGATCTGGGCGTAACCATGCTGGCTGCTGGTATCGGCAACATCCATGGTAAGTATCCGGAGAACTGGGAAGGTCTGTCCTTCGATACTCTGGCTGCAATCAAGGAGAAGGTTGGCGATATGCCTCTGGTACTGCACGGCGGTACAGGTATCCCGGCTGACATGATCAAGAAGGCAATCTCCCTGGGCGTTGCAAAGATCAACGTAAACACTGAGTGCCAGCTGGCATTCCAGGAAGCTACCCGTGCATACATCGAGGCTGGCAAGGATCAGCAGGGCAAGGGCTTCGACCCCAGAAAGCTTCTGGCTCCCGGCTTTGAGGCAATCAAGGCTACTGTTAAGGAGAAGATGGAGCTGTTCGGCAGCGTAGGCAAGGCGTAAGCATTACCGGATCTCTGGCAAAAAGAACGGCATCTGTTTGCAGGTGCATCCCATTAGATTTGACATCATGACTGACATCAGCAATGGTTGATAGATGCATCGGAGGCTGCTGCGGCGTATGTTGCGGCAGCCTTTTTTACAAAAAACAGCGCAGTTCTTTTTCATACATGCTTAGGTGAAAGGCGAATGAAAATCAAACCGGGCGGATACCTGCCGCTGGGTTTCTGTTCCGTAACGATCATTCTTGGCGGCACATCATAAGTCCATTCAAGGAGGATCATTCAAATGGAATCGATTAAGAATTTCTTTAATTCTATTCTGGATGCAGTGCCGGACGTTCTGTACGCTGTACTGCTCCTCATTGTTGCATTCATTGCAGCAAGCATTGTAAAGTCCCTCGTGATCAAGCTTCTGAGCATCCAGAAGGTTGGTCAGCTGCTGAATAAGGTCAGCATCAAGCCGGCTTCTGTAGAAGGCGCAAGAACCTTCATTGCAAAGCTTGCATATTTCGTAACCTTCCTGCTGTTCCTGCCCGGCGTACTTGATAAGCTCGGCATGCACAGCGTTTCCGCGCCGATCACCGGCCTTGCAAACGACTTCCTGAGCTTCATTCCGAAGCTGGTTGCAGCAGGCGTGATCCTGGCGATCGGTCTGTTCATCGCAAACATCCTGAAGGATCTGCTGCTGCCCGTTGTTAAGGCAACCAAGATCGACATGATCCAGGAAAAGACCGGCATCAAGGCAAGTGAGAAGACCTCCTTCTCCAACATTCTGGTCAACATCATCTATGGCTTCATTCTGCTGATCGTGATCACATCCGCTCTGGATCAGCTGGGTATCGCAGCGATCTCCCAGCCGACCAATGCGATCGTTGCAACGATCTTTGCACTGATCCCCGATATTCTCGGTGCGATCGTGATCATCGCAGCAGGCGTGTTCATTTCCACACTCGTTGCAAATCTGCTCGAAGGCCTGCTTGCAGGTGTTGGTGCGGATGCGCTCGTTGAGAAGATCACCGGCCAGCCGGCAAAGAAGCTGGTTCTGTCCAAGGTGATCAGCGCAGCTGTGAAGTACATTCTGGTGATCATTTTCCTCGTACAGGGCGTCAATGTTCTGGGTCTGCCGGTACTGACAGAGATCGGTGCAGCTATCATCGGCTACATCCCTGCAGCACTCAGCATGATCCTGATCCTGGGTCTGGGCATCTTTGCAGGCAACACTGCTGAGAGCGTTCTGGCTAAGAAGTTCCCCGAGGCAAAGGCAAGCGCATTTGTTGCAAAGATCGCGATCTATGTAGTGACTGTATTCCTCTGCCTGAGCCAGCTGGGCATCGCAAATGTCATCGTTGAGAGCACCTTCATCCTGATCGTTGCTGCAGTAGCTGTTGCATTTGCAATCTCCTTCGGTATCGGCGGCAGAAACTTCGCAGCCAATACTCTGGAAAAGCTTGAGAAGAAGATCGACAACAAGGAAGAAAAGTAATTTTGCACATCCTGATCGTGCTATTTGATTTTCATTCAACGGAGAGCGCTCCACAGCGGAGCCTCTCCGTTTTTCTTTGCTAAAAAAGAGGCTGTACACCTTCGTGCACAGCCTCAGAATTTTGCAATTACGGACAATCATACAATGCGATCAGCTCGCCGCGGCCGCCGGCCATGCGCTTGAGGATCGCGAGATCAAAGGCGTCGATCACGCCGTCATCGTTCATATCCGTGAACGCCTGCGGAACACCGCTGATCGGTGTATTGCCGAGAACGTGCTGCGACATGATCTGCACATCCTTCCCGTCAACAAGATCCAGCTGCTCAGTCGCGCCGTTCACGTCACCCTTGTAGCCCATGAAATTCGGGTAGTGCAGGATCCAGTGCTGCTGCGTGCCGCCATTGTAGCTCCATTCCTCGATGTTCGCGCCGCTTTCAGAAGAAGCGCTTGCGGTCTGCAGACAGCTTGCATCGCCGGAGCAGTTCGTCAGTACGCGGCAGGTGCCGTCACCGTTGTCGATGAACTTGAACAGCTGCGCCGGAGAACCGGTGTTCTCATAGATGTTGATGTTCGTGCCGTCATCCGCAAGGGCGTAGTACACATCCAGCAGATAGGTCTCGCCGCCCTCCAGTGCGGAGTAGAGGTAGTAGTAGCCGTTACCCGCGGACTTGAGCTTCCAGACGTTCTGCTGCATGCTGCCGTCACCGGACTGGCAGACATTTGCTGCATTGAAGGCGCTTGCGTCCTGCACGCCGAGGTACAGACCGGAGCCTGCGTTTTCCAGTGCGATCAGGGTGCCGTCAGTGAATTCCATTGCTTCTGCAGCCGGTTCCGTAGGAGGTTCTGTCGGGGGTTCCGTCGGGGGATCGGTGGGATCCGTCGGATCGGTGGTGGTGCCGCCTTCGGGCAGTGCGTTTGCCAGATCAAAACGGCCGTCTTCGTCCTTGATCATGGACCAGATGTAGCGCAGGAGCCACGCATCGAAGTCGGTGATGACTGCGGAGGAGCCTGCCATCATAATGGAGGTGCCGTTTCCGGGGAAACCTCCCGGCGGATAACCGTCGGAAGCACCCTCGCCGCCGTAGAAGTCCGTGATGCCGAAGCCGTGACCGACCTCGTGGACCTGTACGTGGATATTGCTGCCGCCCAGCATATTGAGATATGCGTCATCGGAAAGACGCTGTCCCCAGTCACCGCCGCATCCGCCGATGGACGGGAAGCCCTGGGTCGCCCACATGTACATGTCGAAGCGCTTGTCAAGTCCGCCCGGATAATTGTAGGCGTCAAAGCCGTCCTCAAGGCGATGCTCGAAGTGATAGAAACGCGACAGCTCATCGGGCGCATACGGCTCAAGGTTCGGGATCTCCTCCACGCCGTTGCTGGTATCGTACTGGCTGTCGTAGTATTTGGTGTCGGTGTAGATGATCTCATCCGGCTGCGGATCGAGAATGCAGCTGGCATCGATCACCGCCCAGCCGACGATGTTGACGTCAATGTGGTCATACGGCCAGCTGTCATAGCCGACCAGATGATCCGTCCATGCATTGATGGAATCGGAGAGCATGACCTCCATCTGCTGGCGCTGCTCAAGTGTGATCTGCTTGTAGGACTGCCACTTGACAACGTAGTTGATGCTGCCCTTGCCGCCGATGATCTGGTCAAAGATCGTGTTCCAGCGTGCAGTGGAATTCTCAGCAACGATGCGGTTCGTCCAGATCCACTCCGCAGCGTAGGCATAATCGCTCGGCAGATCGTCAAGTGTCATGGTGGTGTCCGCAGCGTAAACCGTGCTGTGCGGTGTATCGGACTGCGTATCCGACCATTGGAGCTGTGCTCCGGTGAGTGCGGTGCACAATGCAGCGGATGTGATCGCTGCAATGATGCGGTGTTTCTTTTTCTCTTGCATCTCTTCATATCCTTTCCATTTCCCGGTCTGCAAGCTGACTCCATTCCCTCACATAGCAGCCGGGGTGATTACTTTTAATTATATCGCTTGCACTGTGAAATGTCAATAGTTTTTTAATGCATAATGGAGAAATTGTGTTGTAAATTCCAATTTATTGTGAACGAATCAAATTCAAAGTTGGGAAAATTCCCGCACATTCATTTTCAGGTAGAATGAAAATTGATAAGAACAACTCTTGTTTTCAAAACGCATAAAAATTAACAAAAAGTTGAACTTTTCTAAGAATATTGTGTTGAATTCAAAAAAAGCTTGTGATATAATGTAGGTAAATCAACTGAAGGGGGCGTAACGATGCAGAACGCAGTATTTGCAGCACAGCTGATGAAGTACCGCAAGCAGAAGGGGATGACACAGGAGGCACTGGCAAAGCAGCTGAACGTGACGCCGCAGGCCGTTTCCAAATGGGAAAAAGGCGGCTATCCGGACGGCGAGCTTCTGCCGGAGATCGCAAGGATCCTGAACGTATCTCTGGACGTGCTGTTCGGTCTGCGAGAGGAAGAGACCGTGCAGCCGACCGCTCTGCTTACAAGCGCCATTCAGGAGATGCCGGATGCACAGCGACCGGATTTTTGCATGAACGTTTTTTATGCGATGCTGTCCGCGTACAGCAACGTCAAGACCCACGAATTCAGCATTCCCGACAGGCTGCTCAGGGAGACGTATGCACAGCTCAAAACGGACCACGAACTTGCGCTCGCGCGTCTGAATGAGGATATGCGTTACTTCTGTTTTCTGAAGCTGCCGGAAGAGGGACTGGATTCCTTTGCAAAGATCGATGACAGGATGCTGCGGTTCTTCAAGCTGCTTTCACGCCGTGAGGCACTGCAAATTATCTATTTTTTTGCAGGCGTGGAGCGCAACCACCTGTGGTCCAAGGAGAAAATTGCAGCACATCTGCATCTTCCGGTCGATGTGACAGCGGATGTACTCCGCGAGCTTGACCATCTCGGTGCGATCTGGGAGGTCAAGGTCGATGCGGAAGGCGATACCAGCTCCGTTTACGGCTATACGCACAACATTCCGCTGGAAGCAATACTGGTGCTGGCGACCTCGTTCCTCGGCTACCTGCAGTATTCGGATCCCCTGATCGAAACCTGGACGAAGGGCTCCTTCAGTGATCGTACCAATCAGAAATAAAATGACACAATTTCACAACAATCAGAAGAGAAGAAGGATGGTTTTTATTATGAAGAAGAGAATGCTTGCGTGCATGGTCGCTGCAATGACCCTGTGTGCAACGGCTGCGTCCTATGTGCCGCAGCAGGAGATCTACGCTGCCGACAGTTATGATCTTTCCGTAGAAATCAATATGAACGGTCCCCGCACCGAGATCAGCCCCCTGATCTATGGTATCAACGATGCCGGATATCTTGATGATGCGACCGTGACCGCAGTCCGTCAGGGCGGTAACCGCTTCTCCGGCTACAACTGGGAGAACAACTATTCCAACGCCGGCTCCGACTGGCAGCACAGCTCCGACACCTATCTGACAAACGGCTATGATGCGGCACTTGCTACCTCTCCGGCAGCATGCGTGCAGCATCTTTCCGATGATGCCGCTGCCAATAACGTGGATTATAAGGTAGCGACCATCCAGATGGCAGGTTATGTGGCAGCCGATAAGAACGGTTCCGTATCCGAGTCCGAGGCTGCGCCCTCCGACCGCTGGAAGGAAGTCAAGGCCACCAAGGGCAGCGCGTTCTCCATGACGCCGGACCTGAACGACGACTATGTATATATGGATGAATATGTGAACTACATCGTGCAGACCCTGGGCGATTCCACTACTTCCACCGGTATCCAGGCGTACAACCTCGATAATGAGCCGAGCCTGTGGAATTCCACCCATGCCAGAATGCACGCAAATCAGACCACCTGCGAGGAGATCGTAGCCAAGTCCACCGAGTATGCCGCTGCGATCAAGTCCGTTGACCCGAATGCAGAGGTATTCGGTCTTGCGCTCTTCGGTGTGGGCGCATACACCACATTTGTCAATGCCCCCGACTGGGAGAGCACCTATTCTTCCCAGTACAACTGGTTCGTTTCCTACTACCTCGACCAGATGGCAAAGGCAGAAAAGGAAGCCGGCAAGCGTCTGATCGATGCGATCGACCTGCATTACTATTCCGAGGATACCGGTACCTGCCGTGTCACCAACTGCAACGATAACAGCCATACCGACTGTGTTGCTGCAAGAGTACAGGCTCCGCGCAGCCTCTATGACAAGAGCTACATCGAGAACAGCTGGATCGGCCAGTGGTGCCAGTCCTATCTGCCCATCCTGCCGACAGTCCAGGATTCCATCGATACCTACTATCCCGGCACGAAGCTTGCCATGACTGAGTACAACTTCGGCGGCGGCGACCACATTTCCGGTGCGATCGCAGAAGCGGATGCACTCGGTGCATTTGCTGCAAACGGCGTCTACATCGCAACACTCTGGCCGCTGTCCAGTGCGATCGACTACCAGCTCTCCGCCATCGACCTCTACACCAACTACGACGGCAAGGGCTCCGCATTCGGCGATACCCTCGTGACCTCCTCCACCTCCGATATCAGCAAGGCAACCTCCTATGCTGCGATCGACGGTTCCGACGAGTCCAAGGTAACACTGGTGCTGACCAACAAGAGCCAGACCGAGGTGCAGAATGCAACCATCAGCCTGAACGGCTCCGCATCCTACTCTTCCGCAGCAGTTTACGGCATCACCGGCGCGTCCAGTGACATCCAGCTGCTCGGTGCAGTGAACGATATCACAAACAACACCTTCACCGTGGAGGTTCCCGCACTCTCCGTTGTACAGATCGAGATCTCCGCAGATGAATTCATTCTGATGGGCGATGTGAACACCGACGGCAAGGTCGATGACCTCGACGTATCCGATCTGAACGGCTATCTGCTGGGCACGGTTCCTGCAAAGAACATTTCCTTTGCTAATGCGGATATGGACGCAAGCGGCGGCATCGATGTATTCGATCTCGGCGCGCTGATGAAGAAAATCGGCGAAGGCCGCGCACCGATCGAAACTCCCGTTTCCTACGAGGAGATCAAGGACGGCATCTGGAAGCTCCAGGATGGCGTCGGCGGCAAGACCATCAAGTGCGTCTTTACCGGCAATCCCGGCTATACCGCAACCTTCGGCTACGGCTACTGGGATAACACAGCTTCCGAATGGATCCAGGGCGCGGATACCAATATCGGCGGTTCCTATGTATTCAACGGTGAGGGACAGGTCGTTGTGACCTTTGAGGCTCCCGCAGGTGCAGTCAGCCTGCAGGTACAGCCCTACTGGTGCGCGATCTATGACGCGGCTACGGACAGCAACCTCGAGACAGATCTGAGTGAGATCGATCTGGTCAGCGTTACGTATTATTAAGCCATTCCCAATCCCCCAAAATATGAGTGAAAGCCCCCATCCACACCGGATGGGGGCTTTTGCTTTGATGGAATTGCGGATCAGATCTCCCTGAGCTTTCTCGGCAGGAAGGGTTTGATGGCGTCGCGCATCTTCTGATCCGGTGTGAAGAACAGGCAGCAGCGGCCGTGTTCGTCGTGGTCGAATTCCGCGTAGTAGGTGACCTCTTCCTCATCCGTCTCCATCAGGGAATGTCCCGTTGCGGAGAAGGCAGTGATGCCCTCCGGCAGCTCGCAGTCATCCGCTCTGCCGTAGACCAGAAAACTGGAAACCGACACTGTCAGCATATTGACGCGCTTGGTCTGCCCGAGGATCTTATCGATGTCCAGCTCGCCGTTCGTGCAGGAGTACTCATACTCCACATGGCTGAGCTTGAAGAGGTAGATCCCCAAGTACACAAAGCCCACCGGCAGCACGATCGCGATCGGAATACTCGTAAACGCAAGATAGAGGGAAACCACCGTCAGAATGACTGTGGCGGCGATGATCCCGACTTTTTTCAATTCATCAAAGGAAGTGCTTTCTTTTTTGACAAGCTGTTCCGCAAACTGATCCATATGTATACCTCCGGAAAAATCAATGATAGTACTATTCTAACACATTTTTACAGCAATTTCAAGCGTTTTGGAAAAATTACCGGATCGCTGCAAATACGCCGTGGAAGTTCTGGTGATTGCTGTGGATGCCGGCATCCGGATCGAATGCAGCGCCCTCGGACTGCCTCTGTGCGATCCTGTCCTCGTAGGCTGCAAACTCCTCAAGTACGGCCTGCTCCGCTTCGGTCTCCCTGCGCAGTGCGGTGCGCTCGGCTTTTTTTTCGGCAGCGTCCATGCGATTGTGGAGTGTTTTGAGACGCTGCAGGTGCCCCTGCTGCGCATCTTCGACCGCACGGAGCACCTCCGGCAGGGGGGAACTGCTGAACCCATGTACATACATGTAGCCGCGGAAGAAACGGTGCTTTCCGCTGTCAGCAAGCCAGTAGATGGGACGGTGCCGGTAGATCCGGCAGTGATCGCTGTAGAAATCCGACCGGAAATAATGCCGGAGCGCCTGCTGCGGCGTCTCTTTTTCCGTGAGGACGGAAGTGAGGAATGCAAGGTTCTCTTCCAGTGTCTCCTCTCCGAAGACCGCGGCGAGCCACTCGGTAAACTGCGCAGCCGCCTCCTCGGGGAGGAGCAGCGCGCTTGGATCGTGGCGCGGCACAAAGCCCTCTGTGCGGTATCTTCCGAACAGGCAGCCGAAGCCGAAGCTGATCAGACTACGCAGGTCCTCATTTTTGTCCGCGCGGCGGAGTGTCACGGAGGATTCCGTAATTTCCGGCGACAGCTCTCCTTCCAGTCCGTAGATCTCAAGAAAGATCCGGTTGAGCGCTTCCTCATTGCGGCGCATGGCGGAGATGGCATCCTCGCACTGCGCTTTCCATTCCGCAAAGAGCTGCGTAAGTCTGACGGCGGGTTCCGGATGCTGCTGCCGCAGTGCGGCAAGCGGATGCAATGTGAAGTCCCAGCTCAGCTCATGCTGATCCCAGTCACGCTGCGCAATGGCGATGTTCTCGCGCACGAGCGCTTCGACCTCCGGCTTGCGCGCCGGATCCATCCGTACCGGAAGATTGCTCAGGTTCTCGACCTGAAAATTCATCGTGGGATTGAACAGCTCCAGAATGGTGCGCGTAATGCACGAGGAGAGCAGTCCCAGCAGGTAGAGCCGGTCTTCCTCCGGCGGAAAGAGCGAGGAGCCGGACACGTCGAAGAGAAAACCCTCCGGCTGATAGCGGATACTGAAGTTGTCCGCCTCGGCAATGAACTGCCATGTCAGTGACGGCAGGAAATAGCAGTCGGCGTTTTTGATCCGTCCGCCGCAGCTGGTCCGGTTGAGAACGCTGTGGAATGCGCGCATCTCCTCGCCGCCGCGGTAGTAATTGACCACATGGAGGTGGTTGCCGTACCATTTGCGGCATTTGCCGCCCTTGTTATAGGGGAACCATCGCAGTCCGCTTTCCATGGCTTCCTCGGCATTCCGGCAGCCGAAGCCAATGCGGCTGCGCGGTACCTCGAACCAGAACCGCAGGAACCGCTTGTTGTCCGAGGTCGTCATGCCCTGACAGATCCGGCAGAATTCCGAGAGTTTCGGAAGCCGGAGAGCTGCCAGGATCCCGTCGCTGATCCAGTAGCAGAGGGGCTGCCCGGGGATCTGCCGGAATCGCTCCGTGCTGCACAGATACCGCCGCTTCGGATCGAAGAAAGCACCCTCCTTGTCGTCGCTGTCCGCAAGACGCAGATAGGTCGTGCGGTAATCGGGAATGCGGCTTCCCATGCAGACGAACGCTGTGGCGCGGACGATGGTGCCGACATCCGTGGCAGCGAAGGCTTTCGGACCGAGGTGCGCCATGTTCCGCATGGTGTATTGCTCCATGCGTTTGCGCAGGGCTTTGTAGCTGGACAGGAACATCCACGCGTGCTGGGTTACCATTGCAAAGCAGCCGTGCGGCGCGGTCAGCTGGGCGCAGCGCTCCATGAAGGCGGCGAACAGATCGGACTTGCTGTCGGGGTAATGCTGTTTCACAAATGCGGAGAGCGCCGGATGCATATTGCTGCTGCCCATGTAGGGCGGGTTCGTGATCACGGCGTCATATTCTGTGCTGAGCAGGATGCTCAGCTGCCGCATTCTGGAGGGGATATCCTGCGAATCTTCGTCCTTTTTCCGCAGCGGAAGCCGTCGCGGGCGCAGCAGGGAGCCGAAGCTCTCGCAGCCTTCAAGCTCTTTTGCAAGCAGTGCATCCTGCTTGCTCAGTGTTTCGGAAGAAACGGAAAGGCCCGAGAAATGCCCGATATGCAGTGCATGCGCCTCTTGAAGGATGGTACGGTCATAGCGGCCCGCCTTCATCAGCAGGATGAGCGCGGCAAGCTCCGCGGCGCGTCCATCGATGTCGAGACCATGAAGATTGTTCCGCAGAATGGAGCGCGCCGCCTCGCCGGACGCATACCCCTCCGCCAGATACATCTGCATCAGCAGATCAAATACACAGGCAAGGATATGTCCCGTTCCCATACAGGGGTCGAGTACGGTCAGAGAGGTGACGGATCTTCCGCGCAGCGGTGCATATTGTTTCTCAAGATGCCGTTCCGTTTCGGCGGACTGTGCGGCTTCTTCCAGATAGAACCGGCAGTTCTCCGGCAGGGGGAGGGAGGGGTGCATGGCCTTCCACAGGCTGCCAAGGGCATTCTCGGACATATAGCGGATGAGCCAGTCTGGCGTGAAGGTCTGTGTTGCTGCCGGGATCAGCTCCGGCGCGATCTTGACATTGCTGCGCAGCTGGAGGAATGCTTCGTCCTTCTGCTGGGTGTGGTAGTACTGGTGGAGCCAGCCCATTACCTCCGGCTGCTCGAGCCAGTCCTCTACCGGAAGGCCGAGCAGTTCTGCAAGAAAACCATCCTCTGTAAGCAAGGGCTTCCGGAATTCGGAACAGTCCGTTCGGGCATCGAAGAGTCCGGCAAACATCGGATAGCCGTGCAGCGTCCGGCAGATCCGGTTCAGTTTCTTACGGAAGTGCGCCTCCTCCTGCGGAAGGAAAGCGGCCGGAAACAGCGGCTCCTGCTGCGGCAGCAGACCGTTCAGCTCCATGTACCGCAGCACGATGAAGCGGATGAACCAGCGGTAGACCTCTGTCTCGGATCGCTCTGACAGCTGCTCTGACAGGATGCTCCTTGCGCGGACAGCAAAGTGCTTCAGTTCGATGCGGTGCATGCTCTCCCTCCTTTCTGTAACGTTTGTATCTCTGCTATTATAGCATATTCTGGCAGGAAAAGCAAGCGCCCCGCAGCTGTACAGCCGCAGGGCGTTGTTGGTTTATACGGGAAGTGCTTCGATCAGCTTGACGAGATACTTCATGATGATCAGTGCATCCGTGGAGTTGGGGGTACCGCTCACATCGCAGTCGGCGTTGCGTGCAGCCTCCTCGGAGAGGGTATTGCAGCCCATGAGCGCCTTGCTCAGGCAGATGACGTCGAGGATCTCTACCTTGCCGTTCAGATCCACGTCGCCGTACATCGTTTCCGTGGTAGTGGACTGCTCGCCGCCGGGAGGCTCGATGCCCCATACCAGTTCGCCGTCCACATAGGCAGTGATCAGCTCCGTCAGCAGGAGGGTGTCCTCGCTGATCTCCAGACCCTCGCGGCTGTAGTCGTCGGTCGGATCCCAGTTGGTCTGGTAGGCGTCGTCCATCTCTGCGATCAGACCGAAGTGGAAGGTTCTGTCGCCGTAGAACTCACAGTTCTCCCAGCTGATCTCAACATAATAGGTGCCATTGTCATCCCATTGTATGGGTTCCGAGATGGTCGCAAAGGTCGCGCCGTTGGTGTTGGCATTTTCTTCGTCATAGTAGATCTCCACCACAACATCGTCAATGGTCTGACCGGCAGCCAGAAGCTCACTGATATTGAAGAAGTAACGGCACTTGATGTCGTTCACATAGCGCGGCGGAATGGAGGTGTCGTTGTAGACCTTGATCTCTACCTGGGAGCGTGCAGTGTTCTCCTGCACGACTCTGCCCTCAACGTAGAATTCGTCGATCTCGCCCTTCATGCTTTCTTCGGAGGGCGGGAAGTTCTCGACCGGCATGTGACCTGCGTCCTTGCCGTAGTAGTAGTACAGACCGGCAGCTGCGCCGACAAAGCCGGCGTTGTAGTCCACAGCAACTTCATTGTAGATATAGTTGTTGGTATCGTCAATGTGGTAGTCATCCGCATCGGGACCGCCTACCAGCGCGCCCCAGAGGACATGTACCTGATCCACGGGATCCAGTGCGCTGAGCGTCTTGGAACCGTGGGATGCGCGGTGGTGCGGACGGCATGCACCGTTTTCCAGATCATAGCCGACGATGTACGCACGGTTCATGGGGTTGTCGCCCATGATATACTGCATCTGATCATAGGACCAGTCCACAAAGGTCATGTCGCCGGTCTCCTTGGCGTAAACCATTGCCTGCAGCTGTGCGGCAGTGTCATATCTTGCGGAGCCGTAGTCGTTGAGCATCGCAAAGCCAGCGGGTGTTTTTTTGAGCCATGCGCCGTCCTTTGTGGGCAGATCAGCGATCTCTTCGGCAGTGATGGATGTGTTCCAGAGCGTATCATCGGGTCCGAAGTATTTGTGCCCTGTCACGGGAACGTCGAATGCCGCAGCAGCGGCATCCGCTTCACTCATACCCGACCAGAACTCGAGATTCCAGCGGAAAATGTACCAGTCGCGGCGTGTATTGGTGATCGGCGCGAGCTTTGCGAAGACGCCGCCCCATACGGTATCCCAGCAGTGAACCCAGATGTTCTGCCAGCAGTTGCCGGTGTCGGAGATGATACGCTTGAGGTAGCCGGTGTAGGGATGCGCACCCATGTCGTTGGTCACGGTTTCATCGACAGAAATGATGTCTTCGATATAATCATAATTGCCGGTGCACTCGTAGAGCCAAACCGCAGCCCATGCCAGTTCGTCATAGTCGTAGCTGGAGTCGTAGAAGCCGCCGTCATAGCCAAGGCTCGTCACGACATTGTCAGCTTCCTCAGTGTGGGTCGCAACAGCAAAGTCATAGAGCTTGATGGCAGCGGTCAGGGATTCTTCCGCATACTCCGGCTCGGTGTCCTTGAAGTTGAGGTAATTGACCGCAAGGGAAGCAGAAACGCCTGCGCACATATCCGATGCAGGGGTGTCCACCGTTGCAAAATAAGCAGGTCTTGCATAGTCGAGCAGATTCTCGTTCTGCAGCTCCGGTGCGATCCAGTAGTTGTGGTCGATGTTGCCCTCGCCAGTCTGATAGCAGAATGCCAGAACATCGCCGTTTTCATCGTAGTACAGACACTTCAGATAATAGTCGTTGAACCAGTGGAGGATGTCCTCAATGTGCCACTGCTGGCCGGAATCCACATAGGCATCGCGGAATTCGTAGTAGCCCCAGCCAAGCGTGGAGGCGGCGTAGCTTCCGGGCAGACAGAACTGCACGCAGTCGCCGGCGTCATGCATGCCGCCGGAAACATCGATCGTACCGTCGCCGTCCGGATCGAGAATGTCGCGGTGTTCGTCAATGAATTCCTGGGAAAGGTTCGTGCCCTTGAAATCCTCACCCATGGGAATGAGCGGGACCTTGGCGTCCTCGGTGTGGCAGTCGCCGCGCCATTCCAGGTTGCCGCCTGTAATGCCGTAGCCGCATTTGTTGGCATCGTAGAAATAGAGTGAATACTGCAGTGCTTTGGCGAAGTTGACTTCGACATCCGTTGCGGCGTCGGTGGTCTCCGCTGAGGTCACTGCCGCTGCCGAGCCGGTCAGCAGCATGGCGAGACTGGCAGCGCCTGCCAGCAGCCTTCGCGCGATGGTTCTTCTCTTCATGTTCTGATCCTCTTTTCCTTATTATTGTTTTTTAAGAAATTATGTCGTGGATGCGACTGCAAATTTGTTGAATCACAGTCTCAATATACCAATTGTAGATTATTTTTTGCAAAATGTCAAGAGGTTTTGTGCAATTTTTTTGGAAAATCTGCAACTTTTTACATTTCTGTCAAAAATGTGATCTGGAGGTCATCTGCATTGGATGTATCCACGAGATGTGAACGGATTAAATGAACAAATATATTCATCAAATAGCTTATAAAATAATACAAGACGTATAGAAAAATGCTGCGACGAGATTTTTAGAAAATGCGGCGCCATTTCCGTTAAAAATGCCTAAATTTCACAGAATATACATAGAATATTTCCAAAATAGTAAACAAATTGGCTGCAAATAGTGTATAATAGAGTATAGTTAATGCGCGCGGTGGCAAAAAGAAAATCGTCCGGCGGAAGCACAAATAATACACAATGTATAAAACGAACCTGAGATTATTTGTGATGAGAGGGTTTGCCGGATGATTCCGCGTTGCGCATGACCGGAAAGAGGAAAATGACATAGAAGGAAGGTTATCTTATGTTAAAACACAAACTGAACAGGATCAAGGCTGCTCTGACGAGCGCCTTTGTCGCAGTTGCTGCACTGGCTGCACCGTTTTCGGGTATGACCGATCATCTGGAAACCGATGCGGCGGCGGAGTATGACAACTATGCAAAGCTCCTGCAGCATTCACTGTATTTTTATGATGCAAATATGTGCGGCAATAGTGCTGCTGAAAACAGTGCACTGTCCTGGAGAGGGGACTGCCACACTGCGGACGATGTGGACGGCGGCTTCCATGATGCGGGCGACCATGTAATGTTCGGCCTGCCGCAGGGCTTCACGGCTTCCACGCTCGGCTGGAGCTACTACGAGTTCAAGGATGCCTATACGGCACTTGGCCAGACGGAGCACTATCAGATCATCAACGAGCATTTCTGCGAGTTCTTCAAGAATTCCACGGAGCTCGATTCCAGCGGTGCGGTTTCACGTTTCTGCTACCAGAAGGGCAACGGTACGATCGACCATAATTACTGGGGACCTCCGGAGAACCAGACCAACAGCCGTCAGCAGTACTGGACGACCAACAGCGCAAGTGACATCGCCGCGGAATATGCCGCTGCGCTGGCACTGAGCTATCTCAATTTCGGCGATGCCGAGGATCTGAAGTACGCAAAGGCACTCTATGCGTTCTCGACCAAGTATAATAGTGTCGCAACAGAGGGAACGACGGACTTCTACAACTCCTCCGGATGCCAGGACGACCAGGCTTGGGCAGCGGGCTGGCTCTATCTTGCGACCGGCGAGCAGAGCTATAAGGACGCCTGTGCCTCCAAGCAGGCATATATCGGCTGGGTGCATGGCTGGGATAACGTGACCTTCGGTGCTGCCTGCGTTTATGCACACATCACCAATAACTGGAACACCGTTACGAATTACCTCAACGGTCAGTGTACTTCCAATAACTACTACTTCCTCGATAAGTGGGGCAGCGCGAGACTGAATGCTTCCATGCAGATGACAGCACTCGTTGCCACCAAGAATACCAGCTATGATTACACTTCCTGGTGCAAGAACCAGATGAATTATCTGCTCGGCAACAATCCGGCCAATACCTGCTTCGCAGTCGGCTTTGCGGACAATTCCGCATGCAGACCCCATCACAGAGCAGCGTCCGGCACCTCCTCCGATAAGGACAATGCTGTATCCAAGTATGTTCTCGTCGGTGCGCTGGTAGGCGGTCCTT
Source organism: uncultured Ruminococcus sp. (assembly GCA_964472035.1). GTDB lineage: Bacteria > Bacillota > Clostridia > Oscillospirales > Ruminococcaceae > UBA3855. Next base: position 30,699 of record CAYYIT010000025.1, read on the forward strand.
CCGACGCAAACGGCACCTATGCCGATGTCAGATCCGACTATGTATGCAACGAAGTAGCAATCGACTATAATGCCGGCTTTGTCGGCGCAGCAGCAGGGCTGTACTCCCTGACCAAGAGCGGTACACTGGCGACCACCATTGAGGGTGCGGAGAAGGTGTACGGCAGCATGTCCAGCGAGCCGACTACCGAACCGACCACCACCGAGCCCGTACAGCAGGAGACCACTCCGGCTGCAACGGAACCGAACGGATCCGTGGATGTAACCCAGAATCAGGTAACGGTTTCCATGGACCGCGAGCTGAGCCTTGACAGCGAAAGCGCCAAGCAGTTCACCGTGCAGATCTCCCAGTATCTGCCGCAGGGCGCAGTACCGACGAGCTTCAAGGTGAAGGTGAAATCCGATCAGCACATGGGCAATTTCGTTTATGGCTGCGGCGTTTCCATGAAGGACGGCTATGTAGAAAATAACTGGTACCAGCAGGACGGCAATATGTACATGGACTACAGCGGTACCGTGACATTCGATGTTTCCGACAGAAAGGATCAGGTCGATACCAACGGCAACTTCATGTTCGGTATGTGGTGGAGCAATTCCTCCACGATCACCGTGGAGTCCCTTGAAATCAGCTATGAGCTGCCGGAAACAGAGACCACTGCACCGGAAACCACCACCACTACAACTACCACAACAACCACCACTACAACTACCACCACGACGACCACCACGACGACCACCACGACAACAACGACAACTACCACAACGACTACCACTACCACAACAACGACTACCACAACAACCGAACCCACAACCACCACAACGACTACGACCACCACTCCCGAGACCACGACCACAACCGTGACTTCTCCTGAAACGACCACAACGGAGACGACCACCACGGAACCTGAGCCTACCGAACCGGAACCGACTGAACCTGTGACTGATCCGACTGAGCCGGAGACCGATCCGACTGAGCCGGAGCCCACAGAGCCCGAGCCGACAGAGCCCGAAACCGAGCCTATGACTGAGCCGGAGACCGATCCAACTGAGCCGGAGACTGACCCGACTGAGCCGGAGACTGAGCCTGTAACGGAACCCGAGCCGGAAACCACAGAACCCGTGACCGAGCCGGAGCCGACTGAACCGATCAAGGTGATCACCTACGGTGATGCCAACGAAGACGGCAATGTTTCGATCCTCGACGTGATCCACCTGACCAAGGCATTCATGGGCGGTGGCAAGATCACCGAACAGGGCGCTGCGAATGCCGATGTGACACAGGACAGCACGCTCGATACCTCCGATGCCCTGCTGATCATGCGCTATCTTGTACGCCTTGCAGAGCTTCCGACGGTAACATCATAATTTCGAAATTCTCCGAATACCCAAATATCCGGTTGGCGCCCCTGCATTGCAGGGGCGCTCAGCTTGTCAAAAAAGGGGCAATTTCCTGAAAATTGCCCACCCCCT
>CAYYIT010000026.1:0-1686 GCA_964472035.1 uncultured Ruminococcus sp.
AGCCCTGCGCCAGAGGCGCAGTGGCTGGACGGGACTTTTTCGACAGACTGTAACGCCCGGAGAAATTCCGGGCGTTTTGCTTGTTTCCGCCCAAGGGCGGAAAGAAATGGCGTTCAAAATGGAAAGAAGGGGCACTTTTTTGCATAAAAAGTGCCCCTCTTCCAAAAACAGTCCACCGGACTGTTTTTGAAATTCACCCCTGAAAAAAGCGAAGGCTGAAAAGATTTCGCTCACTGCGGTGAGCGACGAGGGACGCTGTCCCTCACCCTGCCAGCCTTTTGGAAAAAGGCTGGACCGAAAACTTTTAAGATGGTTTTAGTTACGGTCTCTATCAATAAAACGTCGCCACTTCCTGCGCCGGCGCATCGGTCAGTACAATGGACTGCACCTGCAGTACCGGACCCTTGCCGCGGTACAGCTTGTGCTTCTGCACGGAGATCTTGCCCGTCACACGCACCCACTGGCGCATTTCGAACAGCTCTGCCTTGCTCCATTCCGCAACGATCCAGCAGAACTGGATGTCGTCCACACAGCAGGTCATCACGTGTCTGCCGAGTGCAATGGTGTGCTTCGGGAACTTCTCGTCCCTTGCCACAACGCCGCGGAAGGTGATGGTCTTGCCGTGGTACTTTTCCGGCTCCTCCATCATGTCGCGGTACCAGAGCGCGTAGTCCTCGTCGTTGATCGTGATCTCGTCCTTTGTGATGTCAAAGGGCAGCGGATCCTCGATATCATCATATTCCACATTGCCGTCGGAATGCTCATAGGCGATCTGTGTGCGGCGGCTGATGCCGCGGACGATCTTATGGAATTCGAGCTTGTCCATGTCCTTTTCAAAGCGGTTGAATACCACCAGCTCGCTCACATTGATCTTGTCCACCACAAGGCTGCGCATATTGGCGTTGTAATTGAGGAAGGTCGTTGCATCTACAAAGCACATGCACTGGTACACTGCCCACTCCATCGGGAGGTTCTCGAACAGATCCTGAATCGTCCACATGCCGTTGTATTCCAGCACGACACGGGTCGCACCGGTCTCCTTGAGGAGCTTTTTGAGGTTCTCAGGGTTGAAATCCTCCTTGTCCTCGATCACGCGCGGAAAGATGCTCGGACTCGGATAAGCGGAGAGGTCGTATTCCTCCTCGCCCTCCTCGCAGAGCAGGAGCAGGGTCTTCTCGCCATTGCAGAAACGCTTGTCCGTGAGTGTCTCATGGATGAACTTGGTCTTGCCGGCTTCCAAAAAGCCCAGGAACAGATATACCGGGATATCCTCCATCTGATTCATTGGCATTGTTTTCCCTCCTTATTCCGCATGGAAGAGCTGCGCGAGCAGATCCTCGTGAATGCCGGAGCCGATCACGCACAGTCTGCCGGTGGTTGCCGCACAGCCATGACGTACATCGGGGGTGCCGGGAACATAGTCGAAGTGGATCCACTGGCCGTCGCTGCCGGCTACGATGCCCTTGGCACGCAGCACCATGCCATAGGTGTCCGCATCGGAGAGTGCCTCCAGTGCAGTCTGGATCTCCTCCATTGTATAGGGTCTTGCGGTCTCCGCGCCCCAGCTTGCAAAGACATCGTCCGCATGATGGTGGTGGTGATCGTGGCAGCCGCAGGTGCATTCCTCGCCGTGTTCATGATGGTGGTGATGCTCGTGATCATGGCAGCCGCAGGTGCATTCCTCAC
>CAYYIT010000026.1:1786-31253 GCA_964472035.1 uncultured Ruminococcus sp.
CATGCTCGTGATGGTGATGATGCTCGTGATCGTGGCAGCCGCAGGTGCATTCCTCACCATGCTCGTGATGGTGATGATGCTCGTGATCGTGGCAGCCGCAGGTGCATTCCTCGCCGTGTTCGTGATGGTGGTGATGGTCGTGATCGTGGCAGCCGCAGTCTTCGCCATGCTCGTGATGGTGATGATGCTCATGCTCCTCCATCATGGAGTGCAGCTCGGCATCGAGGGTGTTCTTCTGAGTCATAGCCTCCATCAGCTGCTTGCCGGTGAGCTGATCCCAGTCAGTGGTCACGATGGGAGCAGTGGGATTGCACGCGCGCAGACGCTTGATGCAGTCATCGAGCTTTTCCTGGGAGAGGCCCTGTGTGTGACTCAGGATCAGGCAGCTTGCATGTGTGATCTGGTTGTCGAAGAATTCACCGAAATTCTTCTGGTACATCTTGCACTTCTTGGCATCGACAACGGTGGTGAAGCCGTCCAGCTCCACGTCCTTGGCGTCAAGATCGCGCACCGCCTTGATGACGTCGCTGAGCTTGCCAACGCCGGACGGTTCGATGAGGATGCGGTCGGGCTGGTAGTCATCCAGTACTTGCTGGAGCGCCTTGCCGAAGTCGCCGACCAGACTGCAGCAGATGCAGCCGGAATTCATCTCGGTGATCTCCACGCCCGCATCCTGCAGGAAGCCGCCGTCAATGCCGATCTGGCCGAATTCGTTCTCGATCAGGACGAGCTTTTCGCCGGTGTAGCCCTCTGCGATGAGCTTCTTGATGAGCGTGGTCTTGCCGGCACCGAGAAAGCCGGAGAATATGGTAATCTTTGTCATAGGATAACACTTCTTTCTATTGCATTCTGCACGGATCCCAATGCCTCCGTGCGAGGCCCTATCTTATAGTATAGCATATTTTTCGCCGTTTTGCAATGCCTTCTGATAAATTATCATGGATTTCCGTCCGGAAGGATACAGTGGTGGTTTCTGCATCTTACCCCTCCCATTCTGCACCTTACCGAAAATCGCTTGCGGAAATTTTTCCCATGTGCTATAATACAGAAGAACCAAGAGAAAGGAAGATGCATATGAACATCATCAACATCAATGACCTGACCAAGACCTACGGCAGTCTGACGGCTGTCGATCATATTTCCTTCTCCGTGCAGAAGGGGGAACTGTTTGGATTCCTCGGCGTGAACGGCGCCGGAAAATCCACCACCATCAACATGCTTTCGACGCTCATCCGTCCCGACAGCGGCAGCGCAGAGATCTGCGGCTTCAGGCTTGGGGAGCAGGATGCACAGATCCGCCGGAGGATCGGCATCGTCTACCAGAACAACAGTCTCGACGGTCTGATGACCGTCCGCGAGAATCTCCTCTGCCGCGGCATCCTCCACGGTGCGGACAGGGCGCAGGCGCAGGATCGCCTGCGTGAGTTGGGAAGGATCTTCTCCCTTGAGGCGCTGCTGAAGAAGCCCTACCGCACGCTTTCCGGCGGTCAGAAGCGCCGCTGTGAGATCGCCGCTGCGCTCATGCATACGCCGGAGATCCTCTTCCTTGATGAGCCGACCACGGGCCTTGACCCTGCCACGCGAAAGGAAGTCTGGGAGACCATCGATGCGCTGCGCCGCGAGACGGACATGACGGTCTTCCTTACCACGCATTATATGGAGGAAGCCGCGCAGGCTGGCAGGATCTTCATCATCAGCAAGGGCAGCATCATTGCGCAGGGAACGCCCTACGAGCTGAAGGAACGGTACGCTGCCGATACCCTGCGGCTCTACTGCGATGCGCAGCAGATCCCGCTGCTGCTCGAGCGCATTCCGGGTGCCGTGCCTGCGGACGGCGGTGTGCGCCTGACGATGCGTTCCACCATGGAAGCACTGCCCGTTCTTGCCGGCGTGCAGGATGCCATCAGCGGCTTTGAGGTTATCCAGGGAACGATGGACGATGTTTTCCTCAGCGCCGTTGGCGATGAAGTGAAAGGAGTAGAATAACAATGGCTGCATTTGCTGAACTTGTCAAACGAAATATCCGGATCTATCTGCGCGACAGGGGCGCGGTGTTCTTCTCCCTCCTGTCCATGCTGATCGTGATTCTGCTCATGGTGCTGTTTCTGGGGGACATGAACATCTCCGCCATCACCGGAATGCTTGGAGAGCTGCCCGGCAGGGATGCTGCACAGGACAAGACCAACGCGGAGCTGCTGGTGCTGCAGTGGACCTGCGCCGGTGTCCTCTCGATCAATGCCGTATCCGTGACGCTCTCCGTCCTGACCGCCATGATCCGTGATAAGGAGAACGGTACGCTCTGGTCGATCTACACCTCTCCCGTCAGCCGTCTGAGCATTGCGCTGAGCTATGTCTGTGCGGCGTGGATCTCCTCCATCATCATCTGTACGCTGACGCTTGTGCTTTCCGAAGTGTACTGCGTGATGCAGGGCGCGGCGGCGTTCACGCTGATGCAGCACCTGCAGCTGATGGGGATGATCGCGGTGAATTCCTTCACCTATGCCTGCATCATGTACTTCCTTGCGGTGATCGTCCGCAGTGAGGGCGCGTGGAGCGGTCTGGGTACCATCATCGGTACGCTGGTGGGCTTCCTCGGCGGCATCTACCTGCCGATCGGCTCGCTTGCAGAGGGGATCGGCACCGTCCTCAAATCCACCCCCATTCTCTACGGAACAGTCATGTTCCGCAAGGTCATGACGGACAATGCGCTGGAGACCTGCTTTGAAGGCGCACCGGCGGAAATGTCCGAGGAATACTGCGAGGTCATGGGCATCAGCCTTGAGGCCTTCGGTGTTACTGTGAACAGCGCCGGCTGTCTGGGGATCCTCATCGTATGCGGCATTGTGTTCCTGCTGCTGGGGGCAGCTGTGACAAAGTACGGCAGAAGAAAGGACAGGTAAGGGGAATCTATGAAAATTACGATAGAAACACAGACCCCCGGTCTGGAGGATGAGATCATCATCCGCTGCGCCGAGGCGGACGAGGAGCTGATGGAGCTGATCTATCTGATCAAGTCCCGGCGCAAGCCCCTGACGGGCTACACCGAGGACGGCATGGTCAAGCTCTCTCCGAAGGAGATCTACTATTTTGAATCCGTTGACAACCGTGTCTTTGCCTACTGCGAAAAGCAGGTGTACGAGGTGAAGCAGAAGCTCTACGAGCTGGAGGAGCTGTATCCGTACTCGGATTTCCTGCGGATCTCGAAATCCGTGATCGTCAATGTCTCAAAGATCGTACTGCTCTCGCCGGCCTTCGGCGCAAAGCTGGAGGCGAAGCTGAAAAACGGCGAAAAGGTCATGATCTCGAGACAGTATGTACCCGATCTAAAGCGCAAGCTCGGACTTGAGGAAGGAGGCAAACGATGAAATTCTTATCCGAACTGATCAAATACTTCTGCTATATTACGACCGGCATCGTGCTGGTGTCGGGAGTTAGTACCATGGGGAATGACGCTGTTCCCGGTATTACCCTGCTCCAGACGCTCCTTGCAGGCGGCGTGACGGCACTTATCACGACGGTGCTGCTGTTCGGCGAACCGAAGAGCAAAAAGGACATGTTCATCCGGCTGGGGCTGCATTATGTACTGCTCTGCGTGGTGATGATCGTGATCGGCTTCTGGTTCCGCTGGGTTCCCAGAGACTGGCTGGGGGCGCTGTTTATGATCGTGTCAGTTGCAGTGGTTTATCTGTTCACGACGGTTTCCTATGTGATCACCTCCAGACGTGAGGTCAACGAAATGAACCGCGCGCTCTGGAACAAATACCGCAGTGACAAAGAGGACTGATCCTTGTCAAAAAATTCCTGCATAAAATTCGCGCGAGCGTGCATACTAAAGATGTCCCGTGGACGAATACAATGTATGGAAGGAAGGATCTCCTATGATGAACGAGATGAAGAAGAACACCAACATCAAGTGTACCGTTTCCGACTGTAAGTACAATCTGGTGAATGAGCATTACTGCGGTCTGGATTGTATTACCGTTGGTACTCATGAAGCGCATCCCACTGTTCCGGAATGTACTGACTGTAATTCCTTTGTGATGAGGGGCTGCACCAACTGCGACTGATCCGGATGACTTGAAGTGACAAGATCCGCAGGGGCTTTGCAGCTCCTGCGGAATTCGTCAGAATGCACAAATTCCATGCCCTCAAACCCTACAAAACAGAGAAAGCAAAGAGAAATCACCCGGAAAGTATTGTGATTGAACTCAAAATCGGGTATAATAGTAATAGCAAAATTTTTCCCGTAAGGAGGATGCATCATGTTCGACAAAACAATGAAATTTTCAGTAAACGAGGAGCGCGAAATTGAGCTCAAGCGGAATCTTACCATTATCTATGATGCTCTTGTACAAAAGGGTTACAATCCGATCAATCAGATTGTTGGTTATATTCTGTCCGAGGATCCGACATACATAACCACGCACAACAATGCACGCAGCCTGATCCGTCATATCGACCGCGACGAGCTGCTGCAGGCGCTGGTGAGATCCTACCTGAACCACTGATATGTAAAACACAAACAGCGCATCTGCCGTCTGCAAGGCAGAGCGCTGTTTTTGTTTTCAGGCGCGGATTCCCTCTGATATTGTGCGTCGGCGGCGGCACAATACAACTGCGGCAGCTGCCGCAGAAAAGAGGCGATGTATCAATGAAATGGCTGACAGCTGTTCTGCTCGGATGCGCATTGATGACGGGCATGCCCGCTTCCGCATCCGGCGGCGCCATCGGCTACGGACAGGGAACACAGGTGGACAGCGACAACCGCCCTCTGGGCGCACTGGAATTCGATGCGCAGTACGGAAAATATGACGCATACGCCACAACGCCTGACAAAAGCCGGATCATTCTCACCTTTGACCAGGGCTATGAGAACGGCTATACGGACGACATCCTCGATGTGCTGGCGGAAAAGAACGTCACTGCGATCTTCTTCCTGACCGGAGATTATGCAAAGCGCGAAACGGAGCTGGTCGGCAGGATGATCAATGAGGGGCATATGCTCGGCAACCACGGCATGACACACGCAAGCTTTCCGACACTTGATGAGGCGGCGGCGAGGGAGGAGCTTTCCTCCCTGCATGAATTTGTCATTGAAAAATACGGCTATACAATGCAGTATTTCCGCTGCCCCTGCGGAGAATATTCCGAGGAGACGCTGCAAATCGCACAGTCGCTGGGCTACAAGACGCTCTTCTGGAGTGGTGCCCATGTGGACTGGCTGACCGACAAGCAGCCGGAGCCTTCGGAGGCGCTGCGGAAGCTCACGGATGCCGCGCACGGCGGAGAGATCCTCCTGCTGCATTCGGTATCTTCCACGAACGCACAGATCCTCGGGGAGCTGATCGACGCGCTCCGCGCGAAGGGGTTTGAGGTGTAATTAAAAAACGAAATTCCTAATTACCCACCCCCTACCCCCTCCCTAAAGGGAGGGGGAAATAGTGGAGGGTGCTACCGCACCCTCCACCCGCTCGCCTGCGGCGTGCCTTTTTTGATAAACTAACGCCATCCCTTTCGGGATGGCGTTCATTCATATTACTGATAAGCCGGCTCGCAGGTGAGGTTCACGCCGAGGCGCTTGAAGACCTTCTCATCCACTGCGGAGAGGATCACGGAAGAGTGTACCTCGCAGCCGCGCAGCTTGTCCAGCTGCTGCATGCAAAGCTCCGCCTTTTCGTCCGTTGCTGCACAGATGGACAGCGCGATCAGTGTCTCGTCCGTGTGCAGGCAGGGGTTGCGGTTGCCCAGATGATCGACCTTCAGATGCTGGATGGGTTCCAGAATGGACGGGGAGATCAGATGCAGCGCATCCTCCAGACCCGCCAGCTTCTTGAGCGCATTGAGCAGCAGTGCCGAGGAAGCACCCAGCAGCTCGGAGGTCCTGCCCGTGACGATGGTGCCGTCCGGGAGCTCCATTGCCGCCGCAGGAAGTCCGGTCAGAGCCGCCTTCTGCAGTGCAGGTGCAGTAACGGTGCGGTCGTTGACCGTGATGCCTGCTTTCTTCATGAGGAGCTTGAGCTTCAGGGTCACGTCCTCGCCGAGCAGACCCTTGCGCTGGTCGCAGAGTGTCGCATAGTAGCGGCGCAGGATCTCCTGACGGGAGGCATCCTTTGTCACTTCGTCATCAATGATGCAGTTGCCGGCCATGTTCACGCCCATGTCGGTCGGGGACTTGTAGGGGCATTCGCCGAGGATGTTCTCCAGCATTGCCGTCACGACGGGGAAGATCTCCACATCGCGGTTGTAGTTGACTGTCGTTTCGCCGTAGGCTTCGAGGTGGAAGGGATCGATCATGTTTACGTCGTTCAGATCCGCCGTCGCCGCCTCGTAGGCAAGGTTCACCGGATGTTTGAGCGGAATGTTCCAGATCGGGAAGGTCTCGAATTTTGCATAGCCTGCCTTGCAGCCCTGCTTGTTCTCATGATAGAGCTGGGACATGCAGACTGCCATCTTGCCGCTGCCCGGACCGGGTGCGGTCACGACCACAAGCTCCCTTGTGGTGGGGATATATTCATTCTTGCCGTAGCCCTCATCGCTGACGATCTTGCCGATGTCGGAGGGGTAGCCCTCGATGGGGTAGTGGCGGTACACACGCACGCCGAGGGATTCAAGACGCTTCTGGAATGCCACCGCTGCGGTCTGACCGGTGAAGCGTGTCATCACGACGCTGCTGACGTACAGGCCGATATTGCGGAAGCAGTCGATCAGGCGGATGACATCCATATCATAGGTGATGCCAAGGTCGCTGCGCAGTTTGTTCTTTTCGATATCCGTGGTGTTGATCGCCATGACGATCTCCACGCGATCCTTGAGCTGCAGCAGCATTTTCAGCTTGCTGTCCGGCTGGAAGCCGGGAAGTACACGGGAGGCATGGAAGTCATCGAAGAGCTTGCCGCCGAATTCCAGATAGAGCTTGCCGCCGAACTGGGAGATTCTCTGACGGATATGTTCCGACTGCATGTGTAGGTACTTTTCGTTATCAAATCCAATTGCTGCCATAGGGCACCTCTTTCATACGCGTTATCATGATTGCGTTCACACTATCTTTTATTATACACCAAAATCCGATTGAATGCAAGTGTATTCTTGTATCTTCTTTTGCATGCAATGGAAAGGGCACTCCGTTCTATGCGGAGTGCCCGAGAATTATAAGGTTTTTGGCTGTTCGCGATCCGGAACGCCGCCGTTCATATAGAAATTCTTCAGCAGCACCAGGGAGCAGCCTGCGAGGAAATCCGTGCGGTTTTCGACACTGCTGCAGACGATGCGTTCTGCAATGTCATCGCCGCTGTATTCCTTGATGTAGCGCTTGAAGGTTGCAAAGCCACGCTCCGTCAGACCAAAGTGGTGCAGAACGATGCGCTGTGCCTGGAAGCAGCAGACCAGATTGTTCAGGAGGACACTCCAGTCCTGCATGATCTCATGCACGATCTCTTCGCAGCGCTTGTCACCGGCAGAAACCGCCTGGTACATCTGCTCGAGGGTGATGCGCTCGATATAGCCGTCCGTTGCGTTGTAGAGGAACGGTGTGCGCTCCTTGCTGTAGACCTGCGCGATGCGCGCCTGCATAGCCTGTACAGAAAGCTGCGCACGGACGGAACCTGCCGGATAGCCGTCCTGCTGCCGTCCGCCCGGACGGACGATGCAGCGCTCAGTCAGATAGCTGTAGGTCAGATAGTCCTGCTCGTTCTTTTCGGGATGCAGGACAGAAATGTTGATATGATTGCCAAGGTGGAGGTAGACCTGGTTGCTGTGCTGCATGCTGCTGCGGTGCAGATCCGCATTGGCGAGGGCCAGCAGCCATACGGCGTTACCGCAGAACACCGGCGGCAGGTTGGGACTTGCAATGCCCTTGATCAGCTCCGTGAAGTCCAGTGTACCGTCCTTGTAGAACACGCGCATGCGGCCGATCATGATCGGCATGACGCCGATTCCCAGACCCAGTACATCCTCCTTGCTCAGGCAGCTGTTGCTCATCATGCGCTCGGAGGCGGAGATGATGAACTGCAGGATCTCCTTACGGGAGGTGTGATCCGTGCAGGTAAGGCTTGCCTTGTCCAGAATGTCCATATGCATCGTACACAGGCCCACCGTGATCTCCTGTTCGCTGATCACAGCACCGAGTACGAACTTGTAGTTGGCATTGATATCCAGCAGGATCTTGCGTCTGCCCTTCGGGAGCTTGTCATGCTGGTTGCTCTGATAGGGAGCCTCACCGATCTCGGTCAGGAGTCCTTCCTCGATCATGGCGTTGGTGATCTGTGTAATGGAAGCACGGGTGATCTGCAGCTGCTGGGAAAGATCCACGCGGGAAATCGGGCCAGCCTCCCATACCGTGCGCAGAACCTGCATCCGGTTGATTCGTTTTAAGTCCAGTTTGCTAATGCCGCTGAGCATGTCGGATCTCCCTTCCTTTATGAATTAGGTGATTTCTTTAACTTTTATTATAACACATCTTCCGGCAAATTGCAAACAAATTGCTTTTGAATTTCCAAATCCGGTCGATTGCACAATTTTTGACGGTGCGTTTTGTGCAAATTACAGAGCGGCACACCACTCATAGATCATCATCATCAACGGCATGGAGCCGATGGAAAACAGCGTCGTGATGCCGAACAGCTCGGAGGCGTAGGCAGCGTTTTTGTTGTAGTTGAGGCACTGCATGGTGCACATCGCCGCCGCAGGTGCCGCGGTTGCCGCAAGAACGGTCATTTCCATTGTGCGGTCGAGGGGGAAGAGCAGGAAGACCAGCACTGCCGCCATCGGGATGACAAGAAGCTTGAGAACGGAAATGTAGTAGACACGCGGTTTTTTCAGCACGCCCAGAAGATCGGTCTGTGCGATCGTCGCGCCGGCAACGAACATAGCAAGCGGTGTATTCAGCTCACCGATCATCGAAAGCGTATCTGCCAGCAGTGCCGGAATGGTGATCTGCAGGAAGAACATGACCAGTCCCAGTACGATGGCGATGATCGCGGGGGAGCGCAGCACCTTGATGACGGACTTCATGCTCTTCTGACCGGAGATCTGCATAACGCCGTGCGTCCATGCGAGGAGGTTGAAGAGGCAGAGAAATGCTGTCAGGTAGAACACGCCCTCGGAGCCGAACATTGCCTGCACAAGCGGGATGCCCATGAAGCCGCAGTTGGAATAAATGCAGGAAAAGCGTTCGATGTCCGCTTCGCGGCCTTCCTTTTTCGGGATCGCAAGATAGGTGATGAGCATCGCGAGTCCGTAGGAGATCGCAGCAAGCAGGAAGGTCCAGCCGAGATTTGCCACCAGCTCCGCCTTCAGCTCGCGCTGGAAGGAGAGGAGGATGACGATAGGATTGATGACCTTGAGGACGAGGCCGGAGATCTCCGTGACGGTCGCCTTTGACAGCAGAGAAAACCGGAAGCATCCTGCACCGATGAGAATGAGGATCAGCATGACAAATGCCTGCTGCAGAATGACTGTAGCCATTGGATTCCCTCCATAAAAATCTGCCCGATTCCGTATCGGGCAGGAATGAATTTCTGTTATTATGATAGCACAAGCGCATGGGAAATGCAAGCATATCGGGGATTTTCGACAGATGCGCCAAAATTCCACCGAAGGAAGCGGTGAAAAACTGTTTGATTGAAAAAAACAAAATAACGGACAAGAAAATTGAAAAAAAACTATTGAAAAATGAGCCTGTTTGTGGTATGATAAAGTATACAATTTAATACCTTGTCAAAACGACGTAGTGCGCCGCATGCGGCAGGAGTATTCATCTGGAGGAGAGTGTAATATGAGTAATGTAAGACCGGATTCCATGGCAAGAATCAACACCCCCGAGCTTGCGCAGGCATTCATTGACGAGCAGATCGCACAGGTGCGTGCACAGGTCGGTGATAAGAAGGTGCTGCTGGCACTGTCCGGCGGTGTGGACAGCTCCGTCGTTGCAGCCCTGCTGATCAAGGCGATCGGCAAGCAGCTGGTATGCGTGCATGTTAACCATGGTCTGATGCGTAAGGGCGAGAGTGAGCAGGTGATCGAGGTGTTCCAGAATCAGCTGGATGCTAACCTGATCTACATTGACGCAACTGACCGTTTCCTGGATCTGCTTGCAGGTGTTGCTGAGCCGGAGAAGAAGCGCAAGATCATCGGCGGCGAGTTTATCAAGGTATTTGACGAAGAAGCAAGCAAGCTGGAGGGCATTTCCTTCCTGGCACAGGGTACGATCTATCCCGACATCCTCGAGAGCGACGGCGTAAAGGCGCACCACAATGTCGGCGGTCTGCCCGAGGACATGCAGTTTGAGCTGGTAGAGCCCGTAAAGCTTCTGTATAAGGATGAAGTCCGTGTTGTGGGTAAGGCACTGGGTCTGCCGTCCTCCATGGTGGATCGTCAGCCGTTCCCGGGTCCGGGTCTTGGCGTACGCTGCCTGGGTGCAATCACCCGTGACCGTCTGAATGCACTGCGTGAGGCAGATGCGATCCTGCGTGAGGAATTTGACAACGCAGGCCTGAACGAGACCGTATGGCAGTATTTCATTGCGGTTCCGGATATGAAGAGTGTCGGTGTCAAGGATGACAAGCGTTATGAGGGCTGGCCGGCGATCATCCGCGCTGTCAATACCACGGATGCCATGACCGCAACCATCGAGGAAATCCCCTACGCACTCCTCCACAAGATCACAGCCCGCATCACCGCAGAGGTTGACGGCATCAACCGCGTTCTGTATGATCTTACTCCCAAGCCGATCGGAACGATTGAGTGGGAATAAAAATCGCACTTTTTCAAATAACGTAATATCGCACATTTCCACCCGCAAGCCACTTGATGATACTGTTTGTGATACTACAAAACAGGTGAATAAGTAACAAATGGCTTGCAGGTAAAACAATATAAACAACAACTCTCCCCAATGCATTTTGCTGCACTGGGGAGAGTTTTCTATATATAAAAACGGATTTTCCGTTCCGTCCAGGATGTACAAGGGTTATGCGTCATCGTCCTCATAACCATAGCCGCTATCGTTCAAATGAAACGAAGACTTGACCTTGTCAAGGTTGTCCATCCATATCAGAGAGCCGTTATGCTCCGTGAAGATCTCCTTAATTTTCATCTCAGTCACAGAAGCGAGTTCAAACGTGCGCATTTCAAACGCCTCAAGATAATCACTGAAATTTTCCTCGGTTACATAGCCGCCTATGATATAATTCTTGTTGTAATTGTCAAGCAGCTTTGCATACGGCATCAGAATGTTTGCACTCGGGAAACCGACCACAACATCTGCCGCTTTAATCATCTTGATGTGAGCAGCCTGCTTGCTGTTATCCTTGACCTTGAAGGTCTCCTTATGCTTTGTAAGAAACTGCTCCACTGTAATGGAATAGTAGTCGTGATCCTCTGCAAGCTTTGACGGAACCTTTTCGATCACATATTTTTCACCCTCAAGCAGATCAGCCCATTCCTCAGGCGCATCAGAAATCGGAAAGCTTGTAATGATAAGCTTTTTAATCCCCAAGTCCTTGAAATTCTTGATCAGATGGATTGTCATGGAATCGGGCACTCCGTATTCCATGTTGGCATGTAAACACACCACCTTTCCCTTCAGTTCATGGCTGATCTTATCAAGCCCCATGCTCACTTCTTCAGCGTTCATCTTCGATGACCAGTTTGTTTTGTCTTTCATTTTGGTATACCTCCAATATATTTAATATACTTTGTATTATCGTAATGTCGAATTTAAGGCAGTTCCGCATTGTCCTTGAAGCCTTCTATCAGCTTGACTACCAATTGCAGGACTTCTCGCTGTTCAGCGGTATAGCTGCCGTTTTCTTTCAGCTCTTGCGCCAAGCCGCAAAGCGTGTTTTTCAGTGCCTTGTAGGTTCTCGGGTTCCCTCGGACGACAATTTCTTTTTTCAGCACACACGAAATTATGTATTCTTGTTTTGTAAATCCTGAGAGATACACATTCGTGTTCAGCATCTCACTTTCCTCCGGTGACATTCTGAAACTCACCGTAACGCACCGCCATCTTCCTTTTTCGTCAAGTGCTCTTTCACTCATCGACCTCATTCCTTTCCTGATCAAGTCTGTTGGCAATTTCCGTTTGTGTTGACGGAAACATATGGGCATATCTGAATGTAATATCAATACTTTCGTGTCCGACTCTGTTTGCAATATCCACTGCGGTAAAGCCTTCGTTTACAAGCATGGAAACGTGAGAATGTCTCAAATCATGTATGCGGATACGCTTGACGCCTGCCGCCTTGCTGCCTCTGTCCATTTCATGATGAAGATAATTTTTGGAAATCTGGAATATCCTGTCGCTATCTTCAATGCCATAAAGAGAACCTATGCACTCCTGCATTTCTTCCGCAAGAAATTGCGGCATGACAATTGTTCTTACGCTTTTTGGAGTTTTCGGATCTGTCACCACATCTTTCTGCTTGATGCGCTGATAGGACTTATTAATTCTGACAGTCTTACGCTTAAAATCAAAGTCCTTAGGAGTCAGGGCAAGAAGCTCTCCCATACGCAAACCACACCAGTACAGCATTTCAAATGCATAGAATGACAACGGCTTGTCCATCACCTCCTCAATGAATTTCAGATATTCTTCCTTTGTCCAGAATTCCATTTCTCTTGCATCCTTTTTACCCATGCTGCCTGCTTTGACAACAGGGTTATGCTTCAGATCATAATATTTCACAGCATGATTGAATATTGCGGAAAGCTGGCTGTTCATCGTTCTGAGGTAAGCCGGTGAATAAGGCTCACCTTTTTCGTTGCGGGATCCGAGCATTTGATTCTGCCATTTCATGACATCGGCAGACTTAATGCTGCTCAACTGCATTTCACCGAAATAGGGAAGCAGCACAGAATTGATGATTGCATTTTTTGTCTGCCATGTATGCTCTCTGATTTTGTGAAGCATATCATTACGATATGCTTCTACAAAACTTGCAAAGGTCATGCTCAGGTCATTGTGATCGCTCAGCACAAACTCACGTTCCCATTCCATAGCGGCTTTCTTGGTCTTGAAGCCCCTTTTCGTCTTTTTCCTGTGTGAGCTTGTATAACAGGAAACGTAATATGTACCACGCTCCTTGTCCTTATAAACAGGCATTATACCACCTCCTTGTCCTCTTCATATCCATAAATCTTTTCTTGCAGATACTTCTTACTGATACTCCCTGCAATGGTAATAAAGCCCTTATCGGCAAGATCTTTATTCCACTCCTGAATCATCATGTAAGCCTTGCTCTTGGAAACACCGAGCATGTCGGCTACCTCCTGTGCTGTGTAAAATAATTTTGCCATATTGCTCTTCCTTTCACATTATATTTTTGTTTACATAAAGCCATCGGCAATTATTCCTTAACTTTATTAGAACGCTTCGGCAGCGTTTTTGCGTGAACTGGTCGTGAATTTTCGCTTGATTTGATTTTGCTGGCGCAGCGTTATCAGCCGTCCTTTCTGGATTTTTCTGTCACATTGGCACCACCGCCTTTCTTCTTCCTCGTTTTAGGTCTGTATTTTTTATGCTTGAACTTTGTCTCTTTGAGGGTTGCCATTATGATAGGCTTCCAGTACTTTTCCAATGTGCCATACAGATAAAAGCTATTGTCTAACTCTATGATTTTTATATCTCCGCTATTTACTAAGTCAAGAATTTCTGCCATTACATAGTTTTCGTTCAGTTTCCACTGCCTCAGGTGTAAATTATCCTGTAGTCCTTTAGAGTATGCAAAAGCCCTTTTTCCAGCGAATTCATCAAAGTTCTTTCGGAGGTTTTGGCACAGATAATTTACAAGGTTTGTAAACTTTTCCGTGTTGTTTATCTTTTTGATAGTACATCGTCCCACCCCCCAGATTTTCCTGATGATTTCCTTGCTTGTATTGGTCGCAAGATTACATAGCATATGAAAATGCCATCTTCCGTTATCCTGCCTTGCATAAACCGATACATGACGGAAATCATCATAGTGCTCGTCCATGCGTTTAATGAATTTTCTGAATTCGCTCCTTGCTGTTTCCAGATCAAGGAAATCTTTCTGAGGAAACTTTTTTGAATCAAATGTCAGTGTGACATGCAGTGTGTTGTCCTCATAGAAGTTATTTCTGCACAGGTTTCTTACCTTTCTGCTTGTTCTTGTATACTTGCGATGCTGATTCAGATCAAAATAGTCACTTCTTATTCCGGCAGCGGATCTCGCATTCTTTCTTTCAACCTTTTTATCATCATCTACAGGCACACGCTCAGCATATTTGAATATATTCATCCAAACGTCTGTCATTTCTAACTCAGGCTCCTCAATCGGAATTGCGTTGCCGTAATCATCCGTCTCAAAGTCCCATTCTATTTTTTCTTGGTGAGTGGCTTCATATGCCACTATTCCTTTTCTTCCCACGCTAAATGCCATAGGGGTTGTGTTTTCACAGTTAAACTCCATGCTTATCGCTCCTTTAGTTATTTGATTTGACTAAATCTGCTTTTCAGGCCTTTTAAGAGATTTAATTACACCCTATATGCATAGACGTGTTTTGAAAATATGCGATGCTCAATATCGCAACGCCCTGTCTAGAATGACAATGTCCTAATAAAATGACAATGTCCTAATAAAAAAATAACTGTCCTCGCATTTTCTTTAAATATTTCAATCGCAGGACGGTGATTTCAGATTTGAAACAGCGATTTTTGGATTGAAAAGTGATGATTTTTCGCTGTTTTTTATTGCAGTTGCACTATCAAGAGGCTTCGCTGCGTTCAAACTTCGGCGTTTTTTACAAATGTTATAAATATTCTTGATTCAGCTTAAATTTGAAAATGAAAAAATACGCACAGTCGGTTTTAAATCGACTGTGCGTATCTGTTCCTATGTACCTGTGATATATATTTAACTGTGCTGTTGCGTGTGGCTTTCAGCATGAACAATGAAGCTGTAAATTGATAATGCATATCAATGAAGAAAAATGTCCTCTCTGAATGTTGGCAAAAAAATAAAAGCCCAATGCTTTTGATAAACGCTATATCCTTGTATTCAAGAATGTATGAAACTGACAGGAGATTTTTAATGACCAATGGGAAATCAATCATCATCCTAAATCACACACCCACCTCATTTCAAACAATGCCCTCCTGAATTCCATGTGTCAATTTCAAAATATTCCGGAGAGAATTAAAATTCCAAACCCTCACAAGGTTTTTTACACACTTTTGATTTCTCATTTTTTGTAGGTGGATTTCACCCTACTGCTCCGACAACTTTTACCCCCATGAACCCAGAAGCTGAAAATTTCATAGAATTTTACTTCTACGTCCTCGAGGGGTATGATCCTCAACTATTTTCCATAGGTCAATACGATACAAGCATCTTCAAATTCATTTCGGATACATTTTCTTACTGGAGAAGGGCAAAAGAAACGAAACCTCATCAATTTCATAATGCTTTCCGTCCTCGCATTCTCCTGTCCACTCTTGCATCAACTGTTTTCCGAAGTCACCGTTGTTTAAACACCAAGTTTTTAAGTCGTTTATGCCTTTTTGTAGCTTTGCCATTGTTTATCACCTTGCCTTTGGGTAAAAAGAATGAGAGGTCGAAATTGACCTCTCATGTTTATTCTTAATCTACTACTTCAATCCAGCCTTCTCCACCTATAGTTCCTTGGCCAAATGCAGATAAGTCGCTTTCCCAGTCATCTCCTGAGGAGCTGCCATCGGATTCTTCAATACCACCACCAGAGCTGTTACCCGTATCTGCTGGTGGAGTTACAGGTGTTGTCTGGACAGGTTCTGTTTGTGCTGGAGGTGTATAAACTGGTTCGGTTTGTGCTGGTGGGGTATAATTGCTATCACCATTACCTGTTGAGCCACCGTTACCAGTATTTTCCGTTGGAGCCTCAACTTCAACAGGGTATTTATCCTGTATAAATGCGCCAAACTCACTCTCTACATAGGAGTCGCCTTTTTCTTCAGCGTATGCTTCATATTCTTCAGTGAATGTTTCCTTATCACAAGATACATTTTCTTCACCACCATAGCACTGCCAGAGGCTGTCAATGTAGATCTGCTCTTCCTTCTCTGCAAACTCTTCTGCGGCTTCTATTGAATACTTGTTTTCAATAAGTTCTTCAAATTGCTCTGGTGTGTATGCGCCGGAATCTATTGCCTGGATGTAATCAGCGATAAACTCTTCCTCGGTGCAGTTCATGTCATTTTTATCCTGCTTGTTCCAGAGTTCGAGTGCCTGTTCCTCAAGTGCCTGTAAACTACCCTTATCCGCATTGTTTACGAGGTAACCGTTGTCCTCGTAGTATGCGCTGAATGCGTTGAATACAATCTCAATTGCCTCTGCCTTTGTGATGCCTTCGTTCCAACGGGTTTCTGGGGTGATGATGCCTTTGTCAACTGCCATTGCAAGAGAATTGTAAAGCTCAGTGCAAACACCCTTGTCTACATTCTTTAAACTGTGCGATAAGGTTTGGCTGTTGCAATGGTCTGCGTCGGAAAGCTTCAGTTCTGCGGAAAGGTCACCTGCATTGGTGCAATCCTTGAGGGCTGTATTTGTGGTGTCAAACGCCTGAACTGCTTCTGGGGTGTAAACATCATTCATTACAAGATAGATGAACTCTGCTCTGCTCATTGCACCTTTGAAATTGTCTGAAGTGAGGCTCTTGTCGCTGGTGTTGATGTAGGCGTTGTCGTTCTGCTGTGCGGCGTAATTGATGTACTGGTCGTAGTCGGTGCCTGTTACTGCATCTGCGAAGCCGTCTACTGCTGTAAGGGTCATGACGGGTGTAGTCGCTCTGGTTACAAGTGCCATTGCTTCGGCACGGCTGAGGGTGTCTCCACCGTTGAAGTAATTGGGGGTGCTGTCGGGGAGAAGATTGAAATACGCATTGATGAGTGCTGGAGTGCGGTCGGAGTCGGAGAGGTCGGTGTATGTGGCATCAAGGCTGTTGTTGAATGCGGATTCCATTGCACTTGTGCCATCTTCTGTGGTTTCCTCGCTGACCTCAATTGCACCTAAATTGGTGGGGTCAAGTTTCTCAATGTCTACATTTCCACCTGTTGCAAACATCTCCGCTACATAGCGGTTACCTAATACTACTTTAAGCGTATTGTTTGTACACTGGGCGCCTGTGGTGTCAATGTAGAAGGGGCCGTACTTTAAACCATCCACAACTTCATTACCAAAAGCCTCATCCACCGCTGTTCTCATTTCCTCATAGGTGGTCAGCATTCCAAGCTCCGTCCAGGTCAGCTCTGCCTCAGACTCAATATCGCTGTCGGACACGCTCACATCAATCACAACGGGCTTATTTGTATCTATGGTTTTATTGCAACCTGCCATCTGCACTGCAAGGACGGCTGCAAAAACTGCAATCACCATTTTTCTTGCTTTCATGTTCGTTCCTCCAAACATATCTTTTTATTTATTTTACCACTTTCTGGGGGCAAAGTCAACAGGGGACAATTTTACATCTTGATTATATCACAACATTTGATGCTTGTCAATAGCATTACGCTATTCTTACAAGGTTTATAATTATTGAAAATTGCCTTAAAATATAAGTGGGCGTATTTTTTACGGAACGGATGAGGTGATTTTCATGAAAGCTGAATTTAAGGAACAGTACGAACAACTCGGATTAAATATTGTATACTACAGAAAAAGAAAAAAGCTTACACAGCTTCAGCTTGCCGAACTTGCCGACATAGACCGAAGCCATATAAGCGCAATCGAACTTGGAAATGTAGGTGCTTCACTTGATGTTATCTTTAAGCTTTGTGAAGTCCTTGACATTACACCTAAGACCTTATTTGATTTCAGAGATTAGTCCAGATCTTCCATCATCTGATAAGCACAGCGAAGCGAATGCTTCACCTTATCAATGGTGGATTTTCTTTTGTCCTCATCCACCCTTTGACGTGCATTTTCATCACAAGTGATGTTTATTTTAATATCAATGGCGGCGGTTATATCATCAAGCGCTACCTCGCCTTCATCGGTGAAGAATTTCACCTCGGTTATGTTCTGAATGCTGTCCTTGCTGATCAGAACAGTGATATCCTGATCGCTCATCCTTCTGCCATTCATATTCATTTCCAACATATTCAAGCCTCCTCATCTTTATCACTTGTTAAGCTTTTGTTGTATCTTCTGCATTTGTACTGCAATGTGGATATTGGGATCTTAGTTTTCATATGAAGCTGTTTCCAGCTCATTGTACGTTTCAGTTCTACAAGCTCGCTGTCGCTGTACTGATAGTTCGCCTCGGCTCTCAACCTGTCGTACTCCTGCATATCCTTTTTCAAACCGTCAATTCTGTTTCCGATATCTTTCAACCCCTTATCGGTATCCACACCATGATTTGCAATGCAGTCAAGCAAGGCTTTGCAAAGCTTATAATTTTCCTTGCATATATGCACCACAAAATCGAGTTTCCTTTCTATCTCAGCTTCATTCATAAACAGCACCACCTCCTTTCTCAGACCTGCTATTCCCAGATTTAAGCGTTCTTAACAAGAAACACACTCATAAATTTGTTTTAACCTCGTTTTCCGCCGCTTTCACATTGATACTACAACTTCACCTTATCAATTTAATACCCCTCTTAAAATTGATTCTGGTGCATTTTGGACTATCTTATTTCGGGTAAAAATCCGTCGCAGTAAGCTTTCAGATTTTCGATCGCATTCGCCTTATAAATGGGAACCAAATCACTATCATACGCACTGAACCTGTAAACATGACCTGTTTTTTCGTATAACCATTTTATCATCTGCCCGTGAAGACCGTTTTCCTGAGCTGTTGACCACTCTATATTGTCTGGGTGGAAATTCATTGGCACTCCGAGTTTATCTGCCATAAACAGAGTGCCGGAACCATCCATTACATTTGCCGCAAGCTCTGTATAATCAACGGCAATTTCATCCGACACATAATCCTCGCAAATCGCAATCAATCTTTCAAAATAGATCCCATTGCCGTTAATGAACAGAACGATGTGACCATCATCCATAAATCCTCTGCTCGTGCCTACGCCGCCCGTGCTTGAAAGCTTTCCTGTGCAGTTGTATTTCTCATATCTGCCGTTGAAATACAGCTTCAGAGAACCACCGTTTTTCCACTCGATTTCAAAGCAGTTGACATGTTTGCGCACTTCTTTAATGGACAGAATAATATTGTCCGTTACATTCTTATTGGGCTTTCTGTCAATCTGAATCTGTGCTGCTTTCGCACTGATTGCAAGCCGTTGCTGGCTCTGTGCGTGATTATCATTAAACTTTTTGATCATCATTGTTTTCTGCCTCCTTCTTGGCTCTGTTCATAATGTTGTATATGGTTGCTCGGGTGACACCTAAAACTTTCGCCGCCTCGGTGACTGTCATTTCCTTCTGTTCAATGTCTGCAAGCACTTCGCTCAATATATTTACATCGAATTCCTTTGGCTTTCTGCCACGATAGACCCCCTTCTGTTTTGCACAGGCGATTCCCTCACGCTGTCTTTCAAGCAGATTTTCACGTTCAAACTGGTTCAGTGCCGCTATGATATTTACCATCAGCTTTCCCGTGGGACTGCTTGTGTCGTACTGCTCTTTGACACTGTAAAGGCGTACTTTCTTGTGGTCAAACATTTCAAATATCTTCAGCAGATCGCTTACCGTTCTGCTGAGCCTCGACCAGCTTTCCACGTAGACTTCATCTCCCTCCCGAACGAACTCTAAAAGCTCATTCAGCTTTTCTCTGCTCAGATCCTTACCGCTCTGCTTTTCCTGGAACACCCTTTCAATTTCATAGGGCTTCAGCAGTTCCAGCTGTCGGTCAAGGTTTTGTTCCTGTGTGGATACTCTCACATACGCTATTTTCATTTCCTCACCGCCTTTCTTTTTTGGAATGTAAAATTTGACTATACCCATATTAAACAAACGGAATTTCCACAAATCCGTTTAATTTGAATGGCAGCCGCCATATTTTTGACGGCATATTTTATATATCAAATTTATATCTTCCCTTAATTAATAGGCACCTTTTCAGGAGGGAAAATAAAAAACGGCAGACCTGCAAGTCTGCCGCAAAATTATAAAAATTTGAAAAGTTATCCCTAAAATCGACAGGATACTTCTCAAAAACCCTTGACTTTTGAGAAGTTATAGGTTACAATTGGAGTAGAGATTTCAAATACAATCAAATTTTGAAAAATGGTTTCTGAATTGCGAGGTGCTAAAAGTGGGTAAAAAAACATTATACAAGTTGTTCTATGCAGACCCATCGGCTTTTAAGGCTGAGTATGATAAACGCTTTAACGACGAAAACACAATTCATCTTGATATAAAAATCGGGGAACACGCTGCGTTTATCTGTGAGTCTGCTGAAATATTCAAGCTGATTATTTCTATTGAACGTACGAATAATTCGATCAATCGGATTTGCAATAATCTTCCCGGAATCGCTCTGTCGCAATTCGGGCAGCGCTGTCTGATTGATGAAATCGTGCTGACAAACAATATAGAGGGCGTGCATAGCACACGAAAGGAAATCAGCGAAATCTTACAGGACTTATCAAAAAACAATAAGCGTGAAAGGTTTGTGGGACTTGTAAAAAAATATGTTTTATTGATGAAAAACGAAACTCTATCGCTTCAGACTCCTGAAGATATCCGCAAGATGTATGATGATATTTTCTATGAAGAAATACAAGCCACTGACCCAGGCGATCTGCCTGACGGAAAGATTTTCCGCAAAAGTGATGTTGGCGTTTACTCTCCTGCAGGTAAAAAGATCCATGATGGACTTTATCCCGAATCGGAAATTATATCTGTTATGAAAAAATCACTTGATTTCTTGAATGACAGTAATTATGATTTCTTGCTGCGAATAGCTGTATTCCATTATTTATTCGGATATATCCATCCGTTTTATGATGGCAATGGACGTACCAGCCGTTTTATTAGCAGCTATATGCTTTCTCAGAATCTGAACAAACTGATTGGCTATCGAATTTCCTTTACAATAAAGGAACATATCAACCAATACTATGAAGCCTTTAAAATCTGCAATCATTATAATAACAGGGGTGATCTGACACCCTTTGCAGAAATGTTTCTGGAAATCGTGGATATTTCTATGCGGCAGCTTTATCAGGCTTTATCAGAGCGTTCAGAAAAACTCATGCACTATATCAATCTGATAACACAGTTACCAAATGCCGATGATGAAAGCATGTGCCAATTATACGACTATCTGATTCAGGCAGCATTGTTTTCCAATATGGGAATTTCTCAGAAAGAGCTTGAATATGAAATGGGAGTGTCGTATAATACTGTCCGTTCAAGGCTGAAACGGATTCCCGAAGAACTGCTGATAACCAATAAACAAGGCAATCGTTCTTTTTATCTGCTTGATCTTAAAGCGGTTGATGAATTGTTAACCTAAGTGGTTCGGCTGAAATGTCGAGATGATAGTTTACGCTGCCTATCAAGAAAAACGCATATTTTCAGAGATTTCTTTTGTAAATCCGCCTATTTCCCTAATTTTCGGCACAAAATCAGACTCAACACGTCACTCTATCCCCTGAATCGACAAGAGGCTTCTCGATAAAATATTGACTTTTGCCAAGTAATATGCTATAATTAGAAAGTATTCAAGGAACAAATCAGAAGTTGTTTTTCTGAATTACAGGGAGATGAAAGTGATAAACCGCTACACAGATTATTTTGAGTAGCCATCGCTTTTTATCTCAAAAATTATTCTGCATAAATTCCCGGCAACAGATTCCGCTCAATATGCACTGATGTCACTGTGATACTGTTTGTGATACGAATTTTCGCAAAAAATCAGTGTATCAGGTGTATATAATATTAAGCTGCGTACTGACAGGTACGTATAATCACCACATGTGTGGAGTGTGAAAAAACTTGTAGCGAGTGGGAATAAGCGGAACATCAACAATGGATCAACAAAAGTGAGCTGCCATGAGACAGCTCACTTTTTGCTATTTCCACGGACGTTTTCCCCTTGTCCAGCCTTTTTCCCTCCAGTAATCCACGTCGGCGGGATTGAAGCCGTTTTTCTGCATCATGGCCATAATTGTGAAAAATCCTCTCGTTTTCATATCGGGCTTTACGCTGCCGCATCGTCTTGAGATCTTCTTTGCAAGAGCAGTCGTCTTCTTATCGATCCTCTGCTTTATGTCCGGTTTTACCTTCTCCCAGTGTGCTTCCATAACGGCAACGCCAAGCTTGTATGTCTTGGCAATTCCCCAGAAAAATGTGCTGTCCGCCATATCCTTTATGGTGCTGCCCATTCCTGCGCCTGCGGCGGTCGAAATGCATACCGCCTGCTTTTGGAACATCCTTTCTTCGGGACGGTGCACTAAGAATCGGTATCCGTAATGGTCTAAAAAGGCTTTCATTGCGCCCGTGGCATGCATCACATATACGGGGCTTGTGAGAAGGATCACATCTGCGTCGTCGATCGCATCCGTAATGGGTCTGAGATGCTCGTAATGAGGACATGTGGTTTCATCTGTGAAGCAAGCAGTACAGCCCTTGCAGAAACAGTCAAAATCGTTCGGCAGGAAGAATTCCGTCACTTCCCCCTCCAGCTTGTCGCAAAGCTGTTTTGCGATATGGTAGGTGGAACCCTTGTGGCTCTGCCCGTGGATCACTGTGATTTTCATCTGTTCTCCTCCTTGCTGTAAATTCTGCTGAACTGTCCGATGTGCTGTTCAAGCAGCACTGTCGCTTCCGCTTCACGGTGTGGCTCTCTGTCGCACATTGTCAGAAGCATCCATATCGGCGCGTAAAATTGCAGTGCCATGACATTCGGATCTTCTTCTTTCAGCACGCCCTTCGCAGAAAGCATCGAAAACATCGCCGATTGATAGGAAAGCGGATCATCGGCATACTGCTTTGTGAAAAGCTGTGCAAGCTCCTGATGCTGGAACTGCGCAACAGTCAGCATCTTCCGGAATTTCTGCGCATACGCATCGTGAAGGAAGTACATGAACAATCCCATTCCCATTTTCACAAGCCCGTCCTTGGAAACCGCTGAGAAGATCTCGGCATCGGCGGAAGCATCATTGCCGTTCATCGCAAGCGAAGCCGCCTGCTTGTCGTAGCTGTTTTTCATCTCGTCAAGAATGGCGTTGAAGATATCCTGTTTGCTTTTGTAGTGCTTGTAAAGGGAAGGTGCTTTGATCCCCACGGCCTCCGCGATCTCCGCGACATGCACATTGCCGTAGCCTCTTTCTGAGAACAAATTAAGTGCTTCGTCCAGTATTCGTTTCTTGGTATGCATGCTATCACCTCTCAGGCTAATTGTTATTAGCTTAATTATAAGCGAATTTCGCTTCGCTGTCAAGGGGTTTGCGAAAAAATAGTCAGCATCACTGAAACGTGAGGATTCTATTGCAATTTCGCATGATCTGTGGTATACTGATACTAATCCCCAAAACCCCAATAGACAATGGGGATTAGTATGACTAACATAGTGATTCACCGTGATCATGGGAAGCAGGGGGGGATGGAATGCTGTACGTTGTTTTGCTTATTATCGTTTCGCTGACAGTCATCGGCTATCTTGCGGCGCTTCGGCCGAATACGGAACGGCGCGGTGCGCTTGCGCCGTTTTGCAGGACATATATCGCGCACCGCGGATTATATAATACTGCGGACATTCCCGAAAATTCGATCCCTGCCTTTGCAGACGCGGTCGGAGCAGGGTATGGCATCGAACTGGATGTGCAGCTGACTGCCGATCATCAGCTCGTTGTGTTCCATGACAGGACCCTTCGCCGGATGTGCGGCGACGACAGGACGGTGCAGTCGCTCACTTACGATGAATTGCGCACGCTTTCGCTGCTGGACACGGGTGAGAGGATCCCGCTGCTTAGCGAGGTTCTGGCACTGGTGCATGGTGCGGTCCCGCTGATCGTGGAGATCAAACCGCGCGGAAACTGGCGGCTTGCCTCCGTGCTGACCGACCGGCAGCTGCGGTGCTACGAGGGAAATGTCGGCATTCAGACATTCCATCCGCTGGTGCTGCGCTGGTTCAGAATGCACAGTCCGCGGATCCCCAGAGGCCTGTTGTCGCCAAGCCCAAGCAGAGTGTGCAGGACGCTGCCTGGAAGTATCCTGTTCTCCAATCTGCTGTGCAATTTTCTGACCGCTCCGGATTTTATTTCGTATGACCACAAGCGCCGGAAGGACGTGGCGTTCCGGCTGTGCCGGAGGCTGTACGATCCCGTAAATGCCGCATGGACGCTGCGCAGTCAGGAGGAACTTGACGCGGCAGGGGACGTGTTTGGCATCCTGATCTTTGACGGCTTCCTGCCGGAGGAGAAACCGTCCGGCCCTGAACAATAAAAAACATCCCGGATTTCTCGATGCTGTGAGAAGTCCGGGATGTTTTGGTTATACGGTGATTTCGATCAGATTCCCCTCGATGCCGACAATGCAGCTTTCGTAGTAGCCGTCGCCGGTCGTTCTGGGACCGCTGATGACGGAGAATCCGTCGCGCGCCAGCTGTTTCGTCAGTGCATCCACTGCTTCGCGGCTGCCTGCACTGAACGCAATGTGGCGGTAGCCCGTGTCATACGGCTGCTTCGGGGGATCGCCCATGTCGGGGCGGTTCATGATCTCAAGCCGCGCGCCGTCCCCGAATTCCAGAAAATAGGAACGGAACCCCGTGGTGGGATTGTGGTAGCCGGCATTGGCGGCGGCGCCGAAATACCGGATAAAAAAATCCTTCGTCGCTTCGAGGTCGCTGACATACATTGCAATGTGTTCGATCCGCATGGTTCCTACCTCACTTTGTTTTCCTGCTGCTTTTCCCTGCACGCCAGATATTCCGCCACGAGATAGCAGTTTGCAAGATCCGCCTCGTCCAGTCCGCGGAAGGCAAACAGCTCGTCCCAGAGCAGTACGCTCAGCTCCACATGGAATTCCCCCGTCACCTCATCGATCCCGACAAGGATGCTGTCGTGGTATTTGTAGATCGGATCCTCCGCAAAAAGCCGCGCGTTGCGCTGCGTGCTGCGGAGACGGAAGGTGCGGGGCCTTGGCTGCATGCCCTCCGGAAGCTTGGCGGCGCTGTGGGGATTGTCCGTGATATTGCCGCTGACGATGCTGTCCGCATAGGGATCGCGGAATTCGTCCGCATCGTAATGCGACTGCAGGTAAGCGATCAGCTCTGCGCCGCTTCTGCGGTTCGGCTGCAGATCGTGGCGGTGCGCCTTCCAGATCGCCTTCCATTCTGCAACCATTTCAGGTGTGGCTTGTATTGTCAGCATGGGGATTCTCCTTTCTCTGTTTCAATGGTTCCGAGAAAACCACGCAGCGCCGTCATGAACGCCTCCGGCTGGTCATAGAAGCAGCAGTGGGCTGCCTCCGGAATGACGGTGAGCTGCTTTTTCGGCGCGGTGATCTCTGCGAAGTGTTCCTGCACGAGCTCCGACGGACAGACGGTTTCCTCCGTGCCGAAGAGGAAGAGCACCGGCACGCCGAACTGCAGATCCTTCCGGAAATCGTAGGAGAGCATCGTCACCATCGGCTGTTCCTGCACCGCGTAATTCGGGAGCATGGAGGCCAGTCGTTCGCGGAAGGTCCAGAAGGGGGAGCGCAGGATCTTCATAAAGGGTGTGCGCTTTGCGTGCTTGATGATGTATTTTCCGCACAGCGGCAGGAACGGCCGCATCCAGCCCATGGCATTCCACGAAAAAGTCTCCGGCATGTCGGCGAGGATCTTACGGATCTTTCTGGCATCCGCGCTGCCCTCCGGCGCAAGTGTGAGGAGCTTCTCGCAGGTGAAGGTGATGCCGCTGCGGTAATTGACGAGCTGTCCGACACTGACAAAGCAGTGCAGGTTCTCGGGATGGCGCTTCGCGTATTCCGCACCGATGGCGGTACCCCATGAGAAGCCCATCAGGATGATCTTTTCAAAGTCAAGAACGGTGTGCAGATAGGCGATGATCTCGTGGATGTCCTGTACGAAATCATCCATGGTGCCGGTTTTGGAGATCTCCATGGCGCGTTCCTTGTTGGCGAAATAGGTCCTGCCGGCATTGCGCTGGTCCCAGTTCACGACGGTGAAGTGCTCCTCCCAGCCGGCATGCAGAACGTGAGTAACGCCGGACAGCACCGCCGCCGGTCCTCCGTGAAGGAAGAGCAGCACGGGATTGTGCTTGTTCCTGCCGCGGATCTGGATGTACTGTCGGATGCCGCCGATGACGGGCAGTTCGTAGCGGTAGATGCCGTCGGGATGATCGGGGTAAAGAATGGCTTGTTTGTTCTTATTCATGTGTCTCTCCTTCCGGTGCGGACAGCAGGAAGAGGTTGCGCGGTTTTGCATCCTCCGTCTGCTGGCGGTTCTGGTAGCTGTCTACGATGTCAAAAATGCGTTGCAGCATCTCGGAAAAATCCGCGTCACTCAGCGCAATATTGTAGTTTGTCAGAAACAGTCTGTCACGGCTGACATCCACATCGCCGCTTTCAAAATACTGGTTGTACAGCGACATGATCCGCATGAGGCTGCAGCTCACAAGTGTGCGGCTGTCCTCATCAGAATCCGGCGTGCGGATCCACATGGTGCCGACGGCGTAGCAATGCTCCGTCTGTCCGCGGACCTTGCGGCTCTCGGCAATGCGCACCGCACCGGCCGCAAGCATCCGCTCCATCCTGCGGTAGAGCGTTGCTCTCGGGATATCGGGGCATTCCGCGCGCAGCTCGGCGATCGTCAGTTTGCCGCGGATCCGCAGTTTCTGCAGAATGCGGTTCGAGATGGGATCCGTCAGTACCTTCAGCAGCTGTTCCATGATGTTCCTCCACTATTCTCATATTGCGATATCAGTATAGCACAGAATGCTGCACTTGTCAAGGGGGAGAACGCATTTTCTTGACAAAACGGAGCACCCGTGCTATGATAGACATAACGAATTTCCAAGGAGGCGGCAGCCATATGAACTGGTATATCGAAGACACGACCCTGCACATCGAAACGGAGGAAAACTGCTGTTCCTTCGAGGCGCATGCGGAGGCACCGCGGCCCTCCCTGCTGGGATGGGGTGTCAGTGCGGGCGGACGGCACTGGTCAAGCCGTGATCCGGAGATCCCGATCGAGGCACATACAAGCGTGCAGGAGGTCGCTGTGCAGGACGGCAGGGCTGCATGGTACACGCAGGAATTCCGCCCGAATGGTGCGGATTACAAGATCACAAAGAATGCAAACATCTACATCGGCGATCTCAGAACGGGGGAGCAGAAACAGGTCTATAAGGGCGAATGCTATGGTGATCTGTGCTTTGACGGGGACGAGCTGTACTTCAATACGGGCAACAAAATTGCCGTGCTGGATCTGCAAAGCGGAGAGGTCACCGTTCTGTTCAAGCATTCCGGCATCAAGAAGAACGGCGTGGCGCTGCATGTTACGGACAAGCGCATCGACTTCATCCACTGGACGCACAACGACACGTTTTTCATGTGGTATGACAGAGCGACCGGGGAGGTCGTCAATCCCCATATCAACATCGGCCGCCATTGTTATCTGAACGACGACACCGTGGTCTATCAGGCCCTCTACCATACCTGGGTTCTGGATACGGAAACGAAGAAAAAGAAACGGTTCTTCACTGCCCGTCAGCATCGGTCTGCGCTGCAGTTCGTCTGCGGTTTTCTGGAGCTGCCTGTGGAGGAATTCGCAGAAAACGCGATCGTGAAGCTGATCGCCTATGAGGAGGGAAGGCTGTACTTCAATATCCGCTCCAGCTACCGTTCGCAGGAGTTCCGGCATATTCTCAATGCCAGTGTCACCGAAGCGGAGGAACGGGGGCTTCCGTGGTGCTTTCAGGCGGAGTTCTCCTGTGACACAAACGGCAAGGATCTGCGCATGGCGGTGACGAAGGAACAGATCACGATCACACAGGATGAGGACAAGTCCATCCGACGCATGCGCGCGGTGCTGCACGAAGGCATGTGGTGATCCTTTGCGCCGCGTATCTTGCATTCGGGCGAGGGATGTGCTATAATAAGTAGGAAATATCCCATTACAGCGGAGGAAATTATGGAACAGAATGTATACGAGATCCCGTTCAGGGGGACATCCTATCCGAGCAGCGCAGCCGCACAGGTCTGCGTACCCGGTTCAAAATCCATCACGAACAGAGCACTGCTGCTTGCGGCAATGGCGGAGGGGACGAGCACCCTGCGCGGCTGCCTGACGAGTGAGGATGCAAGGCATTTTCTTGACTGCCTGCAGATGCTTGGGTTTCCGGTGGAGGAAACGCCGGACGGTGCGCTTGGCAGTGACATCACGATCACGGGCTTCGGCGGTCGGATCCCGAACAAAAATGCGGAGATCTACGTTGGCAGTGCTGGTACCGCGGCGAGATTCCTCGTTGCCATGCTGGCGTTTTCCGATGGGGAATACACCGTGAATTCCTCCGAGCAGATGAAAAAACGTCCCATGCAGCCGCTCATCGAGGCACTGCGCAATGCCGGCGCAGGCGTGGAATGCCTGGAGGCGGAGGGGCATTTTCCGCTGAAAATTACCGGTGCAGGCGCAACGCTTCCGGCCTGCTTTACTGTGAATATCGACAAAAGCTCGCAGTTTCTCAGTGCGCTGCTCATTGCGGCCGGCACGCTCTCAGCGCCGACGGAGATCCGCGTAAACGGCTCCCATGGTCTGAGCTATGTGGATCTGACGGCTGCGATGATGGCGGATTTCGGCGTCAATGCAGTGAAACAAACAGATGACGGCGGCATCCGCTATGTCCTCGGCGGCAGCGACCGCTACCTTGCGAAGGACTATGCCGTCGAGCCGGATATGTCCGCAGCGGCGTATTTCTACGCGCTTGCCGCAGTGCTTGGTATAACGGTGACAGTGAAGGGCGTGAGCAGCCGCATGCTGCAGGGTGACACGGAATTCCTGCGTGTTCTGGAAAAGATGGGCTGCACCCTGCAGGGAATGGACACGCCCGATGAGGAGATCCGTGTGACAGGTCCGCAGGGCGGAAGGCTCCGCGGGGGATTTACGGTGGATATGTCGGCATTTTCCGATCAGGCGCTGACGCTTGCGGCGATTGCCCCCTTTGCGGATGCGCCCGTGACCATCACCGGCATCGGACACATCCGTCTGCAGGAATGCGACCGCATCCGTGCGATCACGGAGAACCTCGCAGCACTCGGCATCCGTGCGGAAGCGACCGAAAACAGCGTGACCATCCATCCCGGAAGTCCCTGCGGCTGCGAGATCGAAACCTTCGAGGATCACCGCGTTGCGATGTCCTTTGCGCTGACGGGACTGCGCACGGAGGGCGTGCGGATCCTCGATCCCCTCTGCTGCCGCAAGACCTTTGCGCAGTATTTTGAGGTGCTGGAGCAAACGCTTGCAGCACTTGGCGAATGAACAAAGCCCTGACCGATATATTCGGTCAGGGCTCAGTCTGTCGAAAAAGTCCCGTCCAGCCACTGCGCCTCTGGCGCAGGGCT
>CAYYIT010000027.1:0-28115 GCA_964472035.1 uncultured Ruminococcus sp.
CCAGCCCTGCGCCAGAGGCGCAGTGGCTGGACGGGACTTTTTCGACAGACTGACCGCCCGTTATGGAAACGGGCGGTTTTTGCTATGCGCCGGAATTGCCGCGGCAGGGAGCGGAGGCCGCCACCGCCCCCCTCAGCTCCCTCCCCATCGATGCAAGGAGCAGTGCGCCGTAGACTGCGGCACCCGTCAGCACCGCGAGCAGGAGCGCGCCGCGCTGCCCGAGGGGGGCATTCGTGTACACGAGCCATGCCGCCGCCGCGCACATCCCTCCGGCGTACAGCGTTTTCAGCAGCATGCCGCAAAGCCCCCGTTCCAGCGGAAGCTGCCGTCGCAGACAGTGCATCGACAGGACGAAGATCACCCCGTAGCAGGCCGTTGTCGCCATCGCCGCGCCGGAAAGCGCGTACCGCGGCAGGAGCGTCAGGTTCAGCAGGAGCTTCACCGCCACGCCCGGCAGCATGATCTTCACCGGAAGATCCGCGCGCCCGATCGCCTGCAGCAGGCTGAACACGGGAAAGCTCAGGCACAGGAAGATCACCCCCGGCGCAAGATACCGCAGCGGCATCGCCGCCGCCGCGACCTCCGCACTGCGCGCAGGGTACAGGAACAGCAGCACGCCCTCCGGCAGTGCCGCCATGCCGCATGCCGCCGGAACTGCCGCCAGTGCCGTGAGCAGGAGCGCCTGACCGGCATACCGGGAGGCCTCCGTTTTCCTGCCGGCCGCCCATGCCTGCGCCGTGCAGGGCAGCACGCCCTTTGCGAACATATTCGTCAGCGACGGCACCAGATTGAACACCGTCACCGACAGCCCCATGAACGATCCGTAGACGAATGCGGCGGCCTCCTCCGAGGGGATATCGGCGGAAAGACGGCTTTTTTCGTAGAAGGCAGCCGCGTCCTGCGCAAGCAGTTCCCCGAGTCCGCGCATGACGGTGACAAGGTCGATGAGCGAGGTGAGGTTCGTCACGAGCGCCCCCAGCGCTGCGGGAAGCATGATCGCCAGCAGCATCCGGAACGTCCGACGTCCGGAGGGCATCTCCGCGGAGGAAGACCGCACCGCGCGCCGGTTCCAGAGGAGCATGCACAGATACCCAGCCGCCGTGGAGAGCGTCACGCCGAGGACTGCCGCCGCCGCCGCGGCACCCTCCCGGCTGCAGCCGGAAAGCCACGCCGGCAGCACGGGTGCCTCCAGCACCGCATGGCAGAGCAGCAGACCGCACAGGAGCTTGACGAGGGCCTCGGCTGCCTGTGAGACGGCGGTCGGATACATGCTGCACAGACCCTCGTGGTAGCCGCGCTCCACTGCCGTCAGACAGCTCAGCAGCACCGCCGGCGCGATCATCAGCACGGCAGGGTACGCCTCCATGCTCTTTGCCGAGAGCATCGCGAACGGCCGCGCCGCCAGCACCGCCAGCAGCGAGCCGAGCAGTCCCAGCACCAGAAAGCTCCGCCTTGCCGTGCGGCGGACATGCAGCGCACCGGCGAGATCGCCCCTTGCTGCACACGCCGCCGTGAGCTTTGCGACTGCCGTCGAAAGTCCCGTCACCAGCACCGCATACAGCGGCAGGAACAGCCCGTAGGCACAGCTGAAATAGCCCATTCCCGTGCCGCCGAGGAGGTTCGTCAGCGGAATTTTGAACGCCGCGCCGAGGAGCTTTGCGAGCAGCGCGGAGCTGCCGAGAATGAGCGAACCCTTGAGAAATGTCTGTTTTTTCATAGCAACCCTTCCCGATTGATATTTTTTTATTGCTTTTTTCAATTTTTATGTTGCCGAAACGGAAAATATGTGGTATAATAGGGATGGAACTCTGCCGCAGCGCCGGAAAATGTGCTATGTTCGGACAGAAATGCATAGAATTGTATTGCCGCCGCTGACGCAGGGAATTTTGACACAAAAGGAATGAACCCCCATGAATTACACGTTTTCTGAAAAGGTGTCCCATCTTCAGGCGTCCGCCATCCGTGAGATCCTGAAATATACCGCCGATCCGGAAGTCATTTCCTTCGCCGCAGGCAATCCTGCGCCCGAGGCGTTTCCGGTCAGCGCCGTCAAGGAAATTTCTGCAAGGATGCTCGATCCTGAACAGGGCGAACCCATCTCCGTGCTGCAGTACGGCATCACCGAGGGCTATACCCCCCTGCGCGATCTGATGAAGGCACGCATGGCTGCTCAGGGCTGCTTCAAGGCGGAGAGCGAGGACCTGATCATCACCTCCGGCGCACAGCAGGTCATGGAGCTTGCCTGCAAGTCCCTGTGCGACCCCGGTGACACCCTGATCTGCGAGGCACCGAGCTTCATCGGCTCACTCAATGCCTTCAAGTCCTACAATGTCAATCTCGTCGGCGTGCCGCTCGATGAGGATGGCATGGATCCCGAGAAGCTGGAGGCTGCCCTCAAGGCAAACCCCAACACCAAGCTGATCTATGTGATCCCGAACTTCCAGAACCCCACCGGCAAGACCACGACCCTTGCACGCCGCAAGGAGATCTATGCCCTGGCACAGAAGTACAACACCATGATCCTCGAGGATAACCCCTACGGCGACCTGCGCTTTGCAGGCGAGGATGTCCCCACCATCAAGAGCATGGACACCGACGGCAGAGTCATCTACGCCGGCTCCTTCTCCAAGGTGCTTGCCCCCGGCATCCGCGTGGGCTTCGGCATCGCACCGAAGGAGGTCATCGCGAAGATGGTCGTCTGCAAGCAGGTATCCGACGTGCAGACCAACAATTTCGGCCAGATGCTCGCATATCAGTTCATGCAGCAGTATGATTTCGATGCACATCTTGCAATGCTCCGCGGCATCTACAAGCAGAAGTGCGAGAGAATGCTCGCCGGCATGGACGAGACCTTCTCCAAGAAGATCACTTTCACCCGTCCCGAGGGCGGCCTGTTCGTATGGTGCACGCTCCCCGATGACTGCGATATGATGGGCTTCTGCACAAGAGCCGTATCCGAATACAAGATCGCGGTCGTTCCCGGCAGCGCCTTCATGGTGAGCGAGTCCGACCACACCACCTCCTTCCGCATGAATTATTCCACCCCGACGGATGTACAGATCGACCGCGGCGTGGAGATCCTCGGAAAGCTGACAAAGGAAATGTTCGGCTGATGCCGTTCGGCAGAAGCGTGACAAATAACACATATTTCAAAACAGAAAGGATTTTTCAATTATGGCAATCGTAAGACGTTCTCCGCTGGATCCGTATCCGGTGACACCGAAATACCTGGCAACCAGAAACAGCGCACTGCACATCCCGCCGGCACAGTTCAAGAACATCAAGTTCACTGCCGACGAGGTATACGGCGTGATCGTGGATATGCCCCTGAGCAACACCGCAATGGTGACCATGGTCTGCTTCATCAACGGTGCAGCCAACCTCTATTTCAACAACGGTGCGGAATACACCGGCGCTTCCACAAAGTATAAGTCCGTTGTACAGGCGGCAAGAAATCTGGTCGTGAATGCATCCCAGCTCAAGCCCCTGGCAAAGAAGACCTCCCAGTACCCGCTGCCCATCAAGGGCCAGTATGTGTACCTGATGACCAAGAAGGGTATCTACCGTGCCGAGATCAATCCCGCTACCCTGAAGGATGACGCGAAGGAAAAGCGCGTTGTGCATTACCTCTCACAGCAGGTGATGACCGCACTGCGCCTGGCACAGATGCGTGACCAGGGAGGCATGGCAGAATGAGTGAAGCAGTACAGCAGCCGGCTGCCGCACAGGAAAAGAAGCTGATCTTCAGCGGCATCCAGCCCACCGGCACCTTCACGCTCGGCAATTACATCGGCGCGATCCGCAACTGGAAGCCCCTGCAGGAGGACTACCGCTGCATCTACTGCGTGGTGGATCTCCATGCGATTACTGTCAAGATCGAGCCGGCAAAGCTCAGACGCAATACCCTCGAGGCATACGCGCTCCTGCTTGCCTGCGGCATCGACCTCGACAAGTCCCTGCTCTTTATCCAGAGCCATGTCAAGACCCACGCGGAGCTGTCCTGGGTGCTCAATTGCTCCACACAGTTCGGCGAGCTGTCCAGAATGACCCAGTTCAAGGAAAAGAGCCAGCGCCACGCGGATGACGTGAACGCAGGTCTCTTTGATTACCCCGTCCTCATGGCGGCGGATATCCTGGCGTACAACGCCGACCTCGTACCGGTCGGTGCGGACCAGACCCAGCATCTCGAGCTTGCAAGAACCATCGCACGCCGCTTCAACAGCCGCTACGGCGATACCTTCACCGTTCCCGAGGGCTATATTCCTCCCGTCGGTGCAAGGGTCATGTCCCTGCAGGATCCGACCAAGAAGATGTCCAAGTCCGATGACAACCCCAACGCCTGCATCCTCATCCTCGATGACAAGGATACCATCATCCGCAAGTGCAAGCGTGCCGTGACCGACAGCGAGGCAGAGATCTGCTGCCGCGAGGGCAAGGACGGCATCAACAACCTGCTGACGATCTACTCCGCTGTCACCGGCAAGAAGATCGATGAGGTCGTGAAGGAATTCGAGGGACAGGGCTACGGCACCTTCAAGATGGCAGTCGGTGAGGCAGTTGCCGATCATCTGGCTCCCATCCGCGAGGAGTATGCAAAGCTCATCGCTGACAAGGCGTACCTCAAGGAATGCTACACCCGCTGCGATGCCGAGGCACTGCGCTATTCCCAGCGCGTCCTCAATAAGGTGTACCGCAAGGTCGGCTTCCTTGACGCAAGATAAACAAACGGGTACCCGACGGAATACGATCCGGATCGGATACATCCATCAGGAGGCTCATATGGTTGAATTTGAACAGAAATCCCGTTATACGATCGCAGATCTGCGTGAGATCGTCAGACTCCTGCGCAGTCCGGGCGGCTGCCCCTGGGACAGGGAGCAGACCCATGCGTCCATCCGCAATGATTTCCTCGAGGAGGCCTACGAGGCAGTCGAGGCCATCGATCTCGGCGACACCGCGCTCCTGCGCGAGGAGCTGGGCGATGTGCTGCTGCAGGTGGTGTTCCATTGCGTTCTGGCGCAGGAAGAAGCGCAGTTTGACTTCGATGATGTCTGCGACGAGATCTGCAAGAAGCTGATCATCCGCCATCCCCATGTGTTTGCACAGGTGCAGGCCGAGGATACGGAGACCGTGCTCAAAAACTGGGATGCCATCAAAAAGGAGACCAAGGGACAGGAGACCTATGCCGATACGCTCGAAAGCGTCGCAAAGTCCCTGCCGGCACTGAGCCGCGCCCAGAAGGTCGGCAAGAGAGCTGCAAGAGCCGGAATGGATTTCGGCGACGCGGCAGCTGCCTTCGACTGCGTCCGTGCAGAACGCGCGGAGCTGCAGGCGGCCATCACTGACGGCGATACCGCCATGATGGAAGAGGAGCTGGGAGACCTGCTCTTCTCCTGTGTCAACACTGCAAGACATCTCGGAATTGACGCTGAACAGGCATTGACAAAAGCAACCAACAAATTTACAAAACGCTTTGCCGCTACCGAGCAGCTCGTCCGCGCGGACGGAAAGAACATGCCCGACCTCACGCTCGAGGAGCTGGACGTGTACTGGGACGACGCCAAGGAGCAGTTCCGTCAGGCAGAGCAGAAGAACAAACTGGAGGAACAAGAACATGACTAAGTCTGAACTGATCACAAAGTACGCAAAGCACAGCGGCTGCACCAAGAAGGAAGCAGAAGAGACTGTGAACTATATCTTCGACACCATCCGCGACACCCTCGCCACCGGCGAGAAGGTCGTGCTGACCGGTTTCGGTACATTTGAGGTAAGGGACCGCAGTGAGAAGGTCTGCCTCAATCCCCGCACCGGCGAGCGCATGCAGCTGCCGTCCGGCAAGGCACCGGCCTTCAAGGCAGGCAGAGGCCTCAAGGATGCGGTAAGCGCAAAGGACTAAGCGCATGCGCCTGGATAAGTATCTGAAGAATTCCCGGCTCATCAAGCGCCGTACCATTGCCAACGAAGCATGCGATGCCGGAAAGGTCATGGTCAACGGCAAGGTGGCAAGAGCCTCCTACGATGTGAAGCCGGATGACATCATCGAGATCCAGATGGGCGTGCGTCCCGTCAAGGTGCGCGTGCTGGTGGTTTCCGAGCATGCGACAAAGGCGGATGCCGCGCAGATGTATACGGTCGTGACGGAATAAGAAGAAGGGCTTCCCCGATGGGGAAGCCTTTTTGTTGTTGATAGGGCGATGATAACGTGCGCCTTCGGGCGCCCCCCCTAACCCTCCTCCGGATCACGGGGAAGCATTTTTGTTCCTATGTGGTCTGGGAGCGAGCGAAGCAAAGCTCCCAGGGCGGGTGGAGGGTGCGGCAGCACCCTCCTAAAAAACCCCCCCTCCCTTTAGGGAGGGGGTTAGGGGGAGGGCAAGCTTTGAGAAGCCCCCCACCCCTCATTCAATGCAGCCCGAAGCTGATGGACAGGGCGTTGTCCACGCGCGTCATCGCCGTGGGATCAAGCGCTCCCATCCTGTCCTTCAGACGCCTTTTATCAATGGTGCGGATCTGCTCCAGCAGCACGATGCTGTCCTTCTGAAGGCCGCAGGACGCCGCCTCCAGCGAAATGTGCGTCGGGAGCTTGGCTTTGTCAAGACGGCTCGTGATGGCTGCCGCAATGACGGTCGGACTGTGCCGGTTGCCCACATCGTTCTGTACGATAAGTACCGGCCGGATCCCACCCTGCTCGGAGCCCACCACGGGACTCAGATCCGCATAATAGATTTCACCGCGTTTCACTGACATACAAACACTCCTTTATATTTCGGCTGTTGCACTTCTTTGCTGTTATTATGGCACGGCGCCCTGCAATTATACAGCATGCCGCGCCGACTTCGGGGACGACACGCGCCCCTCTATCAGTTTATGACCGTACCGCACAGGCGGTGCGGAACTTGACAAGTCCCC
This sequence comes from uncultured Ruminococcus sp., assembly GCA_964472035.1. Taxonomy (GTDB): domain Bacteria; phylum Bacillota; class Clostridia; order Oscillospirales; family Ruminococcaceae; genus UBA3855. Next base: position 6,907 of record CAYYIT010000027.1, read on the forward strand.
GAAAATATGCTATACTATTAAGGCAACACCGCACAAAGACCGCCTGACGGCTCAGCACGTCATCTGTTTGCATCTTTTCCGTCAGCTCGCCCAAAAATTCCTTGACATACGGCAGTATGCCCGCGGAATTTTTGGATAATCTGACGAAAAATCTGCTGCACATCTGACGCACTGTCCTTTGTTCGGTATTGCCTTAATGTAGTTTTCCGATTGGGGTATAGCCAAGCGGCAAGGCAACGGACTTTGACTCCGTCATTCGGTGGTTCGAATCCACCTATCCCAACCAGAGACGGATCCCTCACCGGAAATTCCGGTGAGGGATCTTTTTTCTGCCGATCAGTTCTCCGGCAGTAAATGCATCGCATCAAAATAGATCTGCATGCCCGAGCGCAGCCGCCGTGTGGCACGGCGAAGCGTGCGGTAAATGGTCGATTTGTCGCGGCACAGCATCTGCGCGATCTCCGGTACGCTGTGCCTGTCAAAATAATAGAGATACACCAGCTGCCCCTGCCGCGGTGTCAGCTCCTGGCTCAGCGAACGCTCCAGCGCCGCATACGCAAGCCGCAGATGCTTGCTGCTGCTGTCCGCGCTGCGCGCTACCTTCCGCAGGAAACGCTTGTCGAAGGTCTTGTATACCGGCTCCTTCCTCATGCGCGCACCTCCCCGATGCGGTGGTGTTCCTCCATGCTGACGATCGCGTGCAGCATGTCCGTGCGCTCGGCGATCAGCAGCTCGCGCCGCAGCTCCAGCTTCTCGCGTTCCTTTGTCTTCAGCTGCTTGTTTTCCGCAAGCTCACGCGTCAGCTCGTGAATGCGCCCCGACAGCAGCTCCCTACCCCTTTTGTACTCTCCGATCATGGCCTGCATGAAATCGCCTCCCTAATTGCAGGGAACCCCTCCTTCGGGGTCCCCGTTCGTTTTAGAACGTATGTTCTGTTTTGTGCTGAAATAACAGAACATTCACTCCTGCCCCAAACAGAAACAAATGTTCTGTTTTCTATTCTACACCAAAAAATCCGATTTGTCAAGGGGGAATTTGCAATGCATTCCATGCCTATTACCGAATTTTTAGAAAACTACCGCAGCGAAGGGAAAATCCGCGCGCACATGCCCGGCCATAAGGGGAACGCGCCGGAGGGTGCCGAAGCGCTGCACCATGCCTATGCAAATGATATCACCGAGATCTGCGGTGCGGACAGCCTGTTCGAAGCCGAGGGGATCCTGCGCGAAGCGGAACAGCGCACCGCCGCCGTCTATGGCAGCGGAAGCTGCTGCTGGAGCGCCGGAGGCTCCACGCTCTGCATCCAGGCGATGCTCGCGCGGATGCGCGCCGAGGGCAGGACGGTCGTTGCCGCGAGGACCGTCCACCGCGCCTTCCTCAATGCCGCGGTGCTGCTGGGACTTGCGGTGCGCTGGGTCTTTCCGCGCAGCGGCGGCATCGTCTCAGGGACGTACCATCCGGCGGATTTCGAGACCGCACTGCAGGAGCTTGCCGCGCAGGGAACGCCTGCCTGCGTGTATGTGACCTCTCCGGATTATCTGGGGAACCTGCAGGATATTCCGGCGCTCTCGGCGATCGCGCACCGCTGGGGCGCACCGCTGCTGGTGGACAATGCCCACGGCGCGCATCTGGCGTTTCTGGAGGAGAACCGTCACCCGATCGCGCTCGGCGCGGATTACTGCTGTGACTCGGCGCACAAGATGCTCCCCGCCCTGACGGGTGCGGCATGGCTGCACTGCCGTCAGACAGGGCAGGAGGCGGAGATGAAGCGGTACATGCAGCTCTTCGGCTCGACAAGCCCGTCGTATCTCATCATGCAGTCGATGGAGTACTGCACGGATTTCCTCGAAAGAGAGGGAAAAACCGCCATCCGGCGCGCCGCGCAGGGCGGCATCCGTCTGCGCGGACAGTTTGCTGGAAAATATGACTTCACGGGGGATGACCCCCTGCACCTGACGATCCGCGCCGCGGGGAACCGCCTTGCGGATGAACTGCGCGCGCACGGTGTCGAGTGCGAGCATGCGGATGAAAGCCACGTCGTGCTGCTGCTCTCGCCGTCGCTGACGGACGCGGACTATGCCGGACTTGCCGAAGCCCTCGCAGCGTGTTCCCCTGCGCCGCCTGCCGAGATCCCTGCCCTGCCGGAACCCATGGCGCAGGTGTGCAGTCTGCGCGATACCGCCCTCGCTCCGGCGGAGATCGTCCCCCTCTCCGAGGCGGAGGGAAGGGTCTGCGCCGCCGTGCAGGTACCCTGTCCGCCGGCCGTTCCGATCGCCGTCAGCGGCGAGCGCCTGAGCGCACCGTGGATCGCCCTGATGGCGTACTACGGCCTGCAGCACGCCGCGGTGCTTGCAGAAACAGCGGATGTGACAAAATCGAGCGGCAAAAACTATAGAAAATAAACAAAAACCAAGGGGCAATTTTATGAATAATTGCAATGGACTTTTTGGCTTCGGTATGGTATAATGAGTATAAGCATTGGTGGGTCCACCGCCAGAAATAGGCCTGCGCATGACGCAGTATGCTTGAATTCACAGAATAAAAGGAGAAGATTACTATGAAGATGAAGAATATGATCGCAGTTCTGTCCGCAATGGCAGTTTCCGCAGTTGGCATGTCCGCAATGACATTCTCTGCAAGCGCAGCTGATGAGCTCGGCCAGGCATATCTGATCGGTACCTTTGGTACAGAGCTGAACTGGGATGCAGGCGATAACGCAGGTGTTAACGTGGTTTCCGTTGACGGCGATGCGCAGTATGAGCTGACATGGGATCTTGCAGCTGCTACAAATACCGGCAACAGCTGGTTCCTGTCCGTTGTTGTTTACCCCACAAGCGTTGATAATTTTACAACTGATACATTTGAGAACCTCGCTGTTACTCTCGATGAGGTTTGGGTTGACGGCGTTCAGATCGAGGATCTCTCCACTGCATATATCAACACTGCTTTCTATGAAGGCGGCGACAAGCCCGGCGTTACAAGAATTTTCCTGAACGATGACTGGACCGGCACAGGTGCAAACGTAATCGCTGACTGCGATATCACATCCCAGGTTAAGGTTCTGTTCACCGTTTCCGGTACCGGCGCTGAGGGTACTTCCAATGTAACTACTGAAACTCCCGAAGAGTCCCAGCCTGAAGAGTCCAGCACTCCCGAGGAAGAGTCCTCTGCAGCAGAAGAGTCCTCCAGCGCAGCTGATTCCAGCTCCGCAGCTGACTCCAGCTCTACCACCTCTTCCACTACTTCCACCACTACTTCCACAACTTCCACAACTACCACCACCAACACCAACACCGGTGATGCTGGCGTAGCAGCTCTCGTTGCAGCTGTAGCAGCAGCTGGCGCAGCTGTCGTTGTAACCGCTAAGAAGAACAAGTAATCATTCACCACGATGATACAAAAATGCCCTCTGTTTCAGGGGGCATTTTTTAACACGAATATATTTGGGTAAGAATTGAGGTAATCGCTATGAAATTCAGAAAGATGATGCTTCCGCTGCTCGCTGCCATGCTCTGCATGACCGGCTGCGGAGGTGACAAGAAGACAGAGGATTCCGCAGAGAGCGCAGCAGAGACCGCCGCTGCGACCGAGGCGGCTGCCGCAGAGGTGACCGAGGGCGAGACCGAAGAAGAGGTCATCCCCACCAATGCAGCATTTCCGGATTCCGATCCGAATGCAGTGACCTTCGCGGACGGCAATTTTTCCTTTGCAAGCGTCGTTGTGGACGATGATGCCAGCGCAGAGGGCGAGCTGTCCGTTGTCCAGATCGACAACAACTACATGCTCAAGTTCACCGACACCTCCACCAATGCGGACAATCTGTCCACATCCGTGCAGAAGGTGAAGATCGACGTCACACAGCTGCTCACCCCCGAACAGATCGAGTGCGTGTACAGCATCGGCTTCGATGTCTGCGCAGAGGCGACCGCGGATCTCTATGTCAATGAGGACGGCGTGAACACCAAGGCGCCCGGCTGGGTCGGCGGCGGCGGCGGTACCATGACTGCCGACGGCAAGTGGTACGATTTCTCCGAGTTCTCCGATGCAGGCAGCAACTGCTATCTGCTTGAGCGCTCCGACTTCACACACGCCGAGTTCAAGTTCCTGCTGGCTTCCGGCGGCAAGAAGTGGGATGCCACCATGGAAGAGGTATTCGTGCAGATCATGCGCTGGGGCATGGGCAACGCCTCCAACCTCTACATCGACAACATCACCTTCTACGACGAGGAGGGCAACTCCATTCCGCTGACGATGTCCGCACCCGAGGATGCAGGCGACGCGGAGGCTGCTGAGGAAACGACCGAGGCTGCCGAATAAGATGCAATCACGCCGGATCTGTCATGTTTCTCGAGAAAACAATTGACAAATCCGGCATTTTGTGGTAAACTAAAATAGTAATGCTAAAAAATCACAGGAGGAAGATGCACATGATGAAGAAGATTGCGGCAGCAGCAGCTGTCGTCGTAATGGGTACTGCCCTGACCGGCTGTCAGGCAAAGGAGACCTACACCAAGTATGTGAAGGCAGTAATGGACAGCACCTACAGAAACGAGCATACCGAGTACCTCAAGCAGGTGGACACCACCAAGGAGGATGCCGAGAAGGCTTATGAAGAGGGCGTTGACTACATGACGGAGGCGATTTACACCTACTACGAGGTGTATCCGGAATATATTTCCGAGGAGACCGCTGCCGGCTATGAGGAACTCGCAAGAAAGCTCTTCGAAAAGACCAAGTACACCGTCAATGACGCTGTGAAGGAAGGCAAGACCTACAAGGTTCCGGTCATCATCGAGCCGATCAATTTCTGGGAAGCTTCCGAGGATGATATGCTGGACTACTATGTGGAGTACTGGGAGAATGCCGATGAATCCGCTTCCGATGAGGAGCTGGAGGAAGGCTACGCAGTCGGCCTGCTGGAGATCCTGAACGGCTATGCGGACAACATGGGCTACAAGGCTCCGATCACACGCAATGTTGAGATCATCTTTGATTCCGACGGCAAGTACGGCGTGTCCGAGGCTGAATGGACCACGATCACTGAGTACCTGCTCGACTTCACTTACATTATGGAATAATACAGAAACGCTGCACCGTCCGGTGCAGCGTTTTTTTGTGGGCGTGGGGAGAATGTGGGGGGGATGCCCCACCCCTTGCTGCAAAAACCATTCGAATATGGCGGGGTCTGGGGGCGAGCGAAGCGATTGCCCCCAGGACGGGGTAGGGCGCGTCAGCGCCCTACGAAATTCCCCCTCCCTTTAGGGAGGCACCGCAGGCGTCCCGTAGGGTGGGTCAGGGGCACCCATAGGGCGTGCGTTAGCTGTGGGCAGCTCTGAGTGCACCCCTCCTCGCAGCAAAAAAAGACGGATCCGATCGGACCCGCCCCAAAAATAATAAGGATGTAGGATTTATGATAGTTCTATTATAGCATCCTACTCGCGAAATGTCAAGGATTTTTATACAAGTTCCGCATTTTTCACCAAACACCGTTGAACATTTTGTGCATGCTGCACAATTACTTGTCCTCAAGCTTGCGCAGCTCGCGCTCTTCCTTGCTGATGCGGTTCTTGCCCTCGCGCAGGATCTCCACATCCGCACGGTTTACGGAATAGGGCACATCGTCCTCCTTGTCGGGCTTGATGCGCAGCATGCCGGTGATGAGATTTGCATCCTCCACGCGGCCCTTGCCGTTCGGTGTCTTGACAATGGAACCGATGCGCGGCGTGATCTTCTGCAGCTCCTCGTAGACCGCCTGCTCGTGCTTCAGACAGCACATCAGTCTGCCGCAGGTGCCGGAGATCTTGGTCGGGTTGAGCGAGAGTCCCTGCTCCTTCGCCATCTTGATGGATACCGGCTGGAAGTCCCCGAGATAGCCGCGGCAGCAGAATTCTCTGCCGCAGACGCCAAGTCCGCCGAACATCTTCGCCTCGTCGCGCACGCCGATCTGACGCAGCTCGATCCTCGTGCGGAACACCGCCGCCAGATCCTTGACAAGCTCACGGAAGTCCACGCGGGATTCCGCCGTGAAGTAGAACAGGAGCTTGCTGTTGTCGAAGGTGCAGGTCACGTCCACAAGCTTCATGCTCAGGCCGCGTGCCGCGATCTTCTGCTCACAGATGCCGAAGGCGCGTTCTTCCTTCTGGCGGTTCTGCTCGAGGGTCTTGAAGTCCTCCTGTGTCATGATGCGGACAACGGGCTTGAGGGGCGCAACGACGTTCGCGTCATCCACCTCACGGTTGGCGATGGTGACGGTGCCGCATTCCTGTCCGCGCGCTGTCTCAACAACGACCTGTGTGCCGATGGGCAGCGTGAGCTTGCCCGGCGCGAAATAATACACTTTTCCGGAGTTCTGGAAGCGTACTCCAACAATTTCAATCATAGCTGATCCTTTCTTTGCAGCCGCAGCGGGCCGCTGTATGGGGTTATAACAGGCAGCCGCCCAGTGCTGCCAGTGCGAGTTTCGGGCTGACGTTCGCGTGCAGGGCATCACAGGTGTCCTGCAGCGCCCTGTGCAGGCGCGCACTGCGGCCGGCAGTCAGGCTCTTGGAAAGCTCCGCGGCTGTCGCGGCATCGCAGCCGATGCGGTTGCCGGGGGCGTATTTCTGAACGAGTGCATCGCGCAGCTGCAGGTCAAGCAGCCGGACGAATTCCAAGGCCGCATGCCTGTCCTTCTCGTAGCGCGACAGGATCCGCAGGATCTCGTAGCTGCTGCGCTGGGTGACGGCAGCGGTCAGGGCGGCGATGTCCCTCGTCATCTCCTGCATGCTGCCGGAGCGGAGCCATTCCTGCGCCCTTCCGATATTGCCGCCGCAGGCATCGGCGGCGAGCTGCGCGTCCTCCGGCGCGATGCCGGAAGAGATGAGCGCATCGCGGCACTCCTGCGCCGTGCAGGGGCGCACCGCAAACGGCACCATACGCGACACCATGGTCTCCAGAAAGACATTCGGGTGCGCGGCCGTGAAGAGCAGCAGCACATGCGCCGGAGGCTCCTCCGTGAGCTTGAGCAGGGTGTTCTGCGCGCGGATGTCCATGTTGTCGCAGTCGGTGAAGAGGTAGACCTTGCGCGCACCGTCGTTGGGAACGACGATGGCATCGCGGCAGATGGCGCGGATGGTATCGACCGAGAAGCCGAGCTTCTTGCCGCTGTGCTCGACCTCGATGAGGTCGGGATGGATGCCGCTTTGCAGCTTGCGGCAGCTGAGGCATTCGCCGCAGGGCGCATTTTGCTCCGTGCAGAGTGCCGCCATGGCAAAATAGAGTGCAAGCGTGCGCCTTCCGCGGCCCTTTTCGCCGTGGAACAGGCAGGCATGCGGCAGGTGATCCTGCCCGGCCATGGAGCGGATCAGCTGCAGGTTGGCATCATTGCCGTAGATCACCGGCATCATAGCTTTTCGAAACGCTCCACGTCCGTGACAAAGACGGTCGCGCCGCCGACCTCGACCTCCACAGGGAAGGACATGCCGGAATCGAGCGGAACGCTGGCAGGCACGAACTGCTTGCGGCGGTGGCTTTTCTGGCGGATAATATCAATGACCTCGTCCACGCGGTGGTTTTCGACGCAGGTCAGGAAGGTGGTGTTGCCGGCACTGAGGAAGCTGCCGGTGGAGGCGAGCTTTGTCGCGAAGAATCCGGCTTTCATGAGTGCTTTGGAAACGGCCTGACTGTCGTCGCCGCTGACGATCGCAAAAATCAATTTCATGTACCATGACCCCTTTCAAGGCATATATATCTATTATAGCACACTCCGGCGCAAAAAGCAAATGTTTTATACGGAAACCTTGCAGAAAAATCGTCCGACGGGGAGGTATCCTGAAAAAAAGGAAACGCCCCATCCGAAGATGGGGTGGTTTCCTCTGATCGTGTTCATATGACAAACCCTTTCGGGGTTCATCCAAAGAGAAAGAATTAGTCGGTCACTTCGCCTGTCATGGCAGCCATGTAGTCCTCAAGGGTGCCCTCATAGCCCGTGCCGGCAGCTGCAGCGTACTGCAGAACGAATGCAGCGTCAGTTGCATCGAATGCGCCGTCGCCGTTGACATCGGCAGCAGCGGTCTGCTCAGCAGTCCAGCCGGTCTCGCCGCCGGAACCAACTGCAGCAGCAGCGATCAGGATCTCGGAAGCGTCGGAAGCATCCACTGCGCCGTCGAGGTTCACGTCACCGAGGTTTGCAGCAACAACAGCGGTCTCCAGACCGGAAATGGTGAAGACGACCTTCACGCTGGAAGCAACGGTGGTATCACCTGCAAGGTCTTCCACGCCGGTGCCTGCCCATTCGTCACGCAGGTAGATTCTGGTAACGCCGGTTTCAGCCTCGTAATATGCAGTATTGATCGCAGCATCGCTGACAACATAGTCGGTCAGCTGTACGCCGTCGACCCATACCTCGTCAAGTGTCACAGAGAGGTTCGGGAAGCTGTCCGTTGTGAAATTATCAACGCCGGCAGCAGGGGAAATTGCCACTGCCAGGAACTGTACAGCAGCGGTGCCGCCAGCGGTCAGATCCCACTGCAGCTCATAGGTGCCGTCGCCGTTGATGGCTGCGGGTGCAGCAAAATCATCCAGACCCCAGCTCTGGTCGCCGCCGAGCTGGCCGATGAAGTAGGCATCACCATAGGTGCCGTTGACATACTCGGTATCGGTACCCTCGCCGCCTTCTTCGCCTTCGCCGCCTTCTTCGCCCTCACCGCCTTCGGAGGTGGTGCCGGTGCCGGATACGGTGAACAGAACCTTGATCTGGGAGGTAACGTCGCAGTCAGTGATGACATTTGCGCCGGTGCCGGTCCAGTCGTCGTTGAGGTAGATTCTGGTCACGCCGGTAGCGGTCTCGTAGTATGCAGTATTGATGGAAGCGGTGGAAAGATCGGTCAGCTGAACGTCGTCCACCCAGACCTCATCAAGAGTAACCTCAAGATTCGGCAGGCTGTCGGTTGTGAAGTTCTCTGCGCCGGTGGGCTCGATCACAACAGTCAGGAACCAGCTGCTGCCGGTGTTGGTAGCCTCAGCAACGTCCCATGTCAGCTCGTACTGTGCGTCGCCGGTAACGGAAGCAACGCTGACGCCGGCATTCTCGCCGAGTTCCCAGTTGGACTCTGTGCCGAAGGTGCCGAGCAGGTATGCCTGTCCGAGCTCATCTGCTGCGCTTGTTGTGAATGCCATTCCAGCAAAAGCAGTCATGGAAACGCCGAATGCTGTGAATGCTGCAATCATTTTTCTGATGTTCATAGATATACACTCCTTTGATTAGAATCGGGTGCATGCCGTCTGCGTTGCAGCATGTCCCATTCGGGAACCGGAACGTTCCCTCTACTTTCTATTATATAGAAAAACTTCCTGTTTGTCAAGACAAAAAATGAAATAATACACATTTTGGAAACAAAAGCGCGGAGGCCGCGCTGCCCAGATATGCTTAGGTGGGGTTCTCACCGGATCGTCTGAACGCAATGCCCCTCCTGCCTTTTGGCAGGGAGGGGCAAAGCTTTTCCAGCTTTAGAGACCGCCGGCGGAGCCGGCTTTGTCTTCTCGCAGATTGCCACAGCTAACGCACGCCCTTCGGGTGCCCCTCCCCTTTGGGGAGGGGGTCAGGGGGTGGGGCAGTTTACTGTAGAGGCACAAGAAAAGATAATCTCCTCATTTGGGCACTCCTGAGCAGGCGCGCGCCACTTGACAATTCCGCGGATTTATGGTATGGTATACATAGGGAAAATGAGCAGAAAGGGCGTGGATCAATGGAATTATGTGCAGGACAGTACCGTTATCTGCTGTCGATCTACCGGCTGCAGCGTGAGAAGAAGTCCATCCGCTGTGTCGATATTGCCGCCGATCTCGGCGTCACCCGTCCGAGCGTCAGCAAAATGATGAAGTGCATGGTGCGCATGGAGCTGATCGAGCCGGACTACTGCGAGGCGGTGCGCCTGACCGAAAACGGGCTTGCCATCGCGGAAAAATACAACGACAACTACGACATGATCTACGCATTTTTCCGGCGGATGCTGCGGCTTTCTCCGGACGAGGCGAAGGAGCATGCCTTCCTGTTCCTGTCCACCTTTCCGCAGGGAACGGCGCGCAAGCTGTCCGAGGTGATGCAGCGCAGCATCGAAGCGCGCCGCAAGCAGCGTGCTGCCGAGGAGAACGGACAGGCCTGATCACAAATCCAATGCCGTGTATCCCAAGCTGCGGTGCGCGGCGTTCTGTTCAGTATTAAGGCAATACCGTACAAAGGACAGTGCGTCAGATGTGCAGCAGATTTTTCGTCAGATTGTTTAATGACGCATGCAGGCTTAAATCCGATGCCTGCATACCACTCATGCTCAAACAAGATCTGAACTCGCATTCGGGCATACTGCCGTATGTCAAGGAATTTTTGGGCGAGATTAAGCAGGCAGCCCAAATCTTTGATTTGGTGCTGATCGCTTATGCATAGCTGACGGAAAAGATGCAAACAGATGACGTGCTGAGCCGTCAGGCGGTCTTTGTGCGGTGTTGCCTTAAGTTAGCCATGGCTAACGAAAGGAGTGTATGAGGAATGATGGAATATCTGCCGACGATACTGGTGGGAGGGATCCTGCTGGTGGTGGTGGTGCTGATCGTGCGGTATCTGGCAAAGCAGGTCAGGGGCGGTCACGGCATCTGCTGCGGCGACTGCAAGAGCTGCGGACATTGCAGTGCCCTGCAGGAGGCGCAGGAACACGCACAGGAGAAGCCCTCCGGCTGCAGCGGCAACTGCGCAGGGTGCAGGGGGAATTGCAGCGGATGCGCGCATGAATGACAAAAAACCACCGGATTTCACGAAATCCGGTGGTTTTGCGTTATCTGTTCTTCTGGTAGATCAGCATCAGTCCCTTGAGCAGCAGGTCGTCGTCAAGGATGATATCGCGTCTGCACAGGGGCACGACAACGGAGGACAGGCCGCCGGTCGCGATGACGGTGCAGGGCTCGCCGAGCTCCTCCTCGATGAGGCCGATCATGCCGTCAAGTGCGCAGGCGTTGGAGTACATCATGCCGCTTTTCATGCAGTCGATGGTGTTGCGGCCGATCACGCGCTTCGGCTTTTCGAAGCCGATCTTCGGCAGCTGCGCGGTGCGGCTGACGAGGGCGTCGGTCGCGACGGCCATGCCGGTGAGGATGGTGCCGCCGATATAGTTCTTGTTCCCGTCGATGACGGAGAGCGTGGTGGCGGTGCCCATATCGATGATGATCTGCGGAACGGGGTACTCATGCGTTCCGGCAACGGCATCCACGACGAGGTCGCTGCCGAGCTGTGCGGGATTGTCGATGAGGATGCTCAGACCCGTCTTGATGCCGGGGCCGACCACCATGACGCTTGCGCCGGTGTACTTCTCCACGGCGCGGCGGAGCGTTCCAGTCACGGACGGCACCACGGACGAAATGATCGCCTCGGTGATATCGGACGGGCTGATTTTATGCATATCGAGTGCCATATGGATGGCACTGGCGTATTCGAGATCGGTCGCGTTGTGCTTGGTCGATGTGCGCTCGCGGAACAGAATGCCGCTGTCGTCGAAGCAGCCGAGCACAATATTGGTATTGCCCACATCTATTGCAAGAATCATTGAGAAAACCTCCCGATGGGTGATTTCCGGACAAGCTCCGGATCATTTCTATTATACCACAAAGCCGCCGGAAATGCAAGGAATTTTCGCCGTATCGCGCTTCTTCGGGAATATAATTCATGAGGTTCTTGAAGAATGCACGGGTTGCACAAAAAGCATTGACAAATGCGTCTCGACATGGTATAATGTGCATATATCTTAATGGGAGAGGAGCGTGACGGATTTGGCTGGAAAAGTATGTCCCGAGTGCGGTAAACTGACCTTTTTTGAGACTGCCAGCGGCAGAAAATGCTCGAAGTGCGGTCATACGATGACAGTGCCTCCGAATGGCGGCCTTGGCGGAAAGGGAAGAAAATGCAGTAATTGCGGCGAATTTAAGGTGTTCAATAACAAATGCAGCGGCTGCGGAGCGACCTATCGTTCCGGAAAGGATGCATAGCGGTGGGGGAGGATCCGAATGATCTATGAATCGAAATGTCTGCAATGTCCGTATCAGCTGGGGCTGATCAAGTGCATGAAGGATCCGTGCTCGGCATGTCTTGCAAGCAGACGCGCATCCCACCCGTTCCCTGTGCCGGTGCAGAAGTCCGATAACGGGCGATGTCCGTACTGCGGCGGAAGACTTCCGGCAAATGGCAGATGCATGAAATGCAAAACATAGTAAAGGTGTAGTGAAAATGGGATTTACAGAATATTTAGGCGGTTGCTTTGGACGCTTGAAGGCTAAGGCTGAAGATATGAATGCAAAGCTGAACGTCTACATGGCGGAGTATGAATGCCTGGATAATACCTCGTTGAAAGATGAGTATCAGTTAGTAAAGGCGCGGAGCACAGAGGAGGAGCGACTTCGTTGTGAAGCAATTAAGCGTATCCTGAGGCAAAGAGGTGTCATTGAGTAGAGCTTTTGTATGACTGGAGGCGTAAGCAGTGGGATTTTTGGATAAACTGATCGATTTTGCGGATCGCTTCAAAACAGCTGCGGCTGAAGGTTACGAGAAGCAGTACGATCGTATTCAGCACGAAAATGAGCGTAACGAAAGAGAGTCATATCGCACTGAGAACAGATACCGTATCCTTACTGACAAGCAGCTGTTTGAAAAACTGTATTCGGGAACGATTTCCTATGCGGATCGGAATATCATCAGAAATATTCTCATGGAGCGCGGCTATGATGAAAATGAGGATGGGGTATTCCTGAAGGAGAGTGAATCGCTATGACACCGGAGGAAATGAAGAAGAAACTTATCACAATCAGGCGAATGATAGCGACAGCAGAAACCTATCTGACAAAAGCAGATCGGGAGTATGCCTATTTCAAGAACAAGCAGTTCGGTGATGAAAATCTGCATTATCTGAATTCGCAGAATTATTATCGGATGGTGAGGGACAAGCTGGATTATGCCGCGCGGATGATTGAGGAATACCAGGTGAATGATCCGTTCATTCTGGCACGTTATGCCGAAGTGGAACAAAAACTGCAAAAAAACAGATAGAGGTTCTGCCTTTTGGCAGAACCTTTTTTCGCCGTATCGCGCTTCATCAGTAATCCCAAAAATACAGCAGCAAAACAGCAAGGTCTTTCCACAGGGAATATGCCGCAGCTGCGCCGCTTTCCGTATCTTTCAACAAGCATCACGCACGAAACTGCGCAGGGAAAATGCAGGATGACCGCATCGAAAACGCAACGAAATCGCAACAGTATAAGAAGGATAAGAAGGAAAAAAAGGAAAAGAATGTAAGAAGTGTGTGTGTGCGCACACACACGCAGCAGCAATTTTTGCAATTTTGTCAGGCAGCGCGCTGCGCGCTCCTGCAAAAAACAGCGCCCGGCAGAAGCCGGACGCTTTGCAATTACAGCACCATCTCCGCGTGGCGTGTCACATGGCAGCCGACATTGACGGAGACGGGGAGGCCTGCGATATGGGTCGGGCCTTCCTCGATATTCACGCACAGCGCAGTGACCGTGCCGCCGAAGCCCTGCGGGCCGATGCCGAGCTTGTTGATCGAATCGAGCATCTCCTGCTCGAGCTTTGCATAGAGCGGCTTGGGATTGCGCACCGCAGCGTCGCGGCAGAGCGCCTTCTTCGCAAGGAACGCGCATTCCTCGAAGTTGCCGCCGATTCCCACACCCACCACGATCGGGGGACAGGGATTGCTGCCGGCCTTCGCAATGCAGTCCGTAACGTACTGCACGATATCCGCATGGCTTGCCGCCGGCGTCATCATTTTCAGGCAGGACATGTTCTCGCTGCCGAAGCCCTTCGGGCAGACCGTGATCTTCACGCTGTCGCCCTCGACCAGCTCCAGATGCAGCACTGCCGGTGTGTTGTCGCCGGTGTTCACGCGCTCGAGGGGATCGCCCACAACGGAGCAGCGCAGGAAGCCTTCGGTATAGCCCTTGGCTACGCCCTTGTTCACGGCGTCACGCAGCGTGCCGCCCTCGATATGGACATCCTGTCCGAGTTCGATAAAGACCACCGCCATGCCGGTATCCTGACAGATGGGGAAGTCCTCCTCCCTTGCCGCCTGCAGGTTTGCGATCAGGTCATCAAAGACCGCCTTGCCGACGGGGGACTGTTCCTGCGCAGCGCATTCGGAGATCTTTTCTTCGAGATGGGACGGCAGGATCTTATTGGCACGGATGCAAAGCTGTGCAACGGCATCCGTAATTTCCTGTGCAGTAATGGTTCTCATGGCATTTCGCTCCTTTTTGGAATCATACGCCGCCTGTGGCGGCGTCAGCTTGTCGATAAAGTATCATTTCGCTTACATTTGCCCCACCCCCAACCCCTCCCCAAAGGGGAGGGGCGAAGAAGTAGGGTGCTGCCGCACCCTACCCCGCCCTCCTGCGGAGTGCTTTTTGGCTATATACCGGGGGTTGTAGGGAGCTTTGCCGTCTGTGGCGGCGCATGGAAAGCATATCAGCTTTCCAGAATGTTTCCGTTGATCATCACCCACACGGGGTCGTTCATGACATTGAGGGGATCGTCCGCAAAGAGGACGAGATCGGCGTCGAGTCCCTCCTCGATCCGGCCGATGCGGTCGGACACGCCCAGAATATCGGCTGCCTCCGAGGTGATCGCGCGCAGCGCGGCCTCACGGGGCAGTCCGCCCTTCACGGCAAGTGCCGCGGACAGGGACAGGTATTGTATCGGCACCTCGGGATGATCCGTGCAGATCGCGATCTTCACGCCGCGGTCGTGCAGGATGGCGGTGTTCGAGAGCGCAAGCTCGCGCATTTCGGGCTTGCAGCGGTCGCAGATGATGGGGCCTGCGATCACGGAGATGCCCTTCTCGCCGAAGAGATCGGCTGCGATATGGGCGCCCGTGCCGTGGACGATGACGCATTCCAGCCCGAATTCCTTGCAGATGCGCAGTGCCGTGCAGATGTCATCGGCTCTGTGGCAGTGGAAGTGCGCCTTCTGGTCGCCCTCCAGCAGGGGCAGGAGCGCCTCGCACTTTGCATCGAATTCCGGCATTTCCTCCTCGTCCGGATGCTCCTCAAAACGATGCAGACGCTCCGCGTAGAGCTTCGCCTTCTGCAGACCCTCACGGATGAGGGCGGCGGTCGCCATACGGGTCACGGGTGCCTCGTCGCGGTCGCTGTAGACGGACTTGGGATTCTCGCCGAGGGCGAACTTCATGCCGCAGGCGGTGATCGCCATCTCGTCGGTGCAGCGGCCGGCGGTCTTCATCAGAAGCATCTCGCCGCCGCAGGCATTGGCACTGCCGGGGGAGACCATGACGGAGGTCACGCCGTGCGCCCTCGCCTCGGCAAAGCACTTGTCATAGGGGTTGATGCCGTCGAGGGCACGCAGCTGGGGCGTGAAGGGGTCGGAGCATTCGTTGCAGTCGTCGCCCTCGAAGTCCACGCCGTCCTCGATGATGCCGAGGTGCGTGTGCGCGTCGATGAAGCCGGGCAGCAGATGGCCGCCGTGCGCATCGATATCGTCATCGGTGACATGCTCGGGCTTTCCCTGCTCGACCGCTGTGATCTTACCGTCCTGAATTTCCACATAGCCGTAGAAATGCATGTCCTCGGTCATGGAATAAATTTCCGCATTATAGATGATCATTGCTGTTCTCCTAATCCTAACAATTCAATAATGGCTCTGACAGCTGCGCCGGGGGTCTTGCTGGCATCGATCTCCGCGGTGCAGCGTTTCTGGTAGATGGTGCTGCGCGTGTCGTAGAGCTTGTGCAGCTCCTCGCGCGTGCTGCTTCTGACGATGGGACGGTCGCTGTCCTCGATCCGGCAGTAGCACATGTAGAACGGTACGTTCAGGTAGATCACGGGGCCGCCCTGTGCAGCGATCCGTGCGTTTTCGCTCGGGAGCATCGCGCCGCCGCCGCAGGCGACCACGCCGCCGAAATCCGCAAGCGCCTTCACCGCCTCGGTCTCGAGCGTGCGGAAGTACTTCTCGCCGTGCTGCGCAAAGATCTCGGGGATGCGCATGCCGGCCTTCTCTTCGATGTAGGTATCCATGTCCACAAAGGGGATCTCCAGCCGGCGCGCAAGCTTCTCGCCGACGGTGCTCTTGCCGCAGCCCATGAAGCCGCAAAGAAAAATCGTCATACTATCCCTCCTGCACCGGAAAATCCCGGTCGATGGTCTCCTCCAGCTCACGGATGATACCCTGCACCTGCTCCTGTGTGAAGCTGCCGCCGTACCAGATCTCGTGCGCGCGCACGGCCTGCCATACGAGCATTGCCGCACCGCCCACGGCCGGCTTGCCGAGCGCCCTTGCCTTTGCGATGAGCTGGGTGGCGGTCGGATTGTAGATCACGTCAAATACGCTGCCGGCGCCTTCGATCAGGGCGTCGCTGACGGGGCAGGCGTTCGTTTTCGGGTACATGCCCACGGGGCAGGCGTTCATCAGCAGGTCGAAGCTGCCGGTGATCTCCGTGCCGATCTGGGTGCTGAGCTTCGCGTCCGGCACCATGGCGCGGATCTCCTCGCAGAGCGTTTCCGCCAGCGGCCGATCCTGCGGCAGGATCCCGATGGTGAGGTCCGCACCGTGGAGCGCTGCTTCGATCGCCATCATTCTGCCGACGCCGCCGCAGCCGATGAGCAGCACCCTGCCGTCAAGGGGCATGCCCTCCACGCTGCGCAGGAAGCCCACGCAGTCGGTGTTGTAGCCCACGGCCCTGCCGTCCTTGTTGGCGACGCAGTTGACGGAATGGTACCGCTGTGCGGTCCCGTCAAGCGCATCGAGATGGGGGATGATATCCACCTTGTGGGGGATGGTGATGTTGTAGCCGCAGAGCTCCCGCAGCTCTGCCGCGCGCCCTGCCAGCGCCTCGCTGGGGATCGCAGTCAGGGAATACTGCGCCTCCACGCCGCTCAGCGCAAAGAGACGCTCATGAATGAACGGGGACATCGAATGCCCCAGCGGATTGCCGATCAGTGTATATGCCTGCATGGCTGTACCTCCGTATGCAAGATTGTCACCTTTTATTGTAGCATATTTTCCACAGAATTACAATGCTTTTTTTCTGTTTTTTCAAAAGATTGCACACATCCGGCCGCCGCCGCCCTTCCGGATGCGGAGGATGGAAGCAAAATGCACAAAAAGCTGGGGAAATATAACACAAACATCGGCATACCGCCTATTGACGAAACGCCCGTTTTTCCATTATACTATATTCTAAAGAAACGCGTATGTGCAATTTTCAAGGAGGCGTGAATTATGATGGAATTTGAAACCGTCGCTGCCCTGATCGCAGAGCAGTTCAACATCGACAAGGATGATATCACAGAGGACACCGATATTCTGGAGGATCTCAATGCCACCTCCATGGACGCCGTGGATCTGATCGTTGCGATCGAAAGCGCAACGGATGTGGAGATCCCCGACGAGGCAGTGGACGGCATCCATACCGTCGGCGACATCGTATCCTACCTGCGCGAGCATTCTGCCGAGGAGGAATAACCCACGCAGTTATGGTCATACAAGCGGAAAATGGAAGATATTTTCGCTTGCTTTTCCATGGGAACTCTGCTATAATTAGGATAGGAATGACAGGGGACGCTGCGTCCCCGACAGAGAACCTACGACCGGAAAGGAGCAGACCATGAAGCGTAACATCCTGAACTATCTCGCCGTGTTTGCGGCAGGCTGTCTGTGCTGCGGCGCAGGCCTGCGTGCAGGCGCCGTGACCATCGAGGACTGCAACAGCAAGGCGGTGGAGATCGGACTGCCGGCGGATGTGATCGAGCAGGGCAACAACGCCTGGGCGGACGGCACCCTGACCTCCGATGCGCTCGACTCCCTCTACGATGCCATGTGCAGCTACGAGCAGACGCAGGACGAGTATTTCAGCAGCATTTTTGAAAGCAGCCCCGATTCCTCCGCGCAGAGCGAACCCGATCGTACCGGCAGCAGTGCCGATTCCCTCGGGGATGCGGGCTTTGTCAATATGACCCTTGAGGAGAAGATCGCGTATGTGAACTCCCTCCCCCCTGCCGAGCGCGAGGCGTTCCTTGCAGGGCTTTCCGTCGAGGAGCGCAACAGCATCATCAAGCAGCTCCCCGCCGAGGACAAGATGGAGCTTCTTGAGGGCTATATGAGCGTCGCGGACGCCATGGGACTCCATGTTACGGTGGATTCCCTCACGGATGATGAGCTGCAGCTTGTGATCCGCAATCAGGACGGCACCGTGGTGGACACCTCCTCCGTGGGCGTGACCATCGACGAGACCGGCATTACCTACACAAGATACCTCACCCTCGCAGCCGCAGCCGCAGTGCTGGCGGTGCTGGGACTGGGCGCGCTGTACCGCCATCTGCGGCACAGTGACCCCGAGGAAGAATAAGCCCCCTGACAAGAAGGAGGTCAGCAAATGAAACGAATCAACCTGAAAAAACGCCTGCTCGCTGCCGTGCTGACCGCAGGCTGCCTGTGCAGCGTCTGCGGCATGTCCGCTGCCGCCATTACGGTGGATGATGTGGCGGAGCGTGCGCGCGAGTGCGGCTATTCCGAAGAGATGATCCAGCTCGGCTACAATGAATGGGCGACCGGCAATTACACCGAGGCGGATCTTCAGGCGATCTATGATCAGCTCGAATCCTACGACTCCCAGGTGGATGATATGGTGGACAGCATTTTTGAGAACACCAGCATCCCCGATGACGTGGTCATCCCCACCAATCCCCCTGCCACCGAGGCACCGTCCTCTTCCGCAGCGGGCGGCACAGTCTCCTCCGACAGCACGGATCCTGCGGAAAGCACAGCCCCCTCCGGCAGCACCGGAACGGTCAGCTCCGCGGATTTCATCAACATGACCCTCGAGCAGAAGATCGCCTATGTCAACACCATGTCCGAGGCGGAGAAGGATGCCTTCCTCGCGAACCTCACTCCCGAGGAGCGCAACAGCATCATCAAGCAGATGTCCCTTGAGGACAAGGCAGAGCTGATGCAGGGCTACATCGACACCGCCGATACCATGGGCCTGAACGTCGTGGTGGACTCCCTGTCCGATACCAATATTTCCGTGACCGTCCGCAATCAGGACGGCGTGGTCGTGGACAAGGCCGCTGTCGGCGTGACCATCGACGAGACCGGCATCTCCCATACCCGAATGATCGTGATCGCCGCTGCAGGCGCAATGCTCTCCCTGCTGGGACTTGCAGCGCTCTACCGCTACCTGCGCCGCAGTGATGCGGAAGAGCAGTAAGCCCACGAAAGGAGCCGGCATTGACTACCAAAACCAAACGGACGGGGGCGCATCCCCTCGTCTATGTTCTGACGGGCCTTTTCCTGCTGATCCTCTGCACCGCCATCTGCGCCGTGGCACTGATCAAGCCCTTTGAGAAGGTCAAGACCTACCTGAACCTTGCGTTCATGGACAATATGAAGATCGCGCCGTCCTCGGGACTGAGCGGTCTTGTCATCAAGGAAAACGATATCAGCACCAATCAGGATCCCGAAGCGGAGCTGTCCGATACGGGCGAGATCATCCGCCCGACCTTCGGCGAGCAGTACGCCGTGCTGGAATGCGAGGCCATCGGGCTTTCCGTTCCGGTCTACTGGGGTTCCAGCAGCGAGCTGCTGGAGCTGGGCGCGTGTCAGGCGACCTCCTCCAAGGTGCTGGGCGACACCGGCAATGTGGTCATCGATGCGCATGTGAACACCTTCTTTGCGGATCTCCACAGGATCGAGCCGGGCGCGCAGATCGTCCTCTACACCACCTACGGCATCTTCACCTACGAGGCCACCGCACAGGTGACCTTTGAGAACACCGACAAGACCTATGTCCTGCCGACGGAGGAAGACCATCTGACGCTCTACACCTGCGAGGCGCAGGTGCTGGGTACCTCCACGATGCGCGTGGGCGTGGTCTGTAACCTCGTGAGCAAGCAGTTCTATACCAATGCTGTCACAGAGGGAGGTGCTGCGGAATGAAACAGATCCGATGCTACCTTCCGAACGTCCTGCTGACGTTCCTGCTGGTGTTCGTACTGCTCGGCTGTCAGGCAGCCCTGTTCGCCAGGACACAGGTGCTGCATACGGAGAATTTCCGGACGATCGCGCAGCAGGAGGCACTTGCGGACAAGGCGTATACCACCCTCGAGAGCTATTTCAAGACCCGTGCCAACAGCACCGGCATTCCGGAATCCGTCTACATGGACGTGATGGACAGGGAAACGCTCCATGACGCGATCCTCTCCGGCGTCACACAGGCCTTCGATTACCTCAGCGGCAGGTCGGAGGACTATGCATTCACCATGGATTTCACGGCGCTCGAAGCGTCCGTGCGCGGCTTTTTTGAAGCCTACGCCGACGAGAACGGCATTGAAAAGGACGTGATCTTCGAGGACAAGGTCGCCTCTGCGATCGCCGAAGCCGAGTCCGAGATCCTCTTTGTGTGCGATGCCTTCAAGTTCTCCGTCATCGATGCGAACGGCTGGATGGCACCTGCCAGGACGGCGGTCGCCTATCTGAACCTCTGCACCATCGCACTGCTGATCGCAGCGGCAGTCCTGCTGGTTCTGCTCATTGCCTGCAACTGGAAGCAGCCGCGGCATCTGCTCTACTGGCTCGGCCTTGCCGGAGTCCTTTCCGCCGCGCTCCTGATGGTCCCCTGCGTGTACGTCACCGCAACGGATTATTTCAGCGCGTTTGCGATCAAGGATCCGCTGATCTTCTCGGCGGTGGTCGGCTATCTGAAGCTCCTGACGCAGGAGCTCCTGACGCAGGAAATCATCGTTCTTGCAGTGTCGGTACTCTGCCTGATCGCCTTCGGCATCCTGGCACTGATCCGGAAGCCCTCTTCCGCAGAGCAGGACGCTCCCGAAACAGAATAAGATCGCAAGACCTGCCGCTTCGGCGGGTCTTGTTTTCGCCCCGTCACGGAGATCTGAAAATTCTTCGGAAAATTTCGCGATCACATCCAATATTTTTTCCGCTGCGTTGTTATATAAGAGAAAGCCCTCCGCAGCAGGGGCTTTCACTGAAACGAAATCCTACTCATTCTCTCCATTTGGCACATGCGTCCTGCGCCCCACGGCACAGGGCGCTTGTGCTTTTTTGCGGCAATTGCCATCCATCAAAAAAGCCCCCATCCTTCAAGGATGGGGGCCGCAGCTTGTCAAAAAAGGGGCAATTTCCTGAAAATTGCCCCACAGCTAACGCACGC
>CAYYIT010000028.1:0-27823 GCA_964472035.1 uncultured Ruminococcus sp.
GCCGCACCCTACCCCGCCCTCCTGCGGAGTGCTTTTCGGCTATATACTGGGGGTTATAGGGGGCTCAGCCCCCTATATGCGCCGAATGCCCTGAGCTAAGGTAGGATGCTGCGCGAAGTGATGGGTATGCTGGCATAGGATTTGAGTCAGCTGGCGCAACTAAATGAAAAAACTTAGTCCAGTCCTGCGCCAGAGGCGCAGTGGCTGGACGGGACTTTTTCGACAGACTGAAAGCCCTCCCCGGAAGGGGAGGGCTTTGGCATTATACGGGCAGTACCTCGATGAGCTTTACGAGGTATTTCATGATGTTCAGTGCATCGGTGGTATTGATCGTGCTGTTCTGGTCAACGTCCGCATTCGCTGCACCCTCGGTCGTCAGGGAGCCTGCGCCCATCAGGGACTTGGACAGTGCGATCACGTCGAGGATCTCGACCTTGCCGTTGCAGTCCACGTCGCCGTAAACCGTATCGCCGGCCGGCTCGGTCACTTCCGCAGTGGTCGGCTCGGTCTGGGTGTTCTGGTCGGAAGCCGTTGTGCCGTCCGGCTCAATGCCGCCGATCAGATTGCCGTCGGTGTAGACGCAGAAGTAATCGGTGCGCACTTCATTGCCGGTGCCGGAGAAGGCAGAGTCGTTGTCAAACATCGTCAGACCCTGATAGCTCCAGTCATTGCCCGGTGTCCAGCAGTCTCCGTAATAGGTACCCATCCAGAACTGGTACTTCTTTGCGGAGTTTGCGAAATTGTAACCATCATAGGTCACTTCAAAGTAATAAACATTGTCCATTTTGTCGTACTTGTACGGACCGCTGACCACACCGTCAGCCGGCGCTGCTTCCGTTGCCGCCTGGTCAAACAGCTCGCCGCAGGTCAGACTCATGGGATTGGACATCTCGGAGCTGTCGAAGTAGTAGCGGATGGAGATGTTGTCGAGCTTTGTGGTCGCGGTGGTCTTGACCATCAGGGAAACCTTGGTCACGCCTGCACCGTCGGCCTTCGGATCATCGATGCCGCAGGCCTCCACCCAGTAGCTCGTGCCGCCGCCGTTTTCATCGCTGCCGTATTCCGGCTCCGGCGGGAAGTCTTCGTCCACAGCCATATCGCTTGTGCCGTAGAAGGAATACAGTGCCGCTGCCGCGCCAACGAAGGCTGCGTTGTAATCGATGGTAACCTCGTTGTAGACCCAGTCAGCTGTGGTGTCGCTGTGCTGGTCGGAACCATCCGGACCGCCGACCAGTGCGCCGTAGAGAACGTAGCGATGCTCGTCCGTATCCTCTGCCTTTGTCAGGCCGGAGGCTGCGCGGTGGTGGGGATATTTCGCGGAATTCTCGCTGTAGCCGACCACATAGCAGCGGTCGAGGGGGTTGTCGCCGAGGATGTAATCCATCTGTCCCTTTGCCCAGTCACTGTATTCACCGGGCTTGCCGCCATTGTTGTACTTATCATAAACGAAAGCGATCAGCTGCATTGCGGTGTTGTATCTCGCACTGCCCCACTGGCTCAGGAAGGCGTAGCCGCCGGGGGATTCGAGCGCCTGCCATGTCGGGAAGCACTTTTCTACCTCGTCCCAGAAGTCATCGAACACATACTGGTTCTTGCCCTGTGCGGTTCTGACCATGTTCACGAGATCCAGCTCCGGATGGGTCTGGTTGATGATGCCCCAGAGGGAGTTGGCCCCGCTCCACATGTCGTTCCAGCAGTAGCACCAGCCG
The DNA here is from genome assembly GCA_964472035.1 of uncultured Ruminococcus sp. Taxonomy (GTDB): domain Bacteria; phylum Bacillota; class Clostridia; order Oscillospirales; family Ruminococcaceae; genus UBA3855. The sequence goes on from CAYYIT010000028.1 coordinate 1,710, forward strand.
GAGGGAGCGTAGTAATCCACATAGCCTGCAGCGGCTTCCAGATAGGACTTATCCTCGGTGCAGAGATAGAGCCATGCCGCTGTCCAGCAGTAGTCGTCCTCCCACTTGCTGGAGGCGTAGTACTGCTTCGGGCCGTCGGCGTTGTCGCTCAGCTCCTTGGGATTGTCATTTGCAAATTGCCAGAGTGCCTTTGCATAGTCCAGGGACTTTTCAGCATACTCCGGATCGGTGTCCTTGAAGTTGAGGTAATTGATCGCAAGGGAGCCTGCCGCGGAAACAACATAGTCCGTCTGGGGCTTGTCGGCAGTCAGGAAGAATGCCGGTCTTGCCATCTCATCCACCTCGGGGGAATTCCAGTACTGGTGGTCGATATCGCCATCGCCGACCTGATAGCAGTGCGCGATCACGGTGCCGCTGCTGTCACGGAAGGTACACTTCATCAGATAGTCATTGAAGTGACGCAGGATCGTCTCGATGTGGTCATCCTGACCGGTCTTTTCATAGGCATCGCGGAATTCATAGTAGCCCCAGCCGAGTGCCGCTGCGGAGTAGTTTTCGGGCATGCCGAACTTGACATGGTCGCCGGCGTCATGCATGCCGCCTGCCACATCGATGTAGCCGTCGCCGTCCGGATCCAGCACGTCCTTGTACTGGTCAAGGAATGCCTGGGAGAGGTTCGTGCCGACGTTGTTTTCCATCGGCTGCATGGGTACCTGTGCGTCGTAGGTATGGCAGTCGCCGCGCCATACATACTGGGTGTGTTCATCTACCTCATCGCCGCACATGTTCGCGTCGTAGAAGTACATGGAGTACTGCAGGAGCTTTGCATAGTCGTAGCCTCCGGCCGCAGAAACCGTATCCTCCGGAAGTCCGGCAGGAATGAGGCTGCTCGCCAGCATTGCAGTGCAGACTGCCGCCGCTTTGATGCGGCTGCTGAGAGTTGCTTTCATTGAATCTTCCTCCTTATTGTTTTTGGCTGTTTGTGGTTTCTTCACCAAATGTACACAATTATTATATAGGATTCTTTTCCAAATGTCAATATAATTTTGTGAAAATTGCAAAATTTCCATAATAATTTCCGGAGCGTATAGAATCATTTGCCGGCCGGCTTCTGTTTTTTCTTCTTTTTGACAGAAAATCCGAAGTCACCGCATTTTCTGCCGAGTGCGAAGTATTCGCCGTGGGCGTAGGCGAGCAGGCCTGCCTGCTGGAGGTTGAGCTTGCCCTTGCTGTCGAGGAAGCGTTCCTCGACCTGCACCGCAACGATCTCGGCGAGGAACATCGTGTGCGTGCCGAGGGGCATTTTCTGCGTGACGCGGCATTCGAGGCTGACGGGGCACTGCTCGATGACGGGCGCCTGCACCTGCGAGCCGGGGAGCAGCGAAAGGCCGCACTTCTTGATCTTGTTGACCTTCGCGCCGGACTTCATGCCGCAGTAGTCGGTGATCCTGCCCATGGAGGAGGTGGGGAGGTTGATGACGAATTCCCCCGATTCTTCAATGAGCTTGTAGGAATGCCGCGAGGGACGGACGGAAATATAGGTCATGGCAGGGTGCGTGCAGACGATGCCCGTCCATGCAATGGTGAGGACATTGGGGGCCTCCATGCTGCCGCAGGTCACAAGCGCCGGCGGCACCGGCCCGAGCAGGGCGCTGCCCTTCCAGATGATCTTACCCATGTGATCGTTCTCCTTTCGGGAATGTGTTGGTTTTATTGTAGCATATTTTTCCTTCAAAATCAAGGCGCAGCAAGCGGCGCGGAGGGCGCGGCAGCTCCGAACCGAGACAGGATGCTGCCCGAGGTGGTGGGTATGCCAGGATGCCACACGGCTGCCAGGCGGTTTCCTTTGGGCTGCGCCCAAGCGGAAAAAACTTAGAAGGATGGAGCGGGTCTGGGGGCGAGCGAAGCAAAGCCCCCAGGGCGGGGTAGGGCGCGGCAGCGCCCTACTTTTTCCCCTCCCCTCGGGGGAGGGGTTAGGGGTGGGGCAGTTTTTCGCGATACTTCTCCGCGAAAAATCGAGATACTACAAAAAGTAATAACCTTTCGCGGTTTTCCATCGCGGAATAGCTAAGAATAATACAATTGGTAAAAAGTGAAATTTTTTTCAAAAAACTGTTGATTTTATGTGCGAAATGTGTTATGATAATAAAGGATATAGATTTATGAGTATCTACTGGATAGGAGGATTACTATGCAGATTTTTCTGATTAAAGATTCCAAGAGCAACACCGTGCATGCATCCGAGGCGAAAAAAAGAACCGGATGCGGCATCAATCTGCAGCGTCCGGACAATATCGGCAAGTTCAATGTTTCCGGCGCAGTCGATGACGCTTTTGGCCTTATGACAGAGGTAACCTGTGAAAAATGTCAGACCTACTTTACCAAGCGCGCCCTCAAGGCCGACCGTAAAGAAATGAACCGCATGCTGAAGGAGGAAAAGAAGCGTACCAAGAGCTTCGGCGAGGACCCGAACATGGTTTCGCTTGCGGAAGTCCAGGAGCAGCGTCTCAAGCAGGAAAAGGCAGAACGCAAGCGTGCTGCTGCCGCACCGCCCAAGGTGCAGGAGGAAGATATCAGCGAAGAGACCGCGATCCTCGAGCCGCGCGTTCCGGCAGCGCCCGCTGCAGAGACAGAACCCGGCATGCCGCAGTTTGAAGAGTATACACCGCCGCCAAAGAAGCCGGCTGCGCCCGCAGCACCGACCACCACAAGCTTCGGCGGATTTGCACTGGACAATGATCTCGCACAGTTTGCATTGCCCAAGACTGCTGTGGATCCCACCGCTGCCGCATTTGCTGCAAATGAAGGCAAGAACCCCAATATCCTTGCTGAACAGCAGCAGGCAGCACCGGCTCCGGCACCTGTTCCGGAGGAGGTTCCGCAGAGCGCTCCGGTCCTCGACAATCCCGAGGACATCATGGCGCAGTTTGCACTGCCGAAGGCAGCGCCGGCTCCGGCCGAGATCCCTGCCGAGGCACCCGTTCAGGCTGAGCCCGAGCCTGTGCCCGTAGTCGAGAGCATTGACGATATCATGGCACAGTTCGGCGTGGTTCCCACCGCGTCCGCAGCGCTTGAAGAGCCCGAGGAGGAAGCACCCGCTGAACCCGAGACGCCTGCGATCGATGATATCATGGCACAGTTTGCGCTGCCGCAGGAAGCACCTGCCGCTGAGCCGGAGCTTCCGGCAATTGATGATGTGATGGCACAGTTTGCACTGCCGCAGGAGCCTGCTGCAGAGCCCGAGCTTCCGGCACTGGAGGATATCTCCGCGCCCGAGGTTCCCACTGTGGAGGCGGAGATCGTTGAGGATGCGCCCGAGGTTGCGCTGTTCGATCTCGCTGCAGAGCTGCCCGTTGTGGAGGAATCCGCAGATGCGATGGATGCCATTGCTGACCGTCTGTTCGGCAAGGGACGTCCCACTCCCGAGGCGGATTCCATGGAAGCAGAGGTCGTTGAGGAAGTGCCTGCCGATCCTTTCAGTAATGTGGAAGCATTTGCTGATGCAGAACCCGTTCTCGAAGCGGTTGCCGAGCCCGTACTCGAAGCCGTTGAGGCGCCCGTCCTTGAGCCGGTTGCCGAGCCCGTACTCGAAGCCGTTGAAGCGCCCGTCCTTGAGCCGGTTGCTGAGCCCGTACTCGAAGCCGTTGAAGCGCCCGTTCTTGAGCCGGTTGCCGAGCCCGTTCTGGAAGATGCAGCGGAGCCCGAGATTCCGGATGCATCCGATATCGTACTTACCGTTCCGGAGATCCCTGCTCCGCAGGCAGCACCTGCAGCAGCAGAGCCGGAAGTTCCCGCAGTTCCCGAAGTCCCTGCAGTTCCGGAGGTTCCGGAGCTCGGCGACATCGTTCTGACCGTTCCGGATATCGCCGCTCCCGTACAGGAAGCTCCGGCCGTTCCGGAAACACCCGCAGAGCCCGTACAGCCTGCAGCACCCGCAATGCCGCAGCCTGCTCCGGTTGAGGCAGCTCCTGCAGCACCTGTTATGCCGCAGCCTGCGCCGATGCCCCAGATGGCACCGCAGCAGCCCATGATGCAGCAGCCGATGATGCAGCAGCCCATGGCACAGCCCGTAATGCCCCAGCAGCCGATGATGCAGCAGCCCGTACCCCAGTTCATGGGTTACGACGCACAGGGCCAGCCGGTTTATGCCTACGCACAGCCTGTAATGCAGCAGCCTGCAATGCAGTTCATGGGATATGACGCACAGGGTCAGCCGGTCTATGCACCGATGCCCCAGGCGTATGCACAGCCTGCCGCTCCCATGGCACAGCCTGTGATGCAGCAGCCCGTAGCTGCTCCTGCTCCTGCACCGGCACCTGTTCAGCCTGCGCCTGCACCTGTTCAGCCTGCGCCTGCACCTGTTCAGCCTGCACCTGCACCTGTTCAGCCTGCACCTGCACCTGCTCAGCCTGCACCGGCACCTGCCGCTGCTCCGAAGCAGAGCATTGCGGCACCCGTTGCACCGCAGCCGCTGAATGCGGAGGATTTCGACACTGTGCTTGAGCCGATGACAAGGGGTTCCAAGAAGTCCCAGAAGTCCCAGGGCGTACACGTTTCCAAGATCCAGCAGGCAGAGATGCCGTCCGTGATCCGCAACGCCGTACAGAAGTCCGCAGTACCGCAGGGCAATATCTTCGACCAGCAGAACAATGATGTTGCTGCACTGGATTCCATCGAGGACATCCTGTCCATGATGGGTGAGGATACCTCCCAGTTCAAGAAGAAGAAGGATGAGCCCGAGGTGAACATCCAGTTCAAGGAATACAAGCCCAAGGCAAAGAAGGCTCCGGCATCCAAGCCGGCATCCGCGCCGCAGGCTGCTCCTGCACCGACCATGGCACCGCTGCCCTCCAAGGAAGAGAGCAAGCGCCAGAAGCGTGAGGAGAAGATCAACGCAAAGTTCAAGAAGGATCTCGCAAAGAGAGGCTTCTGATCAGAATAACAAACGGATGAGCTTATCGTGAGACGGGCTGTGCACTGCGCAGCTCGTTTTGCGCAGGTGATTCCGTGAAGGAGAAGACTATGACCGAACAAGAAAGAAACGAAATCCTGGCTTCCGTGCGCAGCCAGCTGACAGGCGATCTGCACAAGGATCTGCAGTTCCTTGAGGCACAGGCAGCGGAGTATTCCCAGAAGGAAGGCAGTGAGGCACTTGTGCAGGATCTGCTCAAGATCGCGCTCGAGCGCATGCCGCAGGATCACATGGATTACCTCAAGCAGAGCATCTACATCGGCGAACGCCGTCTGGATATGGTGTACGGCGAGGCCGCTGCCCTGATGCAGAACAAGCAGTTCGACAAGGCACTGGTGCTGACCGGCCAGCTCTACGAGAAGGTAATGGAGCAGTTCAAGGAATCCGAGGAGCGCCGCTTCTTCAGCTTCCGCAACCTGCTCGAATCCAACCTCTACTATATTATGTACCATCCGACCAAGCATCTGGAAAAGACGCCGTTTGATTTTGTACGCTTCCTTTCCGCGCATGCCTATAACCTGATCGAAGTGCGCCGCCCGAAGGACGCGATCCGCGTGCTGGAGGATGCCATCCGCTTCAATCCCGTGAACCCCGAGCCGCGCTTTGAGCTGGCGGAGGCTGCCAAGATGCTGGGTGAGACCGATCTTCTGCTGACCGTCATCCGCGAGACGCTGCCGATCTGCGCAACGCCCTACGCGCTGTCCAGATGCTACGCAAATCTGGGCTTCTACTGCGTTGAGGTGAAGGACTACGAGAACGCCGTGCGCTTCTATTACGAGAGTCTGATCTACGCAAAGCATCCGGCAGTTCCGGGCGAGCTGAGACATGTGTCGATGCTCATGGGCAAGCCGATCCAGCCGCCGACGCGCAAGGAAGTGCTGCAGGCGTTTGCGGATTACGAGCTGCCGAACGGCCCGAGCGAGGATGTCCTCCATGTTGCGACGGCACTGGCAAATCAGGCAGTGGAAAAGCAGGAATGGGAGCCGGCAGTATTCTATCTGCGCGTGCTGTCCGACCTGACCCACGATCCGCAGACCGCGGAGCTGCTCGAACGCTGCACCAAGCAGCTTGAGGCAAGCCGTCCTGCACAGGACGAGAAGCCTGCCGAGGAATAATGACAAAACCCACCCGTAACAGGGTGGGTTTTTGGTTGGCTGCCCCTATTTGACAAACAGAAAACGCACCCAAGTATGGGTGCGTTTTGTGTTCATAATATAAATAAACCGCCTTGCCGTCATATAGCAAAATAAAACCAAGCTTACGCCAGGTGGGTAAAAGCCTGACAGCCTCACGCTCCCTTCGTCCGCATATGCGGGAGGTCTGCAATCTTCAGCCAGAGCGAAATTCCCTTTTAATGAGTGTTGGATTATAAAAACTATACTTACCCGAACAAGGCAGAATATTCATCAATTGTAAAGACGCAGCTTATTCTGCATCCTCTTCGTCATCGCCTTCCTCCAGCATCTGGGAGATGCGGTCAAGGAAGATCTTGCCGATGCGGTCGTATTCTTCGTCGTTATCGATGGTTGCGAGGTATTCCTCACCGTTCTCCACACCGACCTTCAGGATGACAAGCTCTGTGTCCTCTTCCAGCATGGCGTCGGGATCCTCGGTGTAGGGAACCAGTGCATAGTACTGGGTGCCGTCCACTTCCATGATATCGATCAGCTCAAACTCGTGTTCATTTCCTTCTTCATCCGTCAGTGTAAATACATCCGGCATGTAATCCATATCCGCCATGGGAATGCCTCCTGTCTGCCCGAAACGGGCGCTGTGTTTTTCGTTACTCCTATTATACTATACTTTCACCAAAAAATCAAGAGGTAATTTCAAGTTTTTTAGAAAAATTACAGAAAATCTGGGGGCCGTGTCCATTTTTGCCGCAATTGCGCGCCTTAGTCCTCGAAATGCTTTGCATACCGGAAGTCGAATGCACCCGTAAAGGCATCGAACCCAAGATCCGCATTCTCCGAGGAGAAGTACAGATAGGTGTTCTTGTAGAACAGCGGAATGAAGAGGTTCTCCGCAATGATCGCCTCCTCCGCGGAATAGTACAGCGGCGCCGCATCCGAGAGCATCGGCGTGTCGTCGATCTCCTGCATGATGCTGCTGAAGTCGCTGCTCTGCATCGGGAAGAGCGCGGGCTGGCTCTGGAAGTCCTCCAGCACAGCGCGGCAGCTGTTACGCGTTCCGGTCGCGCCGTAGAGCGCGATGCCGAATTCACCGGCGGCGATGCGCTTGTCAAATTCCTCCGGTGTGACCGATTCGATACCTATATAATAGCCGAAGAGGTTCTGCCATTCCTGGCAGACCGTGAGCAGCGCATCCGTGTCCGTGATCGTGCTCGGTACGAGGATCTGGATGGCGTTCATGGCATGGAGCTGGAGCTTCGAGGAAGCCTTCTGAAAGAGCGCGGATGCCTGCTGCGGATCATAGGGGATCGCGAGCGGTTCATCCGCATACAGCTCACGGTAGGAACGTCCCAGCACCTGCACCGCAGGGGGGATCACGCCGTAGGCGACCTCGAGGTCATCGGAGACCACCGAGGTGAGCGAGGCGCGGTCAATGCCGCAGGCAAGTGCCATGCGCAGATCCTCGTTTTTCAGGATCTCGTGCTCGGGATTGAAGACCAGTCCCAGCGTCTGCGCGCGGCTTGCGGCGGCGGTATAATGCTTCGAATCAATGTACTGCTTCTGGCAGAGATCGGTCAGAAATACGTCCGTACTGCCGCCGGAGAAGCCGGCTGCCACGTCCGCATCGCTGCGCAGGATCGTCAGGCTCAGCTGGCTCGGATAGATCGTGTCCGCAGCGTAATAGGTGCTGTTTTTCTTGAAGTACATCAGATTGTCGTTGCCGTAGGGGTCGTAGCTCCACTGCGTCAGCAGGAAGGGCCCGTTGCAGAGCGTCAGGGGCGCGGTCAGGCCGTAGCGGCCGTTCGTGCTGTAGAAGAATTCCTCGTTGCAGGGATAGGCGCAGGGCTGTGCGAGCAGCTGCAGAAATTCCGCGTCCGGTTCATCCAGCTCGAACAGGACGGTGTAGTCATCCAGCGCCGAAACGCCGATCTCGGAGGCATCCTCCAGTCCCGTGATGACGGGGATGGCGTTTTTGATGCAGGTGAATCCGCCTGCATACGGCGATCCGGTCGTTTTGTCAAAGATCCGCTGGAAGGCGAATACATAGTCCTGCGCCGTGACCGGAAACGCCTCCTCCTTCCGGAACTCGCAGTTGTACCAGTAGCAGTCGGTGCGCAGGTTGAACATATAATACAGGCCGTCCTCGGAGACGGTGTAGCTCTCCGCGCCGGCAAGCTCCGGCAGGCCGCTCTCATCCAGCCGCACAAGGCCCTCCATGATGCTCGGAAGAATGGCGGCGGCGTTGGGATTGTCGGTGTACTGCGGATCCAGACAGGCGGGATTGTCCGGCAGCGCAAAGCTGAAAAGATAGCCCGCACCCGTGCTTTCGGTCTTGTTGCAGCCCGTCATGAGCAGGCAGCCCGCCGAGAGCAGCGCGCAGACGGAACGTGTGGCAAATGAACGCATGTTGACTCCTTTATCGGATGCTCCGCAAACGGGAGCAGGATTCTTTCTGTTTCTGCGGATGCCGCCTTCGCGGCACACTATTATCATTATAACATGAAGCGTGTGGATGCGCAAGATTTTTTCTCCAAAAGCTTTTTTTATTTTTTTGAAAAAACTATTGACATTTTGTGAATGATGCGCTATAATAGAAGTAATTACAAGCAAGGGCTTCCTGCGTCCTTACTCCGAGGACGGACTGCGCATCCGCTTGGTAGGGACGGCATGGGGCCATCGGCAAGTTTCTAAGGGGGAACCAAGTTGTGAAAAAAAGTGCAAAGGGCTTTACACTGGTAGAGCTGATCGTGGTAATTGCGATTATCGGCGTGCTTGCGGCAATTCTCGTGCCGACACTGATGGGCTATGTCAACAAGGCAAAGTTCTCCGGCGCCAATTCCACCGCCAAGTCCCTGCTCAATGCAGGTATGACTGCCTGCCGTGAGATGGACGGCGAATCCGTCATTGCGGACGGTATCTATTCGTTCCAGGATGCGTCCAATCTCTGTGCAGCCGCGACCTATGACCAGGACTTCTGTGCGTATGTTTATGAATATTTTGCAGACGTTGAGGGCAGATTCTGGGCGATCAAGGTCGAACACGGCGTTGCTGTGGCAGCATGCTATAAGAAGGAAAACGGCGATCCGATCCTCGGCACCTTCCCGTATGGCAACTCTGAAAAGCAGAGCGGTACTGATATGGAGGCATTCCTGAACTACGCAACCACCGGCACTTGGTAATAGTCAACAAAACCGAACTGCCTTTTTTGTACAAAGTGCGTTCTGCGAATTCGACGAAATCGGTTGACTTTTTACCCTGAAAATGGTATAATTTTAATAATTACTTTGATATTTGGAGAAAACACATGGGGTTACCGGAAGGCGTTCCGGAGGCCCTGAATGACAGAGAGGTGTTCGCATGATGAAGAAGCATAATCGTGTAAAGGGTTTTACCTTGATGGAGTTGATCATTGTCATCGCCATCATCGGCATTCTGGCAGGTATTCTTGCGCCGACAATGATGGGCTATTACAATATGTCCAGAGTTCGTGACGCCAACGCCGATGCGAAGATGGTGTACAATGCAGCGCAGACCGAGGTGCAGAAGTTCTCGAGTGTTGACCGCGTGAGAAAGCCGGCCGATGCCAGCGTGTTCAAGGGACTGGTCATGATCTCCTACAACGCATCGACTGACACCGTGACTTTCGCAAAGACCGAGACCGACGGTTTCTCCGTTCCGACGGATGCAGCGCTGACCGAGTGCCGTACCATCGTGGACAACGTAAACCGTACCGTTTCCAATGGTGAAAAAACCAACTGGGCGATCTATGTGGAGAACTACATCGTCAAGGCAGCCATCAGCGGCGACAGCCAGGGTACCAATTTCGTTGGTGTATGCTCCGCAAACAAGCACGAAGCAACCGGCAAGTCCCCCAGAATGTACAGCGAGTGCCTCCCGACTGCGGGCGGCGGCTACAATGAGCTGGTGACCATTGCCAACACTTTTTATGATGTCCCTGTGGAAACAGAGACAGAGACCAACTGATCCGATACCTAACAAAACGATCCAGAAAGCCGGTATTCGTACCGGCTTTTTGTTGCGCTTCAAGGAGATACAACATGAGAAACAGAGAGAGAATGACCGCCGCCCTTTGTGCGGCAATGCTGCTGATACCGGCAGCCGGATGCGGCAATGCCGCCGATGCGCCGGAGGAGACGACCCTCCCCATCGTGACGACGACTGCGGCGGCAACAACAACGGCAACAACAACGACCACGACTGCGACTACGACCGAGGCGACCACCACCGCGACCGGCGAAGCGACCCGGATCGTCCAGATCCCCGAGATGCCCATGACGGATGTGGAGGTCAGCGCGCCCCCTGCGGAGGGCGAGGTCACGATGGTGGGCGGCATCATGCTCGTGGACGGCGGTACCGACCACGCGCGCGCACTGGAGATCTTCTCCGGCAGCTTCAAGACCGGCCAGCGCTACGCCGAAGCACTCAATGGCTACAAGGCTGCGCTCGGGGAGGACGTCAACGTCTTCTGCATGGTCGTGCCCACCTCGGCGGCGTTCTATATGCCCGCGGAGCAGGCGGCGCTGTATGGCAGCCAGCTCGACAATTACAACAATATCGCCGAGAACCTCGACGGCGTGATCGGTGTTCCGGTCTATTCTGCGATCGAAGCGCATAAGGATGAATATCTCTACTCGCGCACGGACTACCACTGGCAGCCGCTTGCGGCGTATTACGCAGGCGAGCAGTTCGCCGAGGTGGCGGGCGTTCCCTATGCGGCGCTCGATACCTACACCTCCGTTGTAAGAGAGGGCTATGTCGGCGCGTTCTGCGCCGTGAACGGCGTCAATGAGCTGCGCGATGCGCCCGACACCTTTACTTACTACAAGCCGTCGAACCTCGACAGCATCACCTGTACCTATTATAATACCGCGTTCTCCGACGGCTACGAGAGCCGGCTTTTCTTCGAGGACAACAGCATCGGCGCGAGCTATACGGTCTTTGTCGGCAGGGACGACTGCATCCTGCAGGTCGATACCGATGTGGAAAACGACCGCACCCTCGTCATCTTCAAGGACAGCTACGGCAACGCCCTCGTGCCGTTCCTCACGCAGTCCTTCTCGAAGATCTACCTCTGCGACGTCCGGTACTTTGACCGCAACGCCGTGTCCTTCATTCAGGAGGTCGGCGCGACGGACCTCCTCTTTGCCATGTCCACCGTCGCTGTCACTACCTCTCCGAAGGTCGATGCAGTGGAGCAAAACCTCATAAAATAGGCGTTTTTGAAGATGGAACAAAAATTTTGGTGAAAGAGACGAAACGCCCGGAAACGATACTACAATATGTAATTGCAGGTCGGGAAATTTTCAACATGGCAGAAAAGAAACGCGTACAAGCCGATTTTCAACTGTTTCAACGGACTTTTCAACAAGCGGTACATTGAAAAAGCATGGAATCCACATTCTTTTCCACACAGCTGTTGAAAAGAATGTGGAAACAATTTGATTACAGCTTGTATATCATGGAAATCCATGGGTATGCTATGGGGGAAGTACAGCGAACTGAGGAAAGGCGGTATTGCTATGGTGAAGGGCGTCAACAAGAAAGTGATCGAGATCAACCGGCCCGATAGTGCATATTTTGAACGGGCGGTCCTCTACCTCCGGCCGGAGGTCTCCGAGGTGCCGCCGGGTGCGGCACAGCACGAGGCGGAGGGCTTTCTCGGCGGTACCGGACAGCGTCGTGCCGGACGGCGGCTCCACCGCGCGGCATGGTTCCTGCTCGGGATGATGACCTCGGGGAGCGCCGCGCTCCTCGCGTTCTGGTTCCTGCGGTGAGGCACTCCGAGTTGTAGAATTCCAAGAAATTTTTACAATTTGGAAGGAAAAGGGTCTTGTAATTCCGCTGTGGGCGTGGTATAATATATAGGATGGGGAAGTGTCCGGCGCGCGGCGGCGGCAGGCTCCCCCGATACGAGCATTTTGCACCGGCATTGCCGCGGTGCAGGAAGGTGGTTACCATGCCGAAACACGAAGCCTCCTTCTCTGAGAAGGACAATATGATCATTGGAAGAAATCCCGTCCGTGAGGCGCTGCTGAGCGGACAGGCCATCGATACAGTTTACGTCAGTGCAACCGCATCCGGACTCCACGAGATCCGTGGTCTCGCCAAGGAAGCCGGTGCCGTTGTCAAGACCGTCACGGACCAGAAGCTCACCCAGATGGCGGACGGCGTTGTGCATCAGGGCGTCATTGCCTTCGGTGCGTGCGCTGCCTATGTCACCGTGGAGGACCTGCTGGAGGTGTCCGCGAAGAAGGGGACTGCGCCCTTTCTGATCATCTGTGACGAGATCGAGGACCCGCACAATCTCGGTGCGATCATCCGTACGGCGGAGGCCGCCGGCGCGGATGGCATCATCATCCCCAAGCGTCGCAGTGCGATGCTGACCCCCACCGTTCACAAGACCTCCGCAGGCGCTGCCAGCTGGCTGCCGGTGGCAAGAGTCCCCAACCTTGCGGCGGCGATCGACAAGCTGAAGAAAGCCGGCGTGTGGATCTACGGAACGGACATGAACGGCAGTACCTACACCCAGACCAGCTTCGACGGTGCGGTGGCACTCGTCATCGGTTCCGAGGGCTTCGGTATGAGCCGACTGATCAAGGAAAAATGCGATTTTCTCGTAAAGCTGCCCATGCTCGGAAAGATCACTTCTCTCAACGCGTCGGTGGCAGCAGGTATCTTTATGTATGAAGTAGTACGGCAAAGAGGATAGGAGACTACAAAGGAAATGGGAAAACAGAACATTACGCTCGAGGATATTCTCAGTGAGTATTCTCAGGATCCCGCGCCAAGAGAGAAAGAGGCACCCAAGGGATCCGCAGCGCCGCAGAAGCCGGCGCCTGCACCCGTGAAGGCAGCGGATGACGACAATGTGTCCGGCCTGCCGCGAAAGGATTATGTCAATGCGTTCGCCGAAGCGCAGGCGCAGCGCACGACCGGCGGCCAGAAGCCCCATTACGCCGACCGGCGTCCCCCCATGGAGCTCAACCGCACCAAGGTGTCCTTCATCCAGTCCGCAGCGATGGAGACGGATAGCCTTCCGAGCCGCGTCAATGCGGCACCGAAATCCAAGCCCAAGGCACAGGAACCGCCCAAGCCCCCTGCACAGGACGATACCCCCAAGATCCGCAGGATGAGCGATTCCACCCGCGCGAAGGAGCGCGAGAAACGCAAGAAACGCAAGCACAAGCTCTCCGAGGAGGAGGCATATACATATGACCGCGAGCGTCCGGACGGCGAGTACATGTACACCCAGATCCGCGGCGCGAAGCGTGCCCGAAACCGCAAGAAGGTCTCCGAGCGTCCCACCGACATCACGGCCGTGGGAACCGAGACCATCCACGATCATTTTCCGGATCTCGTCCATGTGACGGGCGCCAATACGCCGGAGCCGGTCGCTCCCGTGGACATCAAGCCCGCGCCGAGAGCCGAAAAGACCAGCATTAACCTCACTCCTGCCAATGAAGAGATCGATCCGGCATCCCTCGATGTCAGCATCAGCCGGACGCCCGAGGAGGCGGAGGAGGAGACCCGCCGCCGCCAGCAGCTCTCCGACAGGATGGAGCTGGAAAATGCGGCCGATATCCGCAGCGATATCGAGGAGCTGCGCAATTCCATCAGCTTCCGCAATATGGCGCTGATGCTGGTGCTGCTCATCAGCCTGTACCTGACGCTGGGACCGGTATTCTCCGTTGCGTGGATCGAAAATCTCTCCGCCGGCATGCTCTGCACCATCCAGCTGCTGCTCGGCTTTGCCGCCGCAGTGGTCTGCGCGCCGGTGCTGAAAAACGGCTTCAAACGGCTGGTACTCTTCCATGCCGATACCGACAGCCTCGCGGCGGTCTCCATCACGGGCTGCCTGATCGCGTCCCTCATGGGCGCCATCCATCCCGAGACCGCGCTGCCGCAGTACATGCCCTGCGCGATCCTGATCCTGCTGCTGCATTCGATCGGCAAGACGCTGATCGTCAGCCGCGAGGAAACCAACCTCCGCCTTGCCACAAGACGCTTCGACTGCCACGGCCTTACCGTCGTGGAGGATGAGCAGCGCGCCGAGGCGATCACGCGCGGCGTTCTGGGAGACTTCCCGATCCTTGCGACCATGCGCCGGACGGACGAGCTGTCCGATTTCCGGAAATATACCTATTCCGCCGACCTCGCCGACCGGTTCTGCCATGTGGCAGCGCCGCTGTCGCTGCTGGCCTCGGCCGCAATTGCAGTCGGTCTGACCCTGCTCAAGGAGCAGAGTGCCGCCTACGGCTGGTCGATGTTCTCGATGCTGGCAGTGGGCTGCGGCTGCGCCGCGATCACCCTCGTTGTGAACCTGCCCCTCTTCAAGGCAACCAGACGCATGGCGAAGAACGGCGCACTCATGCTCGGCTACCAGAGCGTTGAGGATTTCTACGACACCAACGCCCTGATGATGGATGCCTCCGCGATGTTCCCGGATGGCTCCGTCAAGCTCGCCGGCGTGAAGATGTACTCCGACATCAAGATGGACGAGACCCTGCTCGCAGCGGCAAGCCTTGCGCGTCACGCAGGCAGCGTGTTCAGCAGCATCTTCAAGGAAGTGCTTGCCGGCAAGGAAAAACGCCTGTACAAGGTCGAAAATTACGTTTACGAGGACTCCATGGGTCTGTGCGGCTGGATCAACAACCAGCGCGTGCTGCTGGGCAACCGCGAACTCATGGTGAGCCATAATATCGAGGGCATTCCCTCCAAGCCCAAGGAGGCGGAGCTGCTCGGCAGCAATAAGGAAGCCGTGTACCTCTCCGTTTCGGGCAATCTCTCCGCGCTCTTCCTTGTGGAGCTGCACGCGGACAAGAACATCAAGTACTGGGCAAAGCAGATCCAGCGGCACAGCCTGTGCCTGATCCTGCGCAGCGTCGATCCGATGATCACCCTGCACCGGATCTCCGAGCTGTTCGACATTCCGCAGGACATGGTCAAGCTCATCCCGAACAAGCTCAGCCGCGAGTACGAGGAGGAGACCAAGCCCCAGCCGAGTCTCAGCGTTTCCATGGCGTGCAATGGCTCGTTCAGCAGCATGGCGGAGCTGATCATCGGCACCAAGACCGTGCGCAAGGCATCGGTACTCGGCATCGTGCTGCAGGCGGCGTCCATTCTGTTCGGCATCGCCATCGTGCTGATGCAGGTCATTCTCCATGTGGGACTGACACCGCTGCGGATGATGATCTTCCATGGCATCGTCGCACTGCTCACCCTGCTGGCTGTGAACATCCGCCGCAATTATTGATGATGAACCGAAAATCCTGTTCTGCTCAGCAGGACAGGATTTCTTGCAATGGAAAGGAGGATCCGGATGCAGAACTACCCCGACCGGAACCCTGAGGGCAGCGGCAGCGCTGACCTGCCAAGACCCAAGAAAACTGTCCCGCCGCCGCCGGCATCCGCCGGACGCGAGCTGCCGCCGGTGCGCCGGACAGCGCAGCCCCGTCCCCAGAATCCGCAGAACGTACAGCGTCCCCAGAATCCACAGCGTCCGCAGAATCCACAGCGTCCGCAGAACGTACAGCGTCCGCAGAATCCGCCGCCCCGTCAGGGCGGCTACGGCAGCGACACCATGCAGTTCAGAGCTGTGCAGCAGCCTGTGGACACGGATTTCGAACGCCGCCGCGCCGCGCAGGCATCCCAGCCACGTCGTCCGGCGCCGCAGCCGCAGTACCGTCCGGCACCGCCGCCCCCTCCGAAAAAGGCGAAAAAGCGCAGAAAAAAGCGAAAAAGCATCCTTGGCAGGATCATCGGCAGTATCTGTGTGTTCTTGGCGGTGGTATTCCTCATATACTCGGGTGTGGCCCTGCTGCTCATCAGCAGGCTCGACCATGTGAAGGATGATGAGCGCAGCGTGACAAACGGCGCCCTCTCGGAGGACTACGTCACCAGCATCCTCCTCATTGGCACCGATGCGCGCGACGAGGGCAGCGAGAACGGACGCTCCGACTCGATGATCCTGCTCTCGGTGAATTCCAGGACGCGCACGATCCATCTCTCGTCCTTCATGCGTGACGCGTATGTGCAGATCCCCGGCCACGGCAGCGGCAAGCTCAATGCCGCGTATTCCTACGGGGGCGCACCGCTTCTGATGGATACGCTTGAGAAGAATTATGACGTTTCGATCGACGATTATGTCACCGTGAGCTTCAGCGGCTTTGCCGGCATCATCGATGCCGTCGGCGGCGTGGAGGTCACTCTCTCCGACTCCGAGGCGGACGCCGTCAATGAGATCCTCATGAGCGAGGTCAATGAGCTGATGGGCAAGGACCGCGAGGACGGACTGCTCCGCCGCGGCGGCACCCTCGTGCTGGACGGCAAGCAGGCGCTTTCCTACGCGCGCATCCGCTATGTGGGAAATGCCGATTTTGAGCGCACCTCCCGTCAGCGCGAGGTCATGACGGCGATCTTCTCGAAGCTGAAAACGACGGTCTTCACCGCCGTTCCGAAGCTCGTTTCCGCCGCACTGCCCCACATGGCAACGAACATGTCCACGGGGGAGATGTACCTGCTGTCCCTGCGCCTGCCCCTGATGGCCGGCTACAAGATCGAGCAGCAGCAGATCCCGGCGGACGGCACCTGGAGCGGCCAGACCATCGACGGCCAGTCGGTGCTTGTGGTCGATTTTGACGAAAACATCGAAATTCTGGAGGATACCGTGTATGCTCCGTCCCGATAAGGAGGTACCATGACAGCGGATCAAAGCCTGTTATCAGGGGTGCAGCGCCGCTGCGCTCCCTCACATCGAATGCTGCTTGCGGCACTGCTGGCGCTCTGCCTCTGCCTGACCGCCTGCGGAAAGGGAAAAACGGACGCCGCGCCGGAGCCGACCGCGGTGACGGAAACGACCGCCGTGCAGAGTACGCAGCCCTCCGTTCCGGCAACAGATGCGGAGGCCGAAACCGACGCGCCTGCGGCGGAAACAGGTGCCGTGTATGACGAGGCGGGCGTCCTGACGCCGGAGGTGATCCGGCAGATCGATGAACAGCTCACCGCGCTGTCCGTGCGCCACCGGATCTCCATGGCGGTCGTCACGACCGCAGACCTCGGGGGAGAGACCCCCTCGGCGTTCGCGAAGGCCTACTTCCGGTCGCTCTACGGCAAGAAGGCGTCGGGCATGCTGGTGCTGATCAACAATGACACCCTCGAGGATTACATCTACACCACGGGCACCTGCAGCGATTATGTCTCCGGCGCGGAAAAGAACCTTGCCATTGCTGCGGCGACCTCCGATCTGGTGGAGGGGAAATATACTTCCGCCGTCACGTCCCTCCTCACGCTCTGCGAGCAGCTGCCGTCCCATGTCTTTGACGACAGCGACACGCTCTCGAAGACACAGATCGCTGCGATCGAAGAAGCGGCGCAGGGATGCGGCGGACGCGTCTGCGTCGTGCTGACGGCTGCGGCGCTTTCCGAGGAAACCACTCAGGAGAGCGCGCCGGAGGATGCCGCGCAGAGGGCATTGCAGTGCGCGGCGGAGGAGCACCTGCAGGCGCTTGGCGCAGATACGGTGCTGCTGCTCCATACGGCAGAAAAAAGCTGCGCCATCGCCGGCGCAGGGGAGAATACTGCGCTCTGTGAGGAGCTGCAGGGAATACTTGAAAGTGACGCAGGATCGCCGTTTGAGGATGCCGCAGTGCATTTTTACGGTGCGCTTGCGGAGCATTCGGATACATAACAACAGGGAGGAAGTTATGCAGACAGAAGTAAAACAGCTCATTCAGAGTACCGGCAAGGTCATTGTCGGCAAGGAGGAAACCGTCCTGCAGGCGATCATTGCCATGCTCTGCGGCGGTCATCTGCTGCTGGAGGACGTGCCGGGCGTCGGCAAGACCCAGCTCGCCGCGGCGCTGTCGAGATCGATCGGCGGCAAATTCAACCGCATCCAGCTCACGCCGGACATCATGCCGTCCGATATCACGGGCTATTCCGTGGTCAGTCAGAAGGACGGCTCGCTCGAATACCGCGAGGGTGCGGCGATGTGCAATTTCCTGCTGGCGGACGAGATCAACCGCGCCTCCCCCAAGGTGCAGTCCGCGCTGCTTGAGATCATGGAGGAGCACCAGATCAGTCTGGACGGCGTGACCCATGTCCTGCCGCGTCCCTTCATGGTCATCGCGACCCAGAACCCCGTGGAGACCTACGGTACCTACCACCTGCCCGAGGCGCAGATGGACCGCTTCTTCATGAAGATCTCCATGGGCTACCCGACGCTCCAGGAGGAGCTGAACATCCTCGACCGCAACGGCGCGCACAATCCCATCGAGAACATCGCCGCGCCCGTCGTGACGCCCGAGCAGATCTGCGGCCTGCAGGAGCAGGTGAACGCCGTGCAGGTGTCCGATGCGGTCAGAAATTACATCGTTGCGCTCGTCCGTGCGACAAGAGAGAGCGATCTCACCACCCTCGGCGTCAGCCCGCGCGGCAGCATCGCCTGCTTCAAGGCAGTGCGCGCGGCGGCGTTCGTGCATGGCAGAAGCTTTGCCACGCCCGATGATGTGAAGTCCCTTGCGGTGCCCGTGCTGGCACACCGCATCCTGCTCTCTCCGAAGGGCAGGGGCAGCGTCGAAACCCCCGAAGCCCTCGTGCGGCAGCTGCTTGAGAGCCTTCCCGTTCCGGCGGATGCCGGCGCGCGGTGAGCGCAGTGGAATGGCTGAAGAAGACGGTGGAGGTCATCCGGCGGATCGCGGCGTGGGCGGCGGTCTGCTACATCGCCAATCTCTTCACCGCCTATCTTGACGGCGATATCGGCGTCGTGCTCTGGAGCTTTCTGATCATCGCGCCGCTGCTTTCCGAGCTGCTGCGGTGGCTTGCGAGCAGGCGCCTTGCGGCGGATCTGGAGGCGCCGGTGTATGTGGCCAAGGGCAAGCGGTTTTCCGTGAAAACCATCCTGAACGCCTCGGGCAGGCTTCCGGTTCCGTTCGTGCGCTGCACGCTTTCGCAGACGGGCAATCTGCAGCCCGAGGATCCCCGTCCCTTCCAGACCGCCATGCTCCCCGGCAAGCCGCTGGAGGTGCAGTCCTTCATGACGGCGGCCCATGCCGGCTGCGGCGAGGTGCGGCTGGAGCGCATGCTGCTCAGCGATTTTCTGGGGGAGACCAGCGCTGCACTGCAGGACCTTCCGGAGACGCGGAAGATCGGCGTGATCCCGGAGATCCCCGTGCTCGCGGAGGCCTCCGTGATGCTGCGCGCCGTGACCGATCTCGTGCAGACACAGGATGAGGACGAGGAGGAATCCTCCGCGATGTTCTCGTCCGTTGCAAGCCCCGGCTACATCCACAGGGATTATGTCCCCGGCGACAACCTGCGACGCATCAACTGGAAGCTCTCCGCCAAGCGCGGCAAGTTCATGGTGCGCATGGACGAGGCGGCAGCGACCGTGCGTCCGACGCTCCTGCTGGATCTGCCGGCGGAGGATGCGCCGAAGAGCTGGGAGCAGCGCAGCCTTCTGATGGAGGGCGCGCTGGGCTTTCTGGATCTGCTCGTGCAGCAGGGCGTGGCGTGTTCGCTGCGCTTTCCGACGGGCGGCCGCTGGGAATGCCTCCCCCTCGAGAATGAGGAGCATGTGCGGCAGGCGGCGGTGGCGCTGGCGACGGCGGATTTTTCCACGGACGGCAATCGTCTGGATCCCGATGCGCAGCAGGACAAGGCCGGTGCCTTCCTCGTGTACAGCAGCCATCCCGATGCAGGGCTTTCGCACGCGATGCGTTCGCTGCGTGAGCAGGGGTATGTCAGCTGCGTGACCTGTCCCGAGCTTCCGGTCCCGACCGAGGCGGATGCCGTGTGGCACCTGTCCGCGGACTTCCGGATGACGGCAGTCCAGAAGTGAGGTGACGGCAATGCGTGAAAAACTGACAAAACTGCTGGCGCATCCGGCAGTGAAGGCGATCAAAAACTACTGCGCCGACCCCGTCCAGCTCTACATCGTCTTCCTGATGATGACCGTGATGTACTACTACCATGAGAGCTTCTGCTGGCTCTATACGCTGCTGACGGTGGTGCTGAGCCGCCCCGTCATGAAGTTCTTTGACTTCGTGGCAAAGCACAAATACATCGGACCTCCGTGCTATCTGGTCTTCATGGTCATGGGACTGAGCATCTTTTCCATGATCGTCGGGATCGGCTATGACGAGTATCCCATCTACTACCTCGTGTGGTTCCTGACGCCGCAGGGCGTCCTTGACTTCTCGCTGTGGTACACGATCGCAACGTACCTGCTGATGCTGGGCTTTCTGTCGAGTGCGGTGTACTATTTCGCGAAGGTGCGCTACCGCATGGTGATGCAGTTTCTGATCATGATGATCCCCCTGAGCTTGTACGGTAAGGAAGGCATCCAGATGCCGGCGATCCTCGTGATCCTGCTGCTGTGCGCGTACTACCTCCTGATGGTGTACTGCCGGCAGCTGCGCGGTGACGGCAGCGTCCGTCTCCTCGGCGGCAGCCAGACGGCCGCGGCGGTGACGCTCTATGTGCTGGCATTCAGCATTCTGGCGGCGATCATCCCGAAGCCCAAGATCGAGGCCGACCGCGAATACATCGAGAATGTCATGGCGGCGAGCAGCCTCTCCGATGTGCTGATGAACATCATCAGCGGTTTTACCCAGTCCACGGACAATACCTTTACCAGCAACAACAGCGCGCGCACGCTCTATTATGTGCAGGCCTCCGAGAGCCTGCGGCTGCGCACGCAGACCTATTCTTATTATCAGGACGACGACAGCTGGAACGGTCTGCAGGACTACGACTTCCACGTCACGCCCTGTCCGGACGAGCCGACCTACGCACCGGCGGAGCTGCTGGGCTATCTCCTGCGCGCCGCTGAGGAGGACGCTGCGTTCGCGGCAGAATACGGCCTTACCGAGCTTTGGGCTGCCGGCATTCCGAGCCAGCGGCAGGAATATGTCATCCTCTATCCGCGCTTCAACAGCTACCTGACGCCCTCCCCGACGCGTGTCAGCGGCTTTTCGAGCTGGATGGATACGAGCGTGCTGGACGTGACCTTCCACAATATTATCATCAGGGACAGCCGCAATCAGGAGGGCATCGGCCTGCATTACTTCCCCGATTCCTACGCGCGCAACGACCGCGTGAATGCGGTGCTGTGTGCGCTCTCGGGCGAGACCTACGTTGACCTGCTGTATGACGCCGCCGAGGTGCTGGCGGAGGATCCCTATGCACAGGCGCTGCTGTACGACTGCGCGCAGGAATGCGTGAGCGCGTACTCGTTCCTTGAAGACATCCGCGGCATGGATTTCCGGCCGGCTGTCGTTACACAGCTTGCCGAGGAGATCACCGCTGGCTGCGATTCCGACTACGAAAAGGCGCACGCCATCGAACGCTACTTCACCGAGGAGGGCTTCGTCTATGATGAACGCTACCGCAAGGCGGAGGGCGAGAACATCGAGGACTTCCTGCTGACGAGCAAGCGCGGCGTCTGCTACGAATATGCAACGGCCATGGTGCTGCTCTGCCGTGCGGCAGGCCTCCCTGCGCGCTATGTGCAGGGCTACAGTATGAGCGAAATGTCCGATGCCTACGAGGAAACCAACTACGTCATCCGTGTGCGCGATGCGCATGCATATCCCGAGGTCTACATTGCCGGCTACGGCTGGCTGAGCTTCGAGCCGACGGTCGCCTCCCAGCAGATGGAGGAGATCGCCGTGGCGGAAAACCGCTACGTCATGGTCTGGGGCTTTGTCATTCTGGGCATTGCCCTGCTGGCTGGCGGCTTCCTGCTGATGCTGCCGAGGATCAGGGAACGCCTGTTCCGCAGGCGCCTGAAGAAGCTGGACACGAAAAGCGCAGCGGCAGCGGTATTCCGCAGGATGCGGACGATCATGGACTGCGGCGAGAGCGTGACGGTGATGGAGCTGTTCGACTGCTCGGCGGTCTTCTGCGAGGACGCGGTGCTGTTTATGCAGCTTGACGCGGTGCTGTACGGCGGCGCGGACGAAACGGATCCGCAGACGATTGCAAACGGCTATACTGCGTGGTATTCCGCGCGTGCGGACTATCTGAAGGCAGAACAAGAAAAAGCGCGGCAGGAGCGGCGCATGATGAAACAACAAAGGAGAAATCGGAAATGAACTGGTTTGAAGTAACGATCACAACGGAAACCCCTGCCGTGGACATCCTCTGCGCGATGCTGACGGATCTCGGCGTGAAGGGCTTTGCCATTTCGGACAAGGAGTCCTTCCAGGAATTTCTGGACGACAAGGACGGCAAGTGGGACTACATCGACGACGATCTGATGGGACTTGCGAGCTGCGACACGACGGTGACCTTCTACCTGCCGGATGACGCGCAGGGCGCCGAGCAGCTTGCCGGCGTGCAGTCGCTTCTGGCACAGCTGAAAAACGGCGAAAACGCGGAATTCTTCGGCAGCCTTGCGCTGAAGAGCGGCAACGTGAACGAGGAGGACTGGGCGAACAACTGGAAGCAGTATTTCAAGCCGCTCCCGATCGGTGAGAAGCTGATGATCAAGCCGTCCTGGGAGGAGATCCCGGAGGGCAACGAGCGTCTGATCCTGGAGATCGATCCGGCGTCGAGCTTCGGCACGGGACAGCATCACACGACGCGGCTGTGTCTGGAGCTGACGGAGACGATCCTGCAGCCGGAGGACCGCGTGCTGGATCTGGGCTGCGGCAGCGGCATCCTGTCGATCGGCGCACTGCTGCTGGGCGCGAAGGACGCGGTTGCGGTGGACATCGTGGAGAACTCGGTGCGCACGGCGGTGGAGAATGCCGGCAAGAACGGCATTGGCGAAGACCGCTACACGGCGTACTGCGGCGATATCTGCTCGGACGAGGCGCTCTGCGGAAAGATCGGCGGCGGTTATGACGTGATCTGCGCGAACATCGTAGCGGATGTCCTGATCGCGATGTCGGGGCTGTTCGGGAAGTTCCTGAAGGCGGACGGCTACCTGATCGTGTCCGGCATCATCATCGAACGTGCCGACGAGGTCCTCGACGTGCTTGAGGCAGCCGGCTTCGAGAAGCTTGCCGTCAAGGAAAAGGAAGGCTGGGCCGCCGCCCTCCTGCGGTACTGAGGCCGCGCAGGCGATAAGCAGACAGCCAGTGAGCTTGCGAACGCGGCTGGTCGCTTATGCACAGCAGGTTTCTTAAAAGGATAAGGCCTGAATCATCTGAACACATGCCCCCAAGCCTGACGGCAAGGGGGCATTGTTGTTTTTCTTTAGAGACCACCGGCTGAGCCGGCTTCATTTCCTCGCATGCCCCACCCCCAACCCCCTCCCTAAAGGGAGGGGGCTTTTTTGACGGGGGCAATGCCCCCGTATGCCCCCTTGTTTTCGGAGGGGCGAAGCCCCTCCGTACCTCCCCGATGCTCGCTTCGTGTTCTCGAGGACTATCGTCGCGAGAGGGAGAGCATTGTAATAAGAGAGCTCCCCCACGCGTGATGGGGCAAGCGCGGTCTCCGCGCGGGTCTGGGGGCGAGCGAAGCAAAGCCCCCAGGGCGGGGTCGGGGTGCGGCAGCACCCCGACTTATTTCCCCCTCCCTTTAGGGAGGGGGGAGGGGGAGGGCAGTTTCCATTGCACCTCCCCCATATTCTGGTAAGAACACCTCCAAGCATTGTGCAAAATATACAAAAATCTACCCACAAAAATATAAAATATATAGAAAACGATTGCAAACGATTGCAAAACGATCGAAGGGATGGTATAATATAACTTGTAATGCTGTAGCATATTGAAGGGAGTTGTACAAAGACCGTCTTCCGGCTTTGTGCAGATTGCCTAAAGAACATGTTGCAATAGATGAAAATCACAATAAAGGAGCGAATCACCATGAACCAATTTCAGGCAAACCACATCAAAAACATTGCACTCGCCGGACACCACAGTTCCGGTAAGACCTCCCTCGCAGAAGCACTGCTCTACTGCGCAGGCGCTTCCGATCGTCTGGGCAAGATCGCAGACGGCACCACCATTTGTGACTATGATCCCGAGGAAATCAAGCGCAAGAGTTCTTTGTCTACTACGCTTGCTTCCTTTACATATGAAGGCAATTGGGTGAATCTGCTCGATACACCCGGTATTCTGGACTTTGCCGGCGATATGCAGTCCGGTATCGCTGCCGCTGATACTGTGATGATCACGGTTTCTGCTAAGTCCGGCGTTGCTGTCGGCACCAAGAAGGCCTACGCCGCTGCGCAGGCAATGCAGAAATCCACCATGTTCGCCATCACCAAGATCGACGACAAGGACGCTAACTTCTTCAATGTCCTCACACAGCTGAAGACCGTCTTCGGCCCGACCGTCTGCCCCGTTGTGGTTCCCGTGATCCAGAACGGCGAGATCGTGTCCTATGTGAACCTCATTGAGATGAAGGCGTATAAATATGATGACAAGGGCAAGGCAGTTGAAGTCGGCCTGCCAGAGGATGAGCTGACCGAGAAGGAATACCGTCTCGAGGGTCTCGTTGCTGCGATCACTGAGGCGGTTGCAGAGACCGATGACGCGCTGATGGAGAAGTTCTTCGAGGGCGAGCCCTTCACCCAGAAGGAACTCATCGACGGTATCCACAAGGGTATGAACAACGGCCAGATCACTCCCGTTGTCTGCACCTCCGCACAGACCCTTGCCGGCATCGATATGCTGCTCAAGGAGATCGGCCTGCTGCTTCCGGCTGCGGACGAGGTTCCGGCTGCCAATGCCGAGGCGGGCGACGACATGATCGAGATCGCTTGCGATCCCGAGGCGCCGCTGGCAGCTCTGGTCTGCAAGACCGTCGCTGACCCGTTCGTGGGCAAGATGTCCTATCTGAAGATGCTCAGCGGCAAGCTGTCCTCCGACAGCACCGTTGTGAATTCCAAGACCGGCGCCGAGGAAAAGATCGGCAAGCTCTACACCCTCTGCGGCAAGAAGCAGACCGAGGTGAAGAACGCAGAAGCCGGCGATATCGTGGTTGCTGTGAAGATCTCCGCATCCACCGGCGATACCCTCTGTGCTCCGGCACGCGTTGCATCCGCTGAGATGCCGGTGTTCCCGAACGCATGCTATTCCATGGCAGTCCGTGCAAAGGCACAGGGCGACGAGAGCAAGATCTCTGCCGGCATGGCGCGTATCACTGAGGAAGATCCGACCCTGACCTACGAGCAGGATCCGCTGACCAAGGAAATGATCCTCAGCGGTCTGGGCGAGCAGCATCTGGAGATCGCGGTTTCCAGACTCAAGGCGAAGTTTGGCGTGGATGTGAAGCTCAGCGAGCCGCAGGTGGCATACCGCGAGACCATCCGCAAGAAGGTCGAGGCCGAGGGCAAGCACAAGAAGCAGTCCGGCGGTCATGGCCAGTACGGTCACGTTAAGATCGCGTTTGAGCCGTGCGTAAGCGATACCCTGATCTTCGAGGAGAAGGTATTCGGCGGTTCCGTACCGAAGAACTACTTCCCCGCAGTCGAAAAGGGACTCCAGGATGCCGTTAAGAAGGGCGTTCTGGCAGGCTGTCCGGTAGTTGGCCTGAAGGCAATCCTGCTCGACGGTTCCTACCATCCGGTTGACTCCTCCGAAATGGCATTCAAGATGGCTGCGTCCATCGCCTATAAGGAAGGCATGAGGGATGCGGATCCCGTAATGCTCGAGCCGATCAGCACACTGAACGTTACTGCACCGGATGAGAACACCGGTGATATCATGGGCGAGCTGAACAAGCGCCGCGGCAGAGTGCTCGGCATGGAGCCTGCCGGCAAGGGTGAGACCACCATCATGGCAGAGGTTCCGGTTCGCGAGATGCATGACTTTGCGCTGTACCTGCGTCAGGTAACACGCGGCATGGGCAGCTTCACGCTGGAATTCCTCCGCTACGAGCCGCTTCCGGCAAACCTCCTCTCCGAGGTCATTGCCTCGATCGCGGTAAACGAAGGCTAATCAAAACATATGCGGTTCTTCCCGTAACAGGGGAGAACCGCATCAGTCTGTCGAAAAAGTCCCGTCCAGCCACTGCGCCTCTGGCGCAGGGCTGGA
>CAYYIT010000029.1:0-26817 GCA_964472035.1 uncultured Ruminococcus sp.
AAACCCTGCCAAAGGGACGGAGTCCCTTTGGAATCCCGTGACAAAAAGCCCGAAACCCATATGGGTTTCGCGCTTTTTGCAATAGGAGTCCAGAGGAATCACATTCCTCTGGTGGTGGTGTGGGGGCAAAGCCCCCACACGGGTTCACAGAAGCACTTATAACTTCTAATATATCCCAAAACTCACGGAGGTGACATCATACAATGAATATTACAATCAGACCCGTTGTTATCGAGGACTACGATGGTATTTATGCGCTTTGGAACAGCACGGAGCAGTCAAGGCGTGCCATGAACCCTGTGGATGACAGCAGGGAAGGAATCGAGCGCTACTTAAAGCGTAATCCGACCACATGCTTTCTGGCATATCCGAGCGATGATGCAGACAGGATCGTCGGCGTCGTTCTGACCGGTCATGACGGAAGACGCGCGATCGTGCATCACATGTGCGTGCATCCGGACTACCGCCGCCGCGGCATCGCACAAATGCTGATCGAAAAGGCGGAGGATGCTCTGCGCAAGGAGGGCATCACCAAGATCTTCGGGCTGGTATTCAAGGACAATGATCCAGCCAACGCCTTCTGGGAATCGCAGGGCTATACGCTCCGTACCAATCTCAACTACCGCAACAAGAGCCTCGACAAAAACGTTCCGCAGGGAGAATAAACCAAACGCCCCGTGAAGCTTCACCTTCACGGGGCGTTGTCATATGCAGGAGATTCGCATCAGATCCCCGATAAATCAAACTCCGGTGTGTAATCCGACGTTGCCGATGCCTTGTCCTGAAAGAATCCCTGGAATCCAAGCTCCAGCGCAGCATCCATCACCGAATTGTACTCCATTTTTGTAATGCGGCGGTTCAGCTCCGGATAGAGCGGATCCTCACGCATGGGCGTGTACTGCGCCATCAGACTGAGCAGAAAGGCGTCCGTGCCGAATACCTTCGCCAAGTGCTCCAGGAGCGCGATCGATTCCTTCCGGTGTCCGGGAAGCACCAGATGCCGCACGATGCAGCCGCGTTCCATCAGCCCGTCCTTCAGCAGGGGAGGACCGGTCTGTCCGAGCATCTCGGCAAGTGCCGCTTCAGCGATTTCCGGATAATCCGGTGCCTTGGCATAGCTTCGTGCGGTCTCGGCATCAAAGAACTTGAAGTCCGGAAGGTAAATGTCAGTATAGCCATTCAGTGCGCGGATGCTTTCGACTGATTCGTACCCGCCGCAGTTGTAAACGATGGGGATCCGGAGGGAAGTGCGGCACAGATCCAGTGCCTCGAGGATCCACGGAAGCACATGGGATCCGGTAACGAGATTGATATTGTGCGCGCCCTGTTCCTGAAGTGATAGGAAGATCTCCGCAAGCCGCGCAGGCGTGATGCGCTTTCCCGACGGTACAGCGGAAATACTGTGATTCTGGCAGAAGCGGCAGTGCAGATGGCATCCGGAAAAGAAAACTGTGCCGGATCCGGAGGTTCCGCTGATGCATGGCTCCTCCCAGAAATGCAGCGCAGCTCTGGCGGCAGTGATCCCGTCCGTGCCGCCGCAGAATCCGTATGAGGCAGTCCTGTCCGCACCGCAGGCCCTCGGGCAGAGCCGGCAGCAGGTAACATCAAATTCCATGATAACCTCCCTGAAGTGAAGATACTACTATTATAGCACAGATCCGCCATGACTGCAAGCCTTGACGAGAAGCCGAAAGTATGCTATACTGAAAGCATCAATCCCTAATATTACTGAATCATAAGGAGGAAAACGATATGTTTACACTGCTGCCGATGACCGGAAGTGTTCCGACGGGTGATGAAAGACAGATCGGTCTGTGGATCGTGGTCGCAGCCATTGCGCTGTCGCTGATCATTCTCTGCATTCTGCTTTCTATTATCAGCAAGAAGAAAAAATAACCGTGCCGCCGCATATAGTACCACATAACTGAATTTCAGGGGTGGTAGATGTGCTTTGCAGTCTGGAGGATCTCAGGAAAAAAGAAGTGATCGACATCACGACCGGAGAACGCCTTGGCTATATCGATGATCTGCAGCTGGATACGGACGGCCGCAGGATCCGCGGCTACCTGATCTACGGCAGGAGGCTGTTCCGTCTGATCCGCAGGGAAGAGGATGTGCTGATTCCCTGTGACAACGTCCGCGTATATGGTAAGGATGTACTGCTGGTGGAAATGTGATGTTGTGCAGGGTGCACAATTTTCAACAAAAGCGGCGTACCGAATTTCTTCTTGCCGGAATGCAGAAAAGACTTGCAAAATACCCGAAGTTATGATATAATATATAAGATTTCGCACGCTCATGATTTCGTGGCATGGTGCCCGGAGATCCGGGTCGTCGGACGAACAGTGGGCGGAGGATTCAAAAACCAAACATTTTTTAGGAGGAACTACAAATGGGCGTAGTATCTATGAAGCAGCTGCTGGAAGCAGGCGTACACTTCGGTCATCAGACCAGAAGATGGAATCCGAAAATGGCTCCGTATATCTTTACAGAGCGCAATGGTATCTATATCATTGACCTGCAGAAGACAGTGAAGAAGCTGGAAGAAGCTTACATGTTCGTTCGTGACATCGCAGCACAGGGCGAGACCGTTCTGTTCGTCGGCACAAAGAAGCAGGCCGGCGATTCCATCCGTGAGGAAGCGATCCGTGCAGGCGCACACTATGTAAATGCACGTTGGCTGGGCGGTATGATGACGAACTTCAAGACCATCCAGAGAAGAATCCAGAGACTCGAGCAGCTCCACCAGATGGCAGAGGACGGCACATTCGCTCTGCTGCCGAAGAAGGAAGTTGTTAAGCTGAACCTCGAGATCGAGCGTCTGGAGAAGTTCCTGGGCGGTATCAAGGATATGAAGAAGCTGCCGGGCGCACTCTTCATCGTAGACCCCCGCAAGGAAAAGATCGCTGTAGCTGAGGCTAAGAAGCTGAACATCCCGATCGTTGCTATCGTTGATACCAACTGTGATCCGGATGAGGTTGACTATGTGATCCCCGGCAACGATGATGCGATCCGCGCTGTAAAGCTGATCGCTGGCACAATCGCAAATGCAATCATCGAGGGCAGACAGGGTGCAGATGACACCGCTGATGCTCAGGCTGAAGAGGCTGTTGCTGAAGAAGCAACTGCTGAATAAGATCGATATAATAAAATCGGGAGGCGCTAACAATGGCTACTATTACTGCAAAAGATGTAAACGAACTGCGTAAGATGACAGGCGTTGGTATGATGGACTGCAAGAAGGCTCTGACTGAGGCTGACGGCGATGTAGATAAGGCAATTGCTCTGCTCCGTGAGAAGGGCATGGCTACTCAGGCTAAGAAGGCTGACAGAGTTGCTGCCGAGGGTATCGTACTGGCTGCTACCAATGAGGAAAAGACCATCGGCGCAATCGTTGAGGTTAATATTGAGACTGACTTCGCTGCAAACAACGAGAACTTCAAGAAGTTCGTTGCTGATGTAGCAAACACCGTTATCGAGCAGGATCCTGCTGATCTGGATGCACTGAATGTATGCACCATCAGCGGCGGCACAGCAACTGTTGCCGAGGGCCTGCAGGAACTCTTCCTCACCATCCGTGAGAACATGAAGATCCGTCGTTTCGCAAGAGTAACCGGCGATGCAGTTGTTCCTTACGTTCATCAGGGCGGCCAGGCTGGCGTTCTGGTAACTGCTAACACAGAGGCAGGCGCAGCTCCGGCTGTTTGCGAAGCTCTGAAGGACTGCACATTCCAGGTTGCTGCGATGCATCCGGCTTACCTCGTTCGTGAGGATGTTCCGGCATCTGTAATCGAAGAGGAGACCAAGCTCGTTATCAAGCAGATGGACGAGGATCCGAAGATGGCAAGCAAGCCCGAGCAGGTTAAGGCTAAGATCGCTGAGGGTAAGGTTGGCAAGTACTATTCTGAGAACTGCCTGATGGAGCAGACCTTTGTTAAGGACAACAACATGACCATCAAGCAGTATGTTGATTCCAAGGCTAAGGAAGCAGGCGCTGCTATCACCGTAACAGGTTATGTTTGCTTCGAGCTGGGCGAGGGCATCGAGAAGAAGGCTGACAACTTCGCTGATGAAGTTGCAAGCATGATCGGCTAAGCTTTTGCTATCATTTGCATATGAAAGGCGGTAGGCAACTACCGCCTTTTTTATCGTCCGAATTTTACAAAATTCCACGAAGTTTTTTGTGAAAACCCCTTGCAAAGGAACAGCAGATGTGCTATAATAATTACAGAGAGGTTACAGATTAGTAATCCGTTGGAAGGAGAGAACGAAGTTGAAGACGAAAAAGAGAGGCGGCTCCGTATTTGCCGTTCTGCTGACGATTGTACTGATTGTGATCGTGGCAGCCACACTGACCGCGAATGTCCTGTTCTCCGGAGAGAACGTTCCGAAGGTTGCCGGTTATTACTTATATATGCATGAAACCGAGGATATGGTACCGGACATTCCTCAGAACAGTCTTGTTTTTGCAAAGGAAGAACCCACGAAGAGCCTTGCCCTCGGCAATAAGGTGCTTTGCTATCTTTCCGATGGCAATCTTGCCCTTCGCGTTATTTATAATATCACTGTCAATGAGACGGATGGTACCACAAATTACTATCCTGGTACCGCACTGGATCAGGGTTCTGAGCTGACCATTCCCAGATCCAATATTTTTGCGATCTGCCACTGGCACAGCAAGCCGCTGTACAATTTTGTGACACTCGCCACATCCGTGAAGGGTCTGCTCTGCCTGCTCGTACTTCCCTGTGTCGTGCTGATCATTATGCTTCTTGCGAAGATCGCCGGCAGCAGCAGGGACGATATGGACGATGAGGAATTCCTCTTCGATGATGAGAAGCCCCGCAGCCAGCGGAAGAAGAGCCGTAACAATCCGCTCTTTGATCCTGAAAAGACCACCATTGGCAACGCTTCCCACGAGATGAAGAAGTCCTCCATCATGGAGAACTTCGAGAAGAAGGAAGTTGACGAGAACTCTCCGTATCAGAAGGCAGTGCAGGAGCGCACCATGAAGTTCCGCATCCAGCAGGAACAGGGTGATGCTGCAAAGCACGAAGCGCTGTCTCCAGCAAAGGCAAACAGCGAAACACAGGTCTTTGCTGCTCCGGGCAGTGAACCTGCTCCCAAGGCTGCCGCACCGGCGCCCGTACAAAACGTGTCCGCACCGGCTGCACCGGCAGTATCCACTCCGTCAACCGCTGCACCTGCTGCAGAGCCGACTCCGGCAGCACCGCGCATTCCGGCACCGAACATTGATGACATCGTCCGTCCCTCCGAGCTGCGTGCCGCAAGGGATGGCAAGCGCATCAACCCCGATATCGCAGCGACCGATTCTATCGACGATCTCCTGCGTGTTCTCGAGGCAGAAAAGAAAAAACTCTAAGTGATACCTAAAACACCACCTGCTGCAAAGCCGGTGGTGTTTGCATTATTCTGCATGAAAGTGAGCAGATTAAGACATTGTACCGCCTGTCCGAATGTGCTATAATGGAAAAAAATCATGCAGGAGGCAATTATGCGATATCACAATCCGATCATTCCCGGCTTTTATCCCGATCCGAGCATCTGCCGTGTGGAGGATCATTACTATATGGTTTGCAGTTCTTTTCACTATTTTCCCGGTGTTCCGCTGTTTGAAAGCACGGACCTCGTCAACTGGACGCAGATCGGCCATGTCCTGACGCGGAATAGCCAGCTGCCGCTGGAAGGCTGCAATTCCGTCGGAGGCATCTATGCTCCCACGATCCGCTATCATGAGGGACGCTTCTATATGGTGACGACCAATGTTACTGCTGGCGGCAACTTCTATGTGTATACCGATGATATCCACGGCGAATGGTCCGAGCCGATCTTCGTACAGCAGGGCGGCATCGATCCCTCCCTCTATTTCGAAAACGGCAAGGCATATTTCATGAGCAATGGCACCGATGATGAGGGAAGACCCGGCATCATCCAGTGCGAGATCAATATCGAAACCGGCGAGAAGCTGACACCCTCCCGTTCCATCTGGAATGGCGCCGGCGGCCGTTTCCTCGAAAGCCCCCACCTCTATAAGATCGGTAATTATTATTACCTGATGGCATCCGAGGGCGGTACCGAGTACGGACATATGGTCGTGTACGCAAGAGGAAATGATATCAACGGCCCCTTTGAGAATTACGCGCAGAATCCTGTGCTGACCAACCGCAATAAGGGCGGCTACCGGATCCAGGGCTGCGGCCATGCCGACCTCGTAGATGATCCCGCAGGGAACTGGTGGATGGTGCATCTCGGCTTCCGTCAGCTCAGTGACTGGGTGATGCATCACGTCACCGGCCGTGAGGTCTACCTGATGCCCGTCACCTTTGACGAGAACGGCTGGTTTACCGTGGGCGAGGACGGCACTACCACCAAATATGTGGAAACCGACCGCATTCCGGATACCGTCGTGCAGCAGCCCACACCCGATAAGACGTTCGGCAATACCACCATCGGTATCGACTGGTGCTATATGCAGAATCCGAAGCCTGAGAATTATGTGCTGACTTCCGATGCCTTCCGTCTGAAAAGCTGCGGCGTATCCCTGAGTGATCCTGTTAAGGCACCGACCTTCCTCGGCATTCGACAGCAGGAAATGAGAATGCATGTGGAAACCGATGTGCGTGTCACCGAGGGCGAAGCCGGCATCACCATGTACATGGTGCCGGATCAGCATTATGACCTTGCGCTCCGCTGCACAGCGGATGGAACACTCGAGGTCCTCCGTCGTCTCTGCATCGGCGATATCCAACATGAGGACGGCAATATCCAGCTCCCCGAAACAGCATCCGGAACAGTGAAGCTGCTTGTAGACGGAGGAGACCATCACTATCACTTCTTCGCAGAGATCGATGGCGTTCGTTATGATCTCGGCGCAGCGCAGTCGAAGTACCTTTCCACGGAAGTGGCAGGCAATTTCACCGGCGTCATGATCGGACTCTATGCACAGGGCGAGCAGGTGAATGAATTTGCCGAATTCACGAACTTTCTTTGCAGATGTCTTGAAGAATACGAATAAAGAAACGGCTGTATTCCGCGGAAACGGAATGCAGCCGTTCTGTTATTTCTGAAGTGCTTTCTGCCACTCAGCGGGACGGAACCCGACCAGCACTGTGTCCTCCGTCACGAGGATCGGACGCTTGACGAGCATGCCATCGCTTGCAAGCAGCTGCAGCTGTGCATCCTCTGTCAGCTCCGGAAGCTTGTCCTTCAGCTCCATGGATCGGTACAGAAGACCGCTTGTGTTGAAAAACCGCTTCAGCGGCAAGCCGCTCTTTGCCTGCCATTCCTTCAGCTCCTCATAGCTGGGCTGTTCCTCCTTGATATTCCGTTCGGAATAGGAAAAACCATTCTCCTCGAGCCATTTTTTTGCCTTCTGGCAGGTGGTGCATTTAGGATAACAAATAAAAAGCATGGGGATCCCTCCGTTACTCTGATAGGTATGCTTTTATTATATCACAAAATGAATCATATTGCAAGCCGCGAATTCCCTGTATTTACACGCTCCAACAATCCAATTCCGCTTGACAAGCCGCATGTTTTCTGGTATACTTATATAAATGTGTGATATGCAGTTTATTGAAGTTGCACAAAAAACAAGAATGAAAACGAACGCTTAGCAAAGCGGTAGGAGAGTATATATGAAAATTCCAACGATCCGCAGCGAACGCAGTGCGATCATCACAGCACTGCTGTTCCCGGTACTTTTAGAGATCGGACTCTATTATAATGTCATCTGGTACGTCCAGATCTTCAACATTCTGCTGATGCTGATCCTGTATGCATTATTCGGCGTGCTGTTCCGCAGGATCCGGCCTTCCATGATCTGCCTGACGATCCTGATGCTGGCGCTCTCGATCGGAAATGAATTCTCGATCAATGCGCGCTCCGTCGCCTTCCAGATCAGTGATTTCTTCTGCATCGCCGATGCGCTCCGTCTATCGGGACGCTACCAGTTCATCGTGACCTGGGGCATGGTGAGAGCCGCCGTGGTCGGTGCGGGTCTGCTTACGATCGCACTTGTGCTGCTGCGAGGCTATGACGACAGCCGTTACCGCCGCCGAAACTTCTACTCAAGCGCGGCTGCGTTCTGTCTTGCGCTGCCGCTTTCCACATTTACCGGAATCGAGAATTACTGCGACGGCGACATCAAATTCGATATCAACACCTTTACCCAAGAGAATGGCGTGCTGTATTCGCTGTTCGTGGAGCTCAAGCAGCATGTCATAGCGGTGCCTGCCAACTATTCGCAGGAGCAGGCCAAGGAGACACTTGACTGGGATGGTACCGCCTCCGCGGAAAACATGCCCAATATCATTGTCGTGATGAATGAATCACTGACGGATTATGACCTTGTCGGCGAGCTTCCTCTCACTGAGGACATCCTCCCGTTCTATCACAGCATGGAGGAAAACTGCATCAAGGGACGCGCTTATTCCTCCGTGTTCGGCGGATATACCTGCAATTCCGAGTGGGAATTCCTGACCGGTCATACCATGGCGTTCCTTCCGGTCACCAATGTGCCGTATAACCAGTACTTCGAAACCGAGACCCAGTCCCTTGCAAGCTCCCTGAAGGAAGCCGGCTATGCCACCTGCGCGATCCACCCCTATTACGGCGTGGAATGGAATCGGGATGTCAATTATCCCCTGATGGGATTTGAGACATTCGTCACCGGTCCTGATTTCGGTGATGCGTCCGGCGAGGTGCCCGAAGGCATGGAGGAAGACCTCTATTTCGGTGATCTTGAGTACATCCGCGGCTTCATCAGTGACGCCGAGAATTACCGCAAAGTCATTGAAGTGATGGAGGAGAAGGAATCCGGCAAACCGCAGTTCATCTTCAATATCACCATCCAGAACCATGGCTCCTACGGCTATGAGGGCGATGATTTTGAGAGCGAGGCGCTCTGCACCGGCGCCGAGGATCCGATCAATCAGTATCTCACCATTGCGCACGAAAGTGACAGGGCCTTTGAAGAACTGATCACCTATTTTGAGACCTATCCCGAAGATACCATCATCCTGATGTTCGGCGATCACCAGCCGGCACTGGACATGCCCTATACACAGCTTTACGCGGATCCTGACAATTCCGTTGCCGTCCGTGAAGCGAACTATACCGTTCCCTATGTGATGTGGGCGAACTACGATGTGGAATGGGAAGCGCAGGAGGACATCAGTCTGAACTACCTCTCCGCGCTGCTCAAGCAGAATGCAGGGCTTGCGCTGGATCAGTGGGATACCTTCCGCCTTGATGCCATGCAGCAGTATCCTGTTCTGAATCCCTACGGTGTTATGGACAGTACCAGAACCTTCCGTTCCTTGCCCGAAACATTGGAAGAATCCCCGTTGCTGCAGGAATATGAATGCCTGCAATACTACCGCGTCTTTGATGCAGCTGAATAACCGGATCGCAGGATCGATCCTGAAGTTCCCTGGAAGCATTACGCTTCCGGGGAACTTTTTTGCATGCAGACAAGCAGGGTTTGTCTGCATATTTTCTGCCTTCCGCACATAGGATGGAACAGAAAAGGAAGTGATGGACTTGCAGAACATTGAAAACCTGATGACCGTCCTTGACTATCTCCCCCACAATGTCAGACAAGCGATCCGCCAGCTGCCCGCAGCGCAGCGCGCGGACATTCAGGAGATCCGTCTTCGGACGCACCGTCCCGTCAGCATAGTTATGAAGGGGGAGGAACTCTTCCTGACTCAAGCCGATGGACTTGCCCGACTGCCGGAACAGGCGATATCCCTTAATACCGAGGAGATCGCGCGTTCCTTTCAGGCTGTCTGTTCCTATTCGGTCTACAGTCACGAACGCGACCTTGCCGAAGGTTTTGTCACCATCCGGGGCGGCTGCCGTGTCGGTATCTGCGGGACAGCCAATCTCCGGCAGGGGGAGGGGATGACGCTCCGGCATATCAGCAGTATGAACTTCCGCATAGCCGGTGCCTACCCCGGAATTGCAGAATCCGTCTGGAACCAGATCGGACAGAAGCCTGCAGGGATCCTCGTTGCAGGTCCCGTCGGCAGCGGAAAAACCACATTTCTGCGTGATCTCTGCCGCCTGATCGGAAACCGCTGCCGGACAGCCCTCATCGATGAAAGAGGGGAGCTGGCCGCAATGCAGCGAGGGATCCCCCAGCATGAGATCGGAAGGCTGACCGATGTGCTGGACGGCTATCCAAGAGCTGTCGGGATCCTGACAGCGCTGCGCGTCATGAGTCCGCAGGTCATCGTCTGTGATGAGATCAGCACCGGACGGGATGCGGACGCGATCTTACAGGCAAGCGGCTGCGGTGTATCCTTTGCAGCAAGCTGTCATGCAGGGGAACTGGATGACCTGTCCCGAAGAACCGTTCTTCGTCCGCTGATCGAGAACGGTGTCTTCCGTTACTGCGTCCTGCTCGAACGAGCCGGCAGCATCCGCGCTGTAAGGAGGCTTGCGCATCCATGAAGCTTGTCGGAATTCTCTGCATCGCCGGCGTCTGTATCAGTATGGGGCTGATGGTATCGCGGCGCATCCGCGATGAGGCACGGTACGTCGCAAGGCTTGTGATGCTGCTGGAGGACCTCAGGATCTACATACATTACCAGTGCCTTCCACTCGAGGAGCTGATCACGAAGCTTGCCGCACATCCGCAGTATCAGGACTTTGTGTTCCTGCAGCGGACAAAGGAGGCCTTCCATTCGGACAGGCTGCCGATGGCGATCTGGTGCGAACAGGTCAGGGGAGATCCGTGGGTCTCGGCACCTGCCAGTGAAATTCTGCTGTCGCTTGGCAGTGTACTCGGCGCCACGGATATCGAGGGGCAGCTTTCCGCACTGCAAAGTCATGCGATACAGATGCAGAAGCTTGCGGAGGAAACGAAGGAACGAAACGGAAAACGAGCAGCACTGAGCTGTCAGCTGGGCTTTCTGAGTGCAGCCATGCTGGCTGTGCTGCTGCTATAGGAGGGGTCGGATGGACATTGATCTGATTTTCAAGATCGCAGGGACCGGAATCATCGTGGCTGTACTCAATCTCGTTCTCAAACGTGCAGAACGCGAGGAACAGGCGATGATGACAACGCTCGCGGGCCTGATCGTAGTGCTGATGCTGATCATTGAGGAGATCAGCACCCTGTTCGAAACGGTCAAATCGGTATTCGGCCTATGACGATGCCGTCGATCATTGCGTTCGGCATCTGCGGCTGCATCTTCTGTCTGGTGCTGAAGCAGTACCAGCGTCCGCAGAGCATCCTGCTGGGGATCGCAGTGTGCTGTATCCTTCTCGCCGCTGTGCTGCCGCAGGCAGAGGAACTGATCGGCAGTGCCTCCGCATTTTTTACCCAGACCGGCATGGAGCCGGAATATTTTGCGATCCTCTGCAAGGCACTTGGCATTGCGTATCTGACCCAGCTTGGCATGGACATCTGCCGTGACTGCGGAGAGAATGCGATCGGTACCGCCGTTGAGATCAGCGGCAGGATCTGCCTTGCCGTGCTGACGCTGCCGCTGTTTACCACGATCGCAGGGACCATAGTGGAGGTGATCGGATGAAGCCATGGAAAATCGTGCTGCTGGTGGTTCTGGGGATCCTGCTGTGCAGTCCGCTCTGTGCGAGCGCAGAAACGCAGTATACCTACGAGGAATCCCTCGTCCCCCTCCTGAACGCCACCGGTATGCAGGAGCTTCTGGAGGAACAGGCGCTGGAGGACATGCTGTCGGAGCAGGGCGTCAGCCTTTCCGAACCGGAGACGCTGACGGGATTTTCCTTCACTGCCTTTCTTGGCAATATGCTTGACCAACTGAGCGGAATGTTCCGTGCGCCGCTGAAGCTCCTTGCGTCCATCAGCGGGATCATCCTTTTCACCGCATTCGTGACAAGCCTTCGGAGCAGCCGCAGCACGCTGTCGGAATTGTATGAAATGATCTGTACGTTGTGCGTGGTCGGAATTCTGAGCCAGCCGTTCCGTGAAGTACTGCTGCACGCCTCGCAGGCGCTGGAACGCAGTGCTGGCTTCATGCTGTCGTTTTCCGCGATCTTCGGTGCCGTGCTGACCGTCAGCGGCGGCATCACAACAGCTGCCGCGTATCAGACAGCAATGGTGGCACTCTGTCAGCTTGCCATGCAGCTTGCCGCCAATGTGATGCTGCCGCTTCTGAGTATGTGCATGGCGATGGGGATCGTGGATGCAGCCAATCCCTCGATCTCGCTGGAGGGGATGGTGCGTCTGGTACATAAGATCACTGTCTGGCTGCTGGGATTCCTGATGGCGGTCTTTCTCGGATTCCTGTCGATCCAGAGTATGGTGTCGCTTTCCGCAGACCATATGTCCTCCAAGACCTCGAAATATGTGATCTCCAATGCCATTCCGTTCGTCGGAGGCGCTGTCTCGGATGCCTACTCCGCTGTGCTGGGAAGTCTTGGCGTGCTGCGGTCTTCCACCGGAATGATCGGTGTGCTTTCCCTTCTGGTGGTGCTGCTGCCCATGCTGCTGCAGCTCGGCGTGTACAGGCTTGTGACAGCAGCCGCAGCGGCGATCGCGGATCTGTTCGCTGCCGGAAGTCTTGCAAGGCTTCTGAAAACCATGGAATGCGTGCTTTCCACAGCGTTTTCGATCGCCGTCAGCTTTTCTGTGATGTTTGTGGTTTCCACAGCCATTATGCTTATGCTCGCATCGGGTCTGCAGCTGACATGAAAGGGGAGGACAATGGAACAAATCAGAATGATCGTAACGGGCGCATGCATGCTGAGTCTTGCCGTCGGGATCTGCCATATGATCCGTCCATCCAAAGCATTTGAACAGCAGGTGCGTTTTCTGGTGTCCATGCTGTTTGTTGCATGTATCACGAAGCCTTTTCTCGATTTGGAGCTTTCGCCGGTTTCGGAGGTAATGGACACGGCGGAGGTATCCGCGCAGTCCGTGGAGCTGGAGGCGGAGAAGGAGACCCAGATCCTCGAAGCCACCAGGCTTCAGACACAGACTGCTATCGTGCAGTTCCTCAGCACCAACGGGATCCCCGATGCCGAGGTAACAGCATGTATGCATATCGATGCAACGGGATGCATATCCATTAGTGAGGTCAGCGTTACGTGCAGCAATGTACAGAATGCCGCAAGCCTGCTGCAGTCCGTTCTGGGAGAGGGGGTGATGCTCCATGTTACGGAAGCTGCTTCGTAAATACAAAAAGCAGGATCTGCAGCGATATGCCGTGGTGCTTCTTGGCCTGATCGGAATGGCTTGCATTCTGTTCTCGTCATTTTCGGATACTGCGCCGGATGCTCCCGTCGCCGAGACCCGGAAGACGGAAGAAACCCCGGAGGAGTACCGCTGCCGGATGCAGGAGGAGCTTGCACAGATCCTTGCTTCCATGTCCGGTGTCGGGCGCGTGCAGGTGCTTGTGACCGTTTCAGGCAGTGAAGAATATCACTATGCCACACAGGGCAGCAGTCTTGTGACGGACGAGCAAGTCAAGCACAGCAATACCTACGTCACCGTCGGCGGCAGCAAGGAGCAGGCACTTGTGGAATCGGTCGCGCATCCTGCGATCACAGGTGTGGTCGTT
Organism: uncultured Ruminococcus sp.; assembly: GCA_964472035.1. Taxonomy (GTDB): domain Bacteria; phylum Bacillota; class Clostridia; order Oscillospirales; family Ruminococcaceae; genus UBA3855. The sequence goes on from CAYYIT010000029.1 coordinate 13,575, forward strand.
GCCTGTGACGGCGGCAGCCGCAGTACGGTGCAGGAAGCTGTGTACCGTGCAGTATCTGTTGCCTGCGGCATTTCTACTGCACAGATCTATGTGACCAGTCTCAGTTCTGCGGGATAGCACTTTCCCGCAGCGTCTTACGAAAGGAGCATGTACCATGAAAAAACCGTCCTTTATCATCGGCAAACGCCAGATCATCCTGTCCTGTCTTACCCTGATGCTGGCAATTGCGGTCTACATCAATTACTCGCTTTCAAATACCGAGCTTCCGGTCAGTACGCCGACTGGTGAAATGACCGCCCAGAACGAAAACTACGGCGATACGGAATTTGTCAATGCCGAGCCATCCGGTGAACAGACCGCAGCAGCTGCGGACACGGAGGATTATTTCGCACAGGCAAGACTTGAGAAGACCACGAACCGCGATCAGGCAGTGCAGACACTCCAGATGATCATCGGCGGCGGAGACCTGACCGAGGATGAGGCGATCACCACCGCGCTCAACGCCGTGGAGCTGTCCGCGCTCATCGAAAGCGAGGGCAATATCGAATCCCTTATCAAATCCCAGGGCTTTGATGACTGCGTGGTCTACCTCGACGGTGAAAGCGCAAAGGTCGTTGTCCGTTCGGATGGGCTTGAAGCTGCCGATGCCGCACTGATCAAAGACATCATTTTAGGCGAGGTTTCAATTTCTTCAGAAAATATCAGAATTTTTGAAGTAAAATAGTTGTACTTTTCTGATTTTTTTGGTATAATAGAAAGTAGGTAGGTTTTTAAGCGTAAAAACCGTACAAATCTGGAAATATATTCCAATTTAAGAAAATTGTGTCAAAGAAAGGATGTTGTCACATGGATAAGGTACAGTCCGGAGGTCGTACGATCAATATTTCTGATGAGGTGCTTGGCAGAGTTGCAGCCCTCGCAGTAAATGATGTGGAAGGTGTTGCAAAGCTTGCACCGAAGAAGCTTGGCGCAGCCCCCGTGGCAATTGAGAATCTCGGCGGCGCCATCTCTGTATGTGTCAGAGTCATTCTCAAGAGCGGCTACCGTGCAGTGACCGTCGCAAAGCAGATCCAGCTTGCTGTGAAGAACGGTGTTCAGGACATGACGGGTGTCACAGCCGTACATGTCAATGTTGAAGTAAGCGGAATCGAATTTGAAGCATAACGGCTGTCCGGTATGCAGCACTGCTGTATACCGGTACCGGTCATTCCAGGAATCGTAACAAACAGGAGGTTATCATGACAAAACGTCAGTGCAGAGAAAATGCGTATTTATTGTTGTTCGAGGCATCCCTTCGGGATGACACCCCCGAGGAACTGTATGCGATCGCAGAAGAGGTAGAAGAGATCGTAGTGGATGACAATGTCAAGCAGCTGGTAGAAGGTGTTCTGGCACATACCGAGGAGCTTGACAAGATCATCGCATCCTTCAGCAAGAAGCGCGCGATCGGCAGAATCCCGAGAATCAATCTGATCCTGCTGCGTATGGCGATTTACGAGATCAAGTATCTCCCGAAGACGCCGGTGAATGTTGCTGTCAGTGAGGCGGTCGACATCTCCCAGAAGTACACCTATCAGGAGGACACCGCATTCATCAACGGTGTGCTCGGTGCATATACACGCAGCCTGCCGCCGCGTGAGGAAGCCGCTTCGGAGGAAGTGTAATGGCATTTTTTCTGGGACTGGATACCAGCAATTATACCACCTCAGCCGCACTCTATGACACCGAAACCGGACAGGTGCTCCAGTCGAAGAAGCTCCTTCCCGTAAAGCCGGGAGAAAAGGGGCTGCGCCAGAGTGACGCGGTGTACCATCATACCGTGCAGCTGCCCGATGTGCTTGCAGGACTGGATACGTCCGGCAAAGCGATCGCCGGAATCGGCGTGTCCACAAGACCGCGCAGCGCGCAAGGGTCCTACATGCCCTGCTTTCTCTGCGGAGAAGGTACTGCCCGCATGCTCGGGCAGATGCTTGCCGTCCCCGTGCATAAGACCAGTCACCAGATCGGTCATATCCTCGCTGCACTGTATTCCGCGAAGGCAATGCATTATCTCAGCGCACCGTTCATTGCCTTCCATGTCAGCGGAGGCACGACGGACTGTGTGCTGTGTGAACCGGATGAGGAGCTGCTCCTGCGGATCACGCCGCTTGCGTCCAGCCTTGATTTGAAGGCAGGACAGGCAGTGGACAGAGTAGGACTCATGCTGGGACTGCAGTTCCCATGCGGCGTCCAGCTTGAACAGCTTGCAATGCAGAGCGATAAGGAATTCCGGTATCGTCCCACGCTGAAGGGCGCGGACTGCTGCCTTTCGGGACTGGAAAACCAATGCGCTGCCGCACTGAAAAACGGCGAAGCGCCCTGCGATGTTGCAAAGCGCTGTCTTTGTGCCATTTCCGACGTCCTGCTGGAAATGACAAAACGCGTCATGGCAGAACATGGCGCACATCCTGTCGTTTATGCAGGCGGCGTCATGTCCGATCTGCTGATCCAGCAGCGGCTGCAGTGCGTGGAGGGTGCGGTGTTTGCCACGCCCCAGTTCTCCTGCGACAATGCCGCAGGAACCGCAATCTACGCAGCGATCAGCGCTGCACATCCGGAGGAATTGGTATGGCAGTACTGACCGTCTCCCAGATCAACCGCTATATGGCGTCCAAAGTCCGCGAGGACCGGAATCTTCAGCGGTTCATGATCAGGGGCGAGATTTCCAACTTTATTTCCCATCGTTCCGGTCACTGGTATTTTTCCCTGAAGGACCGGGATTGCGTCATCAAGGCGGTCATGTTCCGCCAGATGGCATCACGACTGAGATTTCTGCCGGAAAACGGCATGAACGTCATCGTCAGCGCAGGCCTCACGGTCTATGAACCGAGCGGCGTCTATCAGCTCAATGTTACCGATATGCAGCCCGAGGGCGTCGGTGCGCTCCAGCTCCAGCTGGAGCAGAGAAAGGCAAAGCTCCGCGAGGAGGGGCTGTTCGATGAAGCAGCGAAGCGTCCGCTTCCCACGATGCCTCACACCATCGGCGTGATCACATCCGGCACCGGTGCGGCCCTGCAGGATATCCTGCAGATCCTCCGCAGACGATGCCCGATCGTGCAAGTGCTTGTATTTCCCGTGCTTGTGCAGGGCGAGCAGGCTCCCGCTTCGATCTGCAGAGCGTTCCGCGCTGCCCTGAAGGAGAACTGCGATGTCATCATCCTCGGAAGGGGCGGCGGCTCCTCGGAGGATCTGCAGGCATTCAACGAAGAATCCGTAGCCTACGCGATCTATGACAGTACGATCCCCGTTATTTCCGCTGTCGGCCATGAAACGGATATTACCATCGCAGATGCCGTAGCGGACCGCAGGGCTCCGACGCCGTCGGCAGCAGCAGAACTTGCCGTTCCGGACATTCAGCATCTTGCCGAACACATTTGCATTGCGCAGCGTCAGCTCAGAAATACCTACAGCGCCCGACTCCAGGGGGAACTGCGCAGGCTCGAACAGCTGACAAACCGTATGCGGCTGCTCTCTCCGGAAGCGCGCATCGCCATGCAGGAGCAGAAGCGAGTGCAGCTGACAGAACGCCTCAGACGCAGCATGCAGTATTTTCTGGAACAGCGATGCAGTGCGTTTTCTGCACAGCAGGAGTTGCTCATGCAGCTCGATCCGCTGAAGGTGCTGCAGCGTGGCTATGCCGCTGTCTATGATGAAAACGGCAGGATCCTGCCAGCCGTCCATGCGCTCCATACGGAGCAGTCGGTTCAGATCCGGATGCAGGACGGTACATTTACCGCAAAGGTGGAACAGATCAATGAATTATGAAGATAGCATGAAACGGCTGGCGGAGATCACCGCAAAGCTTGAGCGCGAACAGCTTTCCCTCGAGGAAGCCGCTGCGCTCTATGCAGAAGGCATGGAGCTCTCCGCGCAGTGCCATAAAATATTACAGGATGCGGTGCTTTCCGTAAAGGAGATCCCGGTGCCGCTGGACGAGAAAGAGTGAGTATGATGAGTGAAGTGAAACAGCAATTGCAGGAATACGCAGAGCGTGTTGAGAAGTACATGCTCTCCAAAGTGGACGGAATGCAGCGCAACAGCGGAGATCTGAACATTTCCGTACTCTATGATGCGATGCGGCATTCCCTGACAGCAGGCGGCAAGCGGATCCGTCCGGCACTCGTCTATGCCTTCTGTCAGATGTGCGGCGGTTCGGCAGACATGGCGGATGCCGCTGCGTGTGCAATGGAAATGACCCATACCTCCTCCCTGATCTTTGACGATCTTCCGGCAATGGACGATGACGACCTGCGCAGGGGCAAGCCCTCCTGCCATAAGGCATACGGTGAGGCCACCGCGATCCTTGCAGGTGATGCCTTGATCTGTGCACCGTTTGCACTCCTTGCGGAGGATGCGTTCCTGTCCGATGCGCAGAAGGTGCGGATCATTGCCGAGCTTGCGACGAAAGAGGGCGTCAACGGCATGGTCGGCGGTCAGATGATGGACATGCAGTTTGAAACGCAGGAAACCGTAACGGCCGCGGAGCTGGAAACCATGTGCAACGGCAAAACCGGTGCGTTGATGGAAGCTTCCTGCCGGATGGGCTGTATCTGCGGAGGTGGTACGCCCGAGCAGGTGAAGGCAGCCGGCGAATACGGCAAGGCTGTAGGCCTTGCGTTCCAGATCATCGATGACATTCTGGATGTGACAAGTACCGCTGAAACTCTCGGAAAGCCCGTGGGCAGTGACGCCGAAGAAGAAAAGAAGACATTTGTAACGCTGCTTGGAATCGAGGCAGCCAAGGCGCGTGCACAGGCTCTGACAGAGCATGCGCATGCACAGCTTCAGCATTTTTCTGATGCGGAATTCCTGCATCAGCTGACGGATGCGCTGCTGGTAAGGAATTCTTAATACACTGGAGGAACATTCATGGAATCGATCTATAATCCCGTCATGCTTGCCGGATTTTTGGGATGGGGCGCAGCGCAGCTGCTGAAATTCATTCTGTTTTTCATACAGAATGATGATATCCGCGTTGAACGGCTGTTCGGCTCCGGCGGTATGCCGAGTTCCCATTCTTCCCTTGTCTGCGCTGCAACTGCCGCAGTGGGAAGAGTGGACGGCCTTGCTTCCTCAACATTTGCAGTGATGTGCGTTGTGAGCGTGATCGTGATGTATGATGCGGCCGGTGTAAGAAGAGCCGCAGGTCTGCACGCAAAGGAACTCAACCAGATCCGGCTGCACCTTTTCCGGGGCAAGAATGAAGAGAAGAGTAATAAAAAGGAGTTGAAGGAATTCTTGGGTCATACGCCGATTCAGGTGTTGGGCGGTGCCTTGCTGGGCATTGCGCTGGGACTCCTGGTTCCTCTGCATAAGTAATATGGATATGAATACTCATCAGGAAATGCATGAATATCATCTGGATGAAATGCAGCTTCCGGAGGAGCTGAAAAAACTCAGTTATCCGCAGTGCAGGAAGCTTGCAAAGGAGATCCGTTCGGTTCTGGTCAGAAATATCTCCAGAAACGGCGGTCACCTTGCATCCAATCTTGGTGCGGTCGAACTGACAATGGCACTGCATCGTGTATTCGACTCGCCCAAGGACAAGTTCGTCTGGGACGTCGGACACCAGTGCTATACGCATAAGATCCTGACCGGCCGTCTCAAGCAATTCGGAACGATCCGCCGTGAGGACGGTATTTCCGGTTTCCCGAAGCCGGAAGAATCCCCGCATGATGTGTTTATCAGCGGTCACAGCAGTACCTCCATCTCCGTTGCCTGCGGCATCGCTGAAGCAATGCAGCTGGAAGGCGATCCGCACCATGTTGTCGCGATCATCGGCGACGGCGCGCTGACCGGCGGCATGGCTTACGAGGGCCTGAATAACGCAGGCAAGGCACGTCAGAATCTGATCGTGATCCTCAATGACAATAATATGTCCATCTCCAGCAATGTCGGTGCATTGTCGGGCTACCTGCGTTCCATTCGTGAGAAGGAGCGCTACGTCCGTACCAAGCAGGCAGTGGAGAAGGTGCTTGTCAATACCCCCGGTGTCGGTATGCCCGTCGCCAAGGTGCTGAAGAATTCCAAGGACGGCGTCAAAAGCATGATCTTCCGCCAGTCCACGTTCTTTGAGCAGATGGGCTTTGTCTATCTCGGACCCGTGGACGGACACAACCAGCAGGAGCTGGAAGAGGTCATGCGCACTGCCAAATACTACGATGTTCCCGTGTTCATTCATGTGAGAACCATCAAGGGAAAGGGCTATCTTCCTGCGGAAATGAATCCGAGCCAGTTCCATGGCGTTTCCAAGTTCGATGTCATCACCGGTAATCCTGAGGTCTCCGGTGCCGACTGCTATTCCACCGTTTTCGGAAAGGAACTGTCACGTCTTGCAAACGAAAACGACAAAATCTGTGCCATCACCGCCGCCATGAAGTACGGTACCGGTCTGCAGTATTTTGAAGCCGAGCATCCCGAACGCTTCTATGATGTCGGCATCGCGGAGCAGCATGCTGTGACATTCGCTGCAGGCCTTGCCTCCATGGGCAAGATCCCCGTGTTTGCGGTCTATTCCACGTTCCTGCAGCGTTCCTATGATCAGCTGGTACACGACGTTGCGATCGGCGGACTGCATGTCGTACTGGGAATTGACCGTGCCGGCATCGTCGGAGAGGACGGCGAGACCCATCAGGGAATGTTCGATGTCCCGATGCTCGCCTCCATTCCTGGCGCTGTGATCTATGCACCTGCTTGCTATCAGGAGCTCCGTCTCTGTATGCGTCAGGCCATTGACAACGACAGCGGCCTTGTTGCGGTTCGATATCCGCGCGGTGACGAAAAGGCCATGGTGTTCCCGAAGGAGAAGCTGAATACGGAGTACACCTATACGCCCTCCGGGCAGAAGGACCTGCTGCTGATCTCCTATGGACGTGTCTATGATGCGGTCTACCGTGCCCACTGTACCTGTGAGGAACGGCAGTACCATACAAGCCTTCTGAAGCTTACCAGAATTTTTCCTGTTGCACAGGAAATTGTTGAAATCGCAAAGGAACACAAAACCGTGGTTTTCTTTGAGGAAGGAATCGGTAACGGTGGAATTGCAATGCTCCTCGGTTCGATGCTTGCGGAACAGGGCTTTACCGGAAAATACATCCGCGTCGCAGCGGAGGGCTTCCAGAAGCATGCCTCCATTCCCTCCATTATGGAGAAGCTCGAACTGTCCGAACAGGCAGTCTGTCGTTACATTTACGAATATGGCAGTCAGAATTGATGTGGCAATGACCCAGCGCGGTCTGTGCAAAAGCCGTTCCAGAGCGAAAGTCCTCTTACAGGAGGGGAAAGTCCTCCTGAACGGCACGTCCTGCACAAAGCCATCGGCGATGGTGGAGGACAGCGATGAACTGACGCTGTGCGGCGAGGATCTTGCCTATGTCGGAAGGGGCGGCCTGAAGCTCGAGAAGGCGCTCGATGAATTCCGGATCGTGCCGGAAGGCCGCATCTGTATGGACGTTGGCGCATCCACCGGCGGTTTTACCGACTGTATGCTGCAGCGCGGCGCTGCGCTCGTGTATGCGATCGATGTCGGACATGACCAGCTGGATCCGGCACTCTGTGTCCATCCGAAGGTCATCAATATGGAGGGGACGGATATCCGCTCGCTCCGGGTGCAGGATCTGACGCAGCGTCCGGATTTCTGCTCCATCGATGTTTCGTTTATCTCCCTGACGCTCGTGCTGCCCTCCGTGTATGCGCTGCTCTGCGATCATGCGGAATGCATCGCGCTGATCAAGCCGCAGTTTGAGGCAGGAAAGTCGAATCTTGGCAAGCATGGCGTCGTCAGATCCGCCAAGGTCCACCAGCAGGTTCTGGAACAGATCCTGCTGTTTGCACAGAATACCGGATTCACCGTCTGCGGTCTGTGTCCGTCTCCGATCCGCGGCGGCAGCGGCAATGCGGAATATCTGATGCATCTGAAGAAGGGCAGTGCTGCTCCGGCAGCTGCGCCGGATATCCTGCAGGCAGTACGCCTTGCACAAGTGAATGGGTGAAAATTATGCTGAATGTTGCGATCTTCCCGAATTTCCAGAAGAAAAACGCATTGCCCTGTGCAAAGCAGGTCTGTGACAGACTGCACACGCTGGGCGCGAATATTTATATTGACGAGGCCTACGCGCAGGAGTTTTCCGGCAGGGATGATATCAGCTTCGGGCTGTTCTCCAGCTTTGTCAATGAGGTGGATGTTGTGATCGCCATCGGCGGTGACGGAACCATTCTCCGCTGTGCAAAGCAGATGATCGGCTCCAAAGCGCTCTTGCTCGGCATCAATACCGGTCATCTTGGCTTCATGGCGACACTTGAGTCCGACCAGCTGGATGAGCTGGAACGCCTGTTTACCGGCGATTATCACATTTCCCGTCGCATGCTCCTCCATGGTGAGCTGCATGGCAACGGCACCAAATGCTGCTTCACGGCTCTCAATGATATTGCGGTGTCCGGACTTTATGGAAAAGTCTTTGCGTTTTCTGTGTATTCGGACGGTGCCCTGATCGGACGCTACCGCGCCGACGGCATGGTATGCAGTACGCCGACCGGATCGACCGCGTACGCCCTTTCCGCAGGCGGTCCCATCATGGAACCGGAACTGTCCTGTATCGAAGTCGCCCTGATCTGTCCGCACTCCCTGTTCAACCGGCCGCTGCTGCTTTCTTCGGAGAGAAGGCTGACGATCCGGCACAACGCCGACAGTGCGCGCACGATCTATCTCAGTGCCGACGGCGAACCGCCGATCGCTTTTCCGCCGTCCCACCATCTTGAAATCAGAAAATCCAAGCATGAGATCGCTCTGATCAGCTTCCGCAGCGACAGCTTCTATGATTCCGTCAACCGCAAGCTGATGCAGTCCATCAAGGGCTTTTCCGATTTTGAAGCGTAGTCCCTATCAGATCCTCGGAGGACACAGATATGAAATATGCACGTCAGAAAGAAATATTAGAACTGATCCGCGAACACGCTGTCAATAATCAGGACATGCTGCAGGCACTGCTGAAAGAAAAGGGCTTTCCGGTAACGCAGGCAACGATCTCGCGAGATATCCGTGAATTGAATCTTGTGAAAAAAGCAGACAACGACGGCGTGTACCGTTACATTGTCCCCGATGCGCCGTTGCCGCAGTCCGATCTGCTGACGGGCAATATCCTGAAGGTGGACTATGCCTCGAATACCGTTGTCATCAAGTGCCGCAGCGGCACCGCCCAGGCAGTCTGCACGGTTCTGGATGATATGGTGCGTCCGGAAGTGGTGGGGACGCTTGCAGGTGATGATACGATTTTTGTACTGATCCGCACCGTGGATCAGGCAAAGCATTTTGTTGCGGATCTACTCCATAAAATTTACGGCAGGTGAGATAATGTTAGAAGAGCTGTACATAGAAAATCTTGCAGTCATCGAGAAGGCATGTATCAGTTTTCGCAATCAGTTCCATGTATTTACCGGTGAGACCGGTGCAGGCAAGTCCATCCTGATCCATGGTATCCAGGCGGTACTCGGCCAGCGCGTCTCCAAGGACTGGGTGCGCGGCGGCTGCGACAGGGCATCCGTGACAGCATTGTTCACCAATCTTTCGGATGATGTGATGGAGCTGCTTGCAGAGATGGCCGTCTCCTGCGATGAACGGCAGGTCACGCTGACACGAGAGATCCGTGCGGACGGCGGAAGTGTCGGACGCATCAACGGCAAAACCGCCTCGGTATCGGCACTGCGAGAGATCGGCACATTGCTGATCTCCATTCATGGCCAGCACGATAATCAGATCCTTCTGGCACCCGAGCATCATATCCAGGTGCTGGACGAATTCGGCGGCAATCCGACATTCCTTGCTGCCTATCAGAAATCCTTCCGCCAGCTGCAGACCATTGCCCGCGAGCTTGGAAAACTGAAACGTGAGGAGCAGTACCGCAGACAGCGCATCTCCATTCTGGAACGACAGATACAGGAGATCGGTGCGCTCGCTCCCAAGCCCGGTGAAGAGGATGCACTGGAAAATGCGCTGATCCAGGCGGAAAACGCCGAGCGGATCCTTTCCGGCCTGACGACCGGTGCCGGTATTCTCTACGGCGAGAGTGAGGACTGCGTTACCGAGCAGCTGCATGCGGTGCTGCAGCAGCTTCGTGAGATCGAGGATGTCTTCCCCGGAACCGAAGAGCTGACCGAGCGCCTCAAGGCTGCGGTGATCGAAATCAAGGACATTTCCGAAGACCTGACCCGCATGGCAGAGAGCGTGACCCTCGATGAAGCCCATGCACAGAAGCTCCGTCAGCGCTATCAGGCGATTTCCAAGGTGAAAAAGCAGTTCTACTGCGATTTTGATGAGCTTCTGACACTGTACGAAAGCGCCAAGGAGGAAATGGCCTCCATGCAGCAGGACGATGACCGTATTGCCCAGATGGAAGCCGAAAAACAGGTGCTTCTTGCAGATGTGACGGAAAAGGCGAGAGCGCTTTCGGCATATCGTGAGGAGACCGGCGCGCGCTTTGTCGAGCGTGTAAGTGAGGAGCTGCGGTTCCTCGATATGCCGAATGTCGTGCTTACCGTCCAGCAGGAAAAGGGTAAGCTTACGATTCAGGGACGGGATACCATCAGCTTCTGGATCTCCGCGAATAAGGGTGAGCTGCCCAAGCCCATTGCAAAGATCGCATCCGGCGGTGAGCTGTCCAGAATCATGCTGGCACTCAAGTCCGTCATTGCCGATCGGGACAGCATCCCCACTCTCATTTTCGATGAGATCGATACCGGCGTCAGCGGCAAGGCGGCGCAGAAGATCGGCATCAAGCTGCGCGAGATCAGCCGCAGCCGTCAGGTGCTCTGCGTGACGCATCTTTCCCAGATCGCCGTCATGGCGGATACGCATTATATGATCGAAAAGCATACCGAAAACGACCGCACGGTGACACAGGTGCATCTGCTGGATTTTGACGGCAGAACGGAGGAGATCGCCCGCATCATGGGCGGCGAGAATCCGAGTGCGCTGATGCTCGAAAATGCAAGGGAAGAACTCCGGAGAGTTCAGCAGCAGTAAGGAGGTTAGTCCATGGGACCGTATTATTACAGAATCGTTGATATTCAGGGTGATTATGCCCAGCTTCAGCGGACGGATATCGAAAGTACCGAGATCATGCCCGTTGCTATGGCCCTGCTTCCGATGGGAAGCGATATTGGCACGCAGCTGTGCTGGCAGTGGGGCGTATATGAGATCATCACATCCTGATGCAATAACAGAAAATCCGCATAGAATCATACGATTCTATGCGGATTCTGCGTTTGAGATTATGCAGGATCATTGCTTGGAAACGACCTCTGCGGTGACCGGATCGGAAGGATCAGAGGCTCCGGCAGGATCTTCATCCGGTTCATCCGGCCCGTCTTCTTCCGGAAGGTCGAACTTATGGACATCCTCGTACAGAATGCGATAGATCGCCGCAATGATCGGCACGCCGAAGAGCATTCCAATAACGCCGAAAATACCGCCGCCGAGCGTGACTGCGGCAAGCACCCAGATGCCGGGAAGACCGATGGAAGAGCCGACCACTCTCGGATAGATCAGATTACCCTCCAGCTGCTGCAGCAGGACGATGAATCCGAGGAAGAACAGGGCCTTCAGCGGCGAAACGGTCATGATCATGAATGCACCCACTCCTGCGCCGATGTAAGCACCGGCAACGGGGATCAGTGCGGTAAAGCCGATCAGTGTGCCGACCATTGCCGCATACGGGAAGCGGAGCAGAAGCATGCCGAGGGCGCACAGTGCTCCAAGAATCACAGCCTCCGTACACTGGCCGATGATGAACCGGCGGAAGCAGTCGTTGACGATGGTACAGATATATCTTACCTTGAGATTCCAGTTCTCCTTGCAGTAGCGGTCCATCAGATGATTGATCTGGCGCAGGAGCTTGTCCTTGTCCGCAAGCAGATAAATGGAGAAGATCGTACTCAGCAGTGCCGTAACAGCACCGGAAAAGATGGTTGTGATCATGGAGAAGATCGTACTCATGACATTGCCGATACCGGAAGTCAGCACGGAGATGATCTGACCGATCTTGGACTTCCAGTCGATGGAGGCGAGGAATGCTGCGATATCCTCCGGAAGGATGCCGCGTTCTTCAAGGAAGAGTATGATCCTCTGGAACAGATCCGGGAACTCCTTGACGATCACCATGATACAGGAGATCAGCTGCGGAACCATCAGCAGAATGACAAGTGCCACCACTGCAATGACAGCAATAAAGGAGAGAAGCATACAGACCGGCCGACGCGACTTCTGTACCCAGCTGCTCTGGCTCTTCGGAAAATAGTGCTTTTCCAGAAGCTCCATCGGGAGATTGATGACGTAGGCGATCACGGTGCCCAGAAGCAGAGGGAACGCGGCAGAGAGCACTGCGGATGCGAGCCCTGCAATCTTTCCCCAGTACAGAATACATAAATAGAGCAGGAAAATGCTTAAACCGACCCTGAAACATGTTTTCCATTCGATTTTCATAGAATTTCATCCTTTCTGATGCGCTGCTGCACGAGCGGGAGCCATCTTTACCATTATAATACAAAAATCGTCAGTATGCAAGGAACAAATTGTAAACTGTCTTAGGATAAAAAAAGGGAAACAGCAGTGACGCTGTTCCCATGAAGAGAAGATGGTCTCCCGATACGGGAGGTCTATATTGCACCCCGATGGGGGATTGCAAGCGAAAGAAGCGTAAAATGTATCGCAGACACCACGCAAGGAGCGGGTTGTGAAAGGAAGCACTCCAATGAGAAGAAGGTTGAAAAAGGCATCTTCGTGCGGAGTCTGCGTTACTTTTACAGTTGTACCAAATGTGCATTCTGACCGGCTACATTTGGGAAGGTCGGAGCTGACAGTTCATGGTGATAATTTTTTTATGAGCTGCCTGCGGTGCGGATGTGCCTTGTATTGCTTCATATTTCATGAACTAATTGTAACATGTCTTTTAAGAAAATACAATGCTTTATTTGATCAAAAACATCACATTTTGACTCATGTGCAAAAAACGACCTCCTGCTACGAAATCTTCCAGCACGATGGTTAGCCTGAGGCAACACGCCATACAGCCTTGTTGACAAGCAGCGGAAAAAAGGCTATAATAAAGAGGAAGAAAGGGTGAAATTATGAAGCAATTTCAAGTAACCGGCATGACCTGCGCTGCATGCAGCGCAAGGGTGGAAAAAGCGGTTCGGCAGGTGGAAGGTGTGA
>CAYYIT010000030.1:0-26333 GCA_964472035.1 uncultured Ruminococcus sp.
GAAGGGGGCAATGACAAAACGACTCGGGATTCCAAAGGGATCACATCCCTTTGGCGGGGGTCAGGGGGCAGAGCCCCCTGCTGCACTCCTGTGCACTTGCTCTACGAAAGGAGTTTTTATGCAGAATACAGGTAAAATCGTGCAGATCATCGGTGCGGTTGTGGACGTTCGCTTTGCGAAGGACAAACTGCCCCGTCTGCTGAATGCCATTACTGTGGACAATCACGGAACGAAGCTCGTTCTGGAGGTTGCACAGCATATCGGCGATGATATCGTCCGCTGCATTGCGATGAGCAGCACGGACGGACTGGTGCGCGGCATGGATGCTGTGGACACCGGTGCAGCGATCAAGGTTCCCGTGGGACGCGAGACCCTCGGCAGAATGTTCAACCTCTTGGGCGATGCCATCGATGAAAAGCCCGCTCCGGAGACCGAGCAGCAGTGGGAGATCCATCGCGAAGCACCCAGCTACGAAGAACAGACTGCCTCCAATGAAGTCCTCGAAACCGGCATCAAGGTCATTGACCTGATCGCGCCGTACCTCAAGGGCGGTAAGATCGGCCTCTTCGGCGGTGCAGGTGTCGGCAAGACCGTACTCATTCAGGAGCTGATCAATAACGTTGCCAATCAGCACGGCGGCATCTCCGTCTTCACAGGCGTAGGTGAGAGAACCCGTGAGGGCAACGACCTCTATAATGAAATGCAGGAAAGCGGCGTTATCGACAAGACCGTCCTCGTGTACGGCCAGATGAACGAACCGCCCGGCGCAAGAATGCGTGTGGGTCTGTCCGGTCTGACCATGGCGGAGTACTTCCGCGATGAGGAGGGTCAGGATGTGCTGCTGTTCATCGACAATATCTTCCGTTTCACACAGGCAGGCTCCGAGGTGTCCGCACTGCTGGGACGTATGCCCTCCGCAGTAGGCTACCAGCCGACCCTTGCGACCGAGATGGGCGCGCTGCAGGAGAGAATCACCTCCACGAACAAGGGCTCCATCACCTCCGTACAGGCAGTTTATGTGCCGGCGGATGACCTGACTGACCCTGCTCCGGCAACGACCTTTGCGCATCTGGATGCCACCACCGTTCTGTCCAGACAGATCGCATCCCTCGGCATCTATCCGGCGGTGGATCCGCTGGAGAGCACCTCCAGAATTCTGGCACCCGAGGTGGTCGGCAAGGAGCATTACGAAACTGCAAGAGCTGTGCAGACCATTCTGCAGAGATATACCGAGCTGCAGGACATCATCGCCATCATGGGTATGGAGGAACTGTCCGAGGAGGATAAGCGCACTGTTATGCGCGCGAGAAAGATCCAGCGTTTCCTGTCCCAGCCGTTCTCCGTTGCGGAGCAGTTCACCGGCATGCAGGGCAAGTATGTGCCGCTGAAGGAAACCATCCGCGGCTTCAAGGAGATCATCGAGGGCAAGCATGATGACCTGCCCGAGTCCGCGTTCCTGTTTGTCGGCACGATCGACGAGGCTGTCGAAAAGGCAAAATCCATCCAGGAATAAATGCAGGAGGAATGAAGTATGAATACCTTTCTCTTGCGGATCGTAACGCCCGACCGTACGCTCTTTGAGGGCCCGGCTGTCCAGCTGACCGTGCGTACCACGGAGGGCGATGTCGGCATTCTTGCCGGACATACGCGCTATGCGGCCATTCTCAAGGCAGGTGCGCTGTATGTGAAGCTCGAAGACGGAACCGTCCGGACTGCTGCAGTTGCAGGCGGTGCAGTCAAGGTCTCCGACGAGCGCACAACGGTGATCGCTACTGCTGCCGAATGGGCGGAGGAGATCGATGCCGAATGGGCGGAGCGTTCCCGTCAGGATGCGCTTGCGCGGATCGCTGCGGCAAAGAATGAGCCGGCCCGTCTGGACCGCGCCAATCTCAAGCTCCAGCGCGCGCTCAATCGTCTGCGCGTTGCCGGAAAGGATGAGTACGGCACGCCGAAATCTAAAAAATAACAATCTGCGCCAATATGGTGCTGCGATCCGCTGCCGGATTCTCCGGCGGCGGATCATTTTTGCATGGAAAACCGCTCGTCTTGTGAAAAATGGAGGAACAGTGCGCTGCATTCTGTGGAATATTGTGCAAAAAAACGTAATTGCAGGAAAGTGAGAAAAAAATAGAATTTCTACTTGCAATTTCGCTGAAAGAGTGCTATAATAAAAGTACCACGAGTTGAGTACAAGTGTACGCCGGCGGTGGAATTTTGATGAGGAGGTTTTTTAACAATGGCGTTAAAGAATCAGTATTTGGTAGATCTGCTTGCAAGAGTTGAAAAGAGAAATCAGGGTGAGCCTGAGTTCATTCAGACCGTAACAGAGGTTCTGGAGTCCCTGGAAGCAGTAGTAGAGAAGAGACCTGACCTCGTAGAGGCTGGCGTACTCGAGAGAATCGTAGAACCGGAGCGTCAGATTGCATTCCGTGTTCCGTGGGTGGATGATAACGGTAAGGTACAGGTGAACCGTGGCTTCCGCGTACAGTTCAACTCCGCGATCGGTCCGTACAAGGGCGGTCTGCGTTTTGCTCCCAATGTATATAGTGGTATCATCAAGTTCCTGGGCTTTGAGCAGATCTTCAAGAACTCTCTGACCTCCCTGCCCATGGGCGGCGGCAAGGGCGGTTCCGACTTTGATCCGCAGGGCAAGTCCGATGCAGAAGTAATGCGTTTCTGCCAGAGCTTCATGACAGAGCTGTTCCGTCACATCGGTCCGAACCTCGACGTTCCGGCTGGTGACATCGGCGTAGGCGCTCGTGAGATCGGCTATCTGTTCGGTCAGTACAAGAGACTGGCAAACGAATTCACAGGCGTTCTGACTGGTAAGGGTATGCAGTACGGCGGTTCTCTGATCCGTCCTGAGGCTACCGGTTACGGCGCAGTTTACTATACAGTTGAGATGCTCAAGCACTTCGGCGACAGCATCGAGGGCAAGACCTTTGCAGTATCCGGTTTCGGCAACGTAGCATGGGGTACCATCAAGAAGGTCAACGAGCTGGGTGGTAAGGTAGTTACCATCTCCGGTCCGGACGGCTATATCTATGACGAAGACGGCATCAGCACTCCTGAGAAGGTTGACTTCCTGCTCGAGATGAGAGCTTCCTGCCGCAACAGAGTACAGGACTATGCTGATAAGTTCGGCGTACCGTTCTTTGCAGGTGAGAAGCCGTGGGGTGCAAAGGTTGATATCATCATGCCTTGTGCTACCCAGAACGAAGTTGGCATGGCTGAGGCTGAGAAGATCGTTGCTAACGGCATCAAGTACTATGTAGAGGTATCCAACATGCCCACTACTAACGAGGCTGTTGCATACCTGAAGCAGAACGGCGTGATCGTTGCTCCTTCCAAGGCAGTTAACGCAGGCGGCGTAGCAGTTTCCGGTCTGGAAATGTCCCAGAACTCCATGCGTTACAACTGGACTGCTGAAGAGGTTGACGAGAAGCTCAAGGGCATCATGAAGAACATCTTCAAGTCCTCCGTTGAAGCTGCTGCAGAGTATGGCATGGAGAATGACCTCGTTGCAGGTGCAAACATTGCCGGCTTCCTCAAGGTTGCTGAGGCAATGAAGGCTCAGGGCTGCGTATAAGCGCGTAGCTCACGCGTGAACTGTTTCCTTCGTGCGCTGTACAAGAGGAAACGGGAATCCTGTTATTAAAATCGGACCCCCGGTGCAATGGCATCGGGGGTTCTTTCGGTTTGAAGTCTGTGATTCCGTCCAAAACTCTTGACAAATGCCGGAAAGTGATGTACAATAAAATTACTAATATTCTTTTGAGAGGGGAAGTATTATGAAAAAAGTAATTGCACTTGCAGCGAGTCTTGCGCTCTGTGCGGCTGCGGCATTTTCACCGGTTCAGGATATCGTGACCACAACGGAACCGGCCGATGCAGCGGCAAACAGTGCCTACAATTATGGCGAAGCGCTGCAGAAATCCATGTTCTTCTACCAGGTTCAGCAGTGCGGTGTACTGCCGGAGTGGAACGAAGTCACATGGCGTGACGACTGTATGACCAACGATCCGGTACCCGGCGGCTGGTTCGACGCAGGCGACCATCTGAAGTTCACACTGACCAATGCCTATGCGGCGGTTACCCTTGGCTGGGGTCTGCTCCAGTATCCCGAGGGCGTCGAGAAGGCCGGCCAGACAGAGATGTACATGAACCACATGGAATATGTACTGGACTATCTCGTGGCATGCGACCTTGGCGATGAGATCGTGTACATGGTCGGCGAAGGCGGCTTCGACCATAAGTGGTGGGGCTCCGCGGAAGTGTACATGGATAAATTCGAGCTGATGAACGGCGAGACCGTACGTCCTGCATACACCTGCAAGGACAGCTCCATTCAGGGGCAGATGGCGGCAGCTCTGGCGCAGGGCTACATCATCTTCAAGGATTCTAACCCGACAAAGGCAGAGGAATACCTGACCCACGCGAAGGACCTCTTTGTGCGCGCTGACGAATGGCGTTCCATCGGCGATGACACTGAGGAGCATTCCTTCTACAAGCCTTCCAGCTTCTATGACGACCTGTTCTTTGCAGCAAACTGGCTGTACATGGCAACGGGCGATCAGGCGTATCTCGACAAGTGCGAATCCGACTTCATCCCGAATCTCGGCAAGGAAGAGCAGTCCACCGAGATGAAGTTCACCTGGGGCCATTGCTGGGATGATATGCAGCAGGGCGGTACCCTCCTGTATGCCATCAACACCGGCGATGAGACCTGGAAGCAGCAGTTTACCAAGCACCTCGAATACTGGACGACCGGTTACGGCGGCAAGCAGATCAGCTATACTCCCGACGGTCTGCCGTGGCTGTTCCAGTGGGGCTCCCTGCGCCATGCAACCACCACAGCGTTCCTTGCCTATGTGGCAGTGGATGAGCTGTATGCGGATGATGCAGCGGCTTCTGCAAAGTATACCGAGTTTGCTGACAATATCATGAATTATGCGTTCGGTGACAATGACCTCGGCATGAGCTACATCGTTGGTATGGGCGATACTTACCCGCAGGCATGGCACCACAGAACCTCCTCCGGTGCATGGAATGACAAGTGGTCCAACATCGGTCAGACTGAGGGCGAGGATGCCAAGCCCCATGCACATATCCTGTACGGCGCACTGGTCGGCGGCCCTGACCAGACCGGCGGCTATACCGATAATATCGGCAACTACCAGTTCAGTGAGGTTGCCATCGACTACAACGCAGGCTATACCTCTGCGCTCTGTGCAATGGTAGAAAAGTACGGCGGCACCTCCGATCCGAGCTTCCCGCCCACTGAGGAGCCCAAGTGGACGGAATTCTTCATGCGCGCTTCCATCAACCAGGCAGCGACTAGCTATACGGAGATCAAGGCGTTTGCTATGAACCATTCTGCATGGCCGGCAAGACAGATCGAAAAGCTGTCCTATCGTTACTTCTTTGATATCACCGAGCTTGTGGATGCAGGCCTGTCCGCTTCCGACATTTCTGTCAGAATCGGCTACGACCAGCATGCAGCGGATAAGGGCGCAATGTCCATTTCTGACCCGATCCAGTACGACGGCAACATTTACTATGTAGAGCTTACCTTCGCGGACGGCAGCGTGGTAATGCCCACCGGTCAGTCCGAGCATCGCTCCGAGTGCCAGTTCCGTATCTCTATTCCGGATAATGCCGGCGTGGAGTGGGATGCTTCCAATGACTGGAGCTTCCAGGATCTCGTACAGGGCGGCGAGGACGCAATGATCGACACTCCCTATATTACAATGTATGACAACGGTACCCTCGTCTGGGGTATTGAACCCGACGGCACCACTCCCGAGGATGTACAGAGACCGGAAACTACACCGACAGAGACCGATCCCGAGCCGACCACTCCTTCCGACACGGATCCCAATTATGGTGACGTGGATCTGAACGGCAGAGTCGAGATCCTCGACGTCATCGCCCTCTGCAAGGGCCTGATGGGCGCTGCTTCTCTGAGTGAGGAGCAGGGCGCAAATGCGGATGTCAACATCAATACCAAGGTGGACTCCACCGATGCGCTGATCATCATGCGCTACCTCGTAAGTCTGATCGAGGAGCTCCCCTATGTCGGATAATTGCACCCGATAATCGAACGATCATCAAAAACCGCCTGTGTCAAACGGGCGGTTTTCTGTTTGTACATAGTGCACAAAAAAGTGTGCTTCGGTTTAGAATGTATTCCAAAAATTCAAAAAACCCTTTACATTTTTTTCGAATTATACTATAATTAACGTGATAGGACATTTAGGAAGAGGTGTCGGCAGTTGCGTACTGCTGACGGCTACAATGTCCACGATCAAAAAAGATCGCGTCTGCTTGCACTGGCTGACGGGATCGAAATCTATTCTATTTCTTATGGGAGGGTAAACTATCATGAAGAGATCTATCGGCAAGAAGATTGCAGCCGGCGTTACCGCTTTCCTGATGGCAGCAAGCGCATCTGCAACTTCTATCGCAACCCTGACCGCGTCTGCAGCAGCAGGCATCCTGGGTGAGGGTACATTCGAAGAGGGTGCTGGTCTTCCGTGGCATGTCTGCGAGAACGGTACCGGTACCATGGCATTTACAATTGACGACGGCATTTACTCCATCGCAATCAAGACCCCCGGCGGTGAGGCTAACGGCGGTGAAGGTAGATGGGACTGTCAGTTCCGTCACAGAGGTCTGACTCTGGAATACGGCGCTACCTATCGTATCACCTACTCCGTATACGCTTCCAAGGCTGGTTGGCTGTATGCTAAGATCGGCGATATCAACAACAACGACGCTGAGTATTGGCACAGCAACGGTACTCCGCTGAGCATGAGCTATACAGAAGGCCTGACAAAGGCTGAGCTGGAATCCCAGCTGGCATCTGCTTCCACCAACGGCTCCAAGGTTGAGTACTGGACATGGGGCGGTCAGTCCATTTCTGCTGGCAGCTGGCAGACATACTCCTTCGAGTTCCAGCTGAACAAGAGCGACATCAACAACACCACACCTCCGGCATCCATCGACGGTACCGGTGAGTGGACCTTCCACCTGGGCGGTACTGACCAGTACACCGCTAATACATCCCCGAACTCCTGGGGCTGCTTCCAGGAAGGTACTGTTCTGAAGTTCGATAACCTCGCACTGATCAACATGACCAGCAACACTGGTGAATTTGTCCCTGAGCCTGAGGTTGAAAAGGTAGGCCTCGTACTGAACCAGATGGGCTTCTATCCGAACCTGAACAAGGTTGCTACTCTGGCAGTTGAAGAGGGCGATTCCGCAGCAAAGGAATTCACTGTAAAGGATTCTTCCGGTAAGGTTGTATACACCGGCAAGACTTCTGGCTATGCATATGATGACGGCGCTTGGGGCTACTATCAGCTCTGCGACTTCTCCGACCTGAAGACTGTTGGCGAAGGCTATACTGTAGAGTGCGACGGCAAGACCTCCACTGCATTCGCAATCGGCGATGATATTCTGGATGGCATGCTGAAGGATGCTCTGAACTACTACTATCTGAACCGTTCCGGCGTTGAGATCGAGGCTACCTATGTAGCAAACGCAGGTCAGAACGAAAGCACTTCTGCTCTGGCACGTGCAGCAGGTCATAATCCTGACGTTGCACAGGTTTCCGACGAGTGGATCTTCATCTACACCGAGGAGCCGTCCTACAGCAAGACTGTTGACGTAACCGGCGGTTGGTACGACGCAGGTGACTACGGTAAGTACGTAGTTAACGGCGGTGTTTCCATGTGGACACTGGCTAACATCTACGAGCGTGACGCTGTTAAGGGCGATGTTGCAAGCACCAAGTGGGCTGACAACACCAAGGATACCATGTACATTCCTGAGTCCGGCAACGGCACTCCTGACATCCTCGATGAGCTGATGTGGGAAGCTGACTTCTTCCTGACAATGCAGAGAGATGACGGCATGGTTTACCACAAGATCCATGACTACAAGTGGACTGCTCTGGGTGTAATGCCCTATGCAGAAGACGGTGCAGATGAGAAGGAACTGGCTACCAACTTCCCGACCAGAATCACCAAGCCTGCTACCTATGCAGCTACTCTGAACGCAGCTGCTACCTGGGCACAGCTGGCAAGACTGCTGAAGGATTACGATTCTGCTAAGGCTTCTGAGTACCTGGCAGCTGCTGAAAAGGCTTACTCTGTTGCTAAGTCCAACTATGAGTCCAAGTACAATGATGTATACGCTGAGATTACCGGCGATCCTGAGAAGGACGATATGTTCGCACCTCTGGATCAGAACAAGGGTGGTGGCCCCTACGGCGATACCACTGTAGACGATGAGTTCTACTGGGCAGCTTGCGAGCTGTACATCGCTACTGAGGATACCAGCTACTACACCGATCTGAAGGCATATCCTCGTGCATTCAAGGTTGAGACTGCTCTCGTAGGCGGTGAGAACAACGGTTCTTGCACATCCTTCACTTGGGGTACTCTCGGTTCTCTGGGTACATTCTCTCTGGCACTCTACCGCGATGATCTGCTGACTGCTGCAGAGGCTACTGAGGTTGAGGATCAGATCCAGGCTGCTGGTGACTTCTTCCTCGAAGTACAGGCTGAGTCCGGTTACGGTTCTGCATATCGTGGTATGACTTACGATGCAACTATCACTACTATCACTGGTGATACTTATCAGGATAAGACCATCTCTCTGGAGAATGGTTATGAGTGGGGTTCCAACTCCATGGTTGTAAACAACGCTATGGTTCTGGGTATGGCTTATGACATCACAGGCAACGTTGATTACATGAACGGCGTTACCACTGCATTCGACTACATCCTCGGCAGAAACCCGATGGAGAACTCCTATGTAACTGGTTACGGTACCAACACCACTGAGAATCCTCACCACAGATACTGGTGCCACCAGATGAAGAACGACTGGCCGTACGCTCCGAATGGCTGTCTGTCCGGTGGTCCTAACTCCAACATGAACGACCCGATGATCCAGGGTGCTGGTTATAAGATCGGCGAACTGGCTCCGATGCTCTGCTACTATGATCAGGTTGACGCTTGGTCTGTAAACGAGATCACCATCAACTGGAATGCTCCTCTGGTATGGCTGTCCTCCTTCATCGAAGATGAGGCTCCGAACGTAGGCGAGACTCCCGAGCCCGAGCCGGGTGATGCTCTGTACGGTGACGTAGACTGCAACGAGAAGGTTGAGATCCTCGACGTTATCGCTCTGTCCAAGTCCCTGATGGGTTCTGGTACTCTGTCTGAGCAGGGTGCGATCAATGCTGACGTTGACCTTAACGACGCAATCAACACCACTGATGCTCTGAACATCATGAAGTATCTGGTTAAGCTGATTCCTGAGCTTCCCGTTTAATTCCGGTGTAAACTGAATCACAAAACACCCTGGATGATTCCAGGGTGTTTTTTTGTTTATTTGACAAACAGCTCGGACTGCGTACCGATCTCGCCCTCCACGGTGTAGGAAAGGCGGCATGTGATTCCGGTTTCGGTCGTAGAATAGGTGATTTTCCTATCGAGGATCGTGACATTACTGAGAAAGTTCTTCTCGTATCGTACGATCGCGGCGTGAAGCGCGAGCAGGGTTTCCTCCTCGGAACGCACCGTCGTCTCCGCTTGCGTTTCGTAGAAATGCTGCTGCTCGATGCCAAAGGGAAGAGTATGCCCGAGGAAAGAGTAGGGGACGTAGGATTCAGCAGTACGCCGGTTTTCAAAGCTGCATTTTCCAAGTGACAGCGGAATGCGCAGCGAAAAGAGCCGGAAGACGCGGCGATCCTGCTGTCTGCCGGTTTCTTCGACGGTCGTCGTCGTGAAATACTCCGTCAGCTCTGCCTCACGCGTGTAAATGCCCGTGATGTCGGCGTGGGCGTGATGGTAGGTGATGTGGCCCTTCTCGTCCTCGAACACGCCGCTGACAAGGAGCTCTCCGGCAGCCACGCCATCCCCCAGCAGCCGCACGAGATGGCCGCCGTACACGCGCACGCCGGTGATCTGTGCATCGTACATGGACACGATATTGCTTGGCTGATTGGAGTAGATCATTTCCGGTTTGGGCGTGGATTCGTGGATCTCGACGACGAGCCGACTCCCCGTATGCCGGATGCCGACCCATGCGATGCCGGGAACTGCGGCGCGGATGCGCCGTTCGCAGTGCGTGAAGTCAATGCCCGCGATCCAGGTGCCTTCCGTGACGCCCTCCTCATGCAGGATCGTCAGGATCAGATCCCCCGAGACCGTTTCCACACCCTGCAGCTCGATGACGGAGACCGTGTTGGAAAAGTAGAAAATGGCAATACCACACAGCATTACGCCGAGAAATAATCCGATCCGGAGACGGAAACGCCGCAGTTTCTGCTGCAATGAGGGACGATGCCGCAATTCGAGGGATACGCTGTATTTTGCCGCGAGAGCCTGCAATTGTTCCGCATCGGCGGTGCGGATGCGGCAGAGGAACTGCTCGCCGCGGCAGTGCTGCTCTGCGCAGACGATATCGCTGCGGCGGATGGCGTTGATGAAGGCGTAGAGCTGCCTTCCATCGGCGCGCACATCGGTGAGACTTTGCAGTGTCAGCTTCATGCCTTCCTCCCTGCTTCCTCCAGCGAGATGGAGGAGATCCGTCCGCGCACGCTGACGCTGCTGTCGTTGAAGTCGTCCACACGCAGTCCCGATCCCCAGATCTCGACCGTCATGTCCCGTGTTCGCAGCCGCACCAGCACCTCGTTGTATTCCAGGATCCGGATGCAGTTCTCGACCCGAAGCTCCCGATTTCCATGCAGATGAACGTAGGTGTCCAGATAGACCCATCCCTGCACGACGGGTCGCAGTTTTCTTCGCAAATGACCACCTCCATCGTTTGCAGCTAAGGCTGCCCTGCTTCCATGGTATGAGGCAGGCGCGGCAGATATGCGCATAACGGGCAATGTGTTCTGCATAGAATGGAGTGGGTGATAACGATGAAACAGCGGATATGCGTGATATTTCTGCTTATGATGATGGCAGGTGCATTTGTATTCTGGAAGGAGACAGCCGCGGCGATCCGTGCATCGGGGGAACGCTGTGTGACGGTGATCATCCCATCGCTGTATCTGTGCAGCATTCTGTCTGCATTGTGCATCCGTACCGGAATGCTCGAACGCCTGTCGCGTCCGTTGGAACGAATCAGTAAAAACAGCGCTCTGCTGATCGTGCTGTTGTTTTCGCAGATCGGAGGATACCCCATCGGCGCGCAGCTGTTGTATGGAATGCACACGCAGGGGAGGCTGACGCTTGCACGGATGCAGGGGCTTCTCTGCGTCTGCATTTGCAGCGGCCCTGCGTTTTTGTTCGGGACGGTGTGCGGTAATCTGGATGTGCGGATCGGGTGGCTGATGCTGCTTGCGGTGGCATTGCCGAATCTGCTCGGAGGATTGCTGATGCTGCGCAGCGATACTTCTGTTGGAACGGAGAATCCACGCAGGCATGCCGGACTGACCGCGAGGACGCTGACGGAGTCGGTGGAAAGCGGCGCATCCGCGATGTGGAAGATCAGCAGTATGATCGTGTTTTTTGGTGCCTGCATGGGAATTCTCGAAGCGAGCGGGATCCTGCCGCAGGTGTCGGAGCGGATCGCGCAAGGGCTGTCCCTTCCGGAGCCGCAGGTCGCTGCAGCGATCGCCTGCGTGATGGATGTCAGCTGCCTGCCGGCATTTCTGCAAAGCGGCGGCAGCCTGCCGATGACGGCGGCACTGCTCTCGTTCGGGGGGCTCTGCGTCCACTGTCAGATCGCCGCACTCTGCGGCGGTCAGCTGCCGTGGAGGCGTTTCTGGCTGACAAGATGTGCAGCCGCAGCGGCTTCCTGGTGGTGCTGCCGGCTGCTCCTGCGGCTGTGCGATTTCGGTACGGTTCCGGCAGGGCTTTCGGCTGCGCTGTATGCGCCGCAGCCGACGCAGGGGACAACGGGTGCGGTGTGGTGCCTTGCTGTGATGACGGTGCTGCTCCTGCTCCGGCACGACCGTTTTTGTCGCTGGCATGAAAAAAACTGATGGCTGTGTATTGACAATTCTTTGGAAATGCGGTACAATAAAATTAGATATATCCGGAATGCGGCGCAGGCTTTTCTGCCGTCCGGATGAGGAGGAGGTAATTAACATGAGAGGAATCAAAAAACTGACCGCTGGGCTGACTGCACTCGCCATCGGTCTCGGAATGACTTCCTACAGCGGCGGTCTGCGGACCAATGCTGAGGTGGACGACTGCAATGATGACTGGCTCCATGCCGTGGGCAGCCGCCTGTATGACAAGGACGGCAACGAGGTATGGCTGACCGGTGCAAACTGGTTCGGCTTCAACTGCGGCGAAAACTGCCTGCATTACCTGTGGAGCGTGGACGTGGACGATGCACTGTCCACCATTGCGGATCACGGCATCAATGTCATCCGTGTTCCGATTTCTACGGAGCTGCTCTGCTCCTGGATGAACGGTACACCGAATCCCGTGTCCAGCGTACAGGCAAACAACGATCCTGCATACACCATCAACGAGGCTTTCTGCAATGCGGACGGCAGCCTCAAGGACAGCATGCAGATTTTCGATGCCATTATGGCAAAGTGCAAGACCTATGGCCTGAAGGTCATTCTCGACGTGCACAGCCCCACAGCGCACAACTCCGGTCATAACTACAATCTCTGGTACTATGATGCCGGAGCCGGAAGCGCCGATACCATGGCGATCACGGCGGACGGTGTGAAGGTCACCACAGAGATGTGGATGGACAGCCTTGTCTGGATTGCAGACAAGTACAGCAATGACGATACGATCATTGCCTATGATCTTAAGAATGAGCCGCACGGAAAGGGTCAGGAGGGCTCCTCCGCCGCAAAGTGGGATGGCTCCACGGATGAGAATAACTGGCGCTATGCCGCAACAGAGTGCGCTAATGCCATCTATGCGGTGAATCCCAATGCGCTGATCTTTGTCGAGGGTGTGGAGCAGTACCTCAGAAGTGACAGCTTCACCTGGGGGCAGCCAGACTCAGAGAGTAATCCGCCGTATTACCCCGGCTGGTGGGGCGGTCAGCTCAGAGGCGTGCGCGAGTATCCCGTCGTTCCGGACAACGGCACCAGCCAGATCGTGTACTCTCCGCATGACTACGGCCCTTCCGTATGGCCGCAGACCTGGTTTGATGGTGATTTTACGACAGAATCCCTGCTCAATGACTACTGGTATGATACATGGGCATATATTGAGGCAGAGAATATCGCGCCCCTGTTCATCGGTGAGTGGGGCGGTCATATGGATGACGGTGACAACCAGAAGTGGATGGAGCTGCTGCGTGACTACATGATCGACAACCATATCAACCACACCTTCTGGTGCCTGAACACCAATTCCGGCGATACCGGCGGTCTGTGGACTTACTTTGCTTTCAGCCCTGAAACCGGCTCCACAATTGAGTGGGATACGGAGAAGTACGGTCTGATGGAGGAGTCCCTCTGGCAGACAACAAGCGGCAAGTACATCGGTCTTGACCATGCGCGTCCGCTCGGTGTGAATGACACCGGCATCTCCGTTTCCGAGTACTACGCAAGCTATGCTGCTTCCGAGGGCAGTAATCTCGATGCAGGTGAAAGCACCGAACCGAAGCCCGTGGAGACCACGCCGGATGCAACGGAGTCCGAGGATCCCACCGATCCTCCGACGACGGAGGAGGAGCAGCCTGCAACGGAGCCGGTTGCCGATCTGCTGTACGGTGACGTGGATCTGAACGGCAAGGTCGAGATCCTTGACGTTATCGCACTCAGCAAGGGACTGATGGGTGCTGTTAAGCTGACACAGGAGCAGGTTGACGTTTCTGACTGCAACGCTGATCAGATCGTGAACAGCACCGATGCACTGATGATTCTGAAGTATCTGGTAAAGATCGTTGAATCCTTGGGATAATTTCAACAAGAAGCGCCCTTCCGTTATGGAAGGGCGTTTGTGTTTGGCAGAATGCGCTGTCCGTCCTGTTGTCTGAAAATATACGCTGCGGTGAAGAAAACCTATGCATATTCACGAATTATATATTGACAATTCCTCCGAAATGCGCTACAATAAAAGTGTATGGATCTTCCGCCCGACGGGAATTCGCTGTCCTGGAGGGGAAACGGAAGAAAATGAGGAGGTAATTACAATGAGAGGTTTCAAAAAGCTGGCTGCATGTGCTGCTGCATTTGCCGTTGCTGCCAGTACCATCGCTTACGGCGCAGTCAATTTCCTGCGCTCCGATGCTGTCACGGTTGATGACGGCAACGACGACTGGCTCCATGCTGTCGGCAGCCGCCTGTATGACAAGGACGGCAATGAGGTATGGCTGACCGGTGCAAACTGGTTCGGCTTCAACTGTAGTGAGAACTGCGCACACGGCCTGTATGCTGCCGATGTCGATGTCTTCCTGTCCAATGTGGCGGACAAGGGTGTCAACATCATCCGTTTTCCTATTTCGTCGGAGCTGCTGCTTTCCTGGATGGAGGGAACTCCCAATCCCGTATCCAGCGTGCAGGCGTCCTACAGCCCGCCCCAGGATGTGATCGGTGAGGACGGCAGTATCACCCCTGCCGGCTCCTACGGCAATATCAACAAGGACTTCGTGCTGGAGGACGGCAAGACCCTTAAGAACAGCATGGAGATCTTTGATATCATCATGCAGAAGTGCAAAACCTACGGCATAAAGGCGATGATTGACATTCACAGCCCGCACTCTGACAACTCCGGCCATAACTATGAGCTCTGGTACGGTAAGGCAGGCATTACAACGGAGCTCTGGATTGAAACGCTCGTATGGCTGGCGGATAAGTATAAGAACGACGATACCATCATCGGCTACGACCTGAAGAACGAGCCGCACGGTAAGCGTGCCTACGATGCGACCTGTCCGGATAATATCGCAAAATGGGATGGCACCACCGACGAGAACAACTGGGCATATGCGGCAACAACCTGCGCCAACGCCATCCTCGAAGTGAACCCCAATGCCCTGATTTTTGTCGAGGGCGTGGAGCAGTATCCCAAGACTGAAATGGGTTATACCTACGATACCCCCGATGTATGGGGCGCGACCGGGGATGCTTCCCCCTGGCACGGTGCATGGTGGGGCGGCAACCTCCGCGGTGTCCGCGACTACCCGATCATTCCTGACTCCGGCACGAGCCAGATCGTATATTCTCCGCATGACTACGGCCCTTCTGTATATGCGCAGACCTGGTTCGACAAGGACTTCACCACCCAGACTCTGCTCGATGACTACTGGTATGATACCTGGGCATTTATCGAAGCTGAAAACATTGCCCCCCTGCTCATCGGCGAGTGGGGCGGTCACATGGACGGCGCCGAGAACCAGAAGTGGATGGAGCTGCTGCGTGACTACATGATCGACAATCATATCAACCACACCTTCTGGTGTCTGAACCCGAACTCCGGCGATACCGGCGGTCTGCTCGGCTATGATTTTACCACATGGGATGACGAGAAGTATGGCCTGTTTGAGGTGTCTCTCTGGCAGACAGCGGAGACTGGCAAGTACATCGGTCTTGACCACGAGCGTCCGCTCGGCGTAAACGGCACGGGTATCTCCGTTTCTGAGTACTATGCAAGCTATGCCGCATCCGAGGGCAGCAATCTCGATGCGGGCGAAAGCACCGAGCCGAAGCCCGTCGAGACCACCGCTACGGATGAGGAGACCAGCGAAGCTCAGAACAATGAGACGACCGATGCTCTCTACGGTGACGTGGACCTGAACGGCAAGGTGGAGATCCTCGACGTGATCTCCCTCTGTAAGGTACTGATGGGCTCCGGCAGCCTGACGGATGAACAGGCAGTCAACGCCAACTGCGACCTGGGCAACGCTGCGATCAATACCACGGACAGCATGGCCATCCTGAAATACCTTGTCAAAATGATCGAGACGCTTCCGATCGGAGGCTAAGCAAAACGGCTGCTGCACAGATGTGCAGCAGCCGCTGTTTTATGCATTCTGTTTTGCTGTTTTCGGAACAAGCAGATGGGACTTGTAGAGTGCCTCTCCGATTGCGCCGACAAGCAGTGTGGAAGCGATCATCTCAAACACAGCGTTGATGCCCACGAAAGAGCATACAAACACGATGAGGTTGCGTCCTGCGATCAGTTCCTGCAGATAATCGGTATTGCCGTAGAGCAGGATCAGCGCGCTCATGAACATCAGTGTATTCAGGAACGCTGCGAGGAATCCGGCAGCCGCACAGGCAAGGCCGGTCTTCATATGCTTGTTCAGAAACTCAAAGAGCAGTCCTACCAGCAGACCATCCAGTGCACGGGGTACAAAACGCTGCAGGAATGCAAAGAACGGATTGATCTCGAAGCAGATCACGCCCATGGCACTGGTGCCGCCCACGCCGATGCACTGCAGGAAGCTCGTGATGCCGAATACAGCACCGACGATCAGTCCTCCCTGCGGCCCGAGGGCAATGGCCGCCACCGCAAGCGGGATCACGTTCAGCGTGATGGCAAGCGGGCCGATGTTCAGAAAGCCAAGCGGTGTGAAGGACATCAGCAGCATGATCGCTGTCAGCAGTCCCAGCATCACCAGGCGCGTGGATGATTTCATAGTAGCAGTTTGTTTCATAGTCATTACCTCCTGTTATTATTCCTGCAAGCAGGATACAATACATGCGATGTCCTCCGGCACCTCTGCCCAGCGTCAGATTTCCCGGCGGAGGGAATACCTGCGGCTTCTCTCAAGCGTTCGGGCGGTTTTCCGGAATCCATCGTAATTATTATAGCATACTTTTTTAAAAAAAGCTATAGCTTTTTTGACGAAATTGTGGTATAATAACATAGTAAATTGCAAAAAAACAGCAATCCGCGCCGCGGAGAAAGGAAAATTGCCATGCTTCAGGGAAAAACCGTTGTGCTTGCCGTGACCGGCAGCATTGCTGCCTATAAGATCGCCAATCTCGCAAGAATGCTCAAAAAGCTGCACTGCACCGTCCACGTCCTTATGACGCAGAATGCCACCTGCTTCATCAACCCCATCACCTTCGAGAGTCTGACGGGAACCAAGTGCCTGATCGACACCTTCGACCGGAACTTTCAGTTCAGCGTTGAGCATGTCGCGATCGCAAAGCAAGCGGATGTCGTGATGGTCGCGCCGGCTTCTGCGAATGTCATCGGCAAGATCGCCGGCGGTATCGCTGATGATATGCTCACCACCACCGTGATGGCATGCCCCTGCAAGAAGATCGTTTCTCCTGCGATGAACCACAATATGTTTCATAATCCCATCGTGCAGGACAATATTGAGAAGCTCCGCCGTTTTGGCTATGAGATCGTTGCTCCCGACCATGGTATGCTCGCCAACGGCGATATGGGCGACGGCAGAATGCCCGACGAGGGCGTCCTCCTCGAGTACATCCTCCGTGAGATCGCCTGCGAAAAGGATCTGACCGGAAAGAAGATCCTCGTGACCGCCGGAGCTACGCGGGAGCGCCTTGACCCCGTGCGCTTTATTACCAACCATTCCAGCGGAAAAATGGGCATTGCCGTTGCGAAGGCCGCCATGCTCCGCGGCGCGGAGGTGACGCTCGTGAAGGCGCACACCGATGTGCCTGCGCCCATGTTCGTGAAATGCGTCGCCGTGGAGAGTGCCGACGAGATGTTCCGTGCGGTCGCAGAGCTTGCACCGCAGCAGGATATGATCATCAAGGCTGCCGCTGTTGCGGATTACACACCGCTGACCGTTGCCGACCAGAAGATGAAGAAGGGGGACGGGGAGCTGTCCATTCCGCTCAAGCGGACGACGGACATCCTCAAGTACCTCGGTGAGCATCGAACGGAGCAGCAGATCCTCTGCGGATTCTCCATGGAAACGGAGAATATGCTTGAGAATTCGAGAAAAAAGCTTGCTTCCAAGAACTGTGACATGATCTGCGCCAACTCCCTGACCTCGCCCGATGCCGGCTTCGGCGTGGATACGAACCGCATTACCCTCATCACGAAGGAGACCTGCGAGGAGCTGCCCCTGCTGTCGAAGGAGGCTGCTGCGCACCGGATCCTCGATGCCCTCTGTGCGATGCAGAAGGACTGATACCTATATAATAAGAGAGGGCATCCGGAATGGATGCCCTCGGCGGTTATTCAAGGATCAGATGGAATTCGTCGATGGGGAAGTCGTAGCTGCCCGTCATGGTCTTCTCCACCGATCGATGGCAATGCGCCGCGTGAGCTTGCCGAGGAACGTGGCAAGTGCCTGCGGACGATGCGGCGGAATGCTGTTCCATGCCGCAAGAATGGTCTCGTTGACGCACTCCTGCGCATCCTCACGGCTATCCAGTATATTCCCTGCAATGCTCCCGCAGTAGACGCTGTATTTTGCGGAAGTCTCCGCAATGGCGCGTTCGTCGCGCGCCCAGTACAGCGAAATGATCTCTGTGTCCTGCATGGCAGCACCTCCTTTCACCCTACTACTCGTAAGCCGGAGGGGACGGTTGCATACTTATATATAAAAAGAAAGCTCCCCGTGATGGAAAGCTTTCAGACGCGTATTCCGCGATGGCGTTCCCGAGGTGATTCGAACACCCGACCTACCGCTTAGGAGGCGGTCGCTCTATCCAGCTGAGCTACGGAAACAGAACATTACTATTATACCATATCCCCGCGGAAAATGCAAGGGATGAAGCGGTGCTTCGGGTGATTTTGAAGTAAATTTGTGCAAAGTGTTGAAAAATCCATGCGAAAAACGAGCGAAACCACGAAAAAACAGTTCCGCAAACGTGAAAAACCCGAAGTTACCGTTTTGTAACAATTAGAAAAAATACGAAAAAAAGAATACAACATGCACAAAAAACCGGAAAGTTATTTGTACAAAACATTCAAAAAAAATGAAAGAATGGATTTTTGCATTGACTTTTCGGGCGGAGTGTTGTATATTTATGATATACACAAGGCGCTAAGTGCGCGTACTGTGTAGACAAGTTGTAAGACAGTTGAGAATCTGGTGATGGTGTAACGATGGTTTCAATTAAAGACATTGCGGAAGAATGCGGTGTTTCACCTGCGACCGTCAGCAAAGCACTGAATGATCACGATGATGTCAGTTCCGCAACAAAGCAGCGCATCCGCGAAGCTGCCAAACGACTCGGTTATCTTCCGAATTCGATGGCCCGCGCGCTGAAAACAAAGCGCACCTATAATATAGGGGTGCTGATGGTGGATCAGGCAAACAGCGGTCTGACGCATCACTACTTCTCCGCGATCCTGGACAGCTTCAAGGTGGCGATGGAACGCAGCGGCTATGACCTGACGTTCATCAGCAACCGCATCGGCGAAAATACCTGTTCGTACTACGAGCATTGCCTTTACCGCAATGTTGACGGAGTGCTGGCTGCCTGTGTGGATTTTACGGCACCCGAGATACGCGCCCTCTTCGAGAGCGAGCTTCCCATGGTTGCCATCGACCATATTTCCGATGAGAAATATGCGGTCGTGTCCGATAACCGGAGCGGCATCCGCGATCTGGTAACATATGCCTATGAAGCAGGGCACAGGAAATTTGCTTACATCTATGGTGACGACACCCAGGTTACACAGACAAGACTCGATGCGTTCTGCGAGATCCTTGCAGAGCATCAATGCGAAGTGAACCAGCGGTTCCTGCGCAGCGCCAAATACCTGCATCCGGAGCTGGCCCACGAGCTGACACTGGAGCTGCTTTCTGAACAAGACCGACCGACTTGCATTCTGTATCCGGATGATATCTGTGCAATTGCAGGAACAGCGGCCATTCGTGAAAGCGGTCTGGAGGTCGCAGCGGAGGTCTCCGTGATCGGATATGACGGCAATCCCATTCTGCGAATGCTCCGGCCGAATCTGACAACAGTCCGGCAGGATACCGAGGAGATGGGACGCAAAGCAGCAGAGCTGATGCTGCACCAGCTTCGCAAAGAAAGCATTCCCCCCGCACAGAGAGTGCAGTACTGCAAGGGCACCTTGCTGAAGGGGGAGACGGTGGCAACACCGGTATGATTCACGCATATTATATTTCATAGGAAAATATAATAGATATATCTTAAGGAGGAAATTTCAAATGAGCAAAATGAAGAGAACACTTGCACTGCTCGCAGTTCTGGCTATGGCATCTACATCTTTCGTAGCTTGCGGCGGTGACAAGGAAGAGAGCAAGGCAGACGAGTCCGCAGCTTCCACAGCTGAGTCCAAGGATGAGTCCGCAGCAGAGTCCGCTGACGAGTCCGCAGCAGAGTCTGAGGGCGGCGAGGCTTCTGACGAGAGAGACTTCACTGCAGCTGTTGAGGAAGAGGGCTGCCTGTCCATCGTATGCTGGACTGACGCTGACCTGAACAACATGTTCGATCAGTACTGCGCTTCCAGAGGCATGGAAGTTGGCACAGACGTTGCTTGGGTACAGTGCGGTACTAACGGCGGCGAGGGTAACACCCAGTATGCTACATTCCTGAACTCCGGCGAGGACGTTGACCTGTTCGTTGCTGAGGCTGGCTGGATCCTGAACTACATCGAGACCGATGAGTATGCAATCCCGCTGTCCGATCTGGGCATCGAGGCTTCTGAGTACGGCAATGCTTACCAGTACACCGTTGATATCGCTACTTCTGGCGATAAGCTGATGGGTGCTTCCTGGCAGGCAGCAGCTGGTGGCTTCTGCTACTACACTGACATGGCTGAAGAGTATCTGGGTATCACCGATGCAGCAGCTATGCAGGATGCTATCAAGGATTGGGAAGGCTTCAAGAACGTTGCAGCTACCCTGAAGGAAAATGGCGTAACTGTTTGCGCATCTCTGGGCGGTCTGTGGCAGTGCTACAGCACATCTCAGTCTGCAGCTTGGACCGATGGTACAACTCTGAAGACTGACATCGCTGCTGAGTTCACAACATTCGCTAAGGACATGGTTGACGCTGGCTATGTAGATGCTACAATCGGTCAGTGGGAGGATCCGTGGTTCAACGCTGGTAACGCTGGCGAGACCTTCGGTTACTTCTTCTCCACATGGTGCCTGCCGGCTGAGGCTCAGCTGCAGCAGTGCATGGGCGATGCTGGTAACGTAAACATCGTTGTTGGTCCTTCCGAGTTCTTCTGGGGCGGTTCTTGGCTCTGTGCTTCTAAGAACATCAACAACAAGGAGAAGGCTGCTGACTTCATCCGTTACTTCACAATCGACACAGCTTCCATGAAGGAATATGCTGAGACCGTTGGTGAGTTCGTAAACAACAAGGAAGCTATGGCTGACGTTACATTCGCTAACGATCTGCTGGGCGGCCAGGATCAGTTCGCAGTTCTGAAGGACGTTGCAGAGGGCATCGACCTGTCCGACACAATCTCCAAGTATGACCAGACTCTGAAGGATACCTTCCTGACATCTCTGAGAGACAACATCGGTTCTTCTGCTGATGACATCATGGCTGATTTCAAGGCTGATGCTCAGACCGCTATTCCGGAGCTGACTGTTGAATAATTAATACTTACATAAGTATTGTTAGACAATAGGTAAACGTGTGGCCTATGGGGTCTCATAGACCCCATAGGCACATGTTGTAATTCTTGTTGAGAGGTGAAAAGAATGGCGTCAGCTGCACAACGTCGTATTAAATCGATCAGTTATGCTAAGTATGGATATATGTTCATTGCACCTTTTTTCCTTGTGTATTGCTTTTTCCAGATCTGGCCTCTGATCAACACATTCATTCTGTCCTTTAAGGGTAACGCCATGGTTGAAGGCGGTACCTACACGGACTTTGTAGGCTTTGACAACTACAATACCATTCTGTTCGGTGAGGGTCTCTCCGCAGGTGCGCCCGGTATCAGCGAGCGTTTCTGGCAGTCCCTTGGCAACACGATGATTCTTTGGTTCGGTAACTTCATTCCGCAGATCCTGCTCTCCCTGCTGCTTGCTGTCTGGTTCACAGACGCGAAGGTTAAGCTCCCGGGTAAGGGCTTTTTCAAGGTTGTAATGTACATGCCCAACATCATCACTGCGGCTTCCGTAGCAGCTCTGTATCTGAGCCTGTTCGGTGACAGTAAGTACAACTTTGTCAACGGCACCCTGCTGAACTGGGGTATGATCGAAGAGCCGATCCTGTTCGTAAACTCCGTATGGCCGGCAAGAGTAATGATCATGTTCATCCAGACCTGGATGTGGTTTGGCAACACCATGATCATGCTGATGTCCGGTATCATGGGTATCAACCCGTCCCTGTTCGAAGCTGCTGACATCGACGGCGCTAACGCAAGACAGGTATTCTTCAAGGTTACCATGCCTCTGCTGCAGCCCATCATGGTTTACACACTCGTAACCTCCATGATCGGTGGTCTCCAGATGTTCGACCTGCCGTTCCTCTATCATGAGGGTACCATGGTAAATATCAACGACAACCTGAGAACTGTTGCCGTATTTATTTACGAGTACTTCAATGTAGGTCCGCCTAACGTATCCAGCTACGGTTACGCAGGTGCTGCCTCCATTATCATCTTCGTCATCACTGCTGCGCTCGGTTCCATCACATTCTACATGAACCGTGATAAGGACGAGATCGCAAAGAAGAAGCAGCGCAAGAGAGCTGCAAAGCAGATGAAGGAAAGAGCGAAACGAGGAGGGCTGGCATTATGAGTATGAAAGCACAGTACGGACAGCCTAAGGATAATTACCATGCAAAGATCATGATGAAGTCTGCTGGTGTATTCATCGTATGCCTTCTTCTGACACTGATCTGCCTGGTTCCGATCTTTATTCTGATCGTTAATGCAACCCACGACTCCATGGATCTGGTTAAGAATCCGTCCCAGTTCTGGTTCGGTTCCAATCTTGGCGAGAACCTGGATACCCTCTTTGGTAAGGCAGTAAACAAGCAGGGTAAGCTGACAGCGGCATCCCGTTCTTATTCCACCGCATTCAACGTGCTGGTAGGTTACAAGAACAGCCTGATCATCGCTGGCTGCACCACAATCCTGACTGTATTCTTCTCTGCAATGACTGCATATGGCCTGACTGTTTATGATTACAGAATGAAGAGCCCGGCATATACATTCATCATTGCAGTTATGATGATCCCTGTACAGGTTACATCCGCAGGTTTCATCTCCTTCATGTACGACCTGGGTCTCGTAGACAGCTACATTCCGCTGATCGTACCGGCTATTGCTGCACCGGCGGTTGTATTCTTCATGGTATCATCCATGAAGTCCACATTCCCGTTCGATATCGTGGAAGCTTCCCGTATTGACGGCTGCGGCGAGTTCCGTACATTCCTGACAATTGCGATCCCGATGATGAAGCCGGCGATGGCAGTTCAGGCAATCTTTGCATTCGTTGCAAACTGGAATAACTACTATACCCAGAACATGATCATCAAGAGCCAGGAGAACAAGACAATTCCGATCATGGTACAGGCCGTTCTCGGTCTGGACAGAAACCAGGACTACGGTGTAAACTATCTGTGTATTACACTCTCCATCCTGCCGATCGTAATTATCTACTTCCTGCTTTCCAAGTTCATCATTGCCGGTGTTGCACTCGGTGGTGTAAAGGAATAAGGAACGCCTTAGGGCAAAAACTGATTATGCAAAACATCTGGCCGCCTGTCTTCGGACAGGCGGTTTTTTTGCATGAAAAATCCCCCTCATCATGAGGGGGATTCGTATTAGATCAGTGACATCTGGTTCGCTTCTTCGAGGTTCTTGGCAAGCTTTCCGGTTGCGGGAATCGTTTTGACACGGAAGCTCTGCAGATCCGGCAGGCGTTCTTCCGAAGGAATCTCCGCAGAGGCAACGACCTGCTTTGCCTTGAGCGTCATGACCGCGACGCCCTGTGTGCTTCTGGTGGACTTTTCGGGAATCTCCGCAGAATTGATAAGAATTGCACGGTTTCCGCTCGACCGCATCAGCAGTTCGCAGTCCTCCATGATATGCAGGATCTTCACAAGCGGTGACTTATCAGAGAACGCACCGGTCAGCTTCTTGCGGTTCGTCTTGGTCGCATACGCAGAGAGCGGAATGCGCGCGATCTTGCCGTTTTCGAAGATAAAGAGGAGCGTACCGGCATAATCGGTCGTCGCGATCATACCGCAGACCTTTTCGCCCTCGTCAAAGCCGAGCTTAGCCGGAACATAATCACCCAGCACACTCGCCTTGGTGTCGTCAAAGGCACTGGCGCGTGTCTTGTAGACCTGACAGCCATCGGAGAAGAAGAGCAGCTCAGTTTTGTTGGTTGCCTGCAGCTGCAGGGAGATGCTGTCGCCCTCCTTGACCTTCTGTTCGCCGCTCATGCGCAGCGACTGCGGCGTGATCTTTTTGAAATAGCCCTCCTTGGACAGAAAGAGATGTACGGGATAATCGGGAGTATCATCCTCGATAGGCGCGTTGTCCTCGTCGGAGGTATGGTAGAACATCGTCTTGCGCGGCTGGCCGTACTTCTTAATGGTATCCTTGAGCTCCGCAGTAATGATCTTACGGATGCGCTCGGGCTTCTGGAGGATGTCTTCCATGTCCTCGATCTCAGCCTTCAGCTTGTCCACATCCTCAATGCGGGAAAGGATGTACTGCCGGTTGAGGTGGCGCAGCTTGATTTCAGCGACGTATTCCGCCTGGATCTCGTCGATCTCGAAGCCCTTCATAAGGTTCGTGATGACGAGGGATTCCTCCTCAGTCTGACGTATGATGGCGATGGCCTTGTCGATGTCGAGCAGGATCTTCTTCAGACCGAGCAGCAGATGGAGTTTGTCCTTCTTCTTGTTGAGGTCGAAGTACACTCTTCGCTTGACGCAGGACTCGCGGAAGGCCGTCCATTCGAGCAGGATCTTGCGGACACCCATGACCTTGGGCGTGTTGCCGACGAGGATGTTGAAGTTGCAGCTGAAGCTGTCCTGCAGCGGTGTCATGCGGAAGAGTTTCTGCATGAGCTTATCCGGATCCGTGCCGCGCTTGACATCGATCGCAAGGCGGAAGCCGTTCACGTCGATCTCGTCACGGGCATAGGAAACCTCGCGGAGCTTGCCCTGCTTGGAGAGTTCAGAGATCTTGTCCTTGATCGCCTCAAGCGTCGTGGTGTAGGGGATCTCGGTGACTTCGATGCAGCCGGAGGCCTTGTCGAAATTCCACTTGGAACGGAGCTTTACGCTGCCGCGGCCGGTCTCGTAGATCTTCTTCAGCTCCTCCTCATCGTAGAGCAGGTAGCCGCCGCCGGGGAAGTCCGGACCCTTGAGGGTGGATAGAATGTCATGGTTCGGATTCTTCATCAGTGCGATGGTCGTCTCGCAGACCTCCTGCAGGTTGAACGGGCAGATATTGCTTGCCATGGAAACGGCAATGCCCATGTTCGCATTGACCAGCACCGAGGGGAACGCCGCCGGAAGCAGACTTGGCTCGGGCATGGAATTGTCGTAGTTCGGAACAAAATCCACCGTCTCCTTGTCGATATCGCGGAACAGCTCGTTGCAGATCGGGGCAAGCTTTGCCTCGGTATAACGCGCAGCAGCATACGCCATATCGCGCGAATACTGCTTGCCGAAGTTACCCTTGGAGTCCACATACGGATGCAGCAGGCTCTCGTTGGCGCGCGTCAGACGCACCATGGTCTCGTAGATCGCCGCGTCGCCGTGGGGATTGAGACGCATCGTCTGTCCGACGATGTTCGCAGACTTGGTACGCGAACCGGTCAGAAGTCCCATCTTGTACATGGTGTACAAAAGTTTGCGGTGGGACGGCTTGAAGCCGTCGATCTCCGGCAGCGCACGGGAGATGATGACGCTCATGGCGTAGGGGAGATAGTTCTTCTCAAGTGTATCGGTAATTGCCTCTTCCTGCGTGATGCCGGCATTCTCAAACCAGGCATTCATCTGGGGCTGTTTGGGACGCTTCGGAGGCTCTTTTTTTCTTGCCATTGGGATCCTTCCTTGTCGTTGATTTTCAAATACTTTATTATCTTACCATATTCCGGCGTTTTTGTCAATCGCTTCGCGGGAATTTCTCTGATCCGCAGTTGACACACCGGAGTATTTCTGTTATAATGGAATAAAATGAAAGGGGGCATTTTCATGGCGATGATCAGTCTGCTGCTTGTGATGGTGGTGTTTGTGATTGCCGTATTCGTGATCGGCGTCCTGCCGATCGTGCTTGGAAGCTTCCTCTACCACAGGACACGCTATAAGCGTACCGGGATCGCACTGCGCATCTTCGGCTATTTCATTATCGTGCCTGTGATCTTTGTCTGCCTTTTGTTTGCGTGTGACTTTTTGATTGCGTGATGTAACGCCCCACAGAATGCCTGTGGGGCTCAGCTTGTCAAAAAAGGGGCAATTTCCTGAAAATTGCCCACCCCCTAACCCC
>CAYYIT010000031.1:0-25977 GCA_964472035.1 uncultured Ruminococcus sp.
ACCACTTCTATGTGAAAAAGTCCAGCACTGGGCTGGACTTTTTTGACAGACTGACCCTCCGGAAGATCCGGAGGGTTTTTTATGCTTAGTTAATGGTGCGCTTTACATAGGTTGTGTGGAGCAGCTCATGAGCCTTGTGGCTGTTGGGCTCGCCCAGGAATTCCTCGTAGAGCTTCTTTACATCAGCATTCTGATGGGACAGACGCAGTTCCTTAGCAGCATCCTCATCGTAGAGTGCCTTTGCTCTCAGCTCACGCAGGTCTGCGAAGTTGCGAACACTTGCAGGCTGCTGAGGCTGACCGCCGCCGTTTACACAGCCGCCGGGGCAACCCATGATCTCGATGAAGTGAACTTCCTCGCCGTTCTGAACGGACTTGAGCAGTTCCTTTGCATTTGCCAGACCGCTTGCAACTGCAACCTTGATCTCGGTTCCAGCTACATTGTAGGTCTTGCGCTTGATGCCGTCAGTACCACGAACATCGGTGAACTCGATCACCTTGTCCTCGCCGGTCAGCCAGCAAGCTGCAGTTCTCAGAGCAGCTTCCATTACACCGCCGGTAGCACCAAAGATGTCGCCGGCACCTGCGGACAGGCCGAGCGGATTGTCGAAGTCCTCATCGGGCATTGCTCTGAAGTTCAGGCCTGCACGACGGATCATTCTTGCGAGCTCTCTTGTAGTCAGAACGTAATCTACATCTGCAACACCTGCTGCGTTCTGATCGTCTCTGCCGATCTCGAACTTCTTAGCAGTACAGGGCATTACGCTGACAACAACGATATCCTCAGCCTTTACGCCGATCTTCTCAGCATAGTATGTCTTAGCGATAGCGCCGAGCATCTGGTGAGGAGACTTGCAGCTGGACAGGTTCTCTGTCATCTCAGGGAAGTAGTGCTCACAGTACTTAACCCAGCCAGGAGAACAGGAGGTGATCAGCGGGAGCTTGCCGCCGTTCTTGAAGCGATCCATGAACTCGGTAGCTTCTTCCATGATAGTCAGGTCAGCTGCCCAGTCAGTATCGAATACATCATCGAAGCCCAGACGACGCAGAGAAGCAGCCATCTTGCCTTCAACGTTAGTACCGATCTCATAGCCGAACTCTTCGCCCAGAGCTGCACGAACTGCGGGAGCAGTCTGTACGATCACTCTCTTGGAAGGATCAGCGATTGCTGCAAATACATCATCGATGTACTCCTTCTCGGACAGAGCGCCTACAGGACATACAGCGATACACTGACCGCAGGCAACACAGCTTGTCTCGCCCAGGCCCATGTCAAATGCACTTGCGATCGTAGTAGCGAAACCACGCTCGTTTGCGCCGATAACGCCAACACCCTGGGTCTTGCCGCAGACTGCTACGCAGCGACGGCACAGGATGCACTTGTTGTTGTCACGATACATGTGAACTGCGGAATCATCCACATCAAAGGTAGGATTCTCGCCAACAAACGCATTTGCATCCTCAACGCCAAGATCATTTGCAAGCTTCTGCAGCTCGCAGTTGCCGCTTCTTACACAGGAGAGGCACTTCTTGTCATGTGTGGAGAGGATCAGCTCAACAGTCTTCTTTCTGGACTCCAGAACCTTCGGAGAGTTGGTCAGAACCTCCATACCCTCAGTTACAGGGTATACGCAGGCAGCAACCAGACGGAAGCCTCTGCCTTCGTTTGCTTCAACCATACAGATACGGCATGCGCCGATCTCGTTGATTTCCTTCATATAGCACAGGGTGGGAATCTCCACGCCTGCAGCGTGTGCAGCTTCCAGAATGGTAGAACCCTTAGGAACAGAAACTGCAATGCCATTGATTTTTACATTAATATCTGCCATGTCTTTGTTCCTCCTTAGCCCTTGGAAATTGCCTTGAACTTACATGTAGGCATGCAAGCGCCGCACTTTACGCACTTATCGGTATCAATTGCCAGAGACGGCAGCTTGTGACCGGGTGCTGTGTAATCAGTCTTGGAAATTGCGGAAGCAGGACACTGTCTTGCGCACATACCGCAGCCGATGCACTTCTCTGCATCGATGGAGAACTGCAGCAGATCCTTACATACGCCAGCCGGGCACTTCTTGTCCACAACGTGAGCAATGTACTCTTCGCGGAAGTTCTTCAGAGTGGACAGAACCGGGTTCGGAGCTGTCTGGCCCAGGCCGCAGAGAGAGTTAGCCTTGATGTAGTAGCAGAGTTCCTCGAGCTTGTCGATATCCTCCAGGGTAGCCTGACCCTTGGTGATCTTGTCGAGCATCTCGTACATACGCTTGGTACCGATACGACAGGGTGTGCACTTACCGCAGGACTCGTCAACTGTGAATTCCAGGAAGAACTTAGCGATATCAACCATGCAGTTGTCTTCGTCCATTACGATCAGACCGCCGGAGCCCATCATGGAGCCGATTGCGATCAGGTTATCGTAGTCGATCGGAATATCGATGTTGTCAGCTGCGATACAGCCGCCGGAAGGACCACCGGTCTGAGCAGCCTTGAACTTCTTGCCGTTCGGGATACCGCCGCCGATTTCTTCAACTACAGTACGCAGAGTAGTACCCATCGGAACCTCTACGAGACCGGTGTTGTTGATCTTACCGCCCAGCGCGAATACCTTGGTACCCTTGGACTTTTCAGTACCCATACCTGCAAACCAGTCTGCACCGTTCAGGATGATCTGCGGGATATTTGCATAGGTCTCAACGTTGTTGAGGATGGTGGGCTTGCCGAACAGACCCTTTTCAGCCGGGAACGGAGGTCTCGGACGGGGCTCACCGCGGTTGCCCTCGATGGAGGTCATCAGCGCAGTTTCCTCACCGCATACGAACGCACCAGCGCCCAGACGGAGGTCGATATCGAAATCGAAGCCTGTGCCGAAAATGTTCTTGCCCAGAACGCCGTACTCTCTTGCCTGTGCGATAGCGATGCGCAGACGATCTACAGCGATCGGATACTCAGCACGAACGTAGATGTAGCCCTGGGTTGCGCCGATTGCGTAACCAGCGATCGCCATTGCTTCCAGAACAACATGGGGGTCGCCCTCAAGTACGGAACGATCCATGAATGCGCCTGGGTCACCCTCGTCGGCGTTGCAGCATACATACTTCTGATCAGCATCCGGAACGATATTGCGGGCAAGCTTCCACTTCATACCAGTCGGGAAGCCGCCGCCGCCTCTGCCGCGGAGACCGGAATCCAGGATGGTCTGGATTACATCCTCAGGAGACATTTCCTTCAGGACCTTAGCCAGTGCCTGGTAACCGTCCTTACCGATGTATTCGTCGATGCACTCAGGATTGATCGCACCGCAGTTTCTCAGAGCTACACGATGCTGCTTGCTGTAGAATGCAGTATCGTTCAGGGACTTGATGCCGTCCTCTGTTACAGTTTCCTGGTACAGCAGACGAGCTACAGGCTGACCGCCTTCTACCAGGTGGGTAGATACGATCTCAGCGATATCCTCTGCCTTAACCATGGAATAGAATGCGCCCTCGGGATACACGATCATAATCGGGCCCAGTGCGCACAGGCCGAAACAGCCTGTCTTAACAACCTGAACCTCATCGGTCAGGCCATTCTTTGCAAGCTCTTCTACCAGTGTAGCCTCGATAGCCGCACTGCCGGAAGAGGTACAACCAGTACCGCCGCAGATCAGGACATGCTTGCGATACTTTGTGCCGTTTGCTTCTACAGACTCGTCACGGGTCTGAAGCTCAACGGCCATTTCATCACGAATCACTTTGATTTCGTCGAGCGATTTCATGTATAATTTCCTCCTTGTTATGTAATTTGGGGTGAGTCAATTACTCATACTTTGCCAGGATGTCAGCCAGATCGTCAACACCCAGACGGCCGTATACGTCCTCGTTGATTGTCAGGACAGGAGCCAGACCGCAGGCACCGATGCAGCGGCATGCTTCCAGAGAGAACTTGCCGTCCTCTGTGCATTCGCCACCGTCAATACCCAGAATTTCCTTCAGCTTCTCGTAGAGATCGCCAGAACCCTTTACATAGCAAGCAGTACCAAGACAGACGGAAATGTTGTACTTTCCCTTCGGGAAC
The DNA here is from genome assembly GCA_964472035.1 of uncultured Ruminococcus sp. Classification (GTDB taxonomy): domain Bacteria; phylum Bacillota; class Clostridia; order Oscillospirales; family Ruminococcaceae; genus UBA3855. Next base: position 4,050 of record CAYYIT010000031.1, read on the forward strand.
AGTGAGAACTGTGCGTAGAATGTTACGACACCGTAGATTTTCTCCATCGGGATCTCCATCTCGTCAGAGATGATCTTCTGCACCTCGATCGGCAGATAGCCGTAGATATCCTGTGCCTTCTGCAGCACAGGCATCAGTGCGCCCTGCTCGTCCTTGTGTTCAGCAATCACAGCGCGCAGCTGTGCTTCCTGCTCAGGTGTGCCACGGAACGGAACAGTCTTCTTCGTTTTTGCACCCATTGTGTAACCTCCCAGTTTGAATTACATACAGATTCTGCGGAGATTGACAAAAAAATGACAATTTACCCGCAGTTGTATGCTTACCTTACAATTATAGCATAGTTTTTCAGAAAAATCTATCCGCAAACTGCCCTAAGGAATGCACTTTTCATTGTTGATTTTGCACAAATCGATGAAATTTTATCAATATATTTCCATGCTATCTCAGATTTTCCTCTTTTCTCCCATGATTTTTTAGGGGGATGCGCTTGTTTTTTCCGCATTTATTGTGAAATACGCCAAATTTCTCTCTTTTTTTCAAAAATACTGGACAAGCGTCTGCAAGTATGTTATAATGTAATAAGTGTGAATATTATGAATTTTTTATGAGGTGATAACAATGGGTCTTTTTTCTAAAAAAACGAATTACTTTGATAAAAAGGTGACTCCTGCATGCGGTTATTGTCTGCATGGCAAGCGCACAAAGGATGGCAGCCGTATTCTCTGTGAAAAGTCCGGTCTGATGGACGAGGATAAGTCCTGCGGTAAATTTGTATACTCCCCTCTCAAGCGCATTCCTGTCAAGCAGCTCAAGAACGAAGGTGCTGTTGGTGATGAGGCAATGTATGTAGAGATCAAGGATGAAGAGGAGATCGCTGCTGAAGAGGCTGCTAAGGCTGCGGCGGCTCCGGCTCCTGCACCGGCTCCGGCAGTTGCTTCTCCCCAGCTTGATGCTCTGGCTGCTGCTGCGGAAGCTGCCGCTGCTGCGGAAGCCGCTATGGCTGACACTGCTGAGGCTGCGGAAGCTGCTCCGACAAACGAATAAAATGCTGACTGCACAGCCTCTCCGGAAGCTGTGCATAGCTGTATATGGAGGAAACTACGATGAAACGAACGGATTACCTCAACTGGGACGAATATTTCATGGGTGTTGCGATCCTTTCTGCACAGCGCAGCAAGGACAATAACACACAGGTCGGCGCATGCATCGTCAATCCTGAACGAAAGATCGTTTCGGTCGGCTACAATGGAATGCCCATGGGATGTGATGACGATCTCATGCCGTGGGAACGTGAGGGTGAATACCTTGACACCAAGTATCCTTTTGTATGCCACGCAGAGCTGAATGCGATCCTCAACCGCGCCGCCGTCAGTCTGAAGGACTGCACGATCTATGTGACGCTGTTCCCGTGCAATGAATGTGCAAAGGCCATCATTCAGAGCGGCATCCGCAGAGTGGTGTACCTTGACAACAAGTACGCCGGAACGGATTCGATCTGTGCATCTGTACGGATGTTTGAACTGTCCGGGGTGAAGTTCGAGGCGTACAAGCCCTCCGGCAGAGCAATTACCATCAATTTATAATCATCAGGAGGTCGCTATGCGAATTCGCTGCAAACCATGGGCAAGACCCGAGCTTGAGGCCTGCCCCTTCTTTATCAATGACCCCAAATCTCTGCGCGGCAGCTGGGATCAGGTTTTCAAGAACGACAAACCCATTTATCTTGAGCTTGGCTGCGGAAAGGGAGGCTTCGCCTCCCAGGCAGTGCTGCACTGGAAAGATGTCAACTTCGTTGCTGTCGATATCAAGAACGAAATGCTGGTGCTTGCCAAGAGAAAAATCGAACAGGCACTCAAGTCCGAGGAACTGTCGGACGAGCAGGTGCGGATCATGATCCTGAATATTTCCAACATTGCCGAGGCCATCGGTGAAGAAGACAGGATCGACCGCATCTTCATCAATTTCTGCAATCCCTGGCCCAAGAGCAAGCACAAAAAGCGCAGACTCACCCATACTCGTCAGCTGCTGCAGTACAAGTCCTTCCTCAGGGGAGAGCTTTGGTTCAAGACGGATGATGATGAGCTGTTCGAGGAATCGCTGGAATACTTCGAGGAAGCGGGCTTTGAGATCACCTATCTGACAAGGGATCTGCATGCCTCCGACTTCACAGAAAACCTTGTCACGGAGCATGAGAAGATGTTCACAGAAGAAGGCAAGAAGATCAAGTTTCTGATCGCTGTGCCGAAGGCCAAGGCAGAATAAGGAGAGAACTATGGATAATACGGTACAGCAGGTGCTGCAGAATGCAGCGGAAATCCTTGTGGATGGTGCCCTTGTCAATGAAAATCCTGCGGCGCGGTTCCGCGGACTGGGATTTGTGACAGGGAACGGCTCTTCACGGCTGCTCATGGATTACAAGTACAACCATCCCGAGACTTATGAGGAAATCATCAAGCTTCTGTTTGCACCGGGCTACGGTGCGGGTCTGACGCATCTCAAACTTGAATTTGGTGCGGATATCAATTCCTCCTCAGGCACGGAGCCTTGTACGAAACGTGCGGAGGACGAGCCTGCGGATGTGACAAGGGGCGCCGGCTTCCAGCTGGCAGCGGATGCCAAGAAATGCAATCCCGACCTCACGCTTGATCTGCTCCGTTGGGGCGAACCGCACTGGGTCACTGCTGCATTCTCCGAAGGCACTGAGGCTGGCTTTGAGGCGCGCTACCGCTGGTTCTACGAAACACTGGCAGCTGCGTATGAGACATATGGGCTGACCTTTGATTTCATCAGTCCGGATGCCAATGAAACGGATCATGCGGATACACAGTGGCTGATCTATTTTGCAAAGCGGCTGCGTTCCGAAACGGATGCGCCCTATGATTTTTCGGCCATCAGGCTCGTTGCCTCCGATGAAGTGGGCACCCGCACCATCGCACAGGAAATGGTGGACAATGGGGATCTTCGCGATGCGATCGACGTCATCGGGCTGCATTATACCACCTACGGAGATGATAACACCCAGCTCCTGCATGAGGTATACGGTAAGGAGATCTGGTACAGCGAGGGCATTGCGCCGTGCAATGTTCCGGCACTTTCCTGCCGTGCGGACGGCAGCGGTATTGCCGGTGTCAACGGTCCGCTCGATGTTGCAAACCGCATCATCGGCAGCTATGCACATGGACGCATGGTAATGTACGAATTCCAGCCGGCAGTGGCTGCCTACTATGACGGCTCCTGCTACAGTCCCAAGCAGCTGATCACTGCCAATACACCGTGGTCGGGGTATTTCCACAACGATGTCGGCTTGTGGATCGCAGCACATTTTTCCAAATGCGCACAGCCCGGCTGGTGCTATGTGGACAGCGCCTGCTATGCGGACGGTGACGAGAACCATGCCATCACCAATACAACGCACAATTACATGACACTGGTTTCACCGGACTGCACGCAGCTGACGATGCATCTTTGCAACGACAGCGACCTGCCGCGTTCCTACCTTGTGATCCTGCGCAATCTTCCTGAGCTTGCACAGAAGCTGTATTTCCTTGAAACAGCCGGCTGTGAGGATCCGGCAAAGGCGGACAAGAACTGGTTCCGCATCATTGACGAGGTACAGTCCTGGAAGGTCAAGGGGGAGGCAGGCATTCCCGTTGTGGTAAAGCCGCACACGCTTCTGACGATCACAACGTTGGAGACCTCCGAGGTCGGCATCAGCAAGCAGCCGCTGACACCTGATACAAGACTTTCCCTTCCCTATTGCGATGACTTTGCATATAATGAAGAATTCTGCAAGGAACGCGGCAATGCGCCGCTGTATACGACGGATCAGGGCGGTGCATTTGAACTGGTCTCCACGGAAGACGACGGTGCACTGCAGCAGATGATCTGCAGGGATGCGCTCCCCACCAACTGGCGTTTCCGCGGAACGCCTGCACCGATCACCTGCCTCGGCGATGACAGCTGGCGCGATTATCAGTGCAGCGTGATGGTACAGCTGAGCAGCGTGGAACCCGACAATTACACCGGTATCGGTATGCGGTTCAATTCTGCGGTGACCTGCGCAGAGACTTCCGAATGCGGCTTTGCCATCCGACTCTTCGGCAGCGGTGCATGGCAAGTGCGGTATATGGAGGAGATCCTTGCCGAGGGCAGCTACGAATCGTTTAATGCCGCTGTTCCCCACAAGCTCGGACTGCTGGGCATCGGCGATCTGATCATGGCGTTCATCGATGACAACTCTGTCTTTGAGACACGCATGGAGCAGAAGCCTTCGGTGCGTTCCGGCAGAGTCTGCCTGCAGAGCAGTTATGATCCGAATCAGTTCCGGAAGCTAAGCGTTCAGCCCGTTCCCCTGCCGAAGTCAAAGTACAGCGACCGGATCGACTGTCTTTCCCTTTCGGTGCAGTACCTGAACCAGAAGGATGGCTGCTGGGAGCTCAACGGCATGGCGGATTACCGTTTCTATAACCGCACCTGTGCAGTCGGCACCCAGGGTGCTGTGATGCAGGTCCGTTTCCAGGGCTGTGCGATCTCCCTGCTGGGCCAGACTGAACACGCTGTTATCACCCTCAAGCTGGACGGCAGGGTCTACAGTGAGCACAGGGAGATCCCTGCTTCCCGTTTCCGCGAGGCATTCTGCTCGATCGACAATATCAGCGACGGTCTGCATACGCTGGAGATGATCATCGAGGAAGGCACCATTGCATTCGATGCGTTCGAGATCCCGACGGACTCACCGACAAGACTTGCCCCCGAAACGGTGTTTGAGGATCCGAAGGCAGCACGTTCTGCGACAAGACGCGCAGCGCGCCGTCCGAACAAATCCCTGAAAAAGGCAGCACTTCCGATCGCTGGCGCTGCCGCAACAGGACTTGCGATCGCCTTCACAGTCAGCAGGATCATGAAGAAGCGAAAGTAAGTGATCGCACTCTGAAGGTAAAAACCAGAGGTCTTAAAACAGAAATCCAGAGAAGAGTCTCTATCTTCTCTGGATTTTTTTGTTATTATTTCTCAGTACGGATCCTTTTCTTTTTCGATTTTGTCGATTCATAGCTCACATCCACTAAAAACCGTACCGTCTCATCGGGTGCATCCTGCAGGATCACTGAGATCCAATGGAGCTTATTCATATGATAGGCAGGATAAACACCGTCCTTCTTGCCAAACGAACCCGACATCTGCACGGGCAATTTCAGATTAACAGCATCTATCATCTCATCACTGTCAAAACCAAACTTGCGCCGTGATAATTTCATTACGATTCCATACCATTTTTTAGTGCTGCAATGCCGAACCACGGTTGTATCAAAATCATCTTCAAATGGCTGATCAGGCGTTGTGCCATAAGTTTCCGTACAGTAATTCAAAAATTCATGTTTTGTCATTGTCCTACGCCTCGGTGAATTCTTATTTGATATATTCATTATAACACTGCGTTCCCCCAAAGTCAATAGAACATGCATCACAAAGCCGCTTTTGATCCGAATGTCAAAAGCGGCTTTGTTACATTTCGGTATTGCTGCCGTATCAGGCAGGGCGCTCATCCGTACCGAGGATCGCACGGAGCTGTGCCAGCAGATCTCCACCGGAGACGGAAATATTGCCGACATTCTCGCAGATCTTCTCAAGATACTCCAGCTCCTTGAGCTTGTAGAGGGTCTTGTTCTCTTCCATAAGCTTTGCGGTATTGAGCAGAGAGCGTGTGGAGGCGACCTCCTCGCGCCGTGTGATGACATTCGCCTGCGCGCGTTTCTCCGCGATCAGGACCGTATTCATGATATCACGCACCTCACCGGGCAGGATGATATCACGGATGCCGGTCTCGCCGATCTCGATGAACATGGCGGCCGCCTTCTCACGAAGGCGTTCTGTCACAGCGGCTGCGATCTGCTCGCGCTGGTTCAGCAGCTCATCAAGCGTACAGCCTGCAATATGCTCACGCACCGTCATCTGCACCAGCAGATAGAACTGATTGTTATAATCCTCAATCTCCTTGAAGATACGCACAAAATCAGTGATCCTGTAGCTGCAGTTGAAGTTCAGGCGGATGTTCACCTTGTCCTTGGTCAGGATCTCCTGACCGTTCACGGCAAGCATCTGCTGGCGGGTGTCAGCAAGCGTATACTTGATGGCAGTGGTGGTGTTCCAGTAGTAGTACACGCCCGGCTCAAGGATCTCCTCGAGCTTGCCGTCAAAATACAGCAATCCCTTGCTGTATTCCGGCACGCATACGGAATGCATCCAGCCTTCGCTGCAAAGATTCTCGCAGACATGGCGGGGGATGTCGTCGGGAATACGGGGAACAGTTACATCCACCAGCGCAAAGGTATGGGTGCGCAGTGTGTTCCAGAAGACATGGGTGCCTTTGTTCAGGCATCCGGTGAAGATGCCGTTCTCGTAATGCAGCGCAGCCTGACCGTCCGCAACGCTGATCTCCACGGTCTGTGCAGCGAATGTCTTATCCTTCCGGAATACGGCAAGCTGCGTCTCATCAAAGGACTTGGAAAGCGGCTCGCTGAGGGATACCTTGCAGATCTCCTGACCGGGAAGCACATGGTATACGCCGGGTTCGAGCAGCCGTGCAAACTTCGCTTTCTTAAACAGGAAGCCCTTCTCATTTTCTCTGATCATCATCTTTCTCATATGTAAAACCTCCTTGATGGGTGTTGTGATCGTACTGTATTCGGATGAAGGACGGCGGCGGCGGCGTTAAGGCGGCGTAACAACGGATGGGAAACGATTCTGATCCGTTGAAAGCACCGCCGGTATCCTGTCTCCGACATGGCACATTCCCCCATTGTTCCGCTCAGCGGAACGGAATACAGTCACTTTGTTCATTCCTTCTTTGCCCTTTCGGGCGATAATTGTGTTTGCGCTACATGCAAAGAGCCGTTGACTTGCGGCAATGTGCAGGATTCGAACCTGCGAAATCCACTGCAGACCTCACGGCATACGCTGCGGCATCGCCTCGCGCACCTTTCCGCGTTACTGAAACGGAATGTGATGTCCTGTCTGCAATATCAGTTTACCATAATTCCCCTGCAATGTCTTGTAAAAAAAGCTGCGAATCCTGATACAGGCATAAGACCGCTGTCTGTGCATATACTTGACTGTAGCATGAATCATCAGGAAAAGAGGTTGCGTATGAAAAAATTTCAGGTCACGGATCTTCTGATCTTTGTCATCGGAACGGAGCTTGTGGGAGCAGTATCGGGCATTCTTGCCGGAGGGAGTATGCGGGAATACTACAGCTCCCTGCAGCAGCCTCCTTTTTCACCGCCGGGATGGGTGTTTCCGATTGCATGGGCCATCCTGTATGCATTGATGGGCATCTCCGCCTACCTGATCTATCGGACGGATCATTCGGGAAAACGGTGCGCACTGATCAGCTACGGCGTACAGCTTGCGCTGAATTTTCTGTGGAGCATTGCATTTTTCCGGTATGAAAGTCCGGAGGCTGCCGCGGTGATCATCACGATCCTCCTGGCTGCGGTCATTGTCATGATCCTGCTGTTTTCGCGGATACGGAAATCTGCTGCTCTGCTGAATTTCCCCTATCTGCTCTGGCTGCTGTATGCTTCCTACCTCAATTTCGGGGTGCTGATCCTGAACTGAACATTCATCAAATCATCGCAACATACTCCTCTTTGGGGAATACCACACAGCAAAACCACGTTTGCATATAATGAAAAGCTGTCACAGATGTACTGCGACAGCTTTTCTTTTTCGTTATACAGTTTCTTTCTCAGCAGAAGCTTCTTCGCTATCCATTTTGAGCTTTCCGAGCAACTGCATGCCGATGATCACGACACCACCGAGCAGGAAGAAGAGAATGCTGAAATTGTCCATGCCGAGGGGCGCAAGACCGAGCAGTGCGTCATTCTCATCGGTCAGTGTGGTCGGACCCATCACAACGGAGTAGAGTGATCCAAGCATCATGCCGATGATCAGATATACGGTCGCACTGCGCTGCTTATCAAGTGCAACGCGGATGGCACGGCAAATAGATACGATACCGATCAGCACACCAATACCGAATACCAAAACAATACCCAGATGCGTAAAATCAAATGTCATGATTTCCTTGATCGAGTTCATGATCGGGATATACAGGCCAAAGATCAGCAGCAAAGTGGAACCGGAAATTCCCGGCAGAACCATAGCACAGATCGCGATCGCACCTGCAATGAACACATAGAGGTAGGTACCGATTCCGCCGGCATCGATGTTGAATGCACCACCGCTGCCAGAGTTAAAGTACGTCAGCGCTGCAACGCCTGCCGCGCCGATGAGTACCATGAATGCCGTCCAGGGTTTCTCACGAAGGCATTTCTTTTCCTCCATAATGACGATCGGAATCGCAAACAGAATGAAGCCGATGAACAGGGACGAAATACTGTAAATGTGGGATTCAAAGACCGAAGTCAGAACCAGAACGCAGGCACCAAAACCGATCACCCAGCCGATGCCGAGTTTGATCAGGTAGACCAGCGCTTTTTTCTTTGCAGCAAGATTGCCGGTCAGCAGATCATTAAGGGCTCCGATAAAATGATCGTAGAATCCCATCAGAAACGCAACGGTACCGCCGGATACGCCCGGTACGCTATCGGCCAGCGCCATGCAGAAACCATTGACCATGGTCATTATCAGTTTTTTCAAAAATCAACACTCCTTACCATTTTAACACTGTAAAGCGTTTTCATCAGTATATCATAATTCTTGCCAAAAATCCATGAATTTTTTGTGAATCATACGGATTTAACATAGGTTTTACCTGTTCTTCAAGTAATTTTCAGCATGAAGAACAGCATTCCGACTGCGAGGAAAGTAAACACGGGAAATCCAATGGCGACAATGATCATGCTGTACCAGTCAAACAGCAGATAATGCTTTCCTTTACACCAGATGACAGCCTTGGATTCATGATCACGGTAGATCTGACGACGGAAGCACTCCTCGGCAGGATACCAATTCGTGCGTTCTTCCCCATCGATCAGATAGACGGCATGTCCGCCCATTCTGCCGAGCTTATCGATCCGCAGAAACCGTGCATTGCAGCGTTTCCCGCGAATGAGGAACACCATACTGACAAAAAAGAGGAGTGCGATGCCGCATACCAGACCCGTGATTCCCCACATAAGACCGATCTGAATCGCAGCCCAGCTAACACCGCAGATCAGCAATATGGCAAGGATGACTGCCGCGGTGAGAAGCAGTTCAACGATCAGCTGCATAGTTCTCCACTCCCATTCAGATAGCAGTTCGCAAGATAGAGTGAACCGCAGATGACAACGGCGCCATGGGATCCCTTCGCCCATTTCAGCGCATAGGGCAATGCTTCATGCAGCTCCATCGGAGTTGCCATTGCATGCTGACGGACAAATGCCGCAGCCAGCTCTTCCTTTGGAAGGGCGCGGTCGGAGAATCCGTCCACGCACAGTACCTTATTCAATACCAACGACAGCTGGAATGCAGCCGCATCCTGATCCTTGGTTCCGGTCATACCGCAGATTCCGATCCAGGTGTCGATACCGCTTTCATCAATGGCTTTCACAAGTGCGCCGACACCGTCGGCATTGTGGCCGCCATCGAGGATCACAAGGGGATCCTCCTGCAGGATCTGGATCCTTGCAGGGACTCCGGTTCTGGCAAGCGCACTGACAACCGCTTCCTGCGGCAGGACAAAGCCCTTTCTGCGAAGCACATGCACTGCCTCGATGGCGGTGAGGGCATTGTGGATCTGATGTAGGCCGCCCATTTTCAGAGCATACCGCTCACCGCGGTATACAAATTGATTGCCGGTCAGATCGCATCGTTCCACCTCGCAGGCAGACCATTCCGGAATGTGGAAGGGACAGTTCTTTTCTTCTGCCGTCCGCTGCAGGATCTGCAGGGCTTCTGCCTTGCTGTCATCGGAGAAAACCGCTTCGCTGCCGGTTTTCATAATACCGGCCTTCTGCATGGCAATCTCCTCGATGGTATTGCCAAGCAGCTGCATATGATCCATGGAAACGGAAGTAATGATGCTGACAAGGGGCGGTGCGATGATGTTCGTGGAATCGACCAGACCGCCGATGCCGGTTTCTAAAACGACAATATCGGCTTTTTCGCGGACGAAATAGAGCAGGGCGATCGCCATGGTGATCTCGAACTGGGAATATCCCTCCTGCCCCACCGCTGCGGCGACCTGTGCAGAGATCTCGCAGAGTGCTTCCTCGGGAATATCCTCTCCGCAGAGACGGATCCTGTCACGGTAATGGCGGATAAAAGGCGAGGTCAGCGTTCCGGTACGATAACCGCTGTCGATCAGAACATTGGTGCAGTACTCGGCAACGGAGCCTTTACCGTTGGTTCCGGCAATATGGATGAACCGCAGCTGATCCTGCGGATCACCGAGTGCCTTGAGCAGCGCAGCGATCCGGTGCAGATCAGTGACCGGAGTGCCGCTGTGGCTGAACTGTTCGATCCAGCGCATTGTTTCACAGAGCGTCATATTATTTCTCCTGAAGCAGATTTCGGATAAAGGGATTCTTTTCAATGACATGGGAAAGCACCACACCGGCAGTGCATCCGGTAAAGCCCTGGATGAGGTTTGCAGGAATGGCGGCAACAGCGGCTGCGCCGTAGCCAAGGACAACGGATTCGTACAGGAAATAACCCGTCATCATAATAAGCGCCGCGGCTACTGCACCAAGATACTGTCCTTTGTGATTACGGAGCTTTCTGAAGATGGCCCATGCCGTCAGCGCCATCAGCGCTTTGATGACGAAGGTAGCGGGTGCATAGATCGCATAACCACTCAGAATATCCGCAAGCATCGTACCGATTCCGGCGGAGGCAACGCCGTAGATTCCGCCGATATACCATGCGCAGAGCAGAACGATGCTGTCACCCAGATTGATATAACCGCCCGTTGCCGGAACGGGAATCTGGATCACCATAGTGCAGACACAGGCAAGCGCGGCCAGCATCGCAGAAAAGACGAGTTTCCGGATATTATGATTGGATTTTGCCATAGAAATCACTCCTTAATTGAAAAACGAATGAAAGGGGCGTAAAACGCCCCTTCATGCAATTATTGATATGCAGCCATGGAGGCGAGAATCTTATCCATCTTTTCCTGTGCCTTGGCAAGCTTTGCCTTTTCGGCCTCAATGAGCTTTTCGGGCGCCTTGGCAACGAAACCGGGATTACCCAGCTTTCCGCTGAGGAAGTCAATATCCTTCTGGACCTTTGCCTTCTCCTTCTCAAGACGAGCCAGCTCCTTTTCCTTGTCCACAAGCTGATCCATGGGGATGAAGATTCTTGCGGCATCGGTAACAGCACCGGCACAATTCTCCATCTCGAACTTCTCACCCGTCTCCACTTCAGACGCGGATGCGAGCTTCTCGAAGAAGATGGAGGCATTGTTGAACAGCTCCGGCTCGGCGGTTTCGATGTACAGCTTTGCCTTGACGGACGGCGGTACATTCAGATCCGTTCTGGTATTACGCACTGCCTTGATCGCAGAAATGATCTTTTCAAACGCGGTTTCCTCCGCAGTGAAATCAACGCTCTCGTCATAGGTCGGGTAATCCTGCAGCATGATCATGCTGTCATCGCCCACGAGCACCTGCCAGATCTCCTCTGTGATGAAGGGCATGAACGGATGGAGGAGCTTGAGCATGCCCTGCATTGTCCATACGAGCACTGCCTGTGCGGATGCCATTGCTTCGCAGCCTGCCTGAATTCTCGGCTTTGTCAGCTCGATATACCAGTCGCAGAAGATATCCCAGATGAAGTCATAGATCTTGGTGCAGGCAACGCCCAGCTCGAACTTGTCAAGGTTATCATTGACTTCCTTGGCAAGCTGATTGAACTTGTTGACCAGCCACTTGTCCTCGAGTGTGAGGTTCTCCGGAAGACCGGTGAACTTGAAGTCCTCGGGGAGATTCATCATGATGAATCTGGATGCGTTCCAGAGCTTGTTCGCAAAGTTACGGGCAGCCTTTACCTTATCGTCGATGTAGCGCATGTCGTTTCCGGGGGAATTTCCGGTCGCGAGCATGAAGCGCAGTGCATCCGCACCATACTGGGAGATTACCTCCAGCGGATCGATGCCGTTGCCGAGGGACTTGGACATCTTTCTGCCCTGTGCATCACGGACGAGTCCGTGGATCAGGACGGTATCAAAGGGGGCCTTGCCCATGTTTTCCATACCGGAGAACATCATTCTGACTACCCAGAAGAAGATGATGTCATAGCCGGTTACGAGAGTATTGGTCGGGTAGAAATACTTGAGATCCTCGGTGTTGTCCGGCCAGCCGAGTGTGGAGAACGGCCAGAGTGCAGAGCTGAACCAGGTATCCAGTGTATCGGGATCCTGACGCATGGGCCCCCCACACTTCGGGCAGACTGCGGAATCTTCCTTGGTTACGATCATTTCGCCGCACTCATCGCAGTAGAATGCAGGGATCTGATGACCCCACCAGATCTGACGGGAAATACACCAGTCGCGGATATTTTCAAGCCAGTGGAAATAGATCTTATCGAAACGCTCCGGAACGAACTTGGTCTCACCGTTCTTGACTGCGTCGATCGCAGGGCCTGCAAGGGGCTTCATCTTTACGAACCACTGTGTGGAAACCTTCGGTTCAACCGTTGTGCTGCAGCGGTAGCAGGTGCCGACATTATGGCTGTAGTCCTCGATCTTAACAAGGGCGCCCTCGGCTTCCAGATCTGCAACGATGGCCTTTCTTGCCTCGAATCTGTCCATACCTGCATACTTCGGATAATCCTCGGTGATCTTTGCATCGTCTGTCATGACATTGATGATCGGGAGGTTATGACGCAGGCCCACCTCGAAGTCATTCGGGTCATGAGCGGGGGTGATCTTTACAACACCGGTACCGAATTCCATTTCAACATAGTCATCGGCAACAACGGGAATCTCACGGTGAACGATCGGAAGGATGAGCATCTTGCCGACGAGATCCTTATAGCGTTCATCATTGGGGTTGACTGCAACGGCGGTATCGCCCAGCAGGGTCTCCGGACGGGTGGTAGCCAGCTCCAGATACTGATCGGTATCCTTTACCTGATAGCGGATATGCCAGAAGTGACCTGCCTGATCCTCATATTCTACCTCCGCATCAGAGAGGGATGTCAGACACTTGGGGCACCAGTTGATGATACGCTCGCCGCGGTAGATGAGTCCCTTTTCGTAGTACTTTACGAATACTTCCTTAACAGCCTTGGAACAGCCCTCGTCCATGGTGAAACGCTCTCTGTCCCAGTCACAGGAAGAACCGAGCTTCTTGAGCTGCTCAACGATCCTGCCGCCATACTGACGCTTCCATTCCCATGCGCGCTTCATGAAGCCCTCTCTGCCGAGGTCTTCCTTGGTCACGCCCTCTTTGCGCATGGCCTCCACGATCTTAGCTTCTGTTGCGATCGCTGCATGGTCAGTGCCGGGCAGCCAGAGGGTGCAGTAGCCGCGCATTCTCTTCCAGCGGATGAGGATGTCCTGGAGAGTTTCGTCCAGTGCATGACCCATATGCAGCTGACCGGTGATGTTCGGCGGGGGGATGACAATGGTATAGGGGGTCTTGTTCTCATCGATTTCGGCATGGAAGCAGCCGCGCTTTACCCATTCGCCGTAGATTCTGTCCTCAAATTCTTCGGGACAATAGTTTTTTGCAAGTTCCTTTGCCATGATAGTTCTCCTTTGGTTGTTTTCGAAAACGGACGATAAAAAACGCCCCGAGCCTTTCGGGCTCAGGGCGAACAATTCTGTCCGTGTTACCACCTGAATTCGGATGCACTGCATCCGCACTCACTGCATTCCTTGTGAGAATGCGCTCCCTGTAACGGGGGAAACCGTCGGGGACTACTGGGCATTCGCCGTTCGACCCGAGACTCGGGGGCTACCTTCCATTGCACCGCACGGATCCTTACACCAACCGGATCCTCTCTTTGCTGCCGCATGCACTGTACTCTTCCCCGTCACAGTCTTTGATGGATATTCTAATGAATATTATAGCCGATTGTGAGCGATTTGTCAAGGCTTTTGCCGGATTTTTTGTTCCGATCGTTTATTGCAAGGAAACGCTCCCCTGCCAAAACAGGAGAGCGTTCGGAATTCGGAGCGGTATTCCATCAGAAGCTGTCGATCAGACCCAGCAGATACTGCTGCAGGAGGATCACGTCAACAACCGTTGCTGCACCATCACCATTGAGGTCGGATGCCATTGTGGAAGCTCTGCCATCAATGACATCCTTCTTCAGCATGGCGAGGTCATAGATGTCAACGATATTGTCTCCGGTCACGTCGCCTGCATAAACCGGAGTGACCGGCTCAGGGTCGGGCGTGGAGGAGGGAACATACTTTGCATAGCACACATACAGACCACTGCCTGCGGAGGCAATGTAGTAGGTACCGGCGCTCGGAATCGTGAAGGTGTAGGAGTTGAGCGAATCGCCCACGACATTTTCTACCGTCTGCACAACATTGCCGCTGCTGTCAAGCAGATTCACCGTTCTGGGGGTTGTCGAGTTAGAGGACATCATGTAGACGGTTACTGTGCCGTTCTGGGGCGCACTGAGTGCAATCGAACGGTTGTCGGTCGTCCCCTTGCCGCCGAGGAAGATTCTGCCGCCGATGGTCAGACCATCCGCTGCGGTATAGGAATCATCGGTAACTGTGAAGGCATCGGCTGCATTTGCCTTGATCGTGTACACACTGTTTGCCTTCAGGTCGCTGCTGTAGGTGCCGGCAGCAAGATCCTGTGCATTGAGGATATAGTCGCTGCTTACGGGAACATCGGGGGTATCGGGTTCTGTCGGGTCATTATTATCATCGCCAGGATTTACCGTACCACCCACATAGGCCTTGTTCTGCATTCTGCCGGAATATGCCTTGGTTTCGGTCTTGGCATCGTCCGGAGACTGTGCAGTGTACTGGTTCAGATAGATCTTGGAGGAATCGATATCAAAGTTGTCGTATGCGTCACCGCCGCTGACGAGATTATTGATCGTTGCAGAATCCATACGGTTGTTCACTGCGGTGTAAATGGAATTACCGGTGCAGTTTACGAGCTTATCGTTGTAGGACTTGATGGTGCCGCTGTAGGCATCGCTGCCCATGGCTTCCGTATCGAGCGGAAGGTTGACGCCCTCAAAGAAATTGAATTCAGAGAAGATCTTGGAGTTATAGGATGCGCCGATACCATAGCTGGAATTGTTGAGGAAGTAGTTGTTGTAGATATGGATATGTGCATTTCTTGCACGGGGATTACGGGAGGATGTGCCGTTGAACCAGTTATGGTGGTAGGTGATCCAGTCCTGCATATGACCGGTGCCGCCGCCGACGAGGGAGGTTTTGTGACAATTCTCATAGTAGTTGTAGGAGATGGTGATGTATTCCGACCACTTCATATCAGTGGTGCCATCACCCTCTGCCTTGTCATCGTCAACTGTACCGTTGCCGGCGTATTCGTTCAGACCCATGCCAAAGCTGTTGTTGTGGATCCAGATATGGTTTGTCATGTTCTCGCTGTCGCCGTTCATTGCAACGGCATCATCCGGATACTGGTAGAAATAGAGATTGCGCACCTCAATGCTGGTCGAACGCTTCATCTCAAAGCCCCATCTTACAAGGTGGGTATCATAGCCGATGCCCTCGATGGTGACATTCTCACCGTACTGCAGGTAGAGCATGTTGGAACCGTCGTTGGAGGAGCCGTCATTTGCTCTTGCGCCGGAGGGTACGTCGATCTCACCGATCAGACGGAACACCACATTCTTGGGCTTTGCGCTGTAGAAAATATTATAGAGACCGGTCTTGCCGTTATAGGTGATGGTATCCTTGTTCTGGTTGGTGACATAGATCACGGTAACGCCGTCCTTCAGGGTACCGTCATTGTTGTACGCGCCGACGCCCTGCGAATAGTTCCAATGGGCATAGCCGCTTCTGTCGCTGGTCATGGGGGTGATGGTACATTCTGCGGAGCCGGAGGAACCGGAGATCTTCACATCGTAGGACACACCGCCCTTGAGGCCGGGGATATCCACACGGTTGCCGCGGATCAGCTCTGCATCCACATTGGTATAGGAGGATGCTGCACTTTCCTTATAGGAAACGCTCACGTTGCTGCCGACCTTACTGCTGTCCCATTCTGCGTAGGCGGTCTCATACCAGCCGCCGCAAAGAGTAATGGCGTCGGAAGCCGTGGTGCCGGAGCTGCCGGAATCGCCGGATGTGGTCTTGTTGAGATAGCTCGGCGTCCAGCCGCTGAACCAGCCGGAAACAGATACTGTCTGTGCATCGGAAGCGGAGATAACACTGCCCAATCTGGAGGAAAGATTCACTGCGCTGCCGTCTGCAAGCGTGGTGTTATATTCCTTGAAGGTCGCAGCAGTCGGCTCCACGCCGCTCATGCTTGCCCAGCCCTCATCCTTGATGAGACCTGCATACTCAATCGTTGTATTATAGAACATGACAACTGCCGTATCACGCCAAGGTCTGCCGAGGTAACCTGCGGAAACCACAAGGTCATCCGCTGCGGTGATATCGCAGTTGTAGAAGAGGTAGCCCTTTGTCTGCTCTCTTGCAGCGGTGATGTAGCCGCCTGCTGCGGCTGCACTGTAGCCCTTGAAGGAAAGCTCGCAGTCTTCGAACACATAATCGCCCTTGCCGAAGATATAGTCGGTGTTACCTTCGATCTTACAGTTCTTGAAATAGCCCATGTTGCCGCCGGTATAGAGCGTATCCTGACTGCCGTAGAATTCACAGCCATAGAATTCTGCGTAGTTAGAATCGATAGTAAGTGCAGCACCGCGCTCGGTTGCGGCCTTACTCTTGACATCCGCACCGGAGGCGGTTCTATCGAAGTTGATGGAGGTGCTGACCAGTGCAGGCTCCACGCCGTCGGCGATCTCCTCAGTGGTCACATAGCGGTTGAAGGAATTCTCGAATACGATATTCTCCGCCTTGAAATAGCTTGCACCGGAGAGAAGCTGCACGCTGCCGCCCCATCTCTGGGAAGCTTCTGCCTTTGCGGACTTGGATGCTGCATTGGACGCATTGTAGCGTCCGTCACTGCCGACGCTGTAGTACTTGTAGCCAATGCCATAGTACCAGGTCAGCAGAACATCACCCTTCTGCGGTTCATCATTCACAAAGGTGATGTAGGGTGTCTTTACCACGATCTGCTCGCGATAGGTACCCGGTGCAATATGGATCGTAACGCGATCCGATTCGCTGCCGGGATTGATGGAGGCTGCTGCGTTGACAGCTTCCGTCACGGTGTTGTAATTGCTGCTCTTGCCGGAATAACCGACGTAGAGATCCGTTCCCGCTGCCGATACACCGGGTACCGGAATGCACAGGCACTGGCAGATCAGAATTGCCGTAACAAGCAATACTGCAAGTGCCCGCACGCGGAAACGCTTGGACTTAGTAACCATTGCTTTTCTTCCTTTCGTCGTGTGCGAAACAGAAAACGACGCAATGCTGCGCTTTCCCCATTATTTTCATTTCGTCCTTCTCTGTTTCTCTTTCCCATTCTGTCAGAATCCCACATTTCCCCATCATTCATTTTATCCATTATAGCACACCCGGTGAATTAAGTAAATATTTTTCTTTATTCCCATAATATTTTTGTCATTTATTACAGAACGTTGTTTGCAGAATTGTTTAATTCCACGAAAAGCTCCCCCGCTTGCAGCAGGGGAGCTTCGGATCTTAGTAGGGACTATTCATTTCTGCATGGGCCTTGGCGACGGCATCTTCAAGGGACATACCCATGAAATTGCCGGCTGCAAAGAGTCTGCCGGACTTGCCGTCGTTAACAAAAGCACCGACGACAACACCGGGGATAGCAGTTTCCGGTGCATTTGGGGCATTCGGTCCACCGAGATCCGTACGGCACCAGCCGGGATCGGCAAGGCTGATGATCACATCGGTTCCCTGCACCTTGGAGCCCAGGTCGATGGTGACCTTGTCAAGCGCAGCCTTACTTGCAGAATAGCCTGCCTGCTCGGGTTCAAGACGGATACCGCTTGTGGTATTCACGATTCTGCCAAAACCAGCTTCGACCATGCGGGGCATATAGTGATAGCAGATCAGCATCGGTGCAATTGTATTGATCAGGAAGCTCTGTTCATAGTCCTGCACGGGGGTCTGGTAATAATCCGTACGATAAGCGACCTGTACGCCTGCGTTATTGAGTACGACCTCGATCTTTGTCTGCTTTTCATCGATTTCACGCAGCATTCTGCGAACGTCATCGGGACTGGAAAGCTCTGCTTCCACACCATAGGCCTCCACGCCCAGTTCCTGCAATTCCTGCAGAAGGGATTCGGTGTGTGCAAGACTGCGGCTCTGTGCAACGATGTTGCAGCCATGCTCCGCGAGGCAGAGTGCCGCAAGACGGCCAATGCCTCTGCTGGCGCCAGTCACCAGTGCCCATTTTCCTTTGAGATCAACCATGGGGATTCCTCCTTATAATAATGCCTTAGCGGCGATGTGATAAATATTAGCAACATCCTCGGAAGAAAGCGGAACAAATCCGCCGGTCCTACCGTCCCCGAGTCCGAATTTTTCTACCAGTACGGGGATATCCTCTTCCTTCGCACCAAGCTCCTCAAAATTGATGGGCATGCCGATTTCATGCAGGAAGTGGCGGAATGCACGAATACCCTCGCGTGCAGTTGCTTCAGGATGTTCAAAATTCATCTGACAGCCGAACACGCGGACTGCCATCTGTGCAAAACGCAGCACATTGTGGGAGCAGACATACTCCATCCAGGCAGGCATAATGACTGCAAGTCCTGCACCGTGGGCACAGTCATACAGACCGGAAAGCTCATGCTCGATACCGTGGCTGTTCCAATCCTGGCTTCTGCCGACGCCCACAATATCATTATGTGCAACGGTTCCGGCCCACATGATATTGGCTCTGGCTTCGTAGAGGTCGGGCTGTGCGATGACACGGGGCGTTTCCTTCACCATCGTGAGCAGGACCGCTTCGCAAAGACGATCGGTGATCTCGACTTCCTTGGTATTGGTGAAATATCGCTCGAACACATGTGCCATAATATCGGTCGCACCGCAGGCTGTCTGGTAGGCAGGAAGCGTCTGGGTCAGTGCAGGATTCAGAATAGAGAATTTGGGACGCAGGACATCGGCACCAGCGTCACGCTTGAGCATACCGTCTTCCTTTGTAATGACGGAAGCGCCGGATCCCTCACTGCCTGCAGCGGCAATGGTCAGAATGGTCGCAACAGGAAGTGCCTGTTCCACGGGCTTATCCGTTGCATAGAAGTCCCAGAAATCGCCGTCATACGGCACGCCGAGAGCAATTGCCTTGGACGAGTCAATGCAGGAACCACCGCCGACAGAGAGAATGAAATCGACATTTTCCTCACGGCACAGCGCAATGCCCTCGTATACCTTCGTATCACGGGGATTCGGCTGCACGCCGCCGAGCAGAACATAGGCAATGCCCGCCTCTTCCAGAGAAGCCTTCACTCTGTCAAGCAGACCGCTTCGCACAACGGAACCGGATCCGTAATGCACCAGCACTTTTGTACCACCGTACTTTTTTACCATTGCGCCGCACTGAAGCTCTGTATCCTTACCGAACAGGAACTCCGTGGGACTGTAGAACTGAAAATTATCCATCTTCAATCATCCTTTCGTTGAAAATTAAAATAACTGCTTTTTCAGAAAACCAAGATCATAAATATCAACCGCTTCATCCTGATTCATATCGGCAGACTGGAACTGGGAAACGGTAAAGGGATCGAGAGTAAGCAGATACCGCTGCAGCGCGATCAGATCGGTAAGAGTGACAGCATCGTCGCCATCGATATCGCCATACGTCGGCTCGGGATCTGTTGGGAGCTCACCCGCTGTATAAACATTTGCATACATTGTCTCTGCCCAGAGCTGACGCATTGCAGCATAGCCTTCCTCATTGGGATGCACACCGTCACCGCTCAGGTGCTCGGGATGCTCCCGGAAATACGCATCGAAATCGGGGCCTTTGATCACCTGCGGATACTCCTCATAGATCCGGTCGATCATGGCATTATAGTCATCGAGATAGGTATTTACACCAGTTTCTGTCGCATAGGGGATCTTCGGAACGATCGGTGTTTTCCCTGCTGCAAGCACCTGATCGATCATATAGCAGGTGTTTTCGTAGTATTTCTCAGCGCCTGTCTGATTGCCCCAGGCATCATTGGTACCATACGCGATGCTGACAAATTCACCTGGGAAATAGCTGAGCCAGCGATCGATATTGTTTCTGCCGTCCGTACTGAAGATACCGCCGATACCGCCGTTCTCCTGTGCAGGCAGATAACGCTCGTCGATCTGATGAACAAGCTCAGCGAAACCGGTTCCGTAGCAGTTCATCATGCCTCCGGCGGTGATGGAATCGCCAAAGAAGATCCAACTGTCAGTCACGCCGTCAGAAACATCATGGATATCAAAATTGATGCTTGCTGTACCCGATTCCTTGCAGTCCACTCCGGTGATATTGATTCGGATCCAGTTATAGCCCTCCAGATCGATGACATGCTGTCTGGAATGACAAGTGTTGCCTTCGACATCAGCTGCAACCTCCCAGCCGTCTTCGGGGAAGGTACCGCCATCTGCAGCATTCACTTCGATCGTATAATCGGACGGCGCACCGTTGCTGGAATAATTGCTGACCGCAGCGGCATCATAATGACCGGTCGCATTATACCAGACAGCCAGCACCTCGCGGCGCTGTTCTTCGGGTATTCCGGAAAGGTCGTAGGCAAGGTATTCGGGTGCTGCACCATTCCAGAACGAATAATAGAATGCATCATTTGCAAAATTCAGACTATAATCATTCGCACCCGAATAGGCAGGGCAGCCACGACTGATAATGGGATTGGGAGTGACCTCCGCACTGGCAGGCAATGTCAGCTGCAAACCACTGCAGCCAAGTATCAAAGCAGATGTTGCAGCAGTGAATCGCCGCGGCATTCTAAGATCAAATTTCATATGAATTCCTCCTGAAAGTATTTCTCTATATACATAGATTTATTATATCATTTTTTCACAGCAATAGCAAGGGAATCTGTGTACTTTTAACAAAATCATCATATTTTAGGAAAAGCACCCATTTTCATGGGTGCTTTCGTTCTTATCAGTCATCATGGTGGATTATACGCTGTTCGATCAGAGCGCGAAGTTCTCGTTCATCGAGCTGCAGAACGACACCGAATTCCTGAAGCATGAGTGTTTCGGCGTTTTTCATTGCGGTTTCATCCATGGAGGAAAAACGCTTGCCGGCCGATTCCATGGAGATCTTTTTGAAATACAAGGAAGAAATCAGCTGCAGCACGGCCATATGGTCATCCCCCTTCATGATCTGCGCATAACGCTCCTTACGTTCACGGCGATTATCCGACCATAGATCCTCAACATGTTCCGCATCGGGCATATGATCGATCAGCTGTAAAACTTCGTCGGGGGTAAGTAATCTTCTCAGCTTCTTAGAAGCGGTCGTAACCGGCAAATAATATGTTGAATTTGGATCGGCAAGAGGTTTCATTTTGTAGTAAAGCAGCGAATGTTCCCCATCCATGCTCTGTGATTCTATCTCAATAATGCGGCAGACCCCTGCATTGCGATAGACAACATATTCATCCTTATTGAAATCCATAGAAACCTCCATCTTACAAATATTATACCTATATTATACCATATTTAAAGGCGAGATGTCATAGGTGAAATCCACAAAAAAGAAAGCAGTGCACTTGTGCAAAAAGCGCACTGCCCAATCTGCAGGATGTACCATTGTTTGTTTTGGTATGCAAATAAAAATCCTCCCCACCGAAGTGAGAAGGATTGAAAAGCCGGCACTTATCTAAATTCCCAGGCCGTGACCAGCCAAGTATTTTCGACGTA
>CAYYIT010000032.1:0-25297 GCA_964472035.1 uncultured Ruminococcus sp.
GTCCAGCCCTGCGCCAGAGGCGCAGTGGCTGGACGGGACTTTTTCGACAGACTGCAAAAAGGAACACAGTGTGATGCTGTGTTCCTTTTCTTTGCAATATGACAGAAGCCGCCTGCGGGATTCCCCACAGGCGGCTTTCCTTCCTCTCTCATAGAAAACGGACGTGCTGCAGATGCATCATCCGTTAAAACATGTTACGGTAGCAAATACGGGACAGCAATGCGTCGTATTTGTTGTAGAACCGGCTTTCACGCTCCGGTCCGGGACTGAACAGCACCAGATCTCCGTCGCATTGCTTCTGCATCCGGAAAGTGACAGTACAGCGCACACAGCCGGAAGCGTGATCCTCCGCAACGAGCCACTTTCCGCCATGGGCGTTGCAGAAGAACGTCAGAAGCGCCTTCTCGCCGTCATCCGTGCTGACATCGATCGTATTCACGCCCTGCGCATTCGGCGGAAGCTCCTCGCCAGGTGTGATGGCAAAGGTCGCACGCGCCTCCTCCTCACCGGCCTCGAGCCGGATCTCAATATGCTGGAAGCGGCGCTTCTCACGATAGCAGAGCAGCAGCGCGCACATCATCGCCATGGTGAATTCATCCTGATCACCCAGAAGATGTACGGGCGTATCACAAAGCTCCATCTCCACCTCTGCACAGGTACGCAGGATATTGCGCATCCTGTCATACAGCGTCCGCAGCTGCGCATTGGCAAGGAAATGGACGGGGTTACGCTTGCCCTCTTCCAGCCGCTCGATCTCACGCTGCAGGAAGGCCATGCGGTAAATGCGGTAGCAATTGCCCATCAGGATGTTCAGAAGGGGCGTCTGGTCATACAGCTCATGCTCGTCCAGCTCTGCATACAGCGTATGGCACGCGGAATGCATGGACTGTACAGAAGCTGTGATCGCCTCCACATCGAGCCGTGTGATGGAGCCAGCCGTATTGATGGGGCTGATCTCGGCGATACGATATCCATCGATCCGGTTGCAGAGCAGCCGGCATTCGTGCATCCGGCGGTTCCAGAGGAATTTCAGGCAGCCGTTCTCGTCATGATCCGGCGCTACTCCCAGATATCTGGGTAGATCCGGGATCAGAAGGCCTTCCTTGTTGCACCACAGCGGATACCAGTTCAGATCCATGATCTGCACAATGGAAGGGCTATGCGCATAGCAATGCTGCAAAACCTCCATAAATTCTTGTTTCATTTTATAAGCTCTCCTAAATACGATTACGGTGCATTGCCGTTTTTGCGTTTTGTTCATTATTTGTTAACATTCGACAAAATTCGACAAATTTCGACACCGATAGTACAATTATACTCTTTTTTATGAAAAAAGTAAAGAAGTCGGGTGGCGCTTTTTTCATACAATTATATTATTGTGCATTTGTAGCAAAGTATGCACTATGTTTTTGTGCAATTTATTGAATTTTAACAGAAGAAGGAAAAAGTTGATATTTTTTTATCAAAGCCCTTGCATTTTTTTCGATTTTGGTGTACAATAAAGATATAAAAATTTAGGAGGTATATCCAATGTCAGTAAAAGTTGCTATTAATGGTTTTGGTAGAATCGGCCGTCTGGCTTTCAGACAGATGTTCGGTGCAGAGGGTTATGAGGTAGTTGCAATCAACGACCTGACCAAGCCCTCCATGCTCGCTCAGCTGCTGAAGTATGACACAGCACAGGGCGGTTATTGCGGTACAATCGGCGAGAACAAGCACACTGTAGAGGCTGATGACGAGGCTGGTACAATCACAGTTGACGGCAAGACTCTGAAGATCTACGCAATGGCTAACGCTGCTGAGCTCCCCTGGGGCGAGATCGGCGTAGACGTTGTTCTGGAGTGCACTGGTTTCTACTGCTCCAAGGCTAAGGCACAGGCTCACATCGATGCTGGTGCTAAGAAGGTTGTTATCTCTGCTCCGGCTGGTAACGATCTGCCCACAATCGTATTCTCTGTAAACGAGAACACTCTGACTGCTAACGACACCATCATTTCTGCTGCTTCCTGCACAACCAACTGCCTGGCTCCCATGGCTAAGGCTCTGAACGATTATGCAGAGGTACAGAGCGGTATCATGAGCACAATCCACGCTTACACCGGCGACCAGATGATCCTCGACGGTCCTCACAGAAAGGGCGACATGAGAAGAGCAAGAGCTGGCGCAGCTAACATCGTTCCGAACTCCACAGGTGCTGCTAAGGCTATCGGCCTGGTAATCCCTGAGCTGAACGGCAAGCTGATCGGTTCTGCACAGCGTGTACCGGTTCCGACTGGTTCCACCACTATCCTGACCGCTGTTGTTAAGGGCGAGAACGTAACTAAGGAAGGCATCAACGCTGCTATGAAGGCTGCTGCTTCCGAGTCCTTCGGCTACAACGAGGATCAGATCGTTTCTTCTGACGTTATCGGCATGAAGTACGGTTCTCTGTTCGATGCTACTCAGACAATGGTTTGCGATCTGGGCAATGGTCTGTACGAGGTTCAGGTTGTTTCTTGGTATGACAACGAGAACTCCTACACAAGCCAGATGGTAAGAACCATCAAGTACTTCGCTGAGCTTGCATAAGTTCTGACGAAATACCACAAACATTCAGGGCGGTTTCTTGCAAACCGCCCTTTTTGTATATTCTATGCGTCAATTTCTGCCATGATGCGAAAATGCTTGCATTTTTCCCAATGGCATGCTATACTATAAAAAATGGCAGTGTGCCGGAAGAAAGGATGATCCGCTATGAAAATTCAGCCAATGAAGCATTATAAAAAGCCGCGCTACGCTAATGTTATGAGCGAATTTATTACAGAGTGTAAGTCAGATTTTCGAGAAACCCCCGGCCTCTTTAATAACAACACTAATGAAGGAAACGTTGAACTGGGCGGCGATATCTTTTCCGTTTTGGATATATCATGGAGAGAAGAAATAGATCCATCAACCACAGAATCAGAGACAGAAACAACGAGAACGCTTAACGAAGATACACTTTAAATATGGGCACTATGCCATATGAAAGGATGATGTCATATGAAAATTCAGCCAATGAAGCATTATAATAAGCCGCGCTATGCCACTGCGCTTGCTTCTCTGCTGGCTGCGGTCGGACTGACGGGCTGCGGCCCTCAGCTGGAGGGCGATGTCCCCATGCCGGAAGATACGGAGCCGACGCAGACAGATCCGCAGCCGGAGGACGTGACTGCGGAAGAAACCGAAGAAGAAACGCCCGTGATGCTCGACGGCGATGTTGTGATGGCACCTGCTGATGATGTCTGTACGGATACGGAGCTCCGGCTTTCGGGTGACATCGCATTGCCGGAGGATGCGGAAATCGCCGGCGAAATGGCGGTGGAAGAGGACAAAACTCCATTGCCGGACTGAGGTAGGACATGAATTTTACACTTCATCTGACAAAGCAGTGCAATCTGGACTGCACCTATTGTACCGCAGAAAAGACTGCTGCGCGCATGTCCGAGGACGTCCTATACGCTGCGTGCGACCTTGCGTTCTCCAAGGGGAAAACCGCTGGGCTCTGCTTCTTCGGCGGCGAACCGCTTCTGGAACGGGAGCTGATCTTCAAGGCACTGGAGTACTGCCAGCTGAAAGCCAAGGCAACCGGCAAGCAATTCCAGTGCAAGATGACGACCAACGGCACGCTGCTTGACCGTGCGTTCCTTGCGCGCGCCAAGAAAGCCGGCATGGGGATCGGCATGTCCTTTGACGGGACGGCGCAGGATCTATGCAGACGGTATGCAAACGGCAGCCCCACGCAGGCGGATATGGAGCGCAGTGCGCGGCTCCTGCTGGATGCACTGCCGGATTCCTATGCGATGCTGACGCTTGCGCCGCAGGCGGTCAGCCGCTATGCGGAGTCGGTGCGCTACCTGCATGCACTGGGTTTCAGGAGAGTGACGGCGACGATCGCCTACGGCGGACGGGTACACTGGACGGATGACGATCTGCTGGCGCTTGAAGAACAGCTGC
This sequence comes from uncultured Ruminococcus sp., assembly GCA_964472035.1. GTDB lineage: Bacteria > Bacillota > Clostridia > Oscillospirales > Ruminococcaceae > UBA3855. The sequence goes on from CAYYIT010000032.1 coordinate 3,976, forward strand.
GGCAGCTGACGGTGTTTTATACCGAATGCTTCCTGTCCGGCAAGCCATTCTACTTCAGTCCGTTTGATGCGAAGATACGGGAATGCATTACGGGATACAATCCGGCGGAGCGATGCCATCTCGGATACCGGCAGATGCCGGTCGCAGTGGATGGCAGGATCTATCCTTGCACGCAGTTCATCGGCGATGCGGACTACTGTCTGGGCGATGTATTCCATGGGATCGATACGGACAAGCAGCTGGCGCTGTCAAGGCGCAATGCACTGCCGGAGGAATGCGCAGAATGCGATCTGAAACGACGCTGTACGAATTCCTGCGGCTGTCTGAATCGTCTGGAAACGGGGGATGAAACCAAAGTCTCTCCCCTGCAGTGCAGCTACGAGCGGATGCTGATCGGCATCTGCGATGCACTCGCAGAACGGCTTTTTCAAGAGCATCCTGCACGATTCCAAAAATGGTTCATCCGATAAAAAACGTCCGATTCTTCCACGAACCGGACGTCAGCCCGTCCAAAAAGTATACTTTCACTTAATTTTGCCCCACCCCCTGACCCCCACCCCAAAGGGGAGGGGGAAAAGGTTAGGGTGCTGCCGCACCCTAACCCGCCCTCCTGCGGAGTGCTTTTCGGCTATATACTGGGGGTTGTAGGGGGCGAAGCCCCCTACATGCGCCGTAGGCGCAACTAAATAAAAAAACTCAGTCCAGCCCTGCGCCGGAGGCGCAGTGGCTGGACGGGACGTTTTCAACAGACAGACGTCCGGTTCTTCCACGAACCGGACGTTTTGTTATGCACCTTTAATGATGAGGATCGGGATCGGCGGGCAGTTCTGTCGGTTGACAAAGGGCATCTCGATCACGGTGTACTGCTTGCTGTCGAGTGTCGGAAGGAATTCGAGCAGTGCGTCGCGCTCCTCAAAACCGGTCTCCCTGCCGTAATAGATGATCAGCGTCATGATGCCGCCCTGTTTGAGCAGGCGCAGACCCTTCTGAATGGCTTCGATGCTCGTTTCCTTCCGGGTATTGATCCGGTGGTCGCCCCTCGGCAGCCAGCCGAAATTGAAGGTGATCATGGAGACGCTCTCCTCCTCGGCGAAGGCGTCCATTTCACTGTGGCTCCTGCATACTACCTCGGCGCGATGCGCAACACCGTGCTTTTCGAGGAGCTGAACGGTGCTGTCAACGGCCTCCTGCTGGATATCGAATGCGGTCACGCGGCCGCTCTCCCCCACCAGCTGGCAGAGATGCAGAGTGTCAAATCCCCTGCCGGCGGTGGCGTCGATGCAGAAGTCGCCCTCCTGCACATGCTCGTCAAGTACGCGGTTGATGATCTCAAGCGCGCTGAATGATTTCATATCGATCATGGTTCTGTTTCCTTTCCTGTTGTTTCCGTCGTGCAATGTCAATTTCGCTGCAAATGCATCGTTTCAAAATCCGGATTTCTCTCTTTCCTCCTTGTGATCCGCTGTTTCTATTATACCACAGATTCTGACATGATACAAGACAAAAATTCCTGCATGGATGCACCATGCAGGAATTTTCTTTGCCGGGAGCTTACGCTTCGCTGAACATATCCTTTCCTACGCCGCAGAGGGGGCATTCGAAATCCTCGGGAAGATCCTCGAACTTGGTGCCCGGTGAAATGCCGAGCTCCGGAGCACCCTGCTCCTCGTCATACTCCCAGCCGCAAGCGTCACATACATACTTTTTCATACATTGTTCCTCCTATCAATTTATTGAATTGGTTCAAAGTCAGCAGCGCCGTGCTTGCAGAGTGGGCAAATGAAATCCTCAGGGAGGGTATCGCCCTCATGCACATAGCCGCAGATTTTGCATACATAGCCCTTCTTGCCCTCGGTTTCGGGCTTGGGCTTCACGTTGTTCTGATAATAGGTGTAGGTCATCGTATCCTTATCGGACAGCACGCGCGCCTCCGTCACGGCGCAGATGAACATGCCGTGCGTTCCCAGGTCAACATACTGCTCGACCTTGAGGGACATGAAGGAATTGATGTGCCGCGGCAGGAAGACCAGACCGTTATCAGAACGGAGCGGTTCGCATTCCGCAAATTTATCCACATTTCTGCCGCTCTGGAAGCCGAACTTCTCGAATACGGCAAATGGTGCATCCTCGGACAGGCAGTTGATATTCATGATACCCGTCTGCCGGATCACATGGTGGGAGTAGTTTTCCTTGTTGATGGTCACCGCGATGCGGTTGGGGGTGTTGGTGACCTGGGTCACAGTATTCACGATCAGACCATTGTCCTTCTTGCCGTCATTGGAGGTGACAACATAGAGACCATAGCCGATGTTGAACAGTGCCGTCAGGTCGTTCTTGTTCGCAGTGGCATCCTGTCTTGCAAGGTATTCCTTGCAAAGCTCATCGGCCAGCTTCTTGAGCTGCTCGCTGCTCTCCTCGTTGAGCGCAGAGAGGATCTTGACGGTGGTATCCGCATAGGTGAGGTTCTTGCTCTTCTCGAACATGCCCTTCATCACCTTGGCGGCCAGCGGTGCCCAGCTGCCGTTCTCGATGAAGGCAACGGTACGGTTCTGGAAATTCCGCTCGGTGAGATGATTGATGAATTCATGCATGAACGGGAAGATGCCTGCGTTATAGGTCGTAGTCGCCAGGACAAGCTTGCTGTAGCGGAACGCGTCCTCCACGGCCTCTGCCATATCGCAGCGTGCCAGATCGTTCACCACGACCTTCGGGCAGCCGTTGGCACGGAGCAGGTCTGCAAGCTGCTGCACGGCCTTCCTGGTGTTGCCATAAACGGAGGTATAGGCGATCACGATGCCGTCCTCCTCGGGCTGATAGCTGGACCAGGTATCGTACAGACCGAGGTAGTAGCCGAGATTCTCCTTCAGCACGGGTCCGTGCAGGGGGCAGATGGTCTGAATGTCAAGACCCGCTGCCTTCTTCAGGAGCGCCTGTACCTGCGCACCGTACTTGCCTACGATGCCGATGTAGTAGCGTCTTGCTTCGCATGCCCAGTCCTCCTCGACGTCAAGGGCACCAAACTTACCGAAGCCGTCCGCGGAGAACAGCACCTTGTCCGTGCTGTCGTAGGTCACGATGACTTCCGGCCAATGCACCATGGGAGCAGTCACAAAGGTCAGGTTGTGCTTGCCGAGGGAGAGGGTGTCCCCTTCACCGACGACGATCTGACGATCGGCGAAATCCGTACCGAAGAAGTTCTTCATCATGGCAAATGCCTTGGCAGAAGCCACGATCTTCACCTCGGGATAGGCCTTGATGAAGTTCATGATGTTTGCCGAATGATCCGGCTCCATGTGCTGTACGATCAGATAATCCGGTGTTCTGCCGTTGAGGACATTCTGGATATTGTCCAGCCATTCGTGTGTGAAGGCAGCGTCCACCGTGTCCATGATGGCGATCTTTTCATCGAGAATGGCGTAGGAATTGTATGCCATGCCGTTCGGAACGATGTACTGGCCTTCGAACAGATCCACCTGATGGTCGTTCACGCCGATGTACCTGATGTCGTTTGTGATAGTCATTTGTGTAACCTCCGTCTGCTTTTATTTTAGTATGGGTTGATTGATTGGCATTTAATCAAGGATCCTACCGTCCGTCGAGATGGTCACCACCTGCCACGGAATGAACTTTCCGCTGGCCTGCAGGGCACGCTTCACGGCGTTTTCCAGACCGCCGCAGCAGGGTACCTCCATGCGGACGATCCGGACACTGCGGATCTCATTGTTTGCGAGGATCTGTGTGAGCTTCTCTGCATAGTCCACATCGTCAAGCTTCGGGCAGCCGATCAGTGTGATGTGGTTCCGCATGAATTCCTGATGGAACGCGCCATAGGCGAATGCGGAGCAGTCGGCTGCGATCAGAAGATTCGCATTGTCGAAATACGGTGCATTGACCGGAACGAGCCGGATCTGGCAGGGCCACTGCATCAGCTGGCTCTGGACTGCACCGGAATGTCTTGCAGGAGCGGCAGCCTCCCTCTGGATCGCCCTTGCCTTTGTGCCGGGACAGCCGCAGGGGGATGCCGAAGCCGCCTTTTTCTGCTTCGCCTTCAGTACAGCCGCCTCATCATAGGCAGGTGCCTCGCGCTCTTCAAAGCGGATGGCGTTTGTGGGGCATGCCGGCAGGCAGTCGCCGAGGCCGTCGCAGTAATCCTCGCGGGTGAGCTTTGCCTTGCCGTCGATCATTTCGATCGCGCCTTCGTGGCAGGCCGCTGCACATGCGCCGCAGCCGTTGCATTTATCTTCATCAATGGTAATGATTTTTCTGCGCATTTTTCATGACCTCCTTGCTTTTCTGATTCTATTATAGTATAATAGCAATAGAAAGTCTGTTGAAATTTCAACAAAAGGAGAAAAACATGAAAAAATATCTTTCCATTCTCAAACGCTGCCCATTGTTTCAAGGGATCCAGGAAGAGCAGCTGCTGAAGATGCTGGTCTGTCTTGGTGCGACGCTGGTGCAGTTCGACAAGAAATACACCATCCTCGCGGAAGGGACGCCTGCAAGACACATCGGCATTCTGCTTTCCGGCTCTGCACAGATCGAGCGGATGGACTACTACGGCAACCGGAGCATCGTCAGCAGCATTGCGCCCTCCGAGATCTTCAGCGAGTCATTCGCCTGCGCGGAGGTTCCTGCAATTCCGGTCACGGTCACAGCCTGCGAAGCATGTGAAGTCATGCTGATCGACTGTCAGCATATCATGCACACCTGCGCCAATGCCTGCGGCTTTCACCAGCAGCTCATCTTCAACCTGATGAAGGATCTGGCGACCAAGAACCTGATGTTCCACCAGAAGCTCGAGATCACGTCGAAGCGTTCGACACGGGAAAAACTGCTTGCCTACCTGGATGCGCAGGCTAAGAAGACAGGCAGCAGCAGCTTTGAAATTCCATTTGACCGGCAGGCACTTGCGGATTATCTGGAAGTGGACCGCAGCGGTCTTTCCGCCGAGATCAGCCGCCTCCGGAAGGAAGGCGTTCTGACCAGCAGCAAAAACTGGTTTGAGTTGTTGTAAGCCCTTTATTGCGTGGTGACCTTTACCAGCGACACTTCGCTCTTTTCAAGCTTACCGCTGTCATTCTGGTAACCATAGACCTGCAGGGCAACGCTCGTCACGTCCGCAGGGAGCGTTACGGTGATGGTCGTTTCGCCGTTTTCGTCAAGGGTATAGGTTCCGAGGGAGATCTGATTCCATACGCCGGTCTCGCCTGTTTCCGCATTCACAGCGTTCGGATCCCAGTATCCCCAGCCCATGTTGAGCTGATTGCCGGCTTCTGCTGACAGATGGAAGGTCACATCCCTGCCGCCGAGGCCATTGCACATGCGCCATTTTCCAGCATCCTCCTGATTGTATGCAACCGAGATCGCAGGATCTTCTGCTTCCTCCTCAAGGCGAAGCTGCCGCTTGAGGATCGCAAGATCAAAGGCATCTAAGTGTGCATCGGCGGAGCAGTCTGCGTTCTCGCTGGAAATATGCGGAACCGCATGATCCAGCAGATAGGCCTGCAGAATCTGCGGATCGGTCACATCCAGAAGGCCGTCCTCGTTTGCATCGCCCTCCAGCTCGAAGCCAAGCACCTCAAGCGTCTTATTACCGGAACAGGTCACCTCTGCTGGTTCCACGGTATTGCGGAACACCTGTGTCGGGCAATTCCATTCCTTGAAGAGATAGCAATCCGTGGTGTCGAGATACACGGTATTGTCGTAGATCTTGTTGTTCTGCGCCCAGCCGTCAAGCTGCACATTGGCATCGAATGCAAAGAGGACATTTTCGCAGCCGTTGCGGTAACCGGTATTATAGCGGATGATACAATCATTCCCCTTGACCTCCACGAAGCTGTTGCCGCCGTTCTGGTTCTGCATGCCGGTGCCGTCGAAGGTGCAGTATTCCACGACATTGCCGATGGTGTATTCCTTGATGTCGACGTGATCCGCTGCGATATTCGGGCCGAGCCGGCAATTTCTTACGGTATTGTAATGGCATTCGTAGCCGTATCCTTCGGTATTCTTGGAGCTGCCGATGTACACGCCCTCGCCGTATTCCGGCTTGTAGGTTCCCGTGTCATGGACATAGCAGTTTTCGACCAGATTGTAGCTGCTGTTGTCGATGATGTGGATGCCCTCCAGACCGATATTGTACACCTCGCAGCCGGAAATGATGCTGTGCTCGGACTGCATGAGGAAGATGCCCTTCTGCGCCTCGCAGAACTTCAGATCGCGGATCTGCCAGTAATCGCCGACCACCTTCAGGGCGACCTTGTTTTCCTGAGTAACGCCGCTGATGGTGGCGGGATGCGCGGGATCCTCACTGCGGATGATGATGGGCTGATCGGCGGTTCCGTCGGCCTCGCCGTAAAAGGCGGACCAGATGCCGTCCCCGAGGAAGGTGTCGTTCTGATACACGCCCTCCCGCAGGATGATCTCGTCACCGGCTCTGACATCCGCAAGCGCCGCCAGCAGTTCTTCAGACGTTGTGACAAGGACTTCACGCGTGCCCTCCGCTTCGGTCACAGCCGGCATGGCACCGATCAGCATTGCTGCCGCCAGCAGCGATGCGGTCATAGATTTCCATTGTTTCATGCAGCAACCCCCTCGCTATTTTGCAGCGCTTTCTTCATCGCGCCAAGGTCATAGCAGTCAAGTATCCCGTCCTCACAGAGATCGCCGTTCTGCCAGCACGCCAGAGAATGCTCCGGCACGGCAAGCAGCCATTTCTGCAGGGAGATCAGATCAAGGATCCCGAACTGTCCGTCAAGATCCACGTCTCCCTTGCACTGGCTCTGCTCCGGCTGCACATAGAGATCCACCTGTGTGATGGTCATCTGCGTCCAGTTCGTCCGGACCATGATCCAGCCCATATCGGTGTAATTCATCCCATAGGAATCCAGCACCGCCTGCATGTCCTCGGAGCGGAAGCAGGCTTTTTTGCCGTTATAATACGCCGGTCTGACTGCCTGCCAGAGATTATCCTCCGAACTCTTCCAGCGGTGCAGCACGATCACGGGCGGCGCTTCGCTTGTGTAGGCGACCTCGACCGTGAAGCTGCCCAGCATTTCGAGCATCGCGCCGTCCAGAAGGATCGCTTCCTTCCAGCCTTCCCAGGTGTTGTCGCCCGTCACTTCGCCCGTGAACAGATTCTGCGAGAACACATAGTCATTGCAGATATGCTTCTGCACCTCGCTGTAGCAGACCCCATGCTCCGGTGTGTCTCCCTTGCGTTCGAACAGCTCCGAAACGGTCACGAATTCGTAGCCCTGCGACTGCAGCTCCGGCAGAATGGTCTGCAGTGCTTCAACGGTCTTGTCATTGCCGTAGAAGTCGTGCATCAGGATGATGGCACCATCCTTCGCGGAAGCCAGCACCTTATCCACAACGTCCTGCGCTGTCTTTTCGGAATTGGAATCGCTGCTGGTAAAGCCCGTGATGAACGGGATCGAAATGTTATCGTACATCGTCTGGTTGACGTTGAGATAGGGCGGCCGGAAGAACTTGGGGTATTCGCCGATGATGTCGTATACCTTCTCATCCACATAGGCCATCTCGGCACGGATCTCCTCCGCGGACAACGCCGTCATGTCGGAGTGGGTCTTGGAATGGCTGTTGATCTCGCAGCCCATCTCGTAAGTGCGCTGTACGACGGGGGCGGTATCCTCAGTGATCCTGTCGCCGATGAGGAAGAAGGATGCACGGGCATCGTATTCCTCGAGGATGTCCAGTACCTGCGGTGTCGTGTAGGTGTTCGGACCGTCATCAAAGGTCAGAGCAATGATCTTCGGCTCGGCGGTTTCCTCCGCTTTTGTCAGCAGTCCGGTATTGGAACATAACGTCACTGCCGCCGTCAGCAGCAGAGCAAGAATCTGTTTGCATTGCATTGCACAGCACCTCCCTGTTACCCTTTCATTTTACCACATATCACCAGAAAGCGCAATAGATTTTGCATCACTTTGTATAATACGACTCATTTATAAACTCCATTCTTGTATATTTAGTACAAAGCAGAAACCTTGACAAATCCGGCATTTTACAGTATACTATTGGATGTGACAAAGAATGGAGGAAATCGCATGAAATCCACACTGCCTGTACTGTCGGTCATTCTGGCCGGCGTGCTATGGGGCATCATTAGTTTTTTTATCAAGGCACTTTCCGGCGGCGGACTCGACGCCATGCAGATCACGCTGGTGCGGCTGGCGGTCTCGGCACCACTTCTGACGCTTGCGGTCGCCTGCCTTGACCGGAGCAAGCTGCGGATCCGTCCGAAAGATCTGTGGATGTTCGTCGGAACCGGAATCATCAGCATCGTGCTGTTCAACATCTGCTACTTCTACACCATGATCCACTCGCAGGCTTCGGTGGCGGTGGTGCTGCTCTACACGTCCCCTGTATTCATCATGCTGCTGTCCGCGGTGCTGTTCCGCGAACGCATCACGCCGCAAAAGCTTCTGGCGCTTTGTATGACCTTTGCCGGCTGCGTACTGGTCGCGGGACTTTCGGGGCAGGCAGAGCTGCGGCCGATGATCCTGCTGACAGGTCTGGCATCGGGTCTGTTCTATGGTCTGTACACCATCTTCGGACGGGTCGCGCTCCAGAAATACGACAGTCTGACGGTCACGGTTTACACCTTCCTGCTGGGGCTTGTCGGGATCCTGCCGGTCAGCGATGCTGCCGGAACGTTCCGGCTGATCGTGGCACATACCGGACTGCTCCCCTGGTGCATCGGGATCGGGATCCTCTGCACGGTGCTTCCCTACTTCCTGTACACATGGGGACTTGCACGGATGGAATCCGGCAAAGCGGCGATCATTGTTGCCGTCGAACCGCTTGTCGGTGCTGTGATCGGCATGGTCTGCTATCGTGAAAGCCATGATGCACTGAAGCTGCTGGGCATTGCGCTGATCCTTGCGGCGATCGTGATCCTCAATCTTCCGCAAAAAGAAAAGGAACAGAAGGACTGAACACCTTCTGTTCCTCTTTTTTCTTATCTGCAAAGCTCCAGTACGACAACTGCCAGAAGCAGCTGGAGGAGTGTGAAGCGGATGACCACCTGCGTGTCGCTCCAGTTCTTGTTCTTGCGGGCATGGTCGTGTACCGGTGTGCGGAGGTTCTTCATGAAGCCCTTCCACTTCAGAACGCGGATGACGGTCAGCTTGACAAGTCCGAGACCGCCGTCGATGATCAGCAGCAGCGCTGCCGGAATGAACAGGAAGGGTTTTCCGGATACCATGAATGCCATTGCGAGCATGACACCCAATGCGCGGGAGCCTGCGTCGCCCATGAGCAGGCGGCTCGGAGAACAGTTGAACCAGAGGTATGCAAGCAGCACAAAGATCATCATCCAGACCATCAGCTGCATGCCGGTATGCTCCGTCATGCGCAGCAGGAAGAATGCCGTGCCGAGGGACACGATGGTCAGGCAGGCACAGAGGCCGTCCACGCCATCGGAGCAGTTGGTGACATTGATGCTTGCCCAGATCAGAATGATACCCAGGATCACATAGACCGGAGCCGGGATCGTGAAGGACAGCTGCAGGATCGGCAGCTCCACAGCACCGCCGTGGAAGTAGTACACCGTCACGGAAACAGCCGCTGCGACCGCAAGGTCGATCAGGCCCTTTTTCAGCTCACCCCAGGGCTTCTCGGAAGCATCGTCCAGGTAGCCGCTCATCATCTCGACAAAAAGCGCTGCAAGGTACACCGCGTATTCAATGGACAGCGGCATCACCAGCACGCATGCCAGGATAAAGGCAATGATCAGAATGATGCCCGCACCGCGGGGCTTGCCCTGGGACAGTGCACCATTCACTGCAAATTCTCTTCCCTGATCCTTCGGCAGGAACCGGCTGCAAAGGCAGATCCCTGCAAGTGTCAACAGAAATGCAGCTGCTGCTCCTACGAGCAGCAGCGCATTGTCTGCGGACTGGATAATCATCTGATACAACATAATATCCTCCGCTTAAGATTCGTTACAAGAGGGGTTATACACCCATTGCTGCAGAATATTCCAGAATCTCTGCAGCATCGTTGGCATCAACGATGCCATCCCAGTTGAAATCTGCGATTTCAAGCCACATGTCATCCACATAGACATCTTCGCCGGCACCGGTCATTGCTGCATAGAGTAGAAGATCTGCCGCGTCGTTTGCGTCCACACTGCCGTCGTAGTTGACATCACCGGCTGTGTAGCCGTCATCAAGAATGATCAGGTCGATCACAACAACATAGGTAGCGGTCTTTGCGCCATCCTCGGCTACTTCAAAGACAAATACAGCCTGATTGTATTCGTCAAACGCAAGTGCCATTTCGTAGGTCTCGCCGGAAGTGAGGACTTCACCGTTGCATGTGATCGTGCCATCACTCTCGGGAGTCATGTACATGAATTCGCATGCATCGCTCCAAGCCTCGAAGGTACCGGTATAAACACCCTCAGCATCGGATGTGAAGTTGATGTAGGTGCTGTCGAACTCATCCTGCTGCTCGCAGAACAGTGTAAGGCTTGCAGTCTTCTGCTCGAAGCTTCTGGAAACGATGGTCTCATCGGTGCTTGTGTAAGCATAGATGGTCATGTCGCCGTCGAATACGATCGGAGCAGTGTACTGCTCGAAGTTCTCACCGTCGAAGGAGTAGAAGATGTCGCTGCCGTCTGCTGCGATCAGCTCGATCTCCTGACCGATCGCAAGATACTTTGCTGCGGGAGAGAATTCAATGGTAGTCGCTTCCTCGGTCAGTGCTCTTACGCAGACATTACCGGTAATAGTATCAGCAACGTATCTTGTTGCATAAACCTCATCCTCAGGGAATGCACCCCAATAATCATCTTCAGTGAAGGTGTAGTCCTCATGTACAACAGCCTCGTCGTACATATCGAACCACTCAGCACCGTCAGCACTGTAGAAGCTCTCACCGGCAGCGATCTGACCATCAAGCATATCAGCAGTCAGAATGGACTCAGCGTATTCTGTGCTGCCATCGGAGTAGTACATTTCCATGGTAGTAGCGGATTCGCAGGTGATGTGGTAGCCGGTCATACCTGCAAGGCGTACAACAACGGAGAACTTCTCGCCTGCCTTAACGGATACAGGCGCATCGAGATCTACCGTATGGTAGCCCATGGTAGCAACGGAACCAACGGTTGCTGCGGAAGCAGTACCGGAAGTCGGATCTGCATCATCGGTGAGATCGGTGTAAACGACGATCTCATAAGCTTCATCTGCCTGTGCAGTGCAGAACATTGCAGCTGAAACAGTGGTATCTTCCTCAGCAGTGAAGACATTTGCCATGTATGCGCTGCTGTCGCCCCACTCGTCTACGGACATGGATGCCCAGTAGCCATAGTCATCATGCAGGTACAGATCGTTATGTGCATCCACTGCTTCGCTCTCGAGGTAGAAGAATTCGTCGAGGGTAGCATCTGCATAGGAGATCCAGAAGTAGCCCTCATTGCCCCAGTAGTCGCCCCAGCTGTTCTTAATCAGCCAAGCGCCGTCCATGCCGGGATCCTCATTGAAGTTGGAAGCGGAGAAATTATCATCCCAGCCAACGACATCTACTGCATGGTAGCCGCCGTAATAATATCCTGCATCCGGGCAGTAGTATGCATAGGTGTCATAGTTGTGGCACTCGTCTGCGTCATAGTAGCTGACGGACATTACATGGCCATCCATGATCGCCTGCTTGATCGCATTGACCTGGGAGCCTACCTCATCTGCATCATAGTACCAGTACGGGAACAGGGATGCCTCGGTAACATGGTATGCAGCGTCTTCACGAACCTCATCCATGGTTCTTTCCTGCTCGAGAATATCCCAATCATCATAGGCAAAGTCTGCCTCATCCACCGGGCCGATCCAGCCGGTCAGCATGGAAGCGAGCATGTAGAAGTTTCCGCCGCTGTCAAAAGCACTTGCCTCATTGCCATCCTGGTCAAGAGAATACGGATAGCCGAACTTCTCAGAATATGTGTAGTGTGCCAGGTGCCATTCGGAAAGATCCACGCTGGGATCTTCGAGAACCAGCTGGGATTCCAGGGAACCCATTGCGGCAAATGCCCAGCAGGTGCCGTAGTAACCCTGATCCTTGACGGATGTTACCACACCTGTGTCACGAAGGTCATAGGAAGACGGAAGCACTGCCTCCTCAGCAGCCTTCGGAACACCACTGTCAACAGACGGTGCGGTGATCGACTTCCTGTTCATCATTGCTTCGTACCCCTTGTAGTCGTCATAACGACCCATGTGCAGACCGTCCTCCTGCTTGGTTTCCGCGGAAACCATCACGCCGGTGAAGAACGGCATTGCCATCATGCTGCTCAGCAGGACGGCCAGTACTCTGTTTTTCTTCATTCACAATTCCTCCATCAATATGTATTTTTTCGAACCGTCAAGCGGTCCTTTCTATATCAATCGTGCGCAGACGAATGATACCGAACCCTATCCCCACATCACAGAACGATGAAAGGTTCTGCTACAGTGGTACATGCCTTTGCGAAGTCGAAGGCTTCGGCTGCCTGCTCCGCACAGCGGCTTGCTGTTTCCATGGAATCAAAAATGCCGAATACTGCCGATCCGCTGCCCGTCATAACTGCGCAGCGTGCACCGGCTTCAAGAAGTGTCCGCTTTGCGCGGCGCACATCCTCACAATCCGAGACCTCCTCGAACAGATTGCCGCAGCTCTTTGCAAGCAGCGGAATGTTCTGTGTCCGGATCGCCTCCAGTACCTGTCCGGTCGCCGGATGCGGCGGAGCCTCCAGTGCGTCGATCGCACGGTAGGCAGCTGGCGTGGATATGCTCTGTGTGCCCTTGAGCAGCACAAGCGGCAAAGCAGGGAGTTTCGGGAGTGCTGTCAGCTTTTCACCGATCCCCTCCGCGTAGGCGGTGCCGCCCAGCAGCAGGAACGGTACATCGGCGCCCAGGGGCGTTCCGATCTCCCGCAGTGCTTCATTGGAATAGCCGCAGTCGAGCAGCAGATTCAGTGCATACAGCACCGCCGCTGCATCGGCACTTCCGCCGCCCATGCCGGCGCCGGAAGGAATGTGCTTTTCCAATGTGATATGCACACTGCATGCGGCGCCGGATGCCTGCAGGAATGCATTTGCGGCACGCCATGCAAGATTGCGCTCATCACAGGGTACACCGGGTGTATCGCAGCTGAGGGTGATGCCTCCGCCCTCTCCGACGGACACACTCAGGACATCATATACACCGACTGTCTGAAAAATGCTTTCGAGGTCATGGTAGCCGTCAGGACGCCTGCCGGTGACATCGAGGGAAAGATTGATTTTTGCGGCACACCGCAGTCTGATCGATCTCACTGCGCTCTCTCCTTCAGGAATTTGCCGATGCGGTCGATCGCCTCCATCAGATGCTTGAGGGAGTAGGCGTAGGATACACGCACGAAGCCCTCGCCGCTTTCACCGAACGCATTGCCGGGAACGACAGCGACGCGCTGCTGCTCAAGCAGCTGTGCGCAGAATTCTTCGCTGGAAAGTCCCGTGCTCTTGATGCAGGGGAACACATAGAACGCGCCCTCCGGCTCAAAGCAGGTCAGTCCCAGACGATTGAACGCCTCTACAAGATAGCGGCGGCGGACGTTATATTCCTTGACCATATGCTGTACGTCATCCTCACAGTGTTCCAGCGCCTCAATGGCAGCGTACTGGCTCACGGTGGGGGAGCTCATAATGGCATACTGGTGGATCTTCACGAGCTGTGTGATCACGGGCTCCGGTGCACAGAGATAACCGAGTCTCCAGCCGGTCATGGCAAAGGCCTTGGAGAAACCGTTGACGATCAGTGTTCTCTCGCGCATGCCTTCCAGCTCCGCGATGGAGCAGTGCTTTCTGCCATAGGTCATCTCGGAGTAGATCTCATCGGACAGCACCATGATATCGGTGCCGCGCAACACCTCTGCGATGGCTTCCAGATCCTCACGGGTCATGATACCACCCGTGGGGTTATTCGGGAAAGGCAGGATCAGGAGCTTGGTCTTATCGGTGATCTTCTCACGCAGCTCCTGCGCGGTCAGTTTGAATTTATTCTCTTCCTTGGTCGGGATCGGAACCGGCACGCCGCAGGTCATCTCGACGATGGGCGCATAGCAGACAAAGCTCGGCTCCACGATCAGCACCTCATCGCCGGGATTGATCAGGCCGCGGATGGCGATATCGATCGCCTCGGAGCCGCCGACCGTAACGATGATCTCATGATCGCCGTCATATTCAAGGTTATTTTTTCTCTTCAGGTAACGCGCAATGGATGCGCGCAGCTCCGACAGGCCGGAGTTTGCGGTATAGACGATGCGCTTGCGCTCCAGCACATTGATCGCGGTCTTGCGGATGCTCCAGGGAGTCTGGAAATCCGGTTCGCCGACGCCAAGGCTGATAACATCATCCATCTGTGCAGCCAGATCGAAGAACTTCCGGATACCGGAAGGCTTCATATTCTGCACGCGGTCGGATAAGATCTTCTCATAATTCATCACGGACAGATTAAGCCCCTTTCATCCTTTTCTTCTTCTTCAATGAAGATACCCTTTTCCTTATAGCGCTTGAGCACAAAGGAGGTCGCGGTGGAAACCACGCCTTCCAGTGTAGAAAGTCTCTGGGAAACAAACAGTGCCACGTCCTTGAGGGTGCTGCCCTTCACGCAGATGGACAGGTCGTAGGAGCCGGACATCAGGGAAATGCTCTCCACCTCTTCGTACATCATAATGGTTCTGGCAATTTCGTCAAAGCCGCAGTCGCGCTTGGGCGTCACGCGCAGTTCGATGATCGCTTCTACCTCGCTGGACTTGGCAAGCTCATCATTGATGATGGCGCTGTAGCCTCTGATCACACCCTTGACTTCCATAAGGTGGATCTCGGCGGCGATCTCTTCCTCGGTCTTGCCGAGCATATCCGCAAGCTGGGCGTTGGTCAGACGCGCATTCTGCTTGAGCAGTTCCAGTAATTCATTCATCATGTTCAGTTCCTCCGTTCTAAAGTTTGATAAAATGCGGTTCATGCCGCAGATAATAGCATACCTTGTCAAATCCGGCGCGCTGTGCAAGTGCGGCGCCTTCTGCAATGCCGGCGCCCACATCCTCCGGACGATGGGCATCCGATCCGAGGGACAGCTGTGTGCCGCCGAGATCGCGATAGAGCCGCAGATATTCCAGATCCGGGAACGGTCTGCCGTATGTCTGCCGGAATCCGGAGGTATTCAGCTCAATGCCCCTGCCGCTGCGGATGACTGCCTTCAGACATTCCGCGATCGGCTCCTGCCAGCGTCCGAGATCGAGCTGCAGTCCTGCATCCCCGATCATATAGCGCAGGGGGTAGGTCAGGTGGCCGAGAACGTCGAAATGTCCCCACTGACAGATGGAATACAGCGTCTCGAAGTAGGTATCGAGCAGTGCCGCTGCATCCTCCTTTGTATAATCAAGAAAATAAAAATCCAGTGTCTCCGGAAGCTCATGGAGAGAAGCGATCACAAAGTCAAGGCGCTTGTCCCTGTAAAGGCTTTCCGCAAGTCCGAAATCCGCATTCGGCTCACCCATTTCGATGCCGCAGATCAGCTGCATCGGGCCGGAATAGCTTTCCTTTGCACGGTGATTCGCCTGCATGGAGGCTTCATACCGCGCGGCATAATCAAAGAAATCTTCCTCGTTGCGTGCCGGAACGCCATAGAAATCCTGCGGATAGAATCGGCAGAGTTCAATGTGATCGGTCACGGCATATGCCTGCAGTCCGAGCTGCTCTGCACGGTGCAGCATATCCGTAAGCGGTGCGTCACTGTCCGGTGACAGCTGCGTATGCGTATGGCAATCCATGGGGAGCATGGAAGATCCCTCCTCTTCTGCACTTTGGTGTATTACCATTATACCATAGATTGGACTGTATTTCCATACTTATTTTGAATTTTTTTTGACTTTTCACATCGTTTGGAGATTTTGCATAAAATGGTAATACAATAACTTCTTAAAAATTGGAGGGTTATCCATGGAACTTGTGCTGATGCTCTGTCTGATGGGGCTCTTGTGCCTCGGAGGATGGCTGTTTTACTGCCTTTGCAGCACTTCGACCGCTTCGGCAGAACCGGTTCTCGTCCCCTTTGCGGTGCTGCCCGTTCCGGATGCACTGCCCTCGACGAGGGCGTTTATCGAACTGCACGCAAGCCAGATCGCCTGGATGGATGCACAGCTGCTGCGCAGCATGATCCTGCTCTACGAGGACGGCAACCAAGCGTCGGAGGCACTGTGCAGGGAGATGATCCGTCAGTACCCCTTCTTTTCCTGCATGTCCCTCTCGGAGGTCCAGCCCCTGCTTTCCGCACGGCTTCGGCAGAATGCGACATGATCTTACCATTTACATGTAAATTCAATTTACTTTATTGTACCATATGCTTCCGGTTTTGTCAAGGGGCTGCGGCAATTTTTTTCTACATTTGGAAAATCAGAAAAAGCTGTTGCATTTTACGTGAAAATGCGGTATAATAAATAGGATAAGTTCATTTACAGGAGGTGGGAGATTTGCCGGAAGCACTGCATATCGAAGGCACGGTGGAAAACATACTGTACCGCAATGAAGAAAACGGCTATGTTGTACTGGATCTGGATGCCGGCGGTGAGCCGGTCACAGTGACCGGTGAGCTGGGTGACATTGACGAAGGCGAATGCCTCTCCCTCTACGGACAGTACGTCACGCATCCGCGCTTCGGCCCGCAGTTCCAGGTGGAGTCCTGCGAACGCAAGCTGCCAAACACGACCGACAGCATCCGGCGGTATCTTGCCTCCGGTGTCATCAAGGGCATCGGCAAGGTGCTTGCGGAGAAGATCGTGCAGACCTTCGGGGCAAGGACACTTGAGATCATGGAGAACGAACCGATGCGCCTGATGGAGGTGCGCGGTATGTCCCAGCGCAAATGCGAGGAGGTCGCAGAGGAAGCGAAGCATATTTTCGCACTGCGCAGTGTGATGTCCTACTTTGAAAATTACGGCATCAAATCCCGCTATGCCATGCGCGCCTTCCGTGTCTGGGGCGAGCGCTGCCAGCAGGTCGTTGAGGCCAATCCCTACCTGCTGTGCAACGAGGAGATCGGCATGCAGTTCAAGCAGGTGGAAAGCTATGCACATGACCTACGGATTCCCAGGGATGCGCAGTGCCGCATCGGTGCAGGCATCGTCCATCTCCTGCGGCACAATACGGGACTCGGGCACACCTGCCTGCCGCTCGACAGACTGGCGGCCACGGCGGTGGAGTTCCTCGGCATCCGGGAGCGTGATTTTTACGCCGCGTATCAGGAAGAGCTGAAAAACGATACCATCATTGAATACATTAAAAACGAACGCGAGTTCGTCTATCTTGCCGACTATTACCATGCGGAAGAATACATCGCCGACCGCATCGGCGTCATGCGTGATTTCAGTGCGCGTGACGCGCAGAATTACGATGCGATGATCGCCGAATCCGAGGCAAAGACCGGCATCCGGTACGCAGAGCTCCAGAAGGAGGCCATTCAGGCCGCGCTCTCGCGAGGACTGCTGATCCTGACCGGCGGTCCCGGTACCGGTAAGACCACGACGCTCAACGCCATCATTGCACTCTATGAAAAGCAGGGCTACCGCGTTATGATCGCGGCACCGACGGGACGCGCTGCCAAGCGCATCTCCGATCTGACGGGCTACGATGCCAAAACGATCCATCGTCTGCTTGAGGTGCAGTTCGATCCGAACGGCATGCAGAAATTCATTCACAACGAGGAGAATCCCCTCCCCTGCGATGTGATCGTCGTGGACGAGATGTCCATGGTGGATGTGCTGCTGTTTTCCAGTCTGCTGCGCGCGCTGCGGCTGGGCTGCAAGGTCATCCTCGTCGGGGACAGCGACCAGCTCCCTTCGGTGGGGGCGGGCAATCTGCTGCGGCATCTGATCGAGAGCCGCTGCATGCCGCTCATTGAGCTGAAGGAGATCTTCCGGCAGGCGCAGAAGAGCTGCATCGTGACCAATTCCCATAAGATCGTTCACGGCGAAATGCCGGATCTCACAAAGAAAGACAATGACTTCTTTTTCTTCCAGCGCATGGAGTTTCCGCAGGTGGCAGAGCTCTTGCTGGATCTTGTGTGCAGGCGGCTTCCGAACGCCTATCAGTACTCCCCCACGCGCGACATACAGGTCATCTGCCCGTCACGGCGCGGTGTGCTGGGTGTCATCGAACTGAACAAGGCGCTGCAGTCCCGTCTGAATCCGCCCACGGCGGACAAGGCGGAGATCAAATCCGCACTCTACCAGTTCCGTGAGGGCGACAAGGTCATGCAGACCAAAAACAATTACGACATCACCTGGACCAAGGACGGCGAGAACGGCACCGGTATCTTCAATGGCGATATCGGACACATCCGTTCCATCAACCGCCGGCGCGGCGAAGCGGTGATCGATTTTGACGGAAGGATCACGGTATACCCCCTGCTGCTGATGGAGCAGCTGGAGCTTGCCTACGCCATTACCGTACATAAAAGTCAGGGCAGTGAGTTTGAAGCGGTGGTGATACCGCTCCTCGGCAAGTACGAGAAGCTCAGCTACCGCAATCTGCTCTACACTGCCGTTACCCGTGCCAAGAAGCTGCTGATCCTGATCGGCTCGCCGATGAAGGTCGAACAGATGGTCAGCAATAACCGACGGACAAACCGTTATTCGTGCCTGCGGCACATGCTCGAACAGGGGCTGAATCAGAATGCGTCAATGGACGAGATCTTTACTTAATTTCTTCTATCCGAACCGCTGTCCCGCATGCGGCGCATTTCTCACTGCGCATCTGCATCTGTGCGATGCGTGCGCAGAGGCACTGCTGCTGCCGCAGGACGGCTACTGCACGAGCTGCGGCATGGTTCCCTGCCGCTGCGCATCCGGCAGCTTCGAATATGACAGAGCCGTCATCTGCTCGCCCTACGCGAAGGGCGCGGTGAAGGCGATCCTGCATCTGAAGACAAGCACCAACACGAACTTTGCCTACTACGCCGCGGGTATCCTTGCGGCGAGACTGAAGGATAATCCGGTCTACCGGCAGATCGACTGTGTGATGCCGGTTCCCATGCATCCGGAAAAACAGCGCAGCCGCGGCTACAATCAGGCAGCACTGATCGCTGCGGAGACCGCAAGGCTCCTTGACCTTCCCTGCCGTGAGGACGTGCTCTTCAAACGCCGGGGCAATGCGGAGCAGCATACACTCAGCGCGCAGGCGCGGACAAGCAACGTGGACAGCTTCGGGATCCATGACTGCCGTCTGGACGGCATGCGCATCCTGCTCTGCGACGATGTCCTGACCACCGGCAGCACCATGAACCGGTGCGCTGCATTACTGAAACAACAGGGCGCTGCTGCTGTCATTGCGGCGGCAGCGACCACCACCATTCCCAAACCATTACAGGAGGAAACCATATGAACACACCGGATATCGGTATTGATCTGGGTACTGCCAATATCGTCATGACACTCGGCAAGAAGGGCGTTGTGCTCGCAGAGCCGTCCGTCATTGCCTACAACACCTGCACGGAGCGTATTCTTGCGGTCGGCCACGAGGCCTACCGGATGCTCGGCAAGACCCCTGCCTACATCAAGGTGGCACATCCCCTCACCGAGGGCGTCATTTCGGACGACCTGCTGACACAGTGCATGATCCGTGAATTTTTGATCAAGGTCAGCGGTCATCAGCTCGTCAAGCCCCGTATCATCATCTGCGTTCCGGCGTTCATCACGGAGCTGGAAAAGCGCGCGGTGGGCGATGCGGTAATGAGTGCGGGCTGCCGCAAGGCCTACCTCATCGATGAACCGATCGCCGCCATGCTTGGTGCAGGCATCAATATCGGCAGAGCCAAGGGGCACATGGTCGTGGACATCGGCGGCGGCACCACGGACGTAGCGATCGTTTCCATGAACGGCATCGTTACCTCCCATTCCATCAAGGTGGCAGGCAACCAGATCGACCAGGCCATTATGAAGTACATGATGAACCGCTACAAGCTGCTCATCGGTGAGCAGACAGCGGAGCATATCAAGATCCGCCTGACGAACCTCTACGATCCGCGTGAGGACGTGACCATGAACGTCAAGGGACGCAGCATCATCCGCGGCCTGCCGGATACGGTCGAGATCAGTGAAATGGAGCTGTTCGACGCCATGGAGGACGAGATCTTCGCCATTATGGAGGCCATCAAGAAAGTGCTGGAGGAAACGCCCCCGGAGCTGGTTGGTGATATCTACGAAAACGGTATTCTCCTCACCGGCGGCGGCGCACTGCTCGGCGGTCTGCGCGAGCTGATCCACCGCACGCTCAACATTAACTGTGTCCTTGCAAAGGACGCAGTGAACTGCGTTGCCAAGGGCACCGGTCTTGCCTTCCAGAAGATCAACCATCTGCTGGACGGCTTTGAGGGCGTCACGGTCTACAAGTACCGGTAATGCGCGGCATATCCGGAAAACTGCTGATCTTTGGTGCATTCGTCATTGCCTGCATCACCTTGATCGCACACGACTATCTGGTATATCTGAGCAGCTTCACCCGGATACAGCCCCACCAGCATCCCTACCATACGACCGAACCCACAATGCAAATAACGGCCACACAAACCATCAGTCCCTCCGCGGCGGTTCCCTTGATTCCAACGGAAACCGTCACAGAAGCGATCTGCTATCCCATCGATCTGAATACTGCAACGGCAGAGCAGCTCTGTACCATTCCCGGTATCGGCGAGGTCACGGCTGCGGCCATTCTTACTTATCGCGAGGAGATCGGGCAATTTACCAACCGCCGGCAGCTCCTGCAGGTCACCGGCATCGGCGATGCTACCCTTGCTGCCATCATGCCCTATCTTTATATCGAAAACGAAACAGAACCGGAAACCATACCGCCGCCGGCACCAACGGATCCTCCGGAAACGCAGGCACCAGAAACAACTGCACCCACGGAAGCGGAAACGGAACCGTACATTCCGATCATCAACCTGAATACCACGACCAGGGAGGAGCTATTGCTGCTGCCGGGCTGTGACGAGACGCTTGCCGACAATATCCTCGCGCTGCGCGACGGCATCCATGTGTTCTCGAATATTCTTGAGATCATGTACGCGGAAGGCATGACGGTCGAGCTGTATTCCCAGTGGAAATACTATCTCACCGTGGGAGAACCGCAAAGCTCCGAAACAGAAACGGGATCCTAATTGCATGCAAAAACCTCCGGGCTAATCGCCCGGAGGTCAGCTTGTCAAAAAAGTATACTTTCACTTAATTTTGCCCCACCCCCTGACCCCCTCCCCAAAGGGGAGGGGGAAAAGGGTAGGGTGCTGCCGCTGAA
>CAYYIT010000033.1:0-25246 GCA_964472035.1 uncultured Ruminococcus sp.
AGTCCAGCCCTGCGCCGGAGGCGCAGTGGCTGGACGGGACTTTTTCGACAGACTGTAGAGGGCGGATGACCGCCCCCTCCTTCGTACCACGCGAAAGTACAATGAAACATGTCTCCTGACAAATCAGCTCTCCTCGTAGATCACATACACCGTCAGCGGCGCAGGCGATGCGATCGCATCGTACTCCGCCTGCGTCAGCGGCACCACGGGCGTGTGCGCTGCAATGTCCTCGCGCAGGAGCGCGATGCCGGTCTCGTTGCTGGTGACGCGTTCGGAAAGCGCCGCATGTCGCTCCTGCAGCGTTTCGATCTGCACATCGTTTGCAGCCGACTGCTTTTCCACTGTCGTCAGGCGCGCGTCATATGCGGCAGCACCGGCTTCAAAATCGCTCACAATGCCGTTCATCACCGTGATGGCATCCTCCGCAGTCTCCTTCACCTCCAGCAGGAACGCCGTGTAGCTCTTGCTGTCAAGCGTCCCCTCACTCTCCGGCAGCGGATGCACCTCCACGTCCGGCAGCTGGTAGCGCAGCACATGATCGGGCGGTGTCGTTGTCCGGTCTGCCTCGGGATCATCATAACAGAACGCAAACAGATCCAGCCGGAGCGTTCCGCCCTCCGCCGTGAACTGGTCGCTGACCTCCCAGAGCAGGCGGAGCGTTTGCTCCTGCACCTGCATTGCAAGCGCAGTCTGCGTTTCGCCGCCGCTCGGCGTCACGCCGCGGATCGCGAAGGTGAATTCCGCAAGGTCCATGCCGTTGTGGAAACGCGCCACCTCAAAGACGATGGTGTCCGCGTAATGCTCCTCCTGCGAGAACAGCGAGTGGATGGGCAGCGTGTCGATCAGCTTGCCGTTGGCTTTCAGTACCATGAAAATTTCCCCTTTCAGAATGATTTTGCAGGGAAGCCCCTGCATAAAGGGGCGAAATCGGCGGTTTGTGGTACGCCGGTGTACCACGGTTCCGGAAGATTCACATAAAGTTTACAAAAAACCCCCTCCGGCACGCCGGAAGGGGCAGAACGGTATGGAATCAGGAGTTACCGTGCTTGTTGTACATGCTGATGCCGTCGCTGGTCACGAGTGTTGCGAAGCCAAAGCCGCTCAGGCCGATGGCTGCCGCGTAGATCAGACCGTTCGCGAGCATATTGCCGTCCTTCTGCATCAGCAGCGGAATGCCCGGGAAGAGCATCAGGATGAAGGTCAGACCGTAGCACAGCTTTGCAAGACTGCGCAGGAACGGCAGCGGCGCAAAGATCACCACGGAGCAAAGACCCAGTGCCACGCCCAGATAGGGCGCATACTGCTTCACGACGTTCATGAAGCCCTGCTCATCGAGCGCATCCTTGTAGCCAAGTCCGAATGCGCCGGAAATGAACACGGTGAATGCCACAGCGCAGGCAACGCCCAGCACTGCCAGCAGGATCAGCTGCCTGAAGCCCTTCTTTGCCAGCTCCTTCTCGCGCTCCACGCGGAGCTCGTTCATGATGCGGCGGCTTTCCTTCTTCTGATCCTCCGTCATTTCCATTGGCGGCGGCGTGTATCTCTGCGGCTTCTTGGATTCCTCCTTCGCACGCTCCAGATCCTCGTCCTTGAACTTCGGAACGTAAGCGGTGGGCTTGGGGGCCTCCTCCAGCACAACGGGTTCCTCCGCAGCCTCCGGCGCAGCCGCTTCCAGCTTGGGACGCAGCTCGGTCGGGATCTGGGGAACGGGGATGCCCATCTGCTTTGCACGCATCTCCACGACCTGCATCTGCTTCTCGGCGTCAAGCGTACCGAAAGCAGTCTTCAGATCGTCGGTGAACTTCAGCTTCTGGTAGAACTCCTCCACCGGATCATAGGCACCCTGCGCGCCGAGAATGTCCTCCTGCAGGCTTGCTGCATCGGGAAGCGGATCGGCGGAAACGGCAGGCTTTGCCGTGTAAACGGAAGGCGTATCATCCAGAACGGGAGCCTCGACATCGGGCGCGCCCTTTGTCTCGGTCTTCTTCCAGGTCGTCGGTGCGGGATCATCCAGCAGCACCGGCTCATCCACCACGGGGGCGCCTCTTCTTTCCGCATTCTGCGGTGTCCAGGCAGCCGGCGGCGGCGCTAAGAGATCATCAAGCGCGGGAGCGTCGATCTGCGGCGCACCCTTCTTTTCTTCCGGAATATAGGTGGGCGTATCCAGCCCCTCCAGCATATCATTCATATCCGGCATGGTTTTCACCTCTTGTTATGTCAATTATCAGTATCCTGTTTGCGCTATCGTTCCTTTATTAGCTTTGCGCCTCTGCAAAGCAAGGCGCATTGCGGTAAGAGACCTTACAACGCGGGTGGGGAACAATCCGAAAACAGGAAAGTCAGCCTCGCGAATCGCCAGCAGTGGCTCACTGCCGCTCGATCATCTGATCACGGCCGGGGCCTACGCCGACCATGCAGATCTTGCACTCACAGAGTTCTTCCAGGCGCTTGATATAGTCCTGGCAAACCTTCGGCAGATCCTCAAAACGGCGGCATTCTGTGATATCCTCATCAAATCCGGGGAAGCTCTCGTATACCGGAGCGCACTCTGCCAGCTCCTCAAGGCTGGACGGGAAGTCACGCAGCTGGGTGCCGTCGGGCTTCACATAGCCGGTGCAGATCTTCAGATCACCGATGCCGCTGAGGGTATCGAGCTTGTTGATCGCCAGACCGTCCAGACCGTTCACGCGAACAGAATGACGCACGATCACGGCATCGAACCAGCCGGTACGGCGCGGACGGCCTGTGGTTGTGCCGAATTCGCCGCCCTTGTTGCGGATGGTGTCGCCGGTCTCGTCAAACAGCTCCGTCGGGAACGGACCCTTGCCCACACGGGTGGTGTAAGCCTTTGCCACGCCGATGATGTTGTCGATCATGCGCGGGCCCACGCCTGTGCCGACGCAAACGCCGGCGGACAGCGGATGGGAGCTTGTTACATACGGATAAGTACCGAAGTCGATATCCAGCAGGGTCGCCTGCGCACCCTCGAAGAGGATGGTCTTGCCTGCCTTGTAGGCTTCATAGGTCAGTACGGAAACGTCAGCCATGTAGGGGCGCAGACGCTCGCCGTATGCGGTGTATTCTGCAATCACAGCGTCGAGGTCGTGTGCCTCGCCGCCGTATACTGCGGTGATGATCTTATTCTTGAGGTTGCCGGTGGCTCTTGCCTTCTCCGCAAATACAGCAGGATTCACCAGATCGCACATGCGGATACCGCAGCGCTCGTACTTGTCCATGTAGGTCGGACCGATGCCGCGCTTGGTGGTACCGATATCGCTGCCGCCGCGGAATGCCTCGGACAGGCCATCCAGCGTGATGTGCCAGGGCATTACGATGTGCGCGCGGGGGTCGATCTTCAGGTTCTTGGTGGAAATACCGCGGCTCTCCATCTCGTCAAGCTCGCTGATAAAATCCTTCGGATCCAGTACAACGCCGGCACCGATCAGGCACTGGGTATCCGGATACAGAATACCGGAGGGTACCAGATGCAGCTTGTAGGTCTGACCGCCGCTGACAACGGTGTGTCCGGCATTGTTGCCGCCCTGAGAACGAACAACGACCTCGGCACGGGAAGCCAGAATATCAATGACTTTACCCTTTCCTTCATCGCCCCACTGGGTTCCGATTACAATATTTGCAGGCATGAATGTTCCTCTTTTCTTTTTGTTAGTTTTCTTTGGATCCAGCCTCTTTAGAGGACTGAATTGACATACATCTATATTATAACAGAAAGGCTCGGATATTGCAAGGGTTTTTTCAAAAAAATCCGCAAAACACCAAAAGAAGCCCCCGTTTGCAAAAACGAAGGCTTCTTCGTATCAGAAAGCAGCGCTCTGCGCTTCCCGATACGGAAACGGGCGATTCTGCGGACATCTCCCACGATCGCCGCAGGGGATGCCACCCCCTTCCCGGCAAACACACAGCACTGCTTACTCTTATTTTATGCAGAAATCCGGAATTTGCAACTGGGAATGTCTGTTAATCTTCTGCTTCCTCCAGCATGGCGGCAAGCGCAAAGGCATCGTAGGTGATGTCCTTATCCCGGCAGTGAATGGTGATCGAGACATCCTTGAACATGGAATTCTCACCCGGTAGTTCTACATCCCACTCGAATTGATTGGGATGCTCCCCCCAGTCGTCAAACGGCAGCTTGAACACCGGACAGATCGTGACCTCCAGATGCCTGGCGGCGGTGCCGGGAGCAAGCTCCGTGATCGTCTCGTCGGTGCGCTCCATGATGCAGCCGCAGTCGCCGGTGAACAAGAATTCCAGCGTCTTTTTATCATTTTGTGTATCAAGCGCAATTTGAACATTCAGCTTGTCAGAATGGATCGGGATCACACCCCAGAACAGAAAGAAGAACGCCGTCGTCAGCAGCACAACACTTGCAAGAATGCCGGCTGTCAGCCGGATGATGAACGAGCGTTTCACCTTCTTCATGGGGCTGATATTCCTGTCGCCGGTCGGTACCTCCTGCGGTACCTCCTTCATGTTCTCATAAAATCTCGTGCATTCCTCGCATCCCTCCAGATGCGCCTTCACGAGTGCATTGCTCTCCTCCGATGTCAGCGCTTCCGCATACAGCGGCAGCAGATCCTGAATGACTTTACATTTCATACGATCACTCCTTCGTTAATTTCTGTTTCGTGCGGTAATAGGTTACTCTCGCCCAGTTTTCGGTTTTCCCCAGAATTTCGCCGATCTCCCGAAAGCTCAGCGCACCCGTGGCGCGCAGGAGCATCAGCTCCTTCTCGGTCTCGGGCAGGGCATGGATCTGCCGCATGAGGGAGAGCTTCTGCTCCTTCAGCTCGACGGCACGATCGGGGGCGGCGTCGGGATCGGGAATGCTCTCATCCGGCTCGGCAAGGGGCTGGCGTTTGCGTCTGTCAAGCTCCCGCAGCCAGAGATTTCGTGCGATACCGCACAGCCATGTCGAAACGCTGCAGCTGCCGTCATAGCGTTTGAGGGAACGCAGTGCCTGACAGAAGGTCTCCTGCGTCAGTTCCTCGGCGGTATCGGCATCCCGGCAAAGGCTGAGGAGGTAATGGTATACGCGCCTGCCGTGGGCTTCATAGTAGTCTTGGATCTCGGACATGGGTCACCTCCCTGTGATGATTTTGAACGTTCTGTAGGTAGATCCGTTTCAGATGGCTTTCGTTACAGGAAAACAGAAATTTTCTCCAAAAAAATTCTCCGCCCTGTCACAGAGCGGAGAATGGCGTGTTACTGAATGGGTTCTTCCGGAGAAGCTTCCGGCTCTGCGGGAGCTTCGGGTTCTGCGGAAACTTCCGGCTCTGCGGTCACTTCTGCTGCCGCAGGGGGAATCAGCTCTCCCTTCATGAGCTTGTCGAAGTCCTCGCCGTCAATCTTCTCGTTGGCAATCAGGTACTGTGCAACCTCATGCAGCTGATCCATGTGCTCTGTGAGGATCTGCTCGGCTCTCTTGTAGCCCTCCTCGACGAAGGCACGGATCTCTGCGTCGATCTCCGCAGCGACCTCCTCGGAGTAGTTCTTGCTGCTGCCCAGATCCCTGCCAAGGAAGACCTCGTTCTGGTCGCTGCCGTAAACAACGGGACCGAGCTTTTCGCTGAAGCCGTAGCGGGTGATCATATTTCTTGCGGTAGCCGTTGCGCGCTCCAGATCGTTGGAGGCGCCGGTGGAGATATCATCGAGGATGAGCTTCTCCGCAACGCGGCCGCCGAGGAGCGTTACGATCTCCTCGCGCATTTCCATCATGCTGACATAGGACTTGTCATGCTCCGGAAGGGACATGGTGTAGCCGCCTGCCATACCTCTGGGGATGATGGAGATCTGGTGTACCTTGTCCTGATGCGGACAGTAGTAGGTGCAGACTGCATGACCGGCTTCGTGATAAGCGGTGAGTCTGACTTCCTTTTCGGTCTTGACACGGGATTTCTTTTCGGGGCCGGCAACCACCTTGATGGTAGCCTCCTCGATATCCTCATTGGTGATCGCCTTTCTGTCGGCACGGGCAGCCAGAAGTGCCGCCTCGTTTGCAAGGTTTTCGAGATCCGCGCCGGTGAAGCCGACGGTTCCCTTGGCGATATTGGACAGGTTCACATCGGGCGCAAGGGGCTTGTTTCTGGTGTGGACCTTGAGGATCTCCTCTCTGCCCTTGATATCCGGATAGCCGACCACGATCTGGCGGTCGAATCTGCCGGGACGCAGCAGCGCGGGATCGAGGATATCACGGCGGTTGGTTGCCGCGATGACGATGACGCTCTCGTTTCCGGTGAAGCCGTCCATCTCTACGAGCAGCTGGTTGAGGGTCTGCTCGCGCTCGTCATGACCGCCGCCGAGGCCTGCACCTCTGTGACGGCCGACTGCGTCGATCTCATCGATGAAGATGATGGCCGGTGCATTCTTCTTTGCCTGCTCGAACAGATCGCGGACACGGGATGCACCCACGCCGACGAACATTTCCACGAAATCGGAACCGGAGATCGGGAAGAACGGACAGCCTGCCTCACCTGCAACGGCTCTTGCAAGCAGCGTCTTACCGGTACCGGGAGGGCCGAGCAGCAGGACGCCCTTCGGGATCCTTGCGCCGATCTCGGCGTATTTCTTCGGGTTCTTGAGGAAGTCGACGATCTCAGCCATCTCGAACTTCTCTTCCTCGGCGCCGGCAACATCCGCAAAGGTCGCCTTCTTGCCGGAGGCCTGTGCCTTGAGATTTGCCTTGCCGAAGCTGCTGTACTTGCCGCCGCCTGCCTGACGCATCATGAAGACAAACAGCACGATGCCCATGATCAGGATGATCAGCGTCGGGATATAGGTAATGATCCAGGAGTTGTCCTTGATCTTGAAGTAGTCCTGCTCCAGCGGTGCATCGGGATTCGCCTTGTTATAGCGGAGGCGGTAGTCGTCCGTTTCGTCCACAAAGAGGGACACATTCGGAACGCTGTACTTGATCTCCTCGCCGTCCTTGAGCGTCAGCTCCAGCTCGCCGGTACCCAGATCGAGGGTATAGCGGCTGACCTCGAGATTGTCAAAATGCGAGATGATCTCGGAATATTCGTATTTTTCCTTGGAATCATTCAGACGGGGCAGAATATACGCGGCCATGAAGATCAGCAGTGCTGCAACGACCAGATACGCCAGAATGCCCCTGTTCTTTTTCGGTGTCAAACCATCCACTCCTTTTCCTGTCAGAATTTGCAGCGCGCGGCGCTGCATTCACCCACTATCATACCTCATCCGCGTGAAGCCGGGGTGTAGCTTCCGTGTTGGTTTCGTGATAAATCCGCAGAAACAGCATTGTTTCTGTTTCCGGCGTCACCGCAGCGCGTACCGCAGCGCCCAGTCCCTCGACCCAGAGCAGGCCCTCTTCATCGGAGAGATAGTGGACAAGCTGCCGCTTCGCAGGCGCGACGCTCTCGCCAAGCCATTTTTTGATGCGGATGCGATGGTTCTTTCCCTGTAGGTACAGACCCGGCATCCGGCTGTGCAGCTCGGCACACCCTTTTATTATACCATAATCCAGCACGCTATTTGCGAACATTGTGTGAATTCTCGCAAATTTCTCCGCATCGCTGCGATCGATTCGCTCTGCGCGGACGATCACCGACGGGAAAATACGGTTCTCGCCGGGCCGCAGTGTGCAGCGGCGCACGCCGTCCACGGGCATTTCCGCGAACAGGCAGCCGCGGCCTGCGCGGAGCTTTCTGCCGCCGCGGACCAGCTCGAGCGTACCGCCCCGTTCCAGCAGCTGCCGGACAGCCTCGATCGCATACGCGCCGGAGGGCATATCGTTTTCCTGCAAAAACCGCGCAATACAGCGGCTTTGCAACGCAGGATGGAGCTTTGCAAGTCCCAGCAGGGAGCCGTCCTCCTGCATGCAGGCATCATATGCCTGCGCTGCCTGCGCCGCGAGGAAGTCCTCGTCCTGCCGCAGATGCTGTGCAAGTGCGGCGGCATTGCGCTGCGCGGCGGCATTGCACCGCAGCATTGCCGGAACGGCATGGTGCCGCAGCAGATTGCGGCTGCAATTGTCCTCAAGATTGGTGCTGTCAGTGACATAGAACAGCCCCCGTTCGCGGAGCATTTCCTCGACCTCGTCCCTTGTCACCTGCAAAAGCGGCCGGAGGATCCTGCCGCGCACGGGAGGAATTCCGCAGAGTCCGCGCAGTCCCGTTCCGCGCGCCATCCGGAAGAGCATCGTTTCAAGCTGGTCGGAGGCGGTATGGGCGGTGGCAACGCAGGCGTTCTCACAGAACTGCGAAAATACGGCATAGCGGCATTCCCTTGCGGCGGTCTCAACGGAGCAGCGGTGCGTTTCGGCATAGCCGCGCACATCGCAAATTTCCACGGAGAGCGGTACGCCGAGCGTATCACAGAGCGTCCGGCAGAACTGCTCATCGCGGTCGCTTTCGCTGCCGCGCAGTCCGTGCTGGATGTGGATCGCCCTGACATCGAGGGAACATTCCTCACGCAGCTGCACGAGGCAATCGAGCAGGCATACGCTGTCCGCGCCGCCGGAAAGTGCCGCATAGATCACGCTGCCTGCGCAGCCGCATTCCGCAAGAAAGCTGCGCACCGCATCAATTGGGCGCATCCTTGGTGATCTCCATGGTACTGAAACGTGTATACTGACCGTCCCAGATGAGGTTGACGGTACCCGTTTCGCCGTGGCGGTTCTTGGCAACGATGCACTCCGCCACATTCGGCTGCTGGCTTTCCTTGTTATAGTATGCGTCACGGTAGAGGAAGAGAACGATGTCGGCATCCTGCTCGATCGAACCGGATTCACGCAGGTCCGACAGCATCGGACGCTTGTCCGTACGGCTCTCGGGGCCACGGGAGAGCTGGGAGAGGAGGATGATCGGCACATCGAGTTCCTTCGCCATGATCTTGAGCTGTCGTGTGATCTCGGAGATGATCTGCACGCGGTTCTCTGTCTTCAGTGTGGTCTGGATCAGACCCAGATAGTCAATGACAACAAGGCCAAGCTTCTTCATGCGGCGCAGCTTCGCCTTGATCTGCTGCACGGTGATGCTGGCGGTGTCGTCTATGTAGAGGGGCAGCTCCTGCAGGTAGCTTGCACCTGCGGCAAGGCGTACCCAGTCGTCGCCCGTCAGGCGGCCGTTGCGGAGCTTGTTGGAATCGACCTGCGCCTCGGTGGAGAGCAGTCGGGAGACCAGCTGCTCCTTTGGCATTTCGAGCGAGAAGATGCAGACATCCTTGTCGCCGTGGCGTGCCACGTTGCAGGCGATGTTCAGCGCGAAGGCAGTCTTACCCATCGCAGGACGCGCCGCGATGAGGATGAGGTCGGATTTGTTCAGACCCGAGGTCACCGTATCGAGGTAGGAAAAGCCCGAGCGCGTACCGAGGTACAGCTCGCGGTCGGGACCGGAGATGCGGCTGATGTGGTTGTAGGTCGCAGCAACGATCTCCTTCACCGGCGTCAGACCCGTGACATCACGTCCCTGACGGATATCGAAAATGCGCTGTTCTGCGGCATCGAGCAGCAGCTGCGCATCCGTTTCGCCGCTCTGGATGTCGGTGAGGATGCCGCGTGCGGTCTCGGCAAGCGTCCGGATATAGTACTTGCTGGACACGATCTCGCAGTAGCTCTTGATATTGGAGACGGCAGGTACCATATCGGCGAGATTGGCAAGGTAATTGCGTCCCTCCGCCGGCGTGTCGAAGATCTTTGCGGCAAGCGCCTCGTTGAGTACGGTAATGACATCCGCGCGGGCGCCGCTGCTGAACATCTGCACCATAATGGTGAACAATGCACGGTGCTGGTCAATATAGAAGCACTCCGGTTTGATATGCTCCAGAACGGTGGACAGTACATCTGCATTGATCAGAATCGCTCCCAGAATGGTCTGTTCCGCCTCGAGGCTGTAGGGCATTTCCAGATCCTGCATCCCTGTTGTTTCTGCCATGGTCTTCTCCTTTCTGCTTCTGATCGGCGGCTGAAAAAACGCCGATATCACCCCTTTTGGGGGTGATATGTGCGGTTATGTGTCAGGCTTCTGTCACCTCAATGGTCATCTGGGCGGAAATTCCGGTATACAGGCGGATCTCCGCGCTGAAGGTACCGAATGCCTTGATGTCGGACTTGAGGCTGATCTTCTTCTTGTCGAGCTTTGCGCCGTACTGCTGCTCGATGGCCTGTGCCACCTGTGCAGCGGTCACGGAGCCGAACAGTCTGCCGCCGGTGCCTGCCTTGCAGGGGATGGTCACGGTCTTGCCGTCAAGCTTTGTCTTCATCTCGCCTGCATTCTGCTTGTCCACATCGATCTTGTGCTGTGCGGAGGACTGCTGTCCCTTGAGGTGGTTGAGATTCTCGGGAGTTGCCTCCACGGCCAGACCCTTGGGCAGGAGCATATTGCGTGCGTAGCCGTCAGCCACGTTCTTCGTCTCGCCCTTCTTGCCGGAGCCCTTCACGTCCTGTAAAAAAATCACCTTCATGATAATCCTTCCTTTCTCTGGCAGCGCGCTGCTGCCATGATGTATCCGGTTATTCCTGCAGCTCGCGGATGACCGCGATCAGACGGCGCTTGGCCTCCTCCACAGAAATATCCGGGATCTGCGTTGCCGCCATGGTCTGGTGACCGCCGCCGCCGAGCTGTTCCATGATGACCTGGACATTGACGGCGCCGAGGGATCTTGCAGAAATGGAGACAACGCGATTGATCTCATAAATGACAAATGCGGCATCGACATTTTCGATG
The DNA here is from genome assembly GCA_964472035.1 of uncultured Ruminococcus sp. Taxonomy (GTDB): domain Bacteria; phylum Bacillota; class Clostridia; order Oscillospirales; family Ruminococcaceae; genus UBA3855. Next base: position 10,704 of record CAYYIT010000033.1, read on the forward strand.
CTCAGCAGCTCATCGGCTGCCTGCGGTGCCACGAGGCGCACCTCTTCGGTATCGGAGGGTGCCACGGAAATGGCGTGCTTTCCGATGATCTCCGCCGAACCGACGATCTCCGTGCGGCTGCGGTAGGACTCGATGGAGCCCGAGAACAGGCACTTGACCTTGACGGTATCCGCACCGATCTTTCTGAGGAACGCTGCGGCTTCAAAGGTACGCACACCGGTGCGCATGACAAAATTCTTCGTATCGAGCATAATGCCGGAGAGCAGGCAGTCGGCGTAGCACGCGCTGACCATGCCGTCCATCTTGAAGTACTGCAGCAGCTCCGCCACCATCTCGCAGGCGGAGGAGGCATACGGCTCGTGATGGAAGATCACGGCATTATCGACAAAATTCACGTTCTTGCGGTGATGGTCGACCACAACGACATTGGATGCCATCTGGTAGAGCCGGTCGCTTTCGAGGATATCCTTGCTGTGGGTATCCACGATGATGAGGAGGGTATTGGCCCCCATGACCTCCATCGCCTGTGCCGGAGTGACAAAGAGCGGCAGGCCGACCTCACGCCGCATCATGGCGATCAGCTGGGGTGCAAGGTTCTTCTGGGGATCGACGACCACCTCGACGGTTTTGCCCATGAGGCGGATGGCACCTGCCAGACCGCAGGCAGCACCCACGGAATCGAGGTCGCCGAAGCGGTGCCCCATGATGAAGACATGCTCACTGCTCCTGATGAGATCCTGCATCGCGCTTGCGATGATACGGGTCTTGGCGCGGGATTTCTTCTCCACGCCCTTGGAAACGCCGCCGAAGAAGCGGTAGCCGTTTTCCGTCCGGACAGCGGCCTGATCGCCGCCGCGTCCGACCGCCATATCGAGGCACTGCATCGCGAAGGTCTCGCTCTCCTGCAGGCTCTGTGCGCCGTGGCCGACGCCGATGGAGAAGGTCACGGTATTCTTTTCATCCACACGGATCCGGCGTGCTTCATCGAGGATGTGGAATTTTCCGGCAATGATCTGCTGGACATGGCGTTCCTCGATCACGGCATAGAATCGGTCGTTCTTCATCCGGCGCAGGATGCCGTTGGTCTGGGAAATAAACTGCTCGAGGAGCTTCTCGACCGCAACGCTCGTCTCGAGCTTCGCGCTCTCCTTGGCGTTCTGGATAAGATCCTCGTAATTATCCAGCATGATCAGCATAACGCAGGGTCTTGTTTCCAGATAATCCTTGCGCAGCTGCTTCTGCTCGGTGACATCCTCCCAGAGATAAGCGGTCATCGCCGCGCCGTTTTCCTCATAGGGAAGCTGGGAAACGCGGTAGTCACGTTCCTGCCAGCGCAGCTCCTGCTCCTTTGCGGACGGATGGAACGGAACGAGATCGACGAGCGTTCTGCCGAACCAGTCCTCACTCGGGAGAATATGCTGGGCAAAGAAGGCATTGCACTGGAGCAGCACGCCGCTCTGGTCCACAAGGCAGTAGCCGTAGGGGAGCTGCTGGAGTGCGGCCTTTTCGGCCCCGGTCATATCTTCATTAAGCTTTGCGATGTACCGGATCTGACGATACTGGATGCGCACCATCTGCACCACGGCAAGGATGGAAAGCACGAACGCCGGCACGGAATACAGCGCGCCGTTTTTCACGTCATTGCAATATAATGCAAGTGCTGGCAGCAGGTTCATCAGGATCAGCAGTACCATCAGAATCCAGAAGCCTGCACGGTGCTTGGGCTTCATGATCCGGTCACCTCCTTGTTGTTGTCATTCCGGAAATGGGAAAGGAAAACGGTGTTGTTGTTCCCCACCCTACAGTCCTCAGACCTCCATGATGATCGGCAGGATCATCGGTCTGCGCTTGGTCTTGTGGAAAATATAGTCGGACATGGAGTCGCGCAGCTTGGTCTTGAGCGACGACCATTCCTTCAGCTCGTAGACGGAGCATTCGCTCAGGGTGTGGCACATCAGCTGGCGCGCCTCGACCATCAGCTCCTCAGCCTCACGCACATAGACAAAGCCTCTGGAAATGATGTCGGGACCTGCCACGATCTCGCCGGTGCCCTTTTCGATGCCGACCACCACGATGATGAGGCCGTCCTCGGCAAGGTGCTTTCTGTCGCGCAGCACGATGGAGCCGACGTCGCCGACGCCGAGACCGTCCACCAGCACTCTGCCGGCAGGTGCCTGGGACACGATGTTCAGGGAATTGCCGTCGGTTTCAATGACATTGCCGATGGAGGCGATCATGACATTTTCCTTGGGCATGCCCATTTCCACTGCAAGATTGCAGTTCTTCATCAGGTGCTTGTATTCGCCGTGCACGGGGAGGAAGAACTTCGGTCTTGTCAGCGCAAGCAGGAGCTTGAGCTCCTCCTGGCAGGCATGGCCGGAAACATGCACCTCGTACATGGACTCGTAGATGACCTCTGCACCGGACTTGAGCAGCTCATTGACGACCTTTGTCACATGCTTCTCGTTGCCGGGGATGGGGGTCGCAGAAATGATGATGAAATCCATCGGCGTGATATTGACCTTCTTGTGGTCGTGCATTGCCATTCTGGTCAGGGCGGACATCGGCTCGCCCTGGCTGCCCGTCGTGATCAGAACGATCTGCTCCGGCGGATACTGGTTCATATTCTCGATATCGATAATGGTATTCTTGGGGACCTCCAGATAGCCCAGCTCGAGCGCCGTAGAGATGACATTGATCATGCTGCGGCCGAGAACGGCAACCTTTCTGCCGTATTTTGCCGCCATATTGATGATCTGCTGGACGCGGTGGATGTTGGAGGAGAAGGTCGCGATGATGATGCGGCGCTGTCCTGCCTTGGTGAAGAGCTTCTCGAAGGACTCGCCGACCTTGCGCTCGGACTGCGTGTAGCCGGGACGCTCCGCATTGGTGGAGTCCGCCATCAGGGCGAGGACGCCGCGGTTGCCCAGCTCGCCGAAGCGTGCCAGATCGATCGGGCCGCCGTCGATCGGGGAGAAGTCCACCTTGAAGTCACCGGTATGCACCAGCACGCCGGCAGGGGTATGGATCGCCATGCCCATCGCACCGGGGATGGAGTGGTTCACCTTGATGAACTCGACTGCCATGCAGCCCATCTTCACGGTCTTGCGCGGTTCTACGACGTTGAGGGAAACCTTGTTGAGGAGGCCGTGCTCCTCGAGCTTATGCTTGATCAGGCCGATGGTCATGCCGGAGCCGTAAACGGGGGCGTTGACCTTCTTGAGCAGGTACGCAAGGCCGCCGATGTGATCCTCATGGCCGTGGGTGATCATAATGCCGCGGAGCTTATCCTGATTGCGCTCCACATAGGTAAAGTCCGGAATGACGATGTCAACGCCGGGCATCTCGGTATCGGGGAAGGCAAGGCCGCAGTCCACGATGAACATATCGTTGGCGCATTCGAACACGGTCATATTCTTGCCGATCTCGTTCAGGCCGCCCAGCGGAATGATGCGCACCGGTGTGCGGTGCTGCTCACGCTGCGGCTTTCTGCCGCTCTGACTGCGTGCAGGCTTTGCCGGAGCCGGAGTCTGCTGGACAACGGGCTGTGCTGCCTGCTGCGCCTGCGTATTCTGCTTCTTCTGGGAAGCCGCCTTCGGCTGTCCTCTCCTCGGACGGCGGATGGTATACTTTCTGCGTCTGTTTTCACCGGACTGTGCGGTGTGGTTGGTGTTGTTGTTACTCAATGGGATACCTCGTTTCTTGGGACATGCAAATAACAAAAGCCGGAACGTTCCGTTTGGGAGATCTGAAGCCGTCTTAGCGAAAAGCGCCGCAGCGCCGCATATTCCGTACATCGCAAAGAGGGCATGTCCGTTCGGCCCCGGATCATGGGGGCGGCACAGAAAGTGCATTGGGTGCAGTAATTGCTGTCAGAACAAATGGATTGTTACAGCCGCACAGAACGGACGGAGCATGGGTGGATCGAAAGCAGTTATTTGCTCATTGCATAACGCTGCACCCCGAGGATGCAGCTCCGATAAGTAGGCGGAAGCGCACTGCGCTCCCTGCTCGATGCAAGGCCACCGGAGCATCAGTTTCCGCAGCCGCAGGCGGCTATGCAGGGCCCTTTGCATCATACGTATCGCCAACGCCGGAACCCCTCCGGCACTGACGAATCAATCACGTCCTCCTGCCCTATACAGGAGCGGATACATACTTTCATTATATCGGAATTTCCACTGTTTGTCAAGTAGCCGCACCCCTGCCTCCGGCAGTTTTGGCACAATGGCTAAAAATCCGGCAGCACCCGTCCGCTTTCTGCACACTGCGCCGTTTCCCGTGCGCGGATGCGTGTTTCCCAGAAATCGCACAGCTCCGCGGCGGTCTCCGCATCGGCGGCATGCACGAGGAGCCTTGCAAGGCTTCCGAAGGCCGGACGCACCAGCTGCACGGCCGGATCCGGATTCTCTCGGCGCAGACTTTCCACAGCCTGCGCATTGAGGGTTGTGGAAATCATACGGCGCACCGTTACCATCGGCGGCAGGAGCGCGGCGGCATCCGCAAGTGTCAGACTGCGCTTCGCCAGCACGCGCAGCACATGCGCAAACAGGCGTATGCCGTCCATGCAGACGCCCTGCTGCTGCCAGAGCAGCGCCGCCTGCGGGGAGGTACGGGGCGTGTGCAGGCGCAGGATCCTTCCGCCGAAGCGCGAGGCAAAGCCCTCCGCAGCCGGATGGAACTCTGCCGGAAGCGCCAGTGCCTCGCCCGTTTCGCGGAAGGAGAGCAGGCTCAGCAGGAGGAGCTGCTCATGGTGCAGCATGCCGGCATCGCCGGTGAAGGCGCTGGCCTTCGTGCCGTCCTCCGAGAGCGACAGCACGATGCGCTGACCCGTTCCGCCGGAAAACAGCGATTCTGCGGTGCTGCGCAGGTGCGGATCGCCGCAGGAGACCTCGACCGCACACGGCATTGTCTCCGGCAGGATGCTGCGGATCCCGTCCTCCCACAGGGGAAGAAGCTGCGATGCACCGCGGAGTTTTCCACATTCCGGGATCCTTGTGGAAACCGAAGCCGCAAGCGCCTGCCGGAGTCTGCGCAGCTGTGTGCTGTCCGGCACAAAGCCCCCTGCCATGCGCGGCAGGAGATGCAGCACGGCATTGCCCTTCACCCAGAGGATCGCGTCGGCGCGCACCCTTCCGCACAGGTCGATCAGCTGCGAGAGCGCGCTGCATCCGGCGTTCCAGACCTGCGCGCCCTGCGATACGGCACCGGCCGCCGCCGCGAGTGCGGCCGCCTCGCCCTCCGCCGCGCTGTGCCCGATCACAAGGCGCATGCCGAGTGCCGTCATGGCGGCACCTGCCTGCAGGGCGGTCCCTGCATTGTTCCAGCGCGGCAGCGTCCGGCAGATGCCGTCCTCCTCGCGGACGATAAGCTCCGGCGTCACCGGCTCGTCCGACTGCGGCGCGATCACGGTGTCCGCAGGAATATGCCTGCCGGAGAGCTGCACCTGCCTGTCCGCCAGCGCACGGCTGCCGATCACGCAGTCACGCAGCACGGCACCGGCGCCGATCTGCACACCGTCCCCGAGGCAGCAGCGTTCCAGCACGGCATGCTCCCCGATCAGGCAGTCGTTTCCGATGACCGTGGCGGCATCCGCCTGCGCCTTTTTTCCGAATACGGTGCCCTGTCCGATGCGAAGCCGTTCCGCGCCGCGCTCCAGCATCCGCTGCTGGAGGAGAAGGTACTGCTCCGGTGTATCCGCCCTGTCGAACACGGACAGTACGACATTGGCGGTGCGCTCCGGCCGGCAGAGGGCACTTCCTGCGGGGCAGAGCGCGGCATGCGTTTCGGTCCCGTCCGGATGGAGCAGGCGCACCGGCGCATTGCCGCAGAGTGCCGAAAGCTCGCCCATATCCCAGTCCGGCAGGCTCAGCCGGTGCAGGACGAGGCTGTCCGCCTTCAGGCGTTCCGGCACCTCCCAGCGCAGCTCCATGCGCAGGGGGAGGGACTCCACGAACTCCCGCGTCCGCGGATCCGCACGGCAGAGCGTCACGCCCGTCACGGCGGTTCCCGACAGGAACCGCAGGATCCGCGCGATCAGCGGCATATTGCAATATGGCAGGAGCGCCTCCGGCATGGGTTCCCCCGGAATGCAGCGCGCCTGCCCGTCACAGAACAGAATGACTTCCATGTTCCGACCACCTTCCAACAAATCTTGCGGAAAGTATGCCCGACCGCAGGAAATTTATGCACCGCGCCGCTTTGCCGCCGTGTACGCCGGATACAACAGCAATATCGCCGGAAGGTTGCAGTACGCCATGCAGGCGTTGGCGATATCGGCAAGCGTCCAGACCACGCGCAGCTGCATCACAGCCCCCAGCACTGCCGCCATGCAGAATACCGCGTAGTACAGCCGCAGATGCCTGCCCTTTGTCAGATACGCGAACGCCCTGCCGCCGCAGCATCCCCAGCCGATGAGTGTACACAGCGCAAACAGCGCGATCATCGGCGGCAGGAGGAGATCCGCTGCGCTTCCGAGTCCGCTGCGGAACGCCTCCAGCAGCAGCACGCCGCCGTCCGCGCCCTGCACATCGCTGCACAGGATGGCAAGTGCCGTGACCGTGCAGCAGACGAAGGTGTCCAGAAAGACCTCCGCCATGCCGAGCAGTCCCAACCGCTCCGGCAGCTCCGTTTCCGCAGCCGCGTGGAGGACGGCGCTGCTGCCGAGACCGGCTTCGTTCGAGAACACACCCCTGCGCACCCCGACGGATACCGCGCGCTGCATGGCGGCACCGCCGATCCCTCCGGCAGCGGCGGAGATCCCGAAGGCGCCTTCGAACACGGCGCACAGCACTGCCCCGAGATTTTCGCGGAACCGCCAGATGACGAGTCCGGCCGCGAGCAGATAGGCTGCCGACAGGAGGGGAATGACCGCCTGCGTGAACCTGCCGATGCGCTGTGCGCCGCCGAGCAGGACGATCCCCGTCAGGAGGGCTGCCAGCATTCCGGTCAGGAGGGGCGGCATCCGGAACGCCGCCCCGAGCGTCTGCGCCATGGCGTTCGACTGGGTCATATTCCCCATACCGAAGGCCGCCGCGCTGCAGCATATCGCAAACATCGCCGCAAGACGCGGGCTGTGCAGTCCTGCATGCAGGTACGCCATCGCGCCGCAGAGCCCCTCCTGCCGGTAATGGCAGGCGAGGACGTTTTCCGCGTAGATCAGCACCATGCCGCAGCCTGCCGCGATCCACATCCAGAAGAGCGCACCGGGACCGCCGAGCGTGAGAGCGGTCGCCACGCCCACGAGATTCCCCGTTCCCATCGCCGCCGCAAGGGAGGTGGTACTCGCCTGCAGGAGGGAATGGGTGCTGCGCCCGGTGCCGCGCGCACTGCGCAGCTGCCGGAGGCTCCGCGTGATGCTGCCGCGCCCGAAGCGCATGCAGACGACCGCCGTCCCGAGCAGCAGGGCGATCAGCCCGTTCCCCCAGAGCATCCGGTTGATGGTGTCAAGCCAGCGTTCCATCGCATTCTCCTTTCCGATGCTGCCGGAATGCATGGTTTTCCGGCTTTCCGGCATACTACTACTGTCGAACTGACCCTATCGAGGAGGTGCTTCCATGAAACGCTATGACGCCGATGCCGCAGCACTGCGGCTGTTGCAGAGATGCGCACTGATTCCGGCAGGACTGCTGTGCATCGCATCCGTCTTTCTGCCGGCTCCCCTGCCAATACTTATGTGCAGTGCCGCCTTGATATGCGCGCTGCTTGGGGAGATCTGGCTCGTGCAGTACTTCCGCCGGCTGCACTGCACGATCGGCGGCGGCAGGCTCTCCGTCACGGGGGGCGTGGTCATCCGGCGCAGGCAGTCCGTTCCGCTGCAGCGCATCCGGAGCGTCCGGCTGACCAGTGCGCCCCTCGGCAGGGAGGGGCTGCATTTCCTGACGGTATTCTTCTACGGCGGCAGGCTGACGGTGCCGTTCCTCCGGCGTGAGGACTGCCGCGATCTGATCGGGCTGCTGCAGGAAGGGGGCGGTACCGATGCGCCGTGAGCATCCGCTGCGGATCCTGCGGTACAGCGCAAGGAATCTCTGGCTGCTGGGTATTCCGCTGCTGCGCAGTCTGCCCTTCCTGCTGCGCGATCCTGCAAATCTCATGCATTGGCTGCGCGGCGTCTGGGTCGATCTGCTGGTGCTGCTGTGCATTCTTGGTTTCGGATGGCTGCGGTGGCGGCGCAGGGAATTCTCCTGCGAGGGCGGCATCCTCCATATCCGCGAGGGGATCTTCCTGCGGCGGCAGAGCTGGCTGCCGGCTGCGGCACTGTCCTCGATGCAGCTCGCATCCCCCTTCTGGGGAAGGCCCTTCGGGATCGTGCGGCTGCGTGCGGCGGCTGCCGGAGCGCCCGATGTGCAGCTCTTCCTGCGCAGGGAGGACGCCGCGCGTCTGCGGATGCTCCTGCCAAAAACGCATTTTTCCGGCAATGCCGGATGCCGGTACCGCGCCGCCTTCCGGCGGATCCTGCTCTTCTCCGTACTCTGCTCCAGCAGCCTGTCGGGTGCACTGTACACGGCGGTGTTCTGGCTGCAGGGGCGGCGCATTGCCGGCGACCTCCTTGAAGAAATACAGCTTTCGGCGCATCTGCAGGCCGCAGCGCACCGGCTCACGCAGCTGCTGCATGGCCTTCCGCCTGCGGCGGCCGCGGCCGGCGTGATCGTACTGGCGGCATGGCTTCTGTCCCTTGTGCGGAACCTCCTGCTCTACGGGCGCTTCTCCATGGAAACGGACAAAGCGCAGGTCTTTCTGCGAAGCGGCGTACTCACGGTGCGCGAAAGTCTCCTGCGGATCCGGCGGATCAATTTTCTCGAGCTGCGGCAGAATCTCCTGATGCTGCTCCTTGGGCAGTACGCCCTCGCGGTGAACTGTCCCGGCTACGGCGCAAGGGGGAGGCTGCCGGTCTGCCTGCCCCTCCTCTCCGGACGGGAGGCGCAGCGCCTGATGCCGCTACTGCTGGAGGGCGCCGCGCTGCACAAGCCCTCCCTCCGGCCGCCGCTTTCCGCGTGGTGGGGCTATCTCTGGGCGCCGCTGACGGGGACGGGCGCGGTGCTGCTGCTCGGTCCGCTGCTGCGAAGGAATTTTCCGAATATTTCGTCCATTCTCCTGCTGCTGCAGTGGATCGTGCTGCTCCCGCTTGGCTGGAGGTGCATCGTCGGGGTCGCCGCGCTTTGCACAAGCGGCATCCACGCGCAGGGGGGAATGCTCTGCCTGCGCATCTGCAGGGGCTTTGCCTTCCGGACGGTGATTGCCGACGCCGGAAGGATCGCCTCCGTGCGGATCCTCCAGTACCCCTGGCAGCGCGTGACCGGCAAATGCCATCTGGAGCTGGCGCTGTGTACCGCCCGGCCGGAAGTCTTCCGCCTGAAAACGATCGACCGCGCACGGGCGGAGGCGCTGCTCGGAGAACTGCTGCCGTAAAAGAGAAGCTCTCCGCAGGAGGGCGGGGTAGGGTGCGGCAGCACCCTACCTCTTTCCCCCTCCCCTTTGGGGAGGGGGTTAGGGGGTGGGGCATGATGGGAGCCCCCGGATTATACTTTGACATGCAAAAAAAGCCCATCGGAATCCGATGGGCTTTTTGTGTTGCGCTTATGAATTATTCAGCTTCTTCCTCATCAGCAGCTTCTTCAGCAGCCTTTGCGTCCTCTGCAACGAGCAGTTCTTCAAACGCAGCAGCTTCTTCTGCTGTGGGTGCGGATGCAGTGTCATCGTCCGTCGGCAGCTCTACGTCCAGATCCTCGCCGCAGCAAACGCACTGCTCACCGCAGTAATCGTCCATATAATCATCCTCGAACTCATCGCCGGTGTAGCACATATTGCGTCTTGCCTTCTGCTTCTGCAGCAGTACAACGACAGCAACAGCGGTTGCAATTGCGGTTGCAGCGATAATCGCGATAATTTTCCAATCCTTCATAATGCTCCTCTTTTCTCCGCAGTTGAATTGATCATGCCGCACGGACTGCTGCGGTCAGAACGTTTCGGATGTGTTCCGACGGCATTGGTATGCTACTATTATACCACATATTTTCTCACATTTCAACACTTTTGCGAATTTTTTTATAGATTTTTTGTTAAATACATCAAAATGGACAGTGCCGCGGTGGGTGCGGTCTCACAGCGCAGGATGCGGCTGCCGAGCCAGACGCGGGAAAGTCCGGCGTTTTCCGCCTGCTGTGCCTCCTCTGAAGAGATGCCGCCCTCGCTGCCGATGAACAGGCCGATGCGTGTTTTTCCCTCCAGCGGGACCTCGCCGAAGCGCACGCCGCCCTCCTCCTCGTACAGCATAACGGACAGATCCTCCTGCTGCATGCGCGCAAGCGCTTCCTTCCAGGAATGGAGGGGTGCGACCTCGGGGATGCATCCCCTGCCGGACTGCTTTGCGGCGGAGACTGCGATCTTCTGCAGGCGCTGGCGTTTCTTCTCAAAATCCTGCTTCGAGGGTCTTGCAACGCAGCGCGCGGTCAGCACGGGGACGATCTCCGCCGCGCCCAGCTCCACGGCCTTCTGGACGATCTCGGCAAGCTTATCCTGCTTGGGCACCGCCTGATAGAGCGTCACGCGGACGGAAGGCTCCGCGGCGCAGGGGGTGATCTCGACGGGTCTGAGGAAAACCTCGGCATCGGTGATGCGTGTGATCTCGCAGCGGTAGTCCACACCGCAGGCACAGACGGTCAGCTCCTCGCCGGTACGCATCCGCAGGGAACGTCCGATATGGTGCGCGTCCTCGCCGGTGATGATGATCTCATGTTCATCCGCTTGTTCCACAAAGAATCTTGGCATGGGATCACCTCTTACTTGACGCAGTAATATCTGCCGTCGATCTCGATGAGGAAGAGCTTCTGATCCTTGGCATTGAGGTACTGGGCGCCGTCATTATAGGCAACCGACCACTCGAGGGTGATGGCATAGCAGGAATCGACGGAATCCTTGAAGTTCTCGTCGCCGGACAGATCCTGGAGCATATTGAGCATTTCATCCAGACGCGACGCAACGCGCTCCTCGGTCATACCGGAAACGGTGATCATATTGAATTTGAAGTCCTCGCCGGACTGCTGGGACATGGACAGGTGCAGGCCATCGACGTACTCCTCGCGGGACTTGTAGAGGTCAGCGAACATTTCGTTGAGCTGGTAGTCGATATAGAAGTCGAAGGTGCTCTGGATATACAGCTCGGCATCCTGATTCTGGATACCTGCGTGGTAATCGGCGATGACGGCGGCCTGTTCTTCGGTAATGAAACGGCGGTCGTAGCTCATGGGCACGGAGAAGGAGGTACGCATTTCCTTCATGGTCGCGCCGTAGGGGAGATCCTCCTCAGCGATATAGCCCTCATCCTCCATACATCCGGTCAGTGCGCCGCCCATCACGAGTGCAAGGGCAAGTGCGGTATATTTATGAAACAGCTTCATAGTTTCGTCTCCTTATAATGATAGTCGGAAAAATACATCCTCTATCACTTTACCACATCCTCGCCCATTTGTCAAGGCGGCGCGGAGGCCGCGCTGCCGAGGTTTCTTAATTGGGGTGCTCACTGGATCGTCTGGGCGCATACGCCCAATGCCTTTGGCAAAGGGCGTATCGCTGGTTTTTCTTTAGAGACCGCAAGCGGAGCTTGCTTCATCTTCTCGCAGACTATCGTCGCGAGAAAGAGAGCATTGTAATGAGAGAAGCTCCCCCACGCGTAATGGCAGCGCGGCCTCCGCGCCGGGGAGGTACGGAGGGGCGCTGCCCCTCCGGAAAACAAGGGGGCATACGGGGGCTTTGCCCCCGTCAAATAAGCCCCTCCCCTTGGGGAGGGGTTGGGGTGGGGGCAGTTTTAGAAAACGCCCTCAAAACTCAGGCTTGTTGTTCCAGCGCGACGCGCAGTTTTTTGATGATCTTCTTTTCCAGACGGGAGATATAGGACTGGGAGATGCCGATGCGGTCGGCGACCTCCTTCTGGGTGCGTTCCCTGCCGCCGCGCAGTCCGAAGCGCATTTCCATGATCTCGCGCTCACGGTCGGGAAGGCTCTCCACAGCGCAGCGGATCATCTCACGCTCCGCCTCCCATTCGATGCCGCGGTTGACGATATCCTCGTCCGTTCCGAGGATATCCGAGAGGAGCAGCTCATTGCCGTCCCAGTCCACATTCAGCGGCTCGTCGATCGAGATCTCGCCGCGGTACTGGGAGGATTTGCGCAGGAACATGAGGATCTCGTTCTCGATGCAGCGCGAGGCGTAGGTCGCAAGCTTGATGTTTTTGTCGGGGCAGAAGGTATTGACCGCCTTGATCAGGCCAATGCTGCCGATGGAGATGAGATCCTCGATGTTGATGCCGGAGGTCTCGAATTTTCTTGCGATATAGACAACGAGCCGCAGATTATGTACGATGAGGGTCTCTCTCGCTGCGGCGCTGCCCCTCTGCAGGTCACGGAAAACGCATTCCTCCTCCTCCCTTGTCAGGGGCGGCGGCAGGGTATCCGAGCCGTTGATATAATCGACCGTACACGGTGAAAGCTGCCGGCGGAGCCAGCAGAGCATGCGTCTGAACATTCCCATGGGTACCTCCTTTTACGGATGGCTGCACTAATAGCGCAGCAGCTTCGGGTGGAATATGGCACGGCCGGTTTCCTGTGCGGAAACGCCGATGAGGGCATCGACCTGCTTGCGCGCACCGCTTTCACTGGACTGGATGACGACCTCGTCCGGCCGGAACACGGCAAGCATGCCGCTGCCGGAGACCGTCGTGCAGGGCAGCAGCCGCCAGCCCTTCGGGAGGGTCTGCCCCTCCGGGATCATGCGCCCGAGCAGGCGTTTGTCGCAGATGATGACGGGGCTTCCGGTCAGGTAATCCACGAGGGAATTCCCCGTATCCGCAAGTCCCTCCAATGCCGCCGTACAGCTGCGGTACCGGATCGAAACGCGGTACCCTCCGTCCGCAGCATGGTACCTGTCACGCAGATACTGCACGGCACTGAGCAGGAGGTAAGCAGCAATGGTAAACACAACAAGATGCAGGAGGGATACATCCAGATACCAGCAGGAATTGGCATGCAGCACACGGACATTGCACAGCAGTGCCAGTGCGAGCAGGATCCCTGCCAGCAGGAAGCTTGCGCCGAACAGACAGAGGCTGTTCCAGCACAGCCGCACGCGATCGCGCCATCCGAAGGCGGCAGCGCTCAGCAGCACGGCGATGAGCAGTTTGCACAGGAGTGTCAGCAGCGGCGGAAGCGGCGGAAGAAACAGCATCAGGGTACCAAGACTTCCGAGCGCGGCAGCCCCGAGGGCTCTTCCGAAGCGCAGGCGGCTGTGCGTCATGCGCGCCGTGATCCGCAGCAGTATGTAGTTCACGTACAGATTGAAGATCAGCAGCACATCGAGGTACACCGTCATCTTCCCCACCGCCTTTCGTCCTGTCCCATTCATTATACACCCCCTGCGGCGCGGAATCTGTCGAAGGCGCGCAGGCGCGGAAAATTTTAGCACCGCCCTTCCTGCTGCATGGAAGGGCGGCGCGCTGTGCATACTGATGACAGGGCAGCTTTACGGTGCTTTCTCAGAAGGAGGGCGTATTATGGCATACCAGAGAGTAGTGATCTCGGGCATCAACACCTCGGAGCTGACAGTAATGAAGGAAGACGAGAAGATGGCGCTGCTGCGCGAGCTGAAGGCAACCGGCAGCAAGGCGGCGCGGGACAAGCTGATACAGGGGAACCTGCGTCTTGTGCTGAGCGTGATCCAGCGCTTTGCAGGACGCGGCGAGGACGTGGACGATCTGTTCCAGATCGGCGTGATCGGGCTGATCAAGGCGATCAACAATTTCGACCTGACGAAGGAGGTGCGTTTTTCCACCTACTGCGTCCCGATGATCAGCGGCGAGCTGCGCAGGCATCTGCGCGATTACAACCAGATCAAGGTGAGCCGTTCGCTCCGTGATCTTGCGTACAAGGCGATCCAGGCGCGCGAGCAGCTGACCATCCGGCTCCTGCGCGAGCCGACCATCGAGGAGATCGCGGCGGAGGTCGGGGAGCCGCGCGCAGAGATCGTGATTGCGCTCGAGAGCATCAGCGATCCGGTATCGCTCTACGAGCCGGTGTACTCCGACTCCGGCGACACGCTGTATGTGATGGATCAGCTCAGCGACAAGGAGAGTGCCGACAGCTGGATCTCGCAGTTTGCGATGCGTGACGCCATGCGCGCGCTGGGGGAACGTGAGAAGAACATTCTCTATCTGCGCTTTCTCTGCGGCAGGACGCAGGTGGAGGTCGCGCAGGAGATCGGCATCTCGCAGGCGCAGGTCTCCCGTCTTGAGAAGGGCGCGATCAACAAGATCAAGGATGCGATATAGTGATTTGCAGCGGCCGGGTCCGGGGGCGAGCGAAGCAAAGCCCCCGAGGCGGGGCGGGGGTGCGGCAGCACCCCCTACTCTTTCCCCCTCCCTTTAGGGAGGGGGTTAGGGGGTGGGTGATATCAGGATAAGCCATACTTTCAAAAAACAGCACCACCCGAGGGTGGTGCTGTCAGTCTGTCAAAAAAGTCCAGCCCAGTGCTGGACTTTTTCACATAGAAGTGGT
>CAYYIT010000034.1:0-25205 GCA_964472035.1 uncultured Ruminococcus sp.
TCCAGCCCTGCGCCAGAGGCGCAGTGGCTGGACGGGACTTTTTCGACAGACTGAGGATCCCCGCAGGGATCCTTCCATTTGTATCACATCATCGGCGCAAACAACCGCAGGATGATCTGGCCGATACGCAGTGCCTTGGAACGATGGCGGTAGATTTCCGTCATCTCCGTGCAGCGCGGGAGGAGGTCGTCAAAATCCTTCGCAATATCGGCGATCGCACGACATTTGTATAGAAATACGCCGTTCTCAAAATGATGGTACAGACTGCGGAAGTCGAGGTTGATCGTGCCGACCACTGCCGCCTCGTCATCGCAGAGCATCTGCTTTGCATGCAGGAAGCCGGGCGTGAATTCGTAGATCCGCACTCCCTGCTGGACGAGCTGACCGTAATACGAACGCGTCATCTTGAAAATGACCTTTTTGTCCGGAATACCGGGCGTGAAGATGCGCACATCCACCCCTCGTTTCGCCGCAAGTCCCAGCTCCCTCGTCATCTCATCGCTGATGATGAGATAGGGGGTCGTCACATAGAGCTTGTGCTTGGCGCTTTTGATGAGGTTGAGATAGACGTTCTCGCCGACGTATTCCTCATCGAGCGGTGTGTCGGAAAAAGGCTGTACATAGCCGTCGGCTGCACCTGTGACCTCGGGGAAGAACGGCGCGAAATCCTTGTCGGTCTGCACCGTGCCGTTCCACATTTCGAGGAACATGACTGTCAGACTCCGCACGGCAGCGCCGGTGAGCTTGATGCCGGTATCCTTCCATTCGCCGTAGGGATGCGTCATGTTGAAGTATTCATCCGCAAGGTTATAGCCGCCCGTAAAGCCGACCTTTCCGTCGATCACGGTGATCTTCCGGTGGTCACGGTTGTTCATGAAGAGGTTCAGCACGGGCATGACGGGGTTGAAGTCGCGGCAGTCGATGCCGTCGGCCTTCATGCGCTTGACAAAATCATGGTTGATGAAGCCGATGCTTCCGACATCATCGTAGAAGATGCGTACCGTCACACCGGCTGCCGCCTTGCGCTTGAGTACTTCATGGAGCATCGCGAAGGACTGTGCCTGCTCGATGGCATGGTATTCCATGAAAATGAAGTGCTCTGCCTGTTCAAGGGCTTCCAGCTGCGCGAGAAAGCCCTGCATCGCATCGGCGTAGAATTCCACCTCCGTGTCGGAATACACCGGGGAATTGCCGAAATCGCGAATGTATCGCATTTGATTGGCTGCGTAGATGTTTTCCTTCTCCGCCATCCGCAGTGCCTCATCGGATTGCTCACGGAAGGGGGTAAGCTGCTCGCCGATCGCTTCGAAGCGCTGGTGCATGCGCTTGGTGGTTTTGGCGTTGCCAATAAGAAAATACAGGCACAGTCCCATCGGCGGAAACACAAGCAGAATGATCATCCATGTCATTTTGAAGGCGGCGTTCCTTGATGAGCCGTAAATATACAGAACGATCAGCAGCGCAAGCAGGCTGCCAAGCAGACCGAGCCATGTCGAGTAGGTGCTGAGGCGGATCGCGAGCATACTGAGCCATCCGATCTGGATCAGGATGCTCAGCGCGACAAAAAGCATGCGGCTGACGCTGTTGCGGACACTTTCCTTACTTTCGGTTCTCATGGTGTTCCTCCTGTCAGATTTACAAAACGCGAAAGAGAAACAAAGCCTACTTGCAAGGATGGGAAAAATATGCTATACTGTTACAGGAAGGGGAGTGCCGTTTGCTTCCCGTCCGGCAAGATAATCCATGCTGCAGCTGAACATCTCTGCAATATGCAGCAGTACCTCCGCAGGCATGGCATGGATGCCGCGTTCATAGTTTGCGTAGGTTCTGCGGCTGATGCACAGATACTGTGCCATCTGCGCCTGCGTGATGTGCTGCTTCTTCCGCAGCGAGCGGATGCGCAGATACATTGTTTCTCTTGTTTGCTGGTATTTCTGTGTCATAGTCTGTTCCTCCTTTGGATGATGCAGATGCTTCTATCTATAAGACAACCCAAAGGAAGAATAATTGACATTTTTCTAAAAATTATCTGAAAATTCGTCGCTTTGCACAAAATGCACAATCTGAATTTGTGCAGAACTTTGAACGGCGCGTTGTACTATTATTATAGCACATTTTTACAAGAATGTCCACAGCGGATGATGCAAATTCTGCTGTGGAACGAAATCATAAAGGAGTATATACCTATGCCGAAAATTCTGATCATCGAGGACGATCCTTCCATCAATGCGCTGCTCTATGACGCGTTGACGGAGCGAAAATATGAATGCACCTGTGCCTACTCCGGAACGGAGGGCCTGCTGCATATCCGCAGCAGCCAGTTTGATCTGATCCTGCTGGATCTGATGCTGCCAGGACTCAGCGGCGATATGCTGCTGCGGGAGATCAAGCCGGCATGCACGACGCCTGTGATCGTGCTTTCCGCAAAGGATGAGCTTGACAGCAAGGTGGATCTGCTGACGCTCGGTGCGGAGGATTACATGACCAAGCCCTTTGAGCTGAAGGAGCTGTTCGCCCGTATCTCCGTGCAGCTGCGCCGCCATGCGCCGATGGAACCAAACGAACCGGAAAGCCTTCGCTGCGGTGCGCTGTCACTCTGGCGCGACAGCTTCCGTGCACAGGTCGGAGAAGCGTCTGTTTCTCTCACAAAACATGAGTTCCGCATCCTGGAACTGCTTGTCACCCACCCGAAGCGCGTCTTCACAAAGCAGGAGATCTACGACTACGCGTGGGAGGAATACTATATCGGCGAGGACAAGACCATCAATGTCCATATCAGCAATATCCGAAAAAAGCTTGCGACCATTACCGAGCAGGAATTTATTGAAACGGTATGGGGTATCGGCTTCCGCCTGAGTGAGAAAGTCTGATTTGTCATTTTTGCAGAGCGTTCTTGAAATGTTTTCGGATTGTTAATAATTACAGGTGCAGCATATTCCGCAGCATCGAACGCCGTGATCCGGCTGTCTTTGTCTGCCCTGAATATTGTCGGAATCGGCTTTTGGCTTGGTTCCGACAATTTTTTTATGCACGGAAAATCAGAAGGATCTCCCGTGCTTTTTTTACAATTACACACTGTTATCGCTTGGAAAATCTATACAATGCACGAAAACTATTGACATTCTTGAGGAAATATGGTATGATATATACAAGAAATGCGGATCATGTCATTTTTTATCGAAGAGCTGATGCAGTGCTGCTGTGTCAGCTTTGGTTTGAAAACGACAAATACGAAAAAAGGAGGTATGTGAAACATGAAGAAGCATGGTATGTTGAACAGCGATATTTCCCGCGTGCTGTCCTATCTTGGACATACGGACCGGATCGCCGTCGGAGACTGCGGACTTCCGATCCCGGATGAGACGGAGCGCATCGATCTGGCATTGACGTTCGGGGTACCGACGTTTATGCAGACACTTGCAGCTGTTGCGGAGGATATGAAAATCGAGCAGATCATTCTTGCAGAGGAAATCAAAACCAACAATCCCGATATCCTGCAGCAGGTGGAAGCGTTGTTTGCGGATCAGAGCATTGAGATCGTATTTGTCAGTCATGCTGCGCTGAAGGAATGCACCAAGCAGTGCAAGGCAGTGATACGGACCGGTGAAACAACACCGTATGCCAATATCATTCTGCAGGCAGGCTGTATATTTTCATAAGTAAGGAGAAGTGAAAATATGAACATTGAAATGAAAGGAATCAATAAATCCTTCGGTTCGAATCAGGTGCTGAAGGACGCGGGTTTCCTTCTGAAGGACGGCGAGGTTCATGCACTGATGGGTGAGAACGGCGCCGGAAAATCCACCCTCATGAAGATTCTTACCGGTGTGTATACCAGGGATGCCGGCACGGTTCTGGTGGACGGCAAGGAAGTTGTATACAAGTCTCCGCAGGAAGCCGAGAAGGCAGGTATCGTCTTCATTTATCAGGAACTGAACGTGCTCTTTGACCTGACGGTGGAAGAGAATCTGTTCATGGGCAAGGAGATCACCAAGGGCTTCGGCATCTGCGACAAGAAGGCCATGCGCAAAAAGGCGCAGGAAGTCATGGACAAGATGGGCGTGAACATCCCGATCAATGCCGTGATGTCCGATCTGTCCGTCGGCCAGCAGCAGATGGTTGAGATCTGCAAGGCGCTGATGGTCGATGCCAAGGTCCTGATCATGGACGAGCCGACCGCCGCACTGACCCAGAGCGAGACGGAGGGCCTCTTCAAGCTCATCAAGAGCCTGCGCGAGAAGGGCGTTTCCATCGTTTATATCTCCCACCGTATGGAGGAGATCTTTGAGCTTTGCGACAGGATCACGATCCTGCGCGATGGTACCTATGTTGGTACGGAGAATATCAAGGATATCAATATGGATGATATCGTTCGTATGATGATCGGCCGTGAGATCGGCGAGCGTTATCCGAAGCGGGAAGGCATCCAGCTTGGCAAGGAGATCCTCCGTGTTGAGGGCCTGACGAAGGAGAAGAAGTTCAGAGATGTCAGCTTCTCCGTCAGAGCAGGCGAGGTTCTGGGCGTTTCCGGTCTGATGGGCGCCGGCAGAACGGAGATCATGCAGGCCATCTTCGGCAATCTTTCCTATGAAAGCGGGAAGGTGCTGATCGAAGGCAAGGAGGTCAAGCTCAAGTGTGCACGCGATGCCATCGATGCCGGTATCGGCTTCATTACGGAGGACCGAAAGACCGAGGGCCTGCTCCTGGAAAAGAGCATCGCAGAGAATATCGAGCTTGCCAATCTCGGCAAGGTTTCTGACAAGAGCGTGCTTTCCAAGAAGAAGGGCGCAGCGCTTGTCAAGAAGGGTATCGACGAATTCCGCATCAAGTGCTTCGGACCGCAGCACGAGTGCAATAACCTCTCTGGCGGTAACCAGCAGAAGGTGGTATTCGCCAAGTGGGTTTACACCGACCCCAAGGTCCTGATCATGGACGAGCCTACACGAGGCGTGGACATCGGTGCAAAGAAGGAAATCTATAGCGTAATCAATGATCTCGCCGCAAAGGGCGTTGCCATTATCATGGTATCCTCGGAGCTTCCCGAGGTGCTGGGCATGAGCGACCGTATCATGGTCGTCCATGAAGGCAAGGTGACCGGCATCATCGATGCGGCACAGGCGGATCAGGAAAAGGTAATGACATTAGCCACAGGAGGTACTTTGTAATGGGAAATACAGCAACAAAAACACTCAATAAAAGGAGCTGGACTTCGTATTTAGGCGAGTACGGCGCATTCATCGCGTTGGTATTACTGGTGGTACTGATCAGTGTGATCAGCCCCGAATTCAGAACCGCAGGCAACTTCCTGAACCTGCTGCGCCAGGCGACCTTCAACGGCCTGATCGCATTCGGTATGACCTGTGTCATCCTTTCTGATGGTATCGACCTTTCCGTAGGTTCCACACTGGCCCTGAGTGCAGTTATCTGCGCAAAGCTCATCATGCAGGGCGTTCCTGCTGTTCTTGCCATGCTCATTGCACTGATCTCCGGTACACTGCTCGGCGTAGTCAGCGGTCTTCTGGTGACCAAGGGCAGACTCCAGCCGTTCATCGCGACCCTGATCACAATGACAGCCTACAGAGGCCTGGCAATGATCCTTACCGATGGTAAGCCGATCTCCGCTCTGGCTAAGACGATCGATGCAAAGGGCGGCGGTTCCTTCGCATTCAAGCTCATCGGCAGAGGCAATTTCTGCAACGTTCCGATCCCTGCGATCCTTCTGATCTTTGCACTGATCGTGTTCTTCTTCGTGCTGAACAAGACCACCTTCGGCCGCAAGGTCTATGCAACCGGCAGCAACGCCAAGTGTGCAAAGCTCGTCGGCGTTAACATCACCAAGACCAAGGTCATCGTTTATGCAATCTCCGGTTTCATGTCCGCTCTGACTGGTCTGATCCTGATTTCCCGTCTGGACTCCGCACAGCCGACCCTCGGTGACGGCTATGAGCTGGATGCGATCGCAGCAGTTGCACTGGGCGGTACATCCATGAGCGGCGGCCGCGGTAAGATCACCGGCACCATCGCTGGTGTTCTGATCATCGCAGTTCTGAACAACGGTATGAACCTTCTGGAAGTTTCTACATACTACCAGGATGTGATCAAGGCAGTGGTAATTCTCGTTGCCGTACTGTCCGACCGCAAGAGATAAGAAACAGAAAATCAAGATCAACACAGGAGGTAATTCCATGAAATCCATCAAAAAATTATTTGCACTGTTTCTGAGCGTTGTTACATTGTGCTGTTTTACCGGATGCGGACTGATCACCATCGACGGCGAGGACAATGGCAATGCGGCGAATTATAAGGGAAATGGCTCCATCGGACTTTCCGTTTCCACGCAGAATAATCCCTTCTTTGTAACGCTCGTTGAGGGCGCACAGGCAGCTGCGGATGCAGCAGGCGTTCAGCTGATCGTTGTTGATGCAGGCGATGACGCAGCAAAGCAGGTAAGTGATATCGAGGACCTGGTACAGAAGAATATCAGCGTTCTGATCGTCAATCCCGTAGACTCCGATACCGTTTCCGCCGTTGTACAGGGTGCTGTCAACCAGGGTGTGAAGGTCATTTCCGCTGACCGTGTGGTAAACGGCGTAGAGATCGACTGCCAGATCGCATCCGATAACGTGCTCGGTGCAGAGCTTGCAACACAGTTCATCGTTGAACAGGTCGGCGAAGGTGCAAAGGTTGCAGAGCTGCAGGGTACCAGCGGTGCTTCCGCTGCGATCGACAGAGGTACCGGCTTCCACAATATCGCAGATGCAAAGCTTGACGTTGTTGCAAGCCAGCCTGCAGATTTCGACAGAACCAAGGGTATGACCGTAATGGAGAATATGCTCCAGGCAAATGGTGATATTAAGGCTGTATTTGCTGCAAATGACGAAATGGCACTCGGTGCGGAAAAGGCGATCGCGGCTTCCAAGAAGGATATTGTGATCGTAGGCTTCGACGCAACAGATGACGCGATCAACTCCATCAAGGAGGGCGGCATGGATGCAACCATCGCACAGCAGCCCGATCTGATCGGTTCTACTGCGATCGATACAGCGATCCGTCTGATCAACGGCGAGACCGTTGAGAAGTCCATCCCTGTAGAGGTTACCCTGATCACCATCGATAATATCAACAGCATGGGTGCATCCGATGATGCTGCATGCGGATGCCCGGAGAACTGCGGCTGTCCCGAAAGCTGCACCTGCTGCAACTGATCCGGATCACGCAGAATTTTGAAACACAAAGAAATGCCCTGTCCTGTCCGAGGGCAGGGCATTTTCCTATGGAGGAACAAGAATGAAAGTATTAACGATTGGATCAATGAACATTGATCATGTCTACAGTGTAGATCATATTGTTCAGCCCGGTGAAACCCTGACGACCGGCAGCATGAACATTTTCCTCGGCGGTAAGGGCATCAACCAGTCCATGGCACTTGCCAAGGCGGGCGCGCAGGTGTACCACAGCGGTATGATCGGCAAAGATGGTACGCTCTTTCTTGAAGCATGCAAGGAATACGGTGTGAATTCGGATTATATCCGCAAGATCAATGAGAAAACAGGTCACACCATCATTCAGGTGGATAAGAATGCCCAGAACTGCATTCTGCTGTACGGCGGCGCGAATCAGTGCCTGACTGAAGAATTTGTCGATGAGGTGCTGTCACATTTTGAGAAGGATGACATTCTGCTGCTGCAGAACGAGGTGAATCTGCTCCCGTATATCATTGACAAGGCCTATGAAAAGGGTATGCAGATCGCATTGAATCCATCGCCGTATGACGACAAGCTCAATGCCTGCGATCTTTCCAAGATCAGCATCTTCCTGCTCAACGAGATCGAAGGCGGACAGATCACCGGAGAGACTGCCCCCGATGCGATCCTCGACAAGCTGCAGGAGCTGTATCCGGAAGCGCGGATCGTTCTGACACTCGGCAAGGACGGCGCAGTGTATGCCCATAAGGACGAACGCTTTACACAGCCGATCTTCAAGGTGCAGGCTGTGGACACCACCGCAGCAGGCGACACCTTTACCGGTTACTTCCTTGCAGGTCTGATGGACGGCATGCCCGTACCGGAGATCCTCAGGATGAGTGCCAAGGCATCGTCCATTGCTGTAACAAGACCCGGTGCAGTCCAGTCCATTCCGTACCGCCGCGAGGTAGAGGAAGCGTTACAGTAATATACAAACAGAAACCGCCCTGCAGAGATCCTGCAGGGCGGAATTTGTTTATTCTGTTGTGGAAGTCGTTTCTTCCGGAAGCCTCAGAAGCTCATTCTCATAAAATGCGGATTGCTTCTGGAATTCAATTTCCAGTGCTTCATAACCGAATTCCTCTGTGAGCGTGGGCGTATCGGAGAAGAGATTGGTACCGAGTCCGAGGCGATTGCCCCTGATCTCGACACCGATTGCCGCAAGTGTCGTCGGATACATGTCAAACACACCGTACTGGCGATTCTTTTCCAGCACCGGTTCAAGCGGTGCATTGATGATGCAGTTGTAGGTCGTGCGGACATATTCCTCATTGAGATCATTCAGGAACTGCGGATCCATGGTGAGGTGATCACCGCTGAGAACGATCGTTGTATTCTCATAGAAAGGCTGTTCCATGATCCAGGAGAGGAAGGCGTCCAGCTGTCTGGAGGAGCAGGAAAGTACATTGGGGTACTGCTCTTCATAATGGTCTTCGCAGAGCGGACATTCATAGCCATCCGGGAAGTGGGTGTCCGCTGTCAGCATCGTGAAGTTGAACGGTTCTCCGCTCTGTCCAAGCTTTTCCAGTTCTTCCTTGGCATAGCCGAAGAGCTTCTCGTCCTCGTAGCCCCACCATACATTATAATCCTCCGGAAGGCGGCCTTCGTCCTTCAGGGACTTCATATCCACAATGGTGTAATCACCATGCTGTTCAAAATAGGATTTTCTGCCGTGGAATTCTGCATCGGAACCGAGCAGCAGGACCTGACGATAGTTCTGTTCCTGCAGGATCTCACCAATGGATACCACGCCGGGCATGAAAGTATCATCCGTGCCGTAGCTGTCAGCGGTGAGAGAAACCTTCATCGGAACACCGCATGTCTGTGCAACCATGGATGCAGCAGTCCATGCCGTACCGGAAAATGCAAGCGCACCGCCGATGCCGGAGGTATTAGAAAAGCTGATGTTCTCCTGCGCAAGCTTTGTCAGCTCCGGAATGTAATCTGCCTCAATAGGCCCGCCGGCAGCCGGTTCAGCGAAGGTGTTTTCCATGGATTCGAGGAAAATAAAGATCAGATTCCGTTTCTCATCCGGGAATACAAGCTCAGCCTGTGCAGGATCCACATATTGCTGTTCAATAAAATCGGATTTGTCCGTATGTATTCCAACGTAAGCAATGACGTTGAATTTGGTGACAAAGATCGAAAGGCTCAGTACCATCATGGTCACGGCCAGCGTCAGCGCACGTTTATAAAAGAAATGGCACGCGCCTGTGCGGCAGTATCGCCGGTATTTCCGGAATGAGGAAAGCCATTTTTTTCCTCGGCCCGAAAGCAGAAGATAGAGTACATATTCCAGCAGCGTGAAGCCGGTGCCAAGTACACCGATCCACCAATATGCGCTGGAAAGCAAGGCACCTTCTACATTTCCCTTCGGTGACTTGAGCTGGTAGAGCATCTGTTCGAAGTAGACCTTATCATATTTATTCAGCAGCCACAGCGTCAGAAACAGCAGATAATTGCCGAGCAGCAATACGATTGCTGCAATGATCAGACGTTTGGTGCTGATTTTTTTTACTGCCATTCGGCATCAACCCCCCCTGGTGTGTGTAGCGGCAGTTTTGTTTCTATTTATTATTATATTCCAATCGGACAGGGATGTCAATGAAAGACTTGTGAAAAAAAGTTACACTTTTACGACGGAAAACTGTCGTTTTGACAAAACCGTAACAGTTTTTTCGTGAAAAACCCGCATAAAGCGTTACTGCGGACGCTTCAGGCTGATCTTCGGGTGCGCAACCACACGCCGGAATTGTGCGATCGCACGGGAAAGCGCCGCCACGGGAAGACCGACCACATTGAAGTAATCGCCCTCGATCCGCTGCACGAGCAGTGACCCCTTCCCCTGGATCCCGTACGCACCGGCCTTGTCAAAAGGCTCACCCGTATCAAGGTAGGCGTTGATCTCATCGTCGGTCAGCTCGTAGAAGGTAACTTTGGTTTCCACTGTGAATACCGTACTTTTCCCGTTCAGATACAGGGCTGTGCCCGTCATGACGGTGTGCGTCTCGCCGGAAAGTCTGCGCAGCATCCGGAAGGCATCCTCGCGGTCGCGGGGTTTGCCCATGATCTCGTCATCCAGTGTGACGATGGTATCGCATCCGATGACGAGCGCATCGGGAAAATCCTTGGCTGCCGCCTGTGCCTTGACATCGGCAAGAAAGGAGGGCGCCAGATCCACGGGCATGCCTGCTGGCAGTGTCTCGTCAGCATCCACCGGATGGACCTCAAATGTATCCGTGATCAGCCGGAGCAGCTCCTGTCTTCGCGGAGATGCAGAGGCAAGAATCGTTCTCATAATGATCGCTCCTTTATTCGATATATTCATAGCGAATGGATAATACAACTATTATAACACAACTTTCAGAAAAAAGCAAGTGTATGGTAAAAGTAACAAAAAAATTGCTAAAAATAACAAAAATCTGAAAAACAGTTGCAAAACGGAAACAAACGCTGTATAATGGACATAGTGTGTATTCCGGCATGCCGGAATAGCGGAATTTTGATACTGGAGGAACAACAATGAAGCTGGTAGTACAGCGCGTGACGGAGGCTTCCGTTGCAGTGGAAGAGCAGATCGTCGGTCAGATCGGCAGGGGCTATCTTGTCCTGCTCGGCGTCGGTGAGGAGGATACGGAGCAGACAGCGCGGCAGCTTGCGGATAAATTGGTGAAGCTGCGTATTTTCTCCGATGAGAATGACAAAACCAATCTGTCCATCCGTGATGTGGATGGAGAGGTGCTGGTGATCTCCCAGTTCACGCTGTATGCGGATTGTAAGAAGAACCGTCCCAGCTTCTGCCATGCCGGAAAGCCGACACTTGCAGAGCACCTGTATGAGGTGTTCATGGAGCAGCTGCGTCCGCAGGTCCGGAACGTGGAGCATGGTGTGTTCGGGGCAATGATGCAGGTGCGTCTTTGCAACGATGGACCGTTCACGGTTCTTCTGGAAGCGTAAGGGGGGCTGTTATGAAGATTGTCCATCAGGAAAACTATGATAAATTCATCGACGCCATCCGTCTGAATCTGATCGTCTGGCGTGAAATGGGCGGCAAGGGCTTTGACGAGGTCTGTGAGAAGCTTGGTATTTCCGAACGCACCGTCCGCAGGCGTTACCGCTGTCCGGAGACGCTGACGCTGGAGGAGCTCTACGCCTGGTGTGAGCTGTACGATAAGGATCCGTGCGAAGTGCTGATGAAAGCATTCGAGGCGGCCGGAAAGCCCGAAACAACCGAATAATTCAGGCGCACTCTCCCAATAATGAGAATAAAGGGGGAGTGCTTTGTTATGGAAAACCGACTGACCATGGTGGCAGCTGCGCTCGTGCTTTGCTTTGCGATGCTCGTTGCCAATATCGCCATTCATATGAAAAACGGGAGCTATGCCGATGCGGCTGTGCAGCAGCGCCTCTGCACAGTTACAGCGGGCGAAGCGCAGGGGACGATCTACGACAGGAACGGCACTGCGCTTGTCAATCAGACAGTGTCGTACCGCGCGGTGATCATTCCGACGGAGGAAGCGCTCACGGAAGTGCTGCCCCATCTGCGTACCGTCAGCGGTGCGATCCGCGGAATACGCGAAGGGATGCCATTTTGCGCAGAGGTGGATACGGACACCTTCGCTTCCCCCGACATCATCGTGTTTTCCGTGCCGGAGCGCAGAACGGAGCAGCTGCTTGCTCAACATGTCATCGGCTATACCTCGCAGGAGGGAGAGGGCGTGACGGGTCTCGAAGCGGATTACGAACGGATCCTTCGCGGCACAGAAGATATCGCCTCCGTGACCTATACAATGGACGCAGCAGGGAATGTGCTGCTTGGTACGCAGCCCGTCATCCACCCTCTGGAAAACAGCAATGCCGGACTGATGACGACCCTCGACAGCCGCATTCAGCGGATCGTGGAAGAGGAGGGCAGCGGCATCCGCAAGGGCGCCATTGTTGTCATGGAGGTGGAAAGCGGCGATGTCCTCGCGATGGCAAGCTTTCCGTCGTATACACCGCAGGGACTTGCGCAGGCGCTGGAGGATCCGGACAGCCCGCTGATCAACCGCTGCCTGTATTCCTACAGCGTCGGCTCCATCTTCAAGCTGGTGACGTGCGCTGCGGCATATGCCCAGGGAGAAACTGATTTTTCCACAGAATGCGCCGGCCATGTGGAAATCAGCGGCCAGTACTTCCGCTGTCACGACTGGAAGGGGCATGGGGAGGTGGACATGAAGCAGGCAATGATCTATTCCTGCAACACTTATTTCATTGAGCTGAGCCAGCGGCTTGATGCGGAAATCATGCGCGAAACTGCGCAGAACCTCGGCTTTGGTACGCAGATCGCATTATCAAGCGGCATCGTGTCGTCCGCCGGAACACTGCCCTCCGCGCAGGATATGCTGCTGCCAGCGGAAAAGGCGAATTTCAGCTTCGGACAGGGTATGCTCACCGCAACACCCCTGCAGATCACGCAGATGACCTGCGGTATCGCCAATAACGGCGCAATGCCCGTTGCGCGTCTGATCAAGGGGATCACCCTTGACGGAACCACCGCGGAGAATGAAAAGCCCCCCATGCATGCACAGGCCATGCCGCGGAATATGGCGTATTTCCTCCAGAATATGATGGAGGCAGCCGTGAATGAAAGCGATAGCTCCAATGCTGTGCCGGAGCTTGTGTTCGCAGCAGCGAAGACTTCCACAGCCCAGACGGGCCGCTATGACGAAAACGGCGTGGAATATTGCCACGCATGGATCACGGGGTATTTCCCGATCGGGGATCCGCAGTATGCCGTCACAGTGCTGGTTGAGGACGGCGGTTTCGGAAATGATGCGGCAGCACCGGTGTTCCGTGAGATCGCCGACCGGATCACAGCGGAATGCCAAAGCAGTACGCAAACAGAAAAAATTTCTCAAAACAATTGACTTTTTGCCGAAAATCTGTTATACTGTATTTGTATCACAACAGGACAACTGTGTGCAAATGCAGTCTTGCCTTGTCCCGAAGCGGTGACAGGGCTTTTCTTTTGTGTACAGCCTGTAAAATAATAATTTGGAGTGAATGAAAAATGGAATGGCGTGGACTCAATGACCTGCGTGAGCAGTATCTGTCCTTTTTCGAAAGCAAGAATCATACAAGAATGGCAAGTGCCTCTCTGGTACCCCAGGGCGACAAGAGCCTTCTGCTGATCAATTCCGGTATGGCACCGCTGAAGAAGTTCTTCTTGGGTCAGGCTGTACCGCCGAATAAGCGTGTGACTACCTGTCAGAAGTGCATCCGCACCCCCGATATCGAGAATGTCGGTAAGACCGCAAGACACGGTACCTATTTCGAGATGCTCGGCAACTTCTCCTTCGGCGATTACTTCAAGAAGGAAGCCATCGCATGGGCTTGGGAATTCTTCACCAAGGTTCTCGAGATGCCCGAGGAACTGCTCTATGTATCCGTATTCCAGGATGACGATGAGGCATACGATATCTGGACACAGGAGATCGGTGTTGCCCATGAGCATATGGTACGTCTTGGCAGAGAGGATAATTTCTGGGAGCATGGCTCCGGTCCCTGCGGCCCCTGCTCCGAGATCTATTTCGATCGCGGCGAAGCACACGGCTGCGGTTCTCCCGATTGTAAGGTAGGCTGCGAGTGCGACCGTTTCGTAGAGGTATGGAACCTCGTATTCAGCCAGTTCGACAGCGATGGTAAGGGCACCTACACCGAGATGGAACACAAGAATATCGACACCGGTATGGGTCTGGAGCGTCTTGCCTGCGTCATGCAGGGAGTGGACAACCTCTTCGAGGTTGACACCGTACAGAACATCATGAAGCACATCCAGAAGCTCTCCGGCGTGACCTATAAGGAAGGCAACGAGAATACCGACGTTTCCCTGCGCGTTATCACCGACCATATCAGAAGCACCACCTTCATGGTCGGCGACGGCGTTCTTCCGTCCAACGAGGGCAGAGGCTATGTTCTCCGTCGTCTGCTGAGAAGAGCAGCAAGACACGGCAGAATGATCGGCATCGAGGGAACCTTCCTGCATGAGGTATGCGATACCGTCATCAATGAAAACAAGAACGCTTATCCCGAGCTGGATGAAAAGCGTGCTTATATCAAGAAGATCATCAAGGTCGAGGAAGAGGCTTTCGCTAAGACCATCGACAAGGGCATGGAGCTGCTGAACCAGGTAATGGACAAGGCTGAGGCAGAAAAGGCAACGACCCTCGCAGGTGAGGATATCTTCAAGCTCAGCGATACCTACGGCTTCCCCTTCGATCTGACACTGGAGATCGCTGCAGAGCGCGGCTTTGCAGTTGATGAAGAGGGCTACAGAGCGCTCGTAAAGAAGCAGCGTGAAACCGCAAAGGCAGATCATCTTGCCAAGGCAAGCTCCTCCTGGGCGGACGGCAGCGTAAAGATCGATGCACCGGCAACTGCATTTGTCGGCTATACAGAATTTTCCGCAGAGGCAAAGATCCTTGCCGTTGTGAAGGATCAGGCAGTGGTGGATTATGCCATCGCTGACGATGCCGCTGCACTTGTACTTGACCGTACTCCCTTCTATGCGGAGAGCGGCGGTCAGGTGAATGACTTCGGTTCCATCGTGACGGATGAGGGCGAATTCAAGGTGACCGCAGTCACCAAGGATGAGGACGGCCACTATCTGCATTTCGGTACGGTAGAATCCGGCAGTATGCGCACCGGTGATGCCGCAAAGGCAGAGATCTGCACCTGCACACGTCAGGCAACTATGAGAAACCACACCGCAGCGCACCTCCTGCAGGCAGCTCTGCGTCAGGTACTGGGCGATCATGTGCATCAGGCAGGCCAGCTTGTCAATGCCAAGGCATGCCGCTTCGACTTCTCCCACTTCAGCGCAATGACCACCGAGGAGATCGAGAAGGTCGAGAAGATCGTCAACGGCTGGATCCTTGAAGCAATTCCGGTGGATGTGAACGAAATGCCCATCGAGGAAGCCAAGAAGCTCGGCGCAATGGCACTCTTCGGCGAAAAGTACGGCGATGTTGTACGCGTTGTTAAGGCCGGCGAGCATTCCATTGAGTTCTGCGGCGGTACCCATGTTTCCAATACTGCAAATATCGGTCTTCTGAAGATCGTATCCGAAAGCTCCGTTGCTTCCGGTGTCCGCAGAATTGAGGCTGTGACCGGTGCCGGTGTACTGGCACTCCTCGACAGCTATAAGAATACTGTGCTTGAGAGCGCAAAGGCTCTGAAGCTGAACAATCCGTCCGAGCTGACCGCTCGCTGCACGGCAATGACTGCGCAGCTCAAGGATGCTGAAAAGCAGGTTGAGCAGCTCAGACAGAAGATGGCAGGCAATGTCATCGACACCCTCTTCGACAATGCCAAGGAAGTTGCAGGCATTCAGGTGGTTTCTGCAATGCTGGGCGGCGCCGGTGCGGATATGCTCCGCAAGCTCGGCGACCAGGTCAAGAGCATGGATAAGTCCGTCATTGCTGTATTTGCTGGTGTTGACGGCGAGAAGGGTACCCTCTACTGTGTCTGCACCAAGGACGCTGTGTCCAAGGGCGCGCATGCCGGCAAGATCGTACAGCGCGTGTCTGCGATCACAGGCGGTAAGGGCGGCGGCCGTCCCGACAATGCAATGGCCGGTATCGGCAAGACCTACATGGTGGACGAAGCCCTGCTCGGTCTGGAAAGCATCGTCGGCGAAGTACTCAGCAACTGATAAAACAGGAGGAAACAGCTATGGATTGTCTGTTCTGTAAGATTATCGCAGGGGAGATCCCCTCTGCTAAGGTATATGAGGACGAATTTGTATTCGCATTCAAGGACATCAGTCCGATCGCACCGATCCATTATCTGATCGTCCCGAAGACCCACATCTGCTGCGCAAAGGAGATCACTGCGGAGAATTCCGCAGTGGTTGCCAAGATCTTTGAGGCAGCTGCAAAAATTGCGGAAAAGGAAGGCATTGAGAGTTACCGTATCATTAACAACTGTGGTGAGGATGCCGGACAGACCGTAATGCACCTGCATTTCCACATGGTTGCAGGCGTGAAGATGGGCTGGGGAGAGCAGTCCCTCGGCTAACAGGAAGGTGGATGTCCAAAATGGCTGAATTCTATCAGATGAAGATCGCCGGCCTTGCGCGCGAGCTGCGTATGTGTCCGGTGAATGAAAAGCTTGATATTGCTGCATTCATTATGTTCTCCGACGTGGAAGTTACCGTCGAGAGCGCAAAGCAGCTCCTTGCAAAGGTACCGGAATTCGATGTGATCCTGACTGCCGAGAGCAAGGGTATTCCGCTCGCCTATGAGATGGCGCGTCAGAGCGGCAAGAACTACGTGGTGGCAAGAAAATCCGTAAAGCTCTACATGCAGGATGTGGTTTCCGTCAATGTGAAGTCCATCACGACCGCAAATGAACAGGTCCTGCATCTTGATGGATGCAAGGCAGAACTGCTCAGGGACAAGCGCGTCCTGCTGGTGGATGATGTCATCAGTACGGGTGAATCCCTGATCGCGCTCGAAAAGCTGACGGCTGCCGCAGGCGGCAACATCGTCGGCAAGGCTGCTGTTCTCGCCGAGGGCGATGCAGCAGAGCGAGATGATATCGAATTCCTTGAACCGCTTCCACTGTTCTTTAAGGACTGATTTTTATGAAACGGACGGCTTTGTACCTTGGCTTGCCCTATACAGCCGGTTTGCTGATTGCGTCCGTTGTACACAGACATTTCTGGTTTCTGGCGGTTGGTATGATCCTGCTGGCAGCCGCGGCGGTACTCCGCTACCGGAAAGATGTCTGGAAATATGTACTTCTCAGCACGCTGTCAGTTCTGACGGCGTGCTGTGTCTATTGGTGCCATGATGCGTTTTACGTCAGTAAGGTCCTTTCGTACGCAGAGAGGCCGGAGGTGGAATTTTCCGGCAGGATCACGTCAAAAACAACGCACAGCAGCGGCTATGCCACCTATCTTCTGGACGGCGCATTCAGTGATGGACAGTCTGCAAAACTCCAGTATTTCTGTGATAACAGCAGCTATCGCTATGGTGATACGCTGCATCTGACGGGCGAGGCGAAGGCAATGGAATCCGACTATCTCTTCGATGAGGTGGCCTATCGCAGCGCAGAGAATGTCTTTCTAAAAATGGAGTGGGGAACGCAGGCAGTTCACACATCGCGTACTGCTAAGACCTTGCGCACTGTTCTGTATGAATTCCGTGAAACCATGTCGGATCGCATTCATGCCTCCTGCGGTGAAGAAAGCGGCATGCTCTTGACGGGTATGCTCTTCGGGGATAAAACCGGCATGGCAAGCAGCACCAAGACCTCGCTCTACCGGATGGGCATCGGACATATTCTTGCGGTATCCGGTCTGCATCTTGACTTCCTCGCGCTCTGCGTGGTGCATCTGCTGCGGAAATGCAAGGTGGACAGGAGAGCTTCATTCGGGATCATGGCCGTGCTTGCACTGCTCTTTGTGCTTTGTGTCGGAGAAACCGTCTCCGTCAAGCGCGCCTGCATCATGATCCTGCTCTCGCAGAGTGCAACGCTATTTTTCCGTACAGCGGATACCTTTAATTCCTTGAGCATTGCAATGCTTCTGCTTGGGATCGAAAACCCCATGGTCGTCCACAGCGCAGGGTTCTGGCTCTCATTCTGCGGCGCCTTCGGCATCGGTGTGCTTGCGCCCTGTATGACAGCGCCGATCCCTGCCAAAACCACGGTGCAGCGTGTTTTCCGGTCGGTTTGCAGTGCAGTGATCGTGTATCTTACGGTGCTGCCGGTGAGCCTTGTGTATTTTCGTGAGGTCTCCCTGATCTCTCCGCTTGCCAATCTTCTGCTTGTGCCGTTGTGCATGCTGGCAATGCTGCTGACGGTACTGGCACTCCTGCTCGGAGGCGGATTGGGACCCATTGCCGCGCTGCTGCTGCGAGGAGCCGCAGAGATTGCGGATTCAGTGCTGCGTATCTCGCAGCAGCTCGCTGCGCTTCCGTGGACGCATACCGGAACGGAGCATCGCGGTGCAGTCATCATCATATGGCTGACCTGTCTGTTTGTGCTTGTTTGCTGGATCCTGTACCGCAGCCGCAGATGGATGTGTACTGCGATCATTCTCGGAATGGGGATGGCAACATGTTCAGCTGCTTTTTCGCAGTGGTATACCGATCGGAATCTGCGTATCGCCGTTCTCGGAGATGACGATCACTGCGTACTGGTGCTGCATTCAGGCGGTGAAGCGGTCATCGTAGATGCAAGCGGGACCACGCAGCTGCCGTCCTATGTGAACACCTATCTCCAATCCTGTGGCATAGATGCGATCGATACGCTCTACCTGTGTCAGCCGAAGGCGAAGAGCCTGACGAAATACGCGCAGCAGCTGGCATTATGCCAGCCGGAGCGGGTGCTTGCAGCAGAGCCAATGCCGGATCTCGAACAGCCGATGCTGTTTGATGAGCCCATCATATTGCAGCCGGAGTATGAGCAGCTGCTGGATGGAGCACTGCTTTCTGCGAACGAAAACGGTGCAGCAATTGCATTCGGAGGACTCCGTTTTGTATGCAGCCGCGAAAAGCACGCTGTCCTGCCGGAGTATGATATTCTGACCATCTACGGAACATGCAGCAAGGACGTGCCGGAAAGCAGTATTCTGATCGTTCTGGACGAGGATGCTGCCTATACCGCAGATGATTACACCTATATCGGTGAAAATAATTTGGAACTGACAATCACCCCGTCCGGGGATTGCAGAGTGAGGAGACTACATGCCAATTCTTGATGCGAGAGGGCTGCAGGAGCAGCTCAAAACCGGCGCCGTTGCCAATCTCTACTGCTTCTATGGCAGCGATGTGCTGCAGGTGGAAACCTGCGTCAAAAAGCTGCTCAAGCACGTCAATGGCAGTCCGGCGATGGAAGATGTGACGAAATTTGAAGGAACCGCGCTGGATCTGAGTGAGCTTGCGGACGAGGCAGAGATGTGTCCGATGTTCACGGATTACAACTGCATCCTTGTGCATGACTGCAATATGGAATCCCTGCGCGAGGATCAGCGCAAGACGCTTATGCAGATCCTTGAAAACGTTGCGTCCGGAACCGTTCTGATCTTCTATGTGACCGGCTTTGACATTTACGGCGGCAAAACCGGAAAGAATAAAAAGCCCACGCCGAAGAATAAGACACTTGTTGATTATATCGCAAAGCATGGAACGGTCTGTGCCCTTGAGCCGAAAACGTCCTCTGCCATGGCACAGGATATCACCGTTGCCGTGAGAAGGGCGGGCTGTACCATCGAGCGCAGTGCAGCGCATCTCCTTGCTGAACTGTGCGGCAGCCAGTCGCTTCTGGTAAAACAGGAGCTTGGCAAGCTCTGTGCCTTTGCGGACGGCGGCGAGATCACCGAAGCGATGATCCGTGACATGGTGACCCCGCAGCTGGAGACGACGGTGTATGCCCTGACAAAGGCGATCATCAAGCGGCGTCCGCGCGATGCCATGCGTGCAGTCGATGAGCTGCTTGCCCTGCGCGTGGAGATGCCCTATCTGATGGCGACCGTTGCCGGCTGTCTGATCGATCTGCAGCGTGCGGCAGCTGCACGCCGCGAACGGCGTTCCATCCAGGACATGACATCCGATTTTTCCTATCGCTTCGGATTCACCGTGGAAAACGCCTTCCGCGACAGCATGGGCGAAGCGGATGAGCATATCACACATTGCCTCTGCCTGCTGCGCGATGCAGAAAAAGTGCTGCACTCCGGTGCCGTGAATGAGCGTGTGCTGTTTGAAAAAACGATCGTTGCAATGCTGCAGGCATAGAAGGAGGAATCATGCTGCAAGTCAACCAGGCAATTATTGTCGAAGGAAAATACGATAAGATCAAGCTCTCCTCCCTTGTGAAGGCTGTGATCATCCCCACCCATGGCTTCCGGATCTTCAAGGATGCCGAGATGCTCGAACTCATCCGGCATTATGCCAGAACCACGGGAATCATTATCCTTACGGATTCCGACCGCGCCGGATTCCGGATCCGCGGTTACCTGAAGGGCGCGATCCCCGATGGCAAGATCCGCAACCTCTATATCCCCGATGTGTTCGGCAAGGAGAAACGAAAGGAAAAGCCCTCCGCAGAGGGCAAGCTCGGCGTGGAAGGGATCGATGCCGAGGTGCTTCGCGAGGCCTTCCGGAAGGCAGGCGTCCTGACGGAGCAGATGCCGGAGGGCGAGCCGATCACAAAAGCGGATCTGTATTTTGCCGGTCTCAGCGGAGGAGCGGACAGTGCGCAGGCAAGACGCGCGCTGCAGCAAAAGCTCGGACTGCCGTCCATGCTGTCGGCAACGGCATTGCTCGAGATCCTGAATTCCATGATGACGCGCGAGGATTTCCTTGCGATGATCCAGCCGGAAGAAGCGGAGGAACAATAAGATGTACCTTGCCTCACTGACATTTCTGATGGCGGCACTGCCCGTGCTGCTGATCCTGTATTATTGCATTCCCAAGGGCGGAAAGAATGTGTTTCTGCTTTGCAGTGGATGGCTGCTCTACGGATGGAGCGTGCCGCTGCGGCTTGTGTTTCCGCTGCTCTATGCCGGTATCGCCTACGGCATTGGTATTTTGCTGCAGAAGCTTTCACAGAAGCGACTGCTCCGGAAGGGAATCCTGCTGTGTTCCGTCCTCCTGCTGGCAGGGGGCATGATCGCGGCAAGGGACCTGCTTCAGGGGGATCGCCGCTACCTTTTCCCGATCGGCATTGCGCTGTTTACATTGAACAGTATTGGCTACCTGATCGGTATTTACAAGAAAAAATACGATGCGGAGCGCAATTTCCTGCATGTTTCGCTGTACCTGACATTTTTCCCCGTGCTGTTTGCCGGCCCTCTCGTGTCCTACCCTGAGTTCAAAGAACAGCTCTCCGACCGTCCAAGCAACATCCTGAAGCTTGGGAAGGGGCTGGGGATCTTCCTGCGCGGACTCACCGAAAAGGTCATTCTTGCCAATACGCTGTGGTATGTGTTCCAGGAGCTGCGGCAGACGGATACCGGTGCCCTCAGCTTTCTGACAGCATGGCTTACGGTGATCAGTTTTTCGCTGTATCTCTACTACGAATTGCTTGGCTATTCGGAAATGGCGAGGGGACTGGGCGAGTGCTTCGGCTTCAGCTTTCCTAAAAATTTTCGCCAGCCGTTCTTTTCTCCCAGCCTTACAGCATTTTGCCAGAGCTGGAACATCACGACAGGTCTTTGGTTCCAGCGGAATTTCCGGTCGTTTCTGTTTGACCGTACGCACCGTCGATGGGTGAAATATGCATCCCTTGTGCTGATGTGGATGCTCATCGGTCTCTGGTATGAAAACAGTCTGCAGCTTCTTCTCTGGGGAACGCTGGTCGGTGTGATCCTGATGGTCGAGCAGATGGTGCTGGAACCGATCCTGAAGCGCAATTACCTGTTCGGCGTGCTGTATACCTTTATTTTTCTCCAGTTCAGCTGGGTGATGTTCTTTGCGGAAAATCTCAGGGAAGCGGGCCATTACTGGCGTGCGATGCTGGGACTTGGCGGCAGCATTGCGGATCATTTCGGATTCTATTACTTCACGTCCTATGTAGCGCTGCTGCTGATCTGCTTTTACATCGCGACGGATCTGTTCCAGAATATTTCGGAACGCATCGCCGGCACCAAAGCCGGACGTGCCCTGCGGATGCTGCTTCCGCTTTGGGAGTGTGTTCTGTTGGTATTCTGTATCGCATCCATGGTATATGCCAAACAGCAGCCCTTCATGTGGCTGCGTCTGTAAGGAATTGGAGGTGGTTTGGTGAAAAAGCGAACACTATACCAGACAGTTCTGCTCTGTTCGGCAGTGCTTCTGATTTTGATGGCAGCATCCCTTCGGAAGGCGGATCCTTCGTCCTTCCCGAAGCCGACGGTTTCCACTGTCATGAACGGCACATGGTCGGTACAGGTAGAGGAATACATGGCAGAATCCATGGGATTCCATGATGTCCTGTTCCGTCTGAAATCCGGAATGGATATGCTGCTCGGCGAAAAGCTCATTCAGGATGTCTATATCACGGACGGAATGATGCTGGAAAAGATCGCGACGGTTGAAAAAAGCAACATTCAAACGATGGCGGAGGGGATCAATCAGTTCTACGAGACCTATCAGCTTCCGACATATCTGATCCTTGCGCCTTCAGCGACCTCAATTTATGAGAACCAGCTTCCGAATAATGTGGTGACTGCGGATCAGGAACTGCTGCTCAGGAACCTGTATGCCGGAGTGAACAGCTATGTGCGGTGCATCGATACGCATCACATCCTGTCCTCCGTATCGGATGCCTATATTTACTATCGGACGGATTCCCACTGGACGAGCTATGGTGCATACTGTGTCTATCAGACTGCGATCCAGAAGATGGGCTTCAGTGCGATCCCGTATTCGCGTTATGTGATCTCCCATGTCAGCACGGATTTCCGCGGCGATTTGTATGAAAGGACGCTTGTCGAGGGGATCCAGCCGGATGTCCTGGACTATTACCACTGCGAAAGCGGTGCGCTGATCACCGAGGTGAATGCATATTATCAGAACGGCAAAACAGAGGAGCGGGAACCGCATGTGTATGACATGGCGCTGCTCAATTCCGAAGAGGATCAGTATCGTTTCTATCTGGGAACGCCCTGCGATAAGCTGGTGATCCGGACGGATCTCGAAAACGGAAAGCGGCTGCTCCTGTATAAGGATGACTTTGCCGACTGCATGATCCCGTTCCTTGCGCAGCATTACAGCGAGATCTGTGTCATTGATCTGGAATCGACAACGGATGATCTTGCAAAGCTTGTGGATCCAAAGGAATACACGCAGGTACTGTTTCTTGCAAGCCTGAAAAACTGGTGTGAATACTGGACATAATGAAAACCCCGGAAAGCAGAACTTTCCGGGGTTGATTTTATCTTCTTTTACTGAAACAGCTGGCCGAAATCTGCCATGAGCTTCTTCTCGAGTGCCTCAGCTTCATCCATCGTTGCACCAACGGTGGTGTAGTAGCACTTGATCTTCGGCTCAGTACCGGAGGGACGGATCACAACCTTTGCGCCCTGCTCGAGATTGAATACCAGAACATTGGACTTCGGCAGCGTGATCTCTGTTGTCGCACCGGTAGCGATATCCTTGGTCACACTCAGCTGATAGTCGGAAACAGAAGTAACCTTCAGTCCTGCAATATCAGCAGGCTGCTCAGTACGCAGCTGCTGCATCAGGCTCTGCATTTGCTTCATGCCGCTTTCGCCCTCGAAGGTAAAGCTCTCCAGCTGGTGATTGAACACACCGTACTTATTATAGAGGTTCTCGCGCGCTTGGATCATGGAGATACCCTTGGTGCGGTAGTATGCAGCCATCTCGCAGATAAGCATGGAAGCTACAACAGCATCCTTATCACGCACATAGGTACCTGCAAGATAACCATAGCTCTCCTCGAAACCGAAGACGTAGCGGTTCTCCTCGCC
Organism: uncultured Ruminococcus sp.; assembly: GCA_964472035.1. Taxonomy (GTDB): domain Bacteria; phylum Bacillota; class Clostridia; order Oscillospirales; family Ruminococcaceae; genus UBA3855. Next base: position 23,704 of record CAYYIT010000034.1, read on the forward strand.
CTTGTCTTCCAGGAAACCGATCTGCTCGCCAATGAACTTGAAGCCGGTCAGAACGTCGATCACTTCAAGACCATAGTTTGCAGAGATCGCCTTGACAAGATCGGTCGTAACGATGGTCTTGACGGCAATCGGATTTGCGGGCATGGTACCGTTCTTGATACGCTCACTGCAGATGTATTCGAGCAGCATTGCGCCGACTTCGTTACCGCTGAACAGTGCATAATCATCGCCGTCCGGAACAGCAATACCAACGCGGTCCGCATCAGGATCGGTAGCAAGCAGCAGGTCGGGCTTGACTTCATCACAGTACTTCAGACCAAGTTCAAGTGCCTCACGGATCTCAGGGTTCGGATAAGGACAGGTCGGGAAGCTGCCGTTGGGCATTTCCTGCTCCTTGACAACGGTCACATCCTTAATACCGATTCTGGAGAGGATCTCACGAACGGGCTTGTTGCCTGTGCCGTTCAGAGGTGTATACACGATCTTCAGACCGCTGTCTGCACACAGTTCGGTATTGATTCCCTGTGCAAGTACATTTTTATAATATTCTTCAATAACCGACTGATCAATATACTGGATCATGCCATCAGCAACCGCAGCATCGAAATCCACTGTCTTCACATCTGCGAACATGTCGAGTGCATTGATCTGATTGATCACTTCCTCAGCAACCTCAAGGGTGATCTGGCAGCCGTCCTCACCGTACGCCTTGTAGCCATTGTACTTTGCGGGGTTATGGCTTGCAGTAACCATAATGCCGGCACTGCAGTGCAGCGCGCGTACTGCAAAAGAAAGCATGGGAGTGGGCATCAGTTCAGTGTAAATGTGTACCTTGACACCATTGGCAGCAAGTACGGAAGCAGCAGCTTTTGCAAACACATCGGACTTGATACGGCTGTCATAGGAGATGGCTACAGAAGGCGCGGAGAAAGATGCCTTAACGTAATTTGCGAGGCCCTGTGTTGCGCGGCGAACGGTATATACATTCATGCGGTTAGTACCGGCACCGATCACACCACGAAGACCACCGGTTCCGAATTCGAGATCACGATAGAATCTTTCTCGGATCTCTCCATCATTGCCTTCGATGCCGTTCAGCTCGTCAAGAAGATCGGGATCATCAATGGCATTCTTGCGCCAAACATCATAAAGTTCCTGTACAGTCATAACGTACCTCCTAAGAATATATCATCATTAACATTGGTAATTGCCTTGAATAGCGTCATGAGAAGAGGATTCTCAAAACAATCAACTTTATTATACCACAAAAAAATGTATTTGAAAAGGGGGTAAAGCACATTTTTTAGAAAATTATGAAAAATATTGTAAATCCTTGCAGCAAGAAACGAGGATTTTATAAAAAAGACAAACTGCCTGTTTATATTATTATATGTATATAGAAAACAGTTGGTGAAAACTGACAAAAACCGACATGATTCAGTGACACTTCTTCTACTTGACAATTCCCCAAAACCGTGCTATAATAATAAAGCTGTCGAACG
>CAYYIT010000035.1:0-24909 GCA_964472035.1 uncultured Ruminococcus sp.
AGTCAGAACCTTCAGTGCCGTGTTCTCGCTCACATCCAGACTCGTCAGCTGGTTGTCAGAGCAAGTCAGAGAGATCAGTGCCGTGTTCTTGCTCACATCCAGACTTGTCAGCTGGTTGGAGGAGCAATTCAGATTGATCAGTGCCGTGAAATATGCCACGCCTGTGAGGTCTGTTACGGTGGTAATGTCCGCCGAATAGAAATTGATCTCCGTCACCGCCGCAATTTCCTCGGCTGTGAGAATGTCGTCATCGGTCGTGTCGAATTTTTCATCCACATAGGTGCGGAAGGTCGCGTCGGGGAAGTTCGCCGCATTTATCTCGACACCGAACTGCATCTTGCAGGCGATGGTCTTGTCACCGTCCTCGCCGTCCACATCGTATGTATAGGTCACTTCAGCCGGAACTGCGGTCGGCACAATCGCACCATCAACAATGGAAGCATTTGTCAGGTCGGAAATATTCCCTTCCACAATACCATAATCGCTGAGGGTTACAGAAGAAGCCGGTGCCAGATATGCGACAAGCGGATCAGCATCATAATCTGTGATGGACGGGCTCACGCCGTTCACTGCCAGCAGGGGGTTATTGTCGCAATACAGATCGGTCAGAGCCGTGTTCTTGCTCACATCCAGACTCGTCAGCTGGTTGTTGCTGCAATCCAGATAGGTCAGAGCCGTGAAATACGCCACGCCTGTGAGGTCTGTAATCCCCGTGTTACTAACATTGATAGTCGTGGCTGCCGCAATTTCTGCCGGCATCAAAATGCCATCATCGGTCGTGTCGAAGGTTTCATCCACATAAGCTCTGAACGCCGCATCGGGGAAATGTTCCTCATCCAGCGGCACCGTCGTTATCGTGAAGGTCACGGTAACTGTGATGCTGTTTGTGTCATTTACCTGATAGGTATAGCTTGCCTTGCCGCTTTTATCCGTCAGGAAAAGCATGGTGTTGCCAGCCGTCAGTACACAGCCGGAGAAATCGCTCATCTTCGCCGCATCCATGCCATAGTCCGCCAGACAAAGCATCATGGAATCAGCTGCAAAGACAATGTCGTCAGCTTTAAATGTTGTCAGTGCCGCCGCTGTCTGCACCGCAAGGAGCGGATTCTGGCCGCAATACAATTCTGTCAATGCCGGATTCTGGGTCAGATCCAGACTGGTCAGCTGGTTGTAATTGCAATACAGTTCAGTCAACGCCGTATTCTGGCTCACATCCAAACTGGTCAGCTGGTTATTGTAGCAATCCAGAGAGATCAGTGCCGTATTCTTGCTGACATCCAGTGTTGTCAGCTGGTTGCCGTCAACGTCCACATATTCCAGTGCGATATTCTTACTCAAATCCAAACTGGTCAGCTGGTTCTCATCCGCCTCCAGCTTGGTTAGTGCGGTATTCTCGCTCAAACCCAAACTGGTCAGCTGGTTATTATCGCAATACAGCTCGATTAGTGCGGTATTCTCGCTCACATCCAGACCGGTCAGCTGGTTGTTGTAGCAATCCAGATATTCCAGCATTGTATTCAGGCTCACATCCAGACCGGTCAGCTTGTTGCTGTCGCAGTCCAGAGAGGTCAGTGCCGTGTTCTGGCTCACATCCAAGCTGGTCAGCAGATTCTCATCCGTCTTCAAGAGTTCCAGCTTTGTGCAGTCGCTCACGTCCAGACTTGTCAAGAAGTTTTCATCGCATTTCAAACTCGTCAGTGCTGTACAGCCACTGACGTTCAGAGTCAGCAGATTGTTGCTATAGCAATACAGCTGTTCCAGTGCTGTATTCTTGCTCACATCCAGACTGGTCAGCTTGTTGTATCTGCAATCCAGATAGGTCAGTGCGGTATTCTCGCTCACATCCAGACTGGTCAGCTTGTTGTATCCGCAATCCAGATAGGTCAGTGCGGTATTCTTGCTCACATCCAGACTTGTCAGCTGGTTGCCGGAACAATCCAAAAAGGTCAATTTTGTGAAGTATTCCACGCCTGTGAGGTCGGTAATTCCCATACCAGTGGCAGTCATCGTCGTTACTGCCTCAATTTCACCAATTGTGAGGAAACCATCCGCGTCTGTATCGAAAGAATCGGACACATACATGCGGAAGGACTCATCCGGGAACTTCGCCTCATTCACTGTGATGCCCAACCGCATTGTGCAGTCGATGGTCCGTTCCCTGCCGCAATCATAGGTGTAGGTCACCTCGTCCGCATCCAGTGTGAGAACACCGTCCTTGATGGTACCGCCCTTAAGGTTGATAACATTCTCCTCTACAATGCCATAGTCCGCAAGCGTTACGGAAGTTGTCAGCAAATCCGCTGCCGCCAGTGAATCTGCGGAACCGTTGAGGAGCGTATCGCTCACGCCATTCAGTGCCAGCAGGGGGTTGTAGTCGCAATACAGATATTCCAGCATTGTATTCTTGCTCACATCCAGACTGGTCAGCAGAGTGTTGCTGCAATTCAGATATTCCAGCATTGTATTCTTGCTCACATCCAGACTCGTCAGCAGATTAGAGTCACAAAACAGACGAATCAGTGCCGCATTCTTGCTCACATCCAGATTCGTCAGCTGGTTGTCAGAGCAAGCCAGATAGGTCAGTGCCGTGTTCTTGCTCACATCCAGACTCGTCAGCTGGTTGTTTTCGCAATACAGATAGGTCAGTGCCGTGTTCTGGCTGACGTCCAGACTTGTCAGCTGGTTGTTTCCGCAATACAGATATTTCAGCATTGTATTCTTGCTCACATCCAGACTGGTCAGCTGGTTGTTGCTGCAATCCAGATAGTCCAGTGCCGTGAAATACGCCACGCCTGTGAGGTCTGTTACGGTGGTAATGTCCGTCGAATAGAAATCGATCCTCGTTACTGCCGCAATTTCCTCGGCTGTGAGGATGCCATCATCGGTCGTGTCGAAGTTTTCATCCACATAGGTGCGGAAGGTCTCGTCGGGGAAATTCGCCTCATTCACTGTGATGCCAAACTGCATCGTGCAGGCGATGGTCTTTCCGCTGCCGCAATCATAGGTGTAGGTCACCTCGTGTGCATCCGCTGTGAGGGCACTATCCGTGATGGTACCGTCCGTAAGGTCGGAGATATTCTCCTCCACAATGCCATAGTCTGCAAGGGTCACCGGTGCTGGCGGCAGTACTGCCGCATCCAGCGGATCGGCGTAAAAATCAACAATTGTATCGCTCACGCCGTTCAGTGCCAGCAGGGGGTTATATTTGCAATCCAGAATATTCAGCATTGTATTCTCGCTCAGATCCAAACTGGTCAGCCAGTTGCCATAGCAATACAGATAGGTCAGTGCTGTATTCTTGCTCACATCCAGACTCGTCAGCTGGTTGAAGTGGCAATACAGCTGTTCCAGTGCCGTGTTCTGGCTCACATCCAGACTCGTCAGCTGGTTGTTTTCGCAATACAGAGTGGTCAGAGCCGTGTTCTTGCTGACGTCCAGACTCGTCAGCTGGTTGTCGCTGCAATCCAGCCATTCCAGTGCTGTATTCTTGCTCACGTCCAGACTGGTCAGCAGGGTGCCGGAACAATTCAAAGCGGTCAATTCCGTGAAATACGCCACGCCTGTGAGGTCGGTAATTCCCATATAAACGACATTCATCGTCGTTACTGCCTCAATTTCACGAATTGTGAGAATGCCATCCGCGTCTGTGTCGAAAGAACCGGACACAAAGGTGCGGAAGGTCTCGTCAGGAAAGTTCTCCTCATTCACTGTGATGCCAAACTGTATCGTGCAGTCGATGGTCTTTCCGCCGCCGCAGGCATAGGTGTAGGTCACCACGTCTGCATCCGGTGTGAGGACACCATCCGTGATGGTACCGCCCATGAGGTCGGAGATATGCTCCTCCACAATGCCATAGTCAGCAAGCGTCACGGATGCCGCCAGCAGTTCCGCTGTCAGAATCGGATCAGCCTCAAAGTCATTGATTGTATCACCCACGCCATTCACCGCCAGCAGGGGGTTAGATTCGCAATCCAGCCATTCCAGTGCTGTATTCTTGCTGACGTCCAGACTCGTCAGCTGGTTGTAGTCGCAATACAGCTCGGTCAGTGCTGTATTCTTGCTCACATCCAGACTGGTCAGCTGGTTGGAGTAGCAACACAGATAGGTCAGTGCTGTATTCTTGCTCACATCCAGACTGGTCAGCAGATTGTTTTCGCAATACAGCGTGGTCAATGCTGTATTCTGGCTCACATCCAGACTGGTCAAAACATTATCGCAGCAATCCAGATATTCCAGTGCGGTAAAATACTCCACGCCCGTGAGATCACGGATCGTGTAAATGCCTGCCGAATACAAATCAATTGTCGTCGTCACTGCAATTTCCGTCGGTGTGAGGACACCGTCATCGATGAAGTCGAGTGTTTCGTCCACATAGCGGCGGAATACCGCATCGGGGAAGTTTTCAGCAGTGATTGCCACATCCCCCTCCGCCGCCATCGCCGAAAGCTGGGCAGTAAAGATGCCAGCTGGGAATTGCAGCAGCGTCGTGCTGCACATTGCCGCCGCAGCAGCAAGTGCCAGGATTTTCTTTTTCTTCATAAATACCTCCTTTTATTTTTTTGTGCATCCGCACAAAGGATTTACCAAACATGATCCCCCTTGGTTCTGTTCTCACCTCCATTTTTTAGCATCAATCCTAATTTTATCACATTTTCTCATAAAATGCAATAGTCATTCCATAAAACTGGCATTACGCATCATTTTTACTTCCCAATCACACAGGGAATGCAAGAAAAGGCACGGTCATCCCGTGCCTCAGCTTGCAGAAAAAGTCTCTTTTCTTAGAGGAAGGCATTCGTAAACTGCCCCCACCCCAACCCCTCCCCGAGGGGAGGGGCTGCATTTCGGGGGGTTCACCCCCGACCCCCTTGCATCGTGCGGTCGCCCGATGCTTTGTTCTCAGTTTTTCGACAGACTGAAAAGACCCGCTGCAAAGCGGGTCTTTTTGTTTCAGTTTACGCTGCTGCGCATCAGGAAGCGGTCACAAACTTCTTGAGCGCGCCGAGGTCGAAGACCGTAACACTGCCGTCGCCGTCCATATCAGCACCCGCGAAATTCTCCGCAGTAAAGCTCTGCTGACCGTGAAGATTTGTCAGCCGCATCTGTCCGGCGTTTTTGTTCAATCTGTGCATTTTACAGAAAAATACAACTACACATTTTCAGAATAGCACAAGAAAAATGAAGAAAACGTTAAATAATTATGAACTACAGAAAGTTTCCCAGCACCCTGCCCATCTCCGGCAGGCGGCGCAGGAGATCCTCCGCAAGGGACAGGAGCGCGTCCGCGCGCAGCAGATGGCCGTCCGGCACACTGACCTGAAAGTACCCTGCGCCCGTCAGCCAGTCATCGCAGTAACGCGCTGCAAGCTCCGCGGTGACCGCCATTGCCGCAGGCGCGAGCAGGGCGGCTTCCTCCGGCGTAAGGGATGCTGCCGCCTCGGAGAGATACCCTCTCGAAAAGTCCGAAAACCGCTGCATACTGAGCGTTCTTCCGTCCTCACAGGTGCATGCGGAACGCACCGCATCCCCGAAATCATACACCGCATAGCCGGGCATGACGGTGTCGAGGTCGATCACCATCCGGAAGCGGTCGGTTCCCGGCGAAAACAGGACATTGCTGCACTTGGTGTCGTTGTGCGTGACGCGCAGCGGCAGGGATGCCGTGCAGCGATCATACACCGCCGAAGCCGGCGCACGCAGCGCGGCAAGACGCTCCGTCAGGGGGCGCAGCACGGCGCGTTTTTCCACATCGGCGCATGCCTCGTGCAGAAAGAAATCATCGAGCCGTCCGCGCGTGTCGTGAAAGCGCGGGATCGTTTCGCAGAGCGTCGCGCCGTCAAGATCCGACAGATTCCGGAGGAACGCCCCGAAGGCGCGCCCCGCCTCGGAGAGCCGCGCAGGCGTGTCGGGCGCGGCATAGCTCCTCCCCCAGACATAATCCGTCACGCGCCAGAGGCCGTCCATCCGGATGAGGGCGCTCCCCTCCGGCGTGTGGTAGTACTGCTGGACGGGAACGCCCCTCCCTGCCAGATGCTTTGTGACGACGGCGATATTGCGCATGACGCGCTCCGGCTCGCGGAAGGCCGTCTCGCTCAGCCGCTGGAAGACGTAGTCCTTCTCCAGCCCCGCACTGCGCAGCCGCACCCGATGGGTCTCGTTCACCCTGCCGCCGGAAAGCCTTTCGGCACTGACCGGCTCCCCCGGCAGGCAAAGCTGCGCGGCGATCTTCTGAAACATTGCAAGCATGGGCATCCCTCCTTTTGTTCTATCGTATCACAAAACGACCGGCTTGTCAATGAAAAGGACAGCCCGCGCGCGTCGGACTGTCCTGCGAATTATTCCATGGTGATCTGGAGCGTCTCAAATAGCGGCTCGTAATTTGTGGGTTCCTCCCACCAGCCAAGGTGGGTTTCGACGGAGAAGTTGCCGCGGTGTTCCGCGTCCGGCGAATCCATAGCATCCCAGTACCATTCGGCGATCCTGCATTCACCGTTTTCATTGGTGACAAGGAAATGGAGCGTTCCCTCCATATTGGTCTGACTGCCGAATCTCCCCTCCACAAGTGCATACTCGTCCGTAATTTCCACCTGCGTGACATAGAGTGCGGCTCCGGCTGCATACGAGGAGCCATGATTCTCCGCACGGTACTGCATATAGGTAAGGAGGGCAGAATTTTCAATATACTGCGAAAAGTCAACATCGCCGCCGTTGACCGCCTGCGGGAAGACAGCTGCCGCATCCTCACAGAGCGCGACCACCGCATCATAATCCTCCGCAAAGATGAACCCCTCCTGCGCAGCCGCACGATAGGAAGGCGGCGCCTCCGTGGGAGCCGGCTGTGTTTCCAGGGGTTCTTCCTCTGTGATTTCTGCGATGTCCGGCGAGGACACCTGCGTCTCCAGCGCGCTGGAATCCAGCTTCTGCGGAATTCCCTCCACACAGCCCGTCAGCGCAAGCAGCAGGGGAAGAACGGCAAGAATACGGAATTTTTCAGTCATGGTGAAAGCCTCCTTTTCCAATTTGCGGATCGCATTTTCCGCCATCCTTATAATAAAGTAAGTATATCAGATATATTTTTAATTGTCAAGCTTTTGACTGATTTTCTATCTATCAGCAGTCATTTTGTCACATCATACAAACCGTGCCATTGTTCCTTGTACAATATCACAAACAGCACCGCCCTCCCTGCGGAGCGCGGTGCTGCATTTACTGGAATTGTTTCACATCAAAATCCGGCGGCGCATCGATGGTATCGGAAACGTACTTGCCGTTCTTCCGCCGCTGCTTGACGCACTCGGTCAGAAGATACTCGATCTGTCCGTTCACGGAACGGAAGTCATCCTCCGCCCACGCCGCAATGTCGTTGTAGAGCTTCTCCGAAAGCCGGAGCGGTACCTGTTTTTTCTGTGCCATCTTAGTACAGGTTGCCGGAATTCACGACGGGCTGTGCATCGCGGTTGCCGCAGAGCACCACGAGGAGGTTCGAAACCATGGCAGCCTTGCGCTCTTCGTCCAGCTCTACAACCTGCTTTTCGTTCAGACGTTCCAGCGCCATTTCTACCATTCCGACAGCTCCGTCCACGATCATCTTTCTTGCGTCAATGATGGCGGAAGCCTGCTGACGCTGCAGCATCACAGCGGCGATCTCCGGTGCGTACGCAAGATAGGTAATGCGTGCCTCCAGGATCTCCAGACCCGCGCTGCTCACCTTCTGCTGGATCTCGTCACGGATGCGCTGTGCCACCACTTCACTGGAGCCGCGCAGGCTGCCCTCGTCGGCAATGCCGTCACCGGTCGTATCCACATTCGGTGCCACGTCATACGGATAGAGTCTTACAATATTGCGCAGCGCACTGTCGCACTGCAGGGAGAGGTACTCCTTGTAATTGTCCACATCAAACACCGCCTGCGCCGTGTCCACCACGCGCCACATTACTGCAATGCCGATCTCGACGGGGTTGCCGAGGCAGTCGTTGATCTTCTGGCGGTTGTTGTTGAGGGTCATGATCTTCAGGGAGATCTTCTTGTCAGTGATCTGCACGCTCAGCTCCTGGCTGGTGCCGTTTGCCGTCGCTACCAGACCTGCGCCGGCAGAACCGCTCACATCACCGCTCTGGCGGAGCTTGGTCTGCGCAGCGGGATTCACTGCGGAGCAGAAGGGGTTCACATAATAGAAGCCCTCGCCCTTGAGAGTGCCGATGTACTTACCGAACAGGGTCAGCACCAGTGCCTCCTGCGGCTTGAGGACCTTCAGACCCATGAACGGGATCCAGCCCACGCATGCCCAGATAATGCCCACGACCAGCATCGCAATGCCCAGCGCCGGTGTCAGCTCCAGTACTTCCTCCATTGTCATGACGCCCAGAACGATCAGGGCGATCGCGGCAAGGTACAGCACGCACGTCAGCAGCAGCATCGCCATACCGTTCTTCTTTGTACTTAATAACTTCTCTTTCATGTCAATTTCTCCTTTACCGGATAGCATGTATCCTTGTGATATTAAAATGATATCACATTTATTTCAGTTTGTCAAGAGTTTTTTTCGAATTTCGAAAAAATTTTTTCCGGCAATACCGAATTAGCTGGAAAATTGTGACAATTACCAAAAGTAATACTTCCATATTGTGCATTCTTCCAAAAATACTTGTTATCTATGAATAATCGATTCTTTCTTGTTGCATCCCCCATTATTTTATGTTATAATTAAAGAGTCGGGTGATAATCAGAAACAAGATTTATCATTCATCCTTGTTAGAATTCGCATTGCATGAAGCTTTGCGGTTTCTATATACTCCATAATAGCAGCCGCCGTGCGTTTGAGCAAGCACGGCGGCTGTGTTTTTTGGCGAAGCTGCGGGTTTTTCGCCTCTTGTCATGATGCACAAGAAGCAGGTTCCAGCTTTGTGCAGGTATACAAAATCCATTGTTTTTTCGCAAAAGTTTCCATTGTGTAGTTGCAATTTTATAGAAGAAGTTGTATAATATATATAGTAGAGCATAGTAAAGACGAGGTGTTTCCAATGTACTTATATTTCCTTTTTGATCACATCCATGTAAATAAAAAATATTGAAAGGATAGAAATGTGTTATGAAAAGAAAAATGATTACTTTCGTGGCATCTGCTGCTCTTCTGTTTTCCTCATGTGCTTTCCCCTTGAATGCAAACGCTTCACAATCACTGGATGTTAATAATGATGGTGCTATCAATATGGTAGATGCCATGTACATCAACCGCTTTCTTGCTGGTTTGAACGATGTTTCCGATCTTTCCAGACTGGATGTAACGGGGGATTATGTGGTAGATATGATGGACGTAGCATGCATTACTGCACGCTTGACAGGTGCCACCTTCAGTTGGGGATATGTTACAACATAAGGAGGAAACGTTATGAAAAGAATTAGTATCAAGCGTATTATCGCTTTGTCAATGACCGTTGCTGTTTCCCTTTGTTCCTTTGCCGGATTTTCGGCTGATTCTTCGACAACGACAGAGAGCAGAACGTATAGAAGACGTATCTATTCCGGTGAGAATATGGGCGTTTATGAATACACTCTGACGCAGACTTTGGATAATAATGCCACCTCCAGATCCGTTGATGGCGTGAACGGCACAGACGACAGGGTACCTGACAGCAATTCCAGCATTGTGCAGGTGTATGTGCATCGTACCAAAACATACTCCAGTGGATGGTATGCAGCTACTGGTTTTATAGTTGATGATCATACTATTGCTACCGCTGCGCATATGATTTATGATACAGATGAAAACAGATATATCGGAGACGCTTATATAAAAGTTTATAATGAAGAGACTGACTTTTATATGCAATTTGATGTAATGGAATACCATATCCCCATGCTCTATGTTACAACAGAGGAACAGGATTATGATTATGCTTTGCTCACAGTAAGCGAAGACCTCAGTGAATACGGTATTTTTTCCTTAGGTGTGTTATCAGAAGAAGCCGATGAAGACGATAACATACCTATTACCGTCAGTGGTTTTCCAGGAGAATTAGAGGATAGTACCGGAAACGCAGTTGACAATGACCCTAAACAGCTTTATACAGGAACTGGCAACCTAATTGAAACATATCCTCGTATATTCTGCTATGACACTGACACATCTCCCGGCAATAGCGGCGGTCCTGTATATATCAAGAAATATTACACAACAGGAAACACCACTGTATATACCAACACAGTTGTTGGTATCTGCTCTGGGCATGATCCCAATCTTCTAAACGATTTAGAATGGAAGAACACCGCCTGCCGTATCACCTCCCCAATTCTCCAGTTCTATTTGAACAATCCGAATATAGGCTACTAAAAGGAGGAATCCACATGAAGAAAAAGAACCTGTTTGCAGCCATTACTGCGCTCTGCTGCACCGCAGCCCTGTCCCTGAACGCCAGCGCGTATTCCATCGAATTCAATAAAGAATTCGACCTCGACACGATTTCTGAACACTTCGATCTGGGACTTACCTCCGATGAGGGCGGTTATCTTGTCAATAGGAGCATCCGCTGCCACAAGGGCTTTGTCATCATCGCCGATGACTCGGGACTGCCAGAAGAGGAACTGCAATCCATTCCGAATTACACAGCCCACCAGACCATCGTCTGGGATGAAGATGAAGCAGAACGGCAAGAAGGCGCAGCGACCTTTGAACTGGGAACGATCCTATACTATGTCACCGTCAGCGAGTGGGATTCCCTTGTGAACAATGCGCGGCAGTTTGCGCTGGAGCATGTGTCGGTGGAGGATATCCTGTTGATTCAGGAAATTCAGGACGGCGACGCAAATGTCTACGATAATCTGAGAATCACCTTTGCCGAGGGTGTAACCCCGACGGAGGAGCAGTTCCCCGAGCTGACCGATTTCACCACCAGCAATGATGGTGCGACCTGGGGTGCATATCCTGCGGGCGAATATGCGGAGGAATTCTACAGCATTTTCGACGAGGGCAGTACCTATGCGGAGTACGTGTGGCTCTGTGATTTTGTCGCAATGCTCGAGGAAAAATACGGTGATACGCACATCACCTCCATTGATATGCTATATCACGGCAACTGGGCGCTTTACCTTCATTACAACGCCACCTCCATCTGGCACGATTTCGGCCAGCTCAACGGCGACGACACCGTGGATGCATCCGATGCGGCGGACATTCTCGGCTTCGCCGCAAAGTCCGGCTCGGGTGATGGGGAGGCTGCCATTTCCGCGGCCGCATCCGACCTCACGATGGACGGCGTGACGGATGCCTCGGATGCTGCAAAGCTCCTGGAATACGCTGCCTACGCCGGCACAAACGAAGGTGCCACCCTGCAGAGCTTCCTCATGAATGAATGATGCCATACCAAACCACACCGCCGCAGCCCCGAACGGACTGCGGCGGTTTTTTGCTTATTCCCAGTTTTTCCAGACATCGGGCTGGAAGCCGATGGTGGCCTGTTTTCCGTTCCGGACGATGGGCGTCCGGATGAGATGCTGGTTCTCGAAGACCTTGTCGAGCTTGTCCTCCTCGGTGAGGTAGCGGACAAGCGCGAGGAGGTCCTGATCCTTTGCCTTCTCGTCGATCAGGGCATCGAGGCCGCCGACGGCCTTGAGGATGCTCTGGAATTCGCCGCGGCTCATGCCCTTTTCCTTCATGTCGATGAGCTGGTATTTTACGCGGCGCTCCTTGAAATAGCGTTCCGCCTTCTTGGTATCGAAGCACTTCTTTGTGCCGAAGATCTGAATGTTCATGTTCTTCCTCCTATGCGGAAATACATCTGGAATGCGACAGCGTGCGGACATTGCCTTCATAGCGGCAGGACAGCTCATCCAGCTCCATGAAGTCCACCGGACGCATCAACGACGGATCCTTCGGAAGATCCAGCGCATTGCTCTGCTGCAGGACCTCGCTGACGAACTCCGAGCAGAAGTAATGGCGTTTTCTGTGGTGGACGATATTCAGCTTGCACAGCAGCAGTCCCATAAAATTATACCGGTACATCGATGCATCCTGCATCATCTGTTCGACCTGCTGCTGGGCGGCCTCGTAGGCATCATCGCTGACCTGCAGCTCATACACGGCGCAGGGAATATGCCCGTACTTTTTATAATAGCCCTTATCAAGACCTTCTACGCGGAAGCCTGCCGGAAGCGGCAGGGTATATTTTCTTGCAAAGCTGTACAGCGGCTCCAGATCGGGCGTGAACGCAATGGATGCGTGCGTGTAGGCATCCGCAGTCAGAAGACCGATCATACGGGAAATATAGGTTTCCGACCGTGTCAGCAGAATATAGATCGATTTCATATCGGCCCCTCCCCATTTTCTCTCTCTCAACATAGTAAAGTACTCTTTCATTATAGCATATTATTGTCAGAATGTAAAGTTTTTTGCCAAAAAAATGAACCCGCGGAGCAGGTTCATTCAGCTTGTCAAAAAGGGGGAAGTTTCTCTGAACTTCCCCCCACTTAAGCCCCTCCCTCCGAGGGGGAGGGGCTATAATGCGAGGGTACTGCGTACCCTCAAACCCGCCAAAGGACTTCGTCCTTTGAACCTGATCCGGTTGATTGCAGCATCACGGGGATCGCTCAGCCAAGCGCGGCGGTTTCGGTTTCCGCCTCCGCGGTCTCATAGGCGGCAAGACAGTCCTCGAGGTACTGGAGCATATAGTCCTCGCGCTGCTCGGCAAAATCATAGATGATATCGAGCTGTCCGCCGAGGTGGCTCGAATGTGTCCAGATCGTTCCATCCCCTTCGTTGCGCAGGTTTTCGAGATGGCTGTAGTACTTCATCTGCTCCAGATACCGTGAGCCGTTGAGAGAAGAGCAGACCTCGGTGATATGCGCGCCGTCCAGCACACCGTCGGCGTATTCGTGGATCTTGTCACTGAAATAGGTGCGGCAGTCCTCACGCTCCAGCAGTGCCGCGAACAGCGGAGAGTACCGCTCATCCCCTTCTGTCAGGATATGGCCGAGGGTGTTGTAATCCGCCAGCACCTCCGGCTGCTCGTACATGCCCATGGAGTAGTCCATATCATGCACGAGGAATCGCCATTTTCCGTCATAAACCCCCTCACCGGGAACTTCCCCCTCCATGGGAACATAGCGGTAGCAGCGGAGATTGTTCTGCGGCCAGTCGCGGTTGTTGATGTAGATGTTGAAGGCGAAGTAATCGAGGTAATTCTCCACATCCATCATCGCGCACAGCTCCTCGTAAAGCGCAGCGTCGGTGAGATCGGCTTCGGAATACTGGGCATACATGGCGTTGAAGTCCTCGGCGTGGACGGAATCCGCATCGTCCTCCTCGACATCCTTTTCGGTGTCGGTTCCCTCGCAGATGATAAATTTGCCGAGAGCTGCGTCATTCGGGTACTTGTCCTTGAAATAGTCGTCGCAGTAGGTCTCATGGAGCCAGAACAGGCCGTAGTACTCGCCGTTGAGGTAGCAGACCGCCGGAACGAGCGCCTCGTAATCGGCAAAGCCTGCCTCCGCCGCAAGGGTCTGGCACAGCTCATCGCGGATAAATCCGAACTGGAAGTCATTGCCGCTGTTGCGCAGGACGAGCTTGTCATACTCATCGATGACGAGTCCGGAGCCGTCCGCAAGCGGTGTCTGGAAGAGATCGGTATGGAACGCGCCGATGCCGGCATCGTTTCCGTAGCTCTTTCTGGCAAAGAGCTTCATGGATTTGATGGTATTGTAACGGGAGGCGCCGCCGTAGATCCGCACACCGCAGTACTGGGAAAGGATGACCTCACCGCTGGGATCCCACGCAGTGAGGTAGACCTCGCGTTCGGATTCCCTGCCGCGCAGCTCGGAGTTCTCGCCATAGAAGATGCCGTCGGGGCCTTCGGTCAGTGCGGCAGGATCGCCGCTGATGGAGAAGACGTATTCCGAGAAGCGTTCCGCAGCGCCCTTTGCGGTAAAATAGGTGTGGACACTGGTCGCGGACTCGGTGCCGTCGCTGTAATAGGCCTTCGCCTTGATGGTATGCGCGGTCGGGAAGTCGGTATCCTCGCAGGTAAAGTAGAGCGGCTCGGCATAGCGCGTCGCATTCTTATCCGGCTCGGAGCCGTCGGTGGTATAGTAGATCTCGGCCTCGTAGGCAGTTTTCAGCTCCACGGAGAGGTCGGCGCTGTAGAAGCTCTCCTCGAGGGAGAACACGGGGGCATTGCTTTCGAAGATATAGACCTTATCCTCCGGAGCGGAGATCACGACGGGCGGCGCTTCAGTTGTCTCCTGGGATTCGGTCGTACTCGGCGCATCGTTGCAGCCGCACAGCAGCACGGAGCAGCTGAGCAGTGCCGCAAGCAGACGGCAGCGGTGATATTTCATGGCAGGGTACTCCTTTCCGGTTATCGCATTATACCCATTATAGCCGAAAACCGTCCCACCGTCAATAGCATTTTCTGGCGTCCTATATGCGCAATGGCGCAAAGCTGGAGAGTTTTCGAGACCGCAAGCGGATCCGGCTTCAGTTTCTCCTACGTCTTGGACATTCGCTGTATCCTGCAAGCAGACAAAAACTGCGAAAGGATGAAGCAAGCTCCGCTTGCGGTCTCTAAAGCCAAAACAACAATCCCCCCTTTGCCGAAGGCATTGGGGGGATGTGTTCACTTGTTTCAGGCATTTTCCGTCTAAGAAACCTCGCCAGCGGGGGCACCCCGCTTGAAGGCAGCGCGGACAAAATTGTACATGTGCGCGCGGATGCAGTTGCCGCCGTGATAACCGCCTTCCACATAATGCCAGATGTGCGGCACGCCGTTGTTTGTCAGGATATCATGGTAGCCGGAAGGTGTGCTGTACACCACCTCGTCATTCGAGCCGGCGGTCAGCATCAGCAGATACGGGGATTCGCCGGTGAACTTGAAATCGGATTCGGAGATCAGTCCCGGAGAAACGCCCGGTGCCGGACAGATCGCGCCGACATAGCCGAACAGATCGGGGCGCTGGTTCGCAATGTAGAGGGACTCTCTGCCGCCCATGGAAAATCCGGTGAGCGCGGTGTTGTCCTTGCCGGTCTTGACGGAATAATTCGCCTCGATGTACGGCATCAGGTCATTGGTCAGCTCGTTGATGAAATTGTCGTATGCGGCATTGTTTGCATCATCCATCGCAGAGCAGGCATCCTGTGTCGCACTTGCGTAGATGTAGGGGTAGACTACGATCATTTCCTCCGCTTCACCGGCTGCGATCGCATTGCCGATGATCTGGCGCAGACGCATGGATTCATCCGTCTCACTTGCGAGGGTGTCTTCGTTCTGCCAGTAGCCGTGCATTGCATAGAGCACGGGGTATTCCTTATCCTCGGAATAGCCTGCCGGAAGCAGGATGTTGAAATTGCGGTTGCGCTTGCAGGTATTGGAATAGTAGCTCACCTTCTGCAGTGTACCGTAGGCTCTTCCTGCCTGCTCGGTACGCTCGGCCTCGGGTTCCTTTTCTACCATTACCGCACTGACCTGTGCAGTGTATTCAGCCATGGAGACCTTCACCTCTGTTCCGCTGTTGCTGGAGTTGTTTGCCTTCACAAAGCTGTCGATCCTGCCGAGGACATAGTCCGTCAGCTGCCCGATGTCGTCGTCATCTGCCGTGCCATTCTGGTTCACATCGGCTGCAAGCTCTGCTGCTTCCGCTGCAAAGCCCTTGGCATTGCCCTTCTTGGCTGCGGCAAGGTCGAATGCATTGATCACGCCGTCGGAATTCACATCACCGAGCGTATAGGTCACAGGGACAGGAACCTCGGGGATCTCGGGCTGTCCTGCACCGTTGATGGTCACGCCGGGGAGCGCGCCGATGGCTTCATCGATATAGAAATTGTTGGTGGTGTCTGCGGTTTCGATGTAGAGCATCAGATTGGATGCGCCCTCGGGGATCTTGTAATTCTTGTTCGCAAGCTGTGCCCATTCGCCCTTGACGCCGGTCACCTCGGCAATGGTGGAATACTGTGTCTCGCCGTTTGCGTCGGTGTACTGTAACTTCATGTAGAAGGTATCGGTGGCATCGCCGTCGAAATAGGTCACATTCGCACTGAAGCTGAATTCCTGACCCGGGACGAATGCCAGCGGATTGAGCGTCCTGTATGCACCGTTCCAAGCGGACTCTCTGTTCTGCACGAGGAGAGCCTCGCTGCCGACATAGGCAGTTCTGCCGGAGGTCATGATGGTGGCTGCGCCCCTGCCTTCCCATGTGCAGGTGTCGCCTTCGAACTCATCGTGGAAGTACCAGCCGTACTCGTTCGGCTCGGGAACGGTGGTACCGGGTGTGTCGGAGGGCGGATCCGGAAGGGTCATGGAACCGTCCGCCATGGTCACAACGAAGGTCGTAACGCTCTCTGCCGGGAGCTGTGCCCAGAAGCTTGTACCGTCGTTTTCGAGGTTTTCGGTTTTTGCCAGATTCTCAGAACCAGTCGTTCTCCAACGGTCAACGTCGGTGATGGTACCGCCGCTGATGCTGAAGTTCTGTGAATAACCGGTGGTGCCCTTATTCACAGCAACGATCGTTACCTGATTGTCGCTGCCCTTGTAAGCGGAAACATAAACATCATCCGCCGGAATTTCTGTCGCATCGATTCTTACGTCGCCGGGACGAACAAACTTGGAGTAATGCGCCATCATGTAGCCGCGCTTGGAAATGGAACCATCCTCCAGCATCGGGCCGTAGCTGCGGCGGATGTACCACCAAACATAGGCACTCATATTGCCGACAACAAGGCCGTTGTGGATGTTTTCAGCGACATCCAGAGCCTGCGGCCATGTATTGGCATGCGAAGAACTGTCGGGAACGTAAACCTCGGTCATCCAGATCTCCTTGCCGCTGTTTTCCAGCGCAGGGAAATCCATCCAGTCCCTTGTTGTTCCGTAGAAATGGGTGCCGAACACATCGCAGTTCTCCATTGCCTTCTGGTTGTTCAGGATCTTGTTGTAGTACTTCTTACCGCCGTCCTGGCCGCCCAGAATCCACGAAGCGTTTTCGGGCGTATACTGGAACGATTCCGGAGACATGACTCTGGTGCTTGTGATCTGGTCGCCGTAATTGGCAAGGAAATTGGTCGTTTCATCCGATGACCAGTAGGTCCATTCGGACGCATAGTCCGGCTCGTTCTGGACGGAAATCGCGTACAGATCCACGCCGTTCTCCTGCATATAGGTACCGAAATCATTCAGATGCTTCGCATAAGCGCCGTAATTGGATTCCGGCAGGTGGAGCTTGCCGTTGCTGCCGCCGGATTCTGCAAGATTGGACGGCGGCTCCCACGGGGATGCAAAGACGGTAACGCCCATCTCCGTCGCAGTCTGCGCGGTCGGAAGCGCCTTGTACCACTGGGTGCTGTCGGGGTTTACAAAAACACGCAGCACAGAAAGACCCAGCTCGCCCTCACCGTTGCCGAATGCGGTCTGTCTCTGTTCAGGGGTCAGATCCTGACCGGTCCACTCCGGATGATTGATGCCGCCGAATCCGCGGATGAACTGGTACTCCTTATTCGTATTGATCACACAGGTATCCGCTGCGGAAACGTCCTCCTGCGGCAGCATCGATGTCATGGAAAACAGCATTGCTGCGGCAGTCACGCCTGCGCACAGGGACTTCAGCGATCTGATTGCTGATAATCTCATTGTCATTCACTCCTTCATAGATTCGCAGGAAACCGTCGCCCATGCAGGCGGCGGTTTTCCCGGATATATTGGTTTCGGTTTCTTGCCTTAGGAGAAGCACCACCAGTCGAATTCGAGCTGTCCGCTGAATACGAAGCAGATGTCCTTGGTGCCGGTCACGTTGCTGACAGGAACGGTGATCTCCGTCATGCCGCCTGCGGGAACGTCCACATAGCCGATTGCGGTGCCGCTTGCGTTGCCGGTGCAGACCTTGATGGCTGCGCCGTTGTTGGAGGAAACTCTTACGGTCAGCGTCTCGCAGCCATTCGAGAAGTTCACGCCGGTAGCCTTGATCCAGTCGCCCTTGTCGATCTCGGTCACAACCGTATCGCCCTGGCCGCTGACATTGATGCCTGCCTGATGGGAGATGGTTTCTGCCTGAACGGTGTTGTAGGGGTTGAGGGTCTTGAGCTGCGGAATGGCAGTCATGGTACCGGTAACCGCGTTCATCTTGGTGCCGCTCATGGTGATCTCATTCACCTGCGGGCTTCTGTAGTTGAACTCAACGCCCATCTGACCTGCTACGGGACGGGAATGATAGAACAGATAGAGTCTGTCATTCAGCTCCACGATGGAGTGGTGGTTGTTGCCGTAGTAGCCGAAGAATACGCCCTGGTTCTTGAACAGCTCGCCGCCGTAGGTGTACGGACCCATGGGATTGTCTGCAACCATGTATTCGATCGCGCCGCTGGTCAGACCGTAGCTGTTGCCGCTGGTATCCCAGTTGGAGCAGTAGGTGTAGTAGTACTTGTCACCGATCTTGTTCAGACCGGAGTCCTCAAAGAGGTAGGGCGGATTGAGTGTCTGGGGTGTGCCCACGATGCTGATCATGTCATCGCCGAGCTGTACGATTCTCGCAGTGCCGGGGTCTGCCTGCTGGCCGTCCGGAACGCCGCCGCCGAATGCGAGGTAGCCTGTGCCGTCGTCATCCACGAATACTGCCGGGTCAAAGAGCCATGTTACGTTGCCGCAGTTGGGAGTGGAACGGGTGATCAGGCCGTGGCCGAGCGGATCGGTCCAGGGACCTGTGGGGCTGTCAGCGGTGAGTACGCTCACGCCGTTGCCGCCGTTGCAGAAATACAGGAAGAACTTTTCCTTGCCACCTATGGTCTTATGTGCAGCGCAGGGTGCCCAGGAGTTGGATGCCCATGTCGCTGCGCCGCTGGAGCCTGCGACCTGAATGATGCCGTGGTCGGTCCAGTTGACCATGTCATCGGAAGAAATGCAGTTGATCTGGTTGATCTTGCCGTAGGTGTTCTCTACGATATTGCCGTTTGCGTCATACTCGAAGATATCGTTTGTCATGTAGACGTAAACTCTGCCGTTGTACTCCATCACGCCCGGGTCAGCACCGAAGCGCTGGGTGTAGAGCGGATTGTTCTCGCCGTCCTTCTTGTAGCTTGTCGCCGGAGTCACGCCGGAGAACAGTGCCTCCATCGCTGCGGTATCCACGCTTGTCACGGGCTTTTCCACAACGGTGAATTCGTCGATCTGTGCCAGTACAAACTTCACGAGCTGAACGATATCCACGACCTCAACGGTGCCGTTCTCGTCAACGTCCGCTGCGCGCTGTGCGCCGGTGGAATCGAAGCCCTGGGTGATGCCCTTCTTTGCCATTGCGATATCGAATGCAGTGATCGCGCCGTCGCTGTCCACGTCACCCTTGATGCCGGAGTGAACGACCGGAAGCTCGGGATCGCCCGCGCCCAGGATGCCGGTACCGCCCACTGCACCGATGGCTTCGTCGATGTAGAAATTATTGGTAGAATCTGCGGTTTCGATATAGAGCTGCATCTGGGTCGCATCCGCAGGGATCTGGTAATTGGTGTTGATGAGCTGTGCCCATTCGCCCTTGACAGCGGTCACCTCGTCGATGGTGGAGTACTGGGTCTCGCCGGCAGCATCCACATACTGAAGCTTCATGTAGAAGGTGTCGGTCTCCGCGCCGTCAAAGTAGGTAACGTTTGCGCTGAAGCTGAATTCCTCACCCGGAACGAATGCTCTCGGATTCAGGGTTCTGTACGCGCCGTTCCAAGCGGATTCTCTGTTCTGTACGAGCAGTGCTTCGCTGCCCACATAAGCAGTTCTGCCGGAGGTCATGATGGTGGCAGCGCCTCTGCCTTCCCATGTGCAGGTGTCGCCCTCGAACTCATCGTGGAAGAACCAGCCGAAATCATTCGGCTCGATCGGTGTGATCTCGCCGCCTGCATAGCCGCCCTCGACCCACTCGGACTCGGGGATCATATCCATCAGGGTATTGTAAGCCGTCTTCGGCTGATGGTTGGTATCGTACAGCAGCGGTGCATTCTCGGTCTTGATCCAGGTGTTGGCGTCGTTCGGACCCCAGATGCAGACTGCGGTCACCTTGCCGGGATAGTTGCCGGTGTTGATGTCGATCGCTGCCTGGAAGATCGCCTTGTACTTGTCTGCCTGCTGCTGATCGGTATAGGTGCCGTTCTCTCTGGTGATGTCCAGCTCAGTGATCTGCACCTCGCAGCCGATGGATGCGTACTTCTGCAGTGCGGTGGTGTAGGATGCAACACCGGAGAATCCATCGTAATTGGCATTGATATGGGACTGCATGCCGATACCGTCGAGGTAACCCTTTTCGTACAAGCCCTTGCACATATTATAGATGCAGTCGCGCTTGTGATCCCAGTATTCGTTATAGTCGTTGTAGAAGAGCTTGCAGCTCTCGGGAGCATACTTGTCAGCGATCTGGAATGCGGTTTCCACGAAGCTGTTGTCGCCGTAAACGGAAACCCATGCGGAGGTACCGCCGGTCACGTTGTTATCGCCTGCCACTCTCGCGCCGCCGTAGTTCGCGGTTCTGTTGGAGTCATCGCTGACTGCCTCGTTGACTACGTCGTATGCGTACAGATCCAGGGAGGGATACTGCGTCGCGATCGCATTGAACATGTTCTTGATATAGCTGTCCAGACGGGCCGTCATAGTGTCCTTGGAAACCCACGCACCGTTTGCGTCATAATTTTCCTTGAAGAACCAGCTGGGGGTCTGGCTGTGCCATACGAACGCATGGCCTCTCATGCCGATGCCGTTCTGTACACAGAAATCCATGATCGCTGCTGCGTTGTTCAGGGAGACACCGATGTTGGTGCCGCTGCACTGGGACTGTACCAGTGTTGCATCGGGCTTGGTTTCGTTCTCGCACTCGATGCTGTTGTAGTCCTTGATCATAGAAGCGGTGATGGTGGAGTTTCTTACCGTACTGCCGTTGAGGATGTTGCCGACTCTGAAGTACTGGCCGAACGCATCCTTCAGACCCATGTCGGAGGATGCCGCATACACCGCATTGGCGGATACGGTCTCATCCGTTGTGATCAGCACTTCGTCGAAACGGAAGTCCGCAGTGCTGTCGTTTGCAAGCGTCAGACAGAACTCATAGCTGTTCTCGGGAGCAGTGTACTCCGCTGTAAGCTCCGTCCATTCGCCTGCCTTTACCTCTTTCTCTGCGAGGACTGCAACGCTCTCCTCGCCGGTCTCTTCATCAATACAAAGCAGTGTCAGTGTGAATTCCTGTGCGGTCTCACTGTACACCTGCATGGTGTAGGTGTACTCCACGCCGCCGTAGAGATAGAAGCCCTTGGAGGAGCTTGCGCCCTCCAGCGCACTGCTTCTGCCGCTGACGACCATGCCGCGTGTGCCGCCGTAGCCCATGCCGTCCTGCGCAGTCACCTGTACATCCATGGTGCTGCCATGCCAGCCGTCGTAGTTCACCTCAAAGCTGTTCTTTACGACCTCCGCAGCATACGTCTGCTCGCTCAGCTCCGGCAGATACGCAGCGGTTCCTGCACTGCACAGCAGCGCGGTCAGAGCAGCGACGATTCTTTTTTTCTTCATAATGGTTTCCCCCTTACGTCGATTCTATTTGCCGTTCTTTTCCAAATTATTTTTCAAATTTGAACTTTCTGTTACATTCAGTATATCCCTGTTCCGCCCCTTTTTCAACCCACAATTTGCAGAATCGGTGGACAAAATGAAGATAACCTGATTTTTCCCGAACACCGTACTTTTGATCCCAAGGCATGGAACAAAAAAGATGCGCACTCTGTTTTTGTGCAGAATGCGCTGGTTCCACGTCCCTTCAGTCAGAATTGAGTTGTTTCTGCTTGATCGCCTTATGTCATAGCCTCAGGATGTCTGTCGTGCCAATTTCATTGTAACAGAATTGTGAACGCCCCGCAACTCATAATTTGAAGATTAGGTGGAGAAAGTGAAGAAAACCGCTTGCTTTTTTTAGAAAATGTGATATAATAAAATTAACAGACTAATCCAACAGAAGAGGAAGTGACCCCATGCATCCCGGAACCGGACAGCCGATCATCGGCATCATCACCGCCAATGCCTCCCAGAGCGAGCAGCGTCAGCTCCTCACCGGCATTATCAGTCAGGCACAGAAGCTCGGTGCCGCCACCGCGGTATTCTCGAACATCTATAATTCCTCGGACTATTTCGCCAACACGGAGATCGAAAACAAGATCTATGATCTGATCGGTTCCGAACGGCTCGACGGCCTGATCCTGACCGCAGAGTCCTTCCTCAACGCCGATCTGCAGCAGTCCATCTACCAGAAGCTCCTCGAGCGCACCGGCACGCCCATCGTTGTCGCCGACGCCCAGCTGCCGGATTTCCCGTGCATCAGCAACGACGTGCGCCACGATATGGAGGAGATCGTCCGCCATCTGATCGAGGTGGACGGTTATACCGATATCGACCTGCTGACGGGACAGTACCATATCCCCACCTCCCACGAGCGCGCCGAGGGCTACCGGAATATGCTCGAAGCGCACGGCATTCCCTTCGATGAGCGCAAGGTCATCTGGGGCAACTTCTGGATGAATTCCGGCATCGAGCTTGCCGATGAATACGCGGCGGGATTGCGTCCCCTGCCGCAGGCGATCGCCTGTGCGAACGACTACATGGCCTACGGCCTGCTCGACGCCTTTCTTGCAAAGGGCATCAAGGTGCCGGATGATGTGGCCGTGATCGGCTATGAGTACATCGGCGAGCGCTTCTACCACGCGCCCATCCTTACCACCTACCAGCGCAGCCGCCACGGTGTCGGCGCTGCCTCCGTCAACATGCTCTGGCAGCTGATGACGGGGGAAACACCCGCGCCGGTCTCCATTGACGGCAGGATCGTTCCGGGCGACAGCTGCCCCTGCGGCACCGATCCCCAGCAGCTTCGCGTGGAGCTGGAGGAGATCCGCCGCGAGCAGTACTACAGCCGCCTCAACCTCGTCGGCACCTTCGAGCAGGAGCTGACGCTCTGCCATTCCATCGATGACTATGTGCATGTCCTGCAGCAGTTCGCCTATCTGATCCGTGACATCAAGGGCCTGCATCTGTGCCTGTACGAGGACTGGTGCAGCTCCGCCATCACCGACAGCGCCGGCATCCGGCACGATGCGGACACCATGGTCTATTACCGCGTCATTGCGGAACAAAACGGGCCCGATGAACCGCTGTACTTCACCAAGGACGCACTCTATCCCGATGTCCTTTCGCTCAAGGCAAGCGGCGATGTCATGTATTTCTGCCCTATCTTCTTCTCGGGCCGCGAGCTTGGCTACTTCATTCTGCAATACCAGAAGCCCGACAGCTACGATATCATCTTCCGTGACTGGCTGAAGATCGCCGCCAATGCTCTGGAATTCCTGCGGATGAAGAACGATATCCATACACTGCTCGAATGCCGCAGCCTCTCCGTCTTCCACGATTCCGTGACGGGCCTTTATAATAAGAATGGTCTGGAGCATGAGCTGCAGCGTCCGCTGCAGGACGCCGCCCCCGATGACAGTGTCCAGATGGTGCTGGTACGCACCGGACTGTTCACCGACAGCAGCCGCCTCGACAAGCAGGACATCAATGTCCGGATCGCCCTCGAGACCACCGAATACATCAAGAAAAACGCCGTGCAGAAGAATGTATTCTGCGCGCGCATCGCAGATAACCTCTACCTGCTCGCGGCAGTCGGGCAGTATACCCCCGAGGATGCTGCCGCTATGGAGGACAGACTGCTCACCCTCATCAGCCATGCACCATTATATAAGGAACAGTGCAACGTGGACTCCCTGCTGACGGTCGGATACCACACCGCAGCAAAGGACTTCCGCTTCAGCGAAGCCTATGAGGCATGCACCGCACTGCTGCAGGAAAGCATCCAGGCGCACTCCGAGCGCCGCCGCCACGCCAACTATTCCGCCTATATCCGGCTGCGCAGCGAGCTGTACCGTCAGCCGCACAAGGAATGGGATGCCCAGCGCACCTGCAGGGATTTCCGCCTGAGCTACGGCCATTTCCGCGCGACCTACAAGGAGCTGTTCGGTGTCAGCTTCCACCAGGATGTGATCCGCAGCCGCATCGCGCTCTCCAAATTCCTGCTGCTGACCACCGCCATGAGCCTTCCGGCCATCGCTGCAAGATGCGGCTACGAGGATGATAAGTACTTCATGCGCCAGTTCCGCCAGATGACGGGCATGACCCCCAACCTCTACCGCAGCTCCCTGTGATCCGCTACCTCTATTTTTTCAGAAATCAGTGGTATTTCCATGGCAAACCGGATAGAATACAGTATCATACCACAAGGAGGATCCCCCATGGAACTGACCCGTATTTCCAGCCGTCCTGACTGGGAACATATCCGCCGCCTCTATCTGGAGGCCTTCCCGAAATGCGAACGCAAGCCGTTCTTCCTCATCCGGCACATCCACCGCAAAGGCGCGGCCGATGTCTGGGTGATCCGCGAGGAGGAGCGCTTTGCAGGCTTTGCCATCACGCTCAACAGCGGCGATCTCGTGCTGCTCGATTATTACGCCATCCTGCCGGAATTCCGCAGCAAGGGCATCGGCACGCAGGCACTCCGGCAGCTATGTACGCATTACAGGGACAGGCGCTTCTTCCTTGAGATCGAGAGCGTTTACGAGGATGCACCCAATCATGAGGAGCGCGTGCGCCGCAAGCGTTTCTACCTCGCGGCAGGACTTTCCGAGCTTCGCATCGCCGTCAATGTTTTCGGCACCAATATGGAGCTGCTCGGCGCCGGCTGCACCCTCACCTACGAGGAATACCTCTCCGTCTACCGCGCCAGCTTCGGCGAATGGGCAGTGCGCCATCTGAAGGCACTGAGCTTTCCCGAAGCCGCTTGCAATGCACGGGGAGATATGCTATAATTAGGGCAACACCGCACAAAGACCGCCTGACGGCTCAGCACGTCATCTGTTTGCATCTTTTCCGTCAGCTA
>CAYYIT010000036.1:0-24602 GCA_964472035.1 uncultured Ruminococcus sp.
GGTTAGGGGGTGGGCAATTTTCAGGAAATTGCCCCTTTTTTGACAAGCTGAAACGCCCGGAATTTCTCCGGGCGTTATTCGTTATGTCAGATATGGCATCAACACCTGCACGATCAGTGCGGCGCCCGATGCGGCAAGCGCTACCACGATCAGCGGCAGCTTCCGGTACGCGAGAATGCAGGCGACCGCGGTTCCGGCAATGGCGGACGGGAAATCCCCCGTTGCATAAAAAATCGCCGGGATCGTCATCGCGCTCAGCACGGCATAGGGAATATAGTAGAGAAAGCTCTTCATGAACTGGGATTTGATTTCCTTCCGGAACAGCGTGAACGGCAGCATCCGGATCAGATAGGTCACGCCGGCCATGACGATCAGATAAATGGCAATACTCATGCGTCAGACTCCTCCTTTACCGGAAACAGCCATGCGCCAACCGCTGCGGCAGCGATTGCACAGATAATGATCGCAAAGCCGCTGGAAATGAAGGTCAGCACATATCTGCACAGAATGCTGCAAAGCGCGGCAATCACCACGACCGCCAGCACTCCCCTGCTCTCTCGCGAGGGCGGGATCATAATGGCAAGGAACATGCTGTAGAGCGCAAGTCCCATCGCATTAGTGACAGAAACCGGAAGGATCTGACCGGCCGCCGCGCCCAGGAAGGTGCCGCTCGTCCAGCCAAGACATGCGATCAGAATCATGCCATAGAGATAGCGCGCTGTGATCTTCCCATCCTGTGAGACCGCAACGGCAAAGATCTCATCCGTAATGCCGAAGGCAGTAATACAGCGCCGCGGCGTGTTGAAGGTCCTGTCGAGCTTCTGAGAAAGGGAGATGCCCATCAGACTGTAACGCAGATTGATCACAAACTGCGCCAGCGCCATTTCGAGATAGGTTCCCCCTGCTGCCATGACCGTCAGGCCTGCCAGCTGTCCGGCAGAAGTCAGGTTCGTCATGGAAATAATGGTAGCGATCCAGACACCAAATCCGCTCTGGATGACCTGAATGCCGAAGCTGAAGGAAACGCACAGATAGCCCAGCGCAATGGGAATGCCATGCCGTACGCCCTTCCAGAATGGTGAATTCATCGTGGTTCCTCTTTTCTGTTCTCGTTCCGTTAACGCTAACAAGCCCCTCCCTGCTTGCACAGGGAGGGGAACTTGTGTCAGTTGTTTGGATTAGCCCTTGTAGTTGTCGCTTACGGTCATGGTGGAGATCAGAGCCTGTACATCTTCGTCAAGCTTCTGGTCCTCATCCTTACCGGTGTACTTGTACAGATCGCCCTTCTCTCTGGAGGTGCTGTAGTCGTACAGATAGAGGATGTCACCGTTTGCAGTGAAGATTGCCTCGTGTACCTCATCCTTGATCTCGGTAACCTTGCCATCCTTGTACATCATCAGAGTACCGCACGCATCTTCCTCATCCCAATCGGAGAAGAAGAGCATCTTGCCGGTCTCTTCGTGATACTCGCTGGTGTAGAGCATTACCTCGCCAACCTCGGTACCGTCGATGAACAGTGTACCGCAATATTCCTCGGAATCATAATCGGTGAAGTATGCGATCTTGCCATCCTGGGACAGGCTTGCAGTGTATACATCCGTTGCTACGGACTCCGGAGCACCGGGTGTGTCGCCGATGGTTACCTTGAACAGCTCAGCGGACTTGAAGATCTGGTAGTATTCCTCATACTCAGTACCCTCGTAATCCTCATAGCCTTCTTCCATCTCATACTCTGCATTATCCAGGATCAGCAGGGTCTTGCCATCCTTGGACAGGCCCTCAATGCTGAAGTCCTCTTCCTGAACCTCAACCTCAGTTGCAGTACCCTTGACTGCTACCTGGAGGGTCTGGCTGCCGCCCATTGCCATATCAGCAACGGTCTCTGCATAGTAGCTGTAGTAATCCAGCTCGGAGAGCTTGATCTTCTCGATCTCTGCGGAAGTAGCGGTGAATGCAACCACTGCGCTATCCTGCGCGGTAGTGTAATCGTCATAATCGAAGGACTCGGATACCAGTACATCCTCAGTACCATCGAAATAGTACAGGGAGTAGATGGTGTAGGTATCGTCTGCGATGTCTTCTCTCAGCCAGTCACGATCTTGCTTCTCATCATAGAGATCGTAGAGCTCATAGTACTCTTCCCAGTAAGCGTCGTCCAGCTCATAGTACTCATCCCAGTATGCATCATATGCATCCCAGTATTCATCGTAATCATCATAGTCGGAAGAATCCGGATATTCCAGATCGTATGCAGGGTTCTCGAGATCATCGGGATCCATGATGTCTGCATCAGCATCTGCCATATCGTCCTCAATGAGATCGGAGATCGGTCTTTCCTCTGCAACGAGGTAGTAAGCCTCACCGGAATCATAGGTGCGCAGTACATTGTCCACATCGGAAGCGATCTTTACCTCTTCGCCTGCCTTGGTGTCATACATGTACAGTCTGTCTTCCTGTACATAGAAGATCTTGCTCAGATCCTCGGAGTAGTCCTCGATATAAGAAACATCGCTGTCGATCTTCTCTTCCTCGCCGCTCTCCTTCGTCCAGAGATAGAGCGTGCCTTCGTCGTTCATGTAAATGAGCTTGCTGCCGTTTTCATTTGCATAGAAAGCATCAACATCGCTGTCGATCTTATCCTTCTCGGCAAAATTGCTCTGGTACAGGTCACCGTCAGAGGTCAGATAGAATACGGTCTTCTCATCCTCTGTTACGAAATAGCAATCTACATTGTTTGCGAGCTTCTCAGGCTCCATATCCTTGCCAACGCCCTTGACATAGTACAGAGTGTTGGTGTACTCGTAATCATAGTAGTCATATGCCATATCATCCGGGAAGATCACCAGATTGCTCTTGCCGCTGATGTAGGTTGCATCGCCTGCATAGTATGCAGCATCCTCAGCATCCAGATCATAATCATCGTAGAGATCATCACTCAGCTCGATCGGGTCACCCTTGAGGTTATGGTATACGAGCTGGTCATCTCTGATGTAGAGGGCTGCATTGCTCTTGGACTCCTTCTTGCCGCCGCCTGCAATGAGAGCGATCGCAATTGCTGCGATTGCTGCCACGCCGACAACCACGCCGCCGATCAGGATAAACTTCTTGGTATTCTTCTTTGCGTTCGGATCAGCTGCATAGGGATCCGGAACAGGATTGTAGCCGTTGTTCTCTGCTGCAGGTGCTGTGAAAGCCTCTGCGGTCTGCTGCGCTGCAGCCGGTGTATTGGCATTCTGTGCTTCGATCTTGGAACCGCACTTGTTGCAGAACTTTGCAGAATCTGCCAGTTCGTTGCTGCACTTAGGACAATAAATCATAAATTCTTCCTCCTATCATGTTCTTCTCTTAAAATGCCGATTTTGGTCGGATTTTTGTACATCGTGTACATTTTCATTATAACAGAAGTTCCTTTGTATGTCAATACGCTAAAGTGACATTATTTCACCAAAAAACCATCGGTGATTTGACGAATCCCCCTAAAAAGATGAAAAAACGGTAAAAAGGATTTCATCAGAATAACAGAATTGCGTAATTTCGTTATTTTTCATACAAAAGGAGGCTGCCGCAGAAAACCGCAGCAGCCTTGGCAGAATGCCGGGATCGCACATTCTGTTCTGATTGGGATTAGTGATTCTGGTTTGCGTAGTACATCTGACGCATCTGCTCTGTCTTGATCATATTGGCTGCAACCTTTGCTGCCACTGCCAGCAGGATGAAGATGATCAGCCATACGATCGGTGCAGCGCCGAGGCTGCCGATACTGCCAGCATACTCGCTCTTGAAATTGATACCAGCGAACAGCGGTACGAGCATGGAAACGGCATCAACGATCGCAAGATTGCCAAGCCAGCTGCAAGCTTCCTCTGCATCATCGGACAGCACCTTCGGTACAGTGAGCAGACCCACTGCCAGCGTTGCAAGAATGAGGATAATACCAACGATCATCATGAAGATACCAAAGCCCCACTCGCCCTCTGCTTCCTTGAGCAGTTCACCGAGTGCAACAGCCTCGGACTCGCCGAACATGGAAATCTTATAAATATTGAATGTAAAAATACCGATCATCGCAACGATGGACAGAATGACATAGAGGATACCGCCAATAAAGGTGATGGCTCTCCAGTCAACAGGGAATCCGGCAATATTGCCTCTGATGGGATTGTAATTTGCCTTACCAGGCATTGCAGGCATACCGGGAACGCCTCCGGGCACACCAACATTCATCGGACGTACTGTCTGTGCATTTCCGGCAACGGGGTTGCCGCATCTTCCACAGACTCTTGCATTGTCGTCCATACTGTTTCCGCACTTGGGACAAAACATATTCTATCTCTCCTTATAAAATGGTATTGCAGAAATCACCCTTTCTGCTGCAGGGGACGGAGTTTCACGCAGCTCCGACGGTTGCGGTGCATTCAGCACGGCAGCGATCCCACTTCATATATTCTGCAATCCGGCAAAAGCCGGACAGAGAATCGAATTTACACTGTGTATGCAGGGTTACCGTATTTATCCCATGCATCGTGCAGTTTTTTGAGTGTCTGTTCCTTGGTGAGCATGGTGCCGCATTCGCCGAGGTAATCCATATAGGAGATCAGCGTCCCCACCACACTCGGCTCTCTTGCAGCAAGAATATGGAGTTCTCCGCCATACTCAAGTACAAATATCATTTTTCCATCCGACCAGAGATTGACGACCTTGATGCAGCTGTGATCCAGAATGGACCGCATCAGCAGCTTGGGCTGCAGCTGATCACTCTTTTCTGCATGACCAATAAAAAGCCGCATCAGCTTCCGTCTGGACTGGAACGGAATGCTCTGTGAGAGCTTGCTGCTCAGTTCAAAGTATTTTTCCTTTTCAAAGAAATCACGCATACCCTCCATGGAGAACACCATATGCGTTGTTGTTACATTCTGCATCAGCTCGTGGAGAAATTCCATGTATCTTCTGACGATCACATTTTTCCCGGGCATATCGGCCACATGCTGGAACACCGTATTGCCGTCGCCCTCATAAAGCACGCAGGGGCATTTCTCGATAATATACAGCGCCGCTTCCTTACGCGGAGTATCCGGTCTGAACACCTCATCGTAGCCGTCGAGAAAATCCTCCGGACTCCCGAAGCTCCTACCGAGCATCACCGCGGACTGATAATGCCGGATGAAACCCTGACGGTAATACGTCACGAATTCCTCCACGTTAAAAAACATCGCAGTACTGCAATCACGATTCATAACCAAAACGGCCTTCTCCGTGATCAGCATGAACGGAAACATGGAATATTCAAAAAAGCTGTGCAGATTGATGTAGCTGTAACGCACCTCTGCGCCGTCAAGCATCAGGGGCATCGCATGAAAAAACATGGACAGATTTTCCGGAGAAGCATTGCAGGTGTTGTTCAGATACATCAGCCAGCTGCATTTTCTACCGGTGCCGTGAAGTTCTTCACGGATCACGTCACAGATATCATTGCTCGTAGGAAGCAGCTGCATCCACAGGGTTCCCTCACTATGACGGAGCAGCTGACGGATCGCAACGATCACTTGCACTTTATTGCTGAAAAAAGTTCCATTCTCGGGACAGGCATACTGTGCCACATCCTCGCCCGTACGTTTCTTGCACTGAAAATCCATCTGAAACTGTCGGTCCATGCGCTCCGAGATCTGATAATAGGAAATCCCGAACCGCGTCAGCTTATAGGCACTGAACAGTTTTTCATTCTCCTCCAGGCTCAGGCGCATCGTCTCTGCAAGACGCCGCACGGTCTCGATATTCGCCGGAAGGATCACGCCTGTGCGCCATTTGCTCAGACAGGAACGACTGATCTCCATCTGGGTGCACAGATCCACCGCTTTCATCCCATGATGCCGAATCATTTCATCAAGTAAATCGCTAAAGTATGACACGTTGACTCTACACCTCCACATGTAGTATATCAGGGTGATATTCTTCCCCCACACACCGCATGCAGCCATATATCATGTCATCGGACCGGCGGTATTTCACAGAATTATCATCTTACTATCACGCTTATTATACCATAAATTTTGGGGTTTGTAAATACAAAAACCAAAAATTTGTATCATTTGCTCGAAATTCTGCCTAACAGAAAAATGCCGCCGCGCCATTGCGGCACAGCGGCAAGTGTTGCAGATTATCGAAGAACATGCAGACAGCCATCCTCTTCCGATTCATAGAAAATGGTATTCGGGAAGATCACCGGGAATTTCACGCCTTCGGAGCTTGACACCTGACGCACATTGGAACCGTCCGTCTTGCAGGCGTAGATCTTCTTATCATCGCCGACATAGTAGAGCATGCCGCCGAAATAATTGGTATGCTTGGTATAGCGTTCGCCGATCAGTTCCGTACCGGAGCCGTCAAGATTCATCCGGTAGAGCCAGCGATCATCGCAATTAGCTGAGAAGAAGATCCTGCTCTGGGTCACACAGAGGTCGGAGCATTCTCCGGCATACAGCTGTTCCTTGTGGGTACCGTCCAGATCCATTGCATAGAGTGACCTGCCGTCGTCATAATTACAGAAGAAGATCCTGTCAGCATACACATTCATGTACCAAGCCTCATGGTAGGCAAGCACGGTCAGCCCCGTACCATCGGGCTTCATGCGGCAGATCGTACGTTCACTGCCGATCATTCTGCTGAAATACAGCCATCCGTCATAATAGGTCAGCTCGTAGCAATAATGATTGTACAGGACCTCGTAGCCGGTTCCGTTTGTGGAAATGCAGCAGATCGCGTTGTCCTCATCGGCATTGACAAAATAAATGACATCATCATGCACATTGAGGTAATAAGCCCTTGCATCCGTCAGCATGACCGCATCTTCCTCAAATCCGGCATCCTGCTTATAAAGGGCGTAATTGCTGTAATAATAGTATTCACCGTCATAGCCGGCAGAACCACCGTTAACGATATTTGTCACAGCGCCCATCTGAGTCAGCTGCGTATGCTCCTCTTCCTCGTACATGTCCTCGGACGGGCTGATAAGCGGATCATCCAGTGCCATCGTTTCCAGGGCAACGACCTCTGTAGCAGGTGCCTCGGAGGGCGCAACGGACACACCGCCCGCATTGGTAGAGGGCGTCGTCTCCTCAGCATCCGTAGGTGCCTCGCTTACCGGCTCTGTTTCCGGCTCGGCAGACGTTACTGGTACTTCGGTTGTATCTTCCGGCGGAGCTGTTGTTATTTGCGCTTCGGTGACTTCCGTCCTGGAGGAATCCATCTCTTCGTCCCGATCGTCCTCTTCTTCGTCCTCATCATCCTCGTCAGAACGGCTGTTTTCAAGCGTATCCACGGACTGATCGCCCATGTGCTTCATGGCATAGGTGCCGGCAACGATACCCGCGATCAGAAGCAGGAGCAGCAGTGCACCGAGCAGCCAGATCCACCAGCGGCTGGAGGACTTTGCAGCCACAGGAGCATACTCCTCATAATCTCTGTACGGCGGTTCAGGGCTCGTTGGAATGAACGGAGGTGCTGGCGGCACGGGCGGTGCTGCCGGAGGGATCGGCGCAGTCACATGCTTCCGTGTTACGGGAGGTGCCGTCGGCGTCTGGATCGCACGCAGATCCGCAGCGAGCGCCTCCGCACTTTGGTAACGGACACTGACCTGGGATGCGCACAGTTTCATGATCAGATTACTGAATTTCGGTGAGAGTACCGGCGGCAGTGTCACTGCCCGCTGCCCGGATACCGCTGATTCAGGGAGCTTTCCGCCGGCAGTGATCTGGCAGAGCGTCATACCCAGCGCATACAGATCCGTCTGTGCGGTCCGGAACGTCCGGCCATTATTCGCGGCATAGCGCGCTTCCGGTGCAAGATAGGCAGCATCGGCCCCATTAATCTGTATCTTCGCACCCTGAAAGCATCCGATCTTATATTTACCGTCCGATGCAAGATAAATATGCTCAGGACGGACATCGCCATGGATCAGACCGGACTCATGCGCCGCTTTGAGTCCCTGTGTCACCTGCACCGCAAGTCTGCGAAGATTCGGCTCGGCGCCGTCAAAACTTCCGGATTGTTGCAGCTGTGCCACGCTTGGCAGGTATTCCATTCTGCGCAGGAAGAAATAACCATCCAGCAGACCATCACGCTTGATCTCGCGATAATCCTCGTCAAGAATTTGCAGAATGAACGGATTATTTCGCAGTCCGTAGAGCATAGCCGAAGTCTTTTCGAGATCTTGTCGGCTCGTTTTCAGATAAGCGGTGCGCTCATTATCGCTGACACCGGAGGCGTTCGCGGAGACATATTCGATCTGCAGCAGTGAGACCTCTCTCCGGCCCATGCGGTTCGCTTCCATACGATAGACAGCACCCGTCCCGCTGACGGAAAGCTGCTCCTTCATATACCAGCAGTCCCAGAGCGGCTGTTGGATATATTCCACCATTTGTTCAAAAGTACTCATTTCGCACCCCCTGTTAGCTTATTATACCATAATTCCTGACATAAATCAAGGGAAAGCATACAAAAAAAGCTCCCTGCATAAGCAGGGAGCTTTTGAAAACGTAATCACTTAGGATTCGTCAGAATCAGGAATTAGTCCTTCTTCTTGGAAACCATAGCTACGCCGCCCAGAACAGCGATTGCTGCTGCTGCACCAACGATCGGCAGAACGTCAGCGGAGCCAGTTGCCGGAGAAGCAGGGCTGGACTCAGGAGCCTCAGTCGGAGCCTCAGTCGGAGCATCAGTCGGAGCGTCGGTCGGCTCATCAGTCGGAGCATCGGTCGGCTCTTCAGTCGGCTCTTCAGTCGGCTCTTCTGTGGGCTCTTCAGTCTCAGCAGGTACGATCTCAACGAAACCATCTTCCCATGTTACAGTACCAGCCTCAACGTGGTTCAGAGGAGTTCTGGTATCGTTCCAGATGTGGAGCTTAGCATTCTCTTCAACATAGGTGATGTCATACTTCTCACCCTCAGCTGCGGTCTCCGGTACAGTTACCAGAACCATCAGGATGTTCTCAGAGTAATCATCGATATCGGAGGATGCCCATGTGCACCATGTCAGCTGGCCGTTGGTAGATGTAGTCATCTTCCAGTCCAGACCTTCGCCATAAGCCTCTGCCTTCTTGCTAACAGAGAAAATCTCGAATGTGCAACGATCGTCTACGTTTACACCGAACTCAGCAGCGGTAACGCCAACGTTGTCAGCAAGTCTTACGTAGATCGGAACCTGGTAACCAGCAGTTGCAGTATCAGCATCGAGAGCAGCGAGCTCTTCCAGAGTTACAGTGTACTGATCGATTGTGATGGTTACGCCATCAGCTGCTGCAGAAGCGGGAACCACTGCTGCGCAAGCAACCATAGACATTGCAGCTACAGCTGCCATAGCCTTCTTAAAGTTAATCTTCTTCATTTTGGTTATTTTCCTTTCAAATAAATTTTATATGCATACGCCGCACCGTCCATGCGGCGTATAACATGCGTTAGAAAATAGGGATTTGCTTACAGAGTGCTGTTCAGAACTGCATCCCATGTATCAGCTACGCTGAAGTCAGGATCAGTTGCATGTGCACCGTACTCAGCAGCGTAAGTCAGAATGAATGCTGCATCGCTTGCATCGAGCATGGAAGAATCATGTTCCTGATTCTCGTCAGAAACCTCTGCCAGGAAGAATGCAAATGTCTCGAGCAGTTCATCATCCTCAGTGTAGATCACTGCATCCGCGTTACCGCCACCGAAGTCAGCAGCGAACTGGAGTACATAGGAAGCATCGTTTGCATCAGCGTCGCCATCGAGATCAGCGTCGCCCTTTACACCGATGAACACATAAACGCTTGCGTCTTCAACCAGTACGCCATCGTAGTATACATCCAGAGCCAGTTCTACATAGCCCATAGCAGCGCTGTTATAAACATCAGCAGGTGTCAGGCCATCCACAGCGCCATCAGCAACATTTACGCCGAAGGTGAACAGGGACATATCCGCTGCAACGGTCTCTTCTACAACTGTACCATCTGCGTTTGTAGTAGTGATGTTGATCACTGCTTCGCTGATCAGATCCTCAGCTGCAAAAGCTTCTTCATCATGAGAGAAATAGAAGTTTACATCATTTGCTGTAACTACGAGTTCCTCAACCGTTACAGAAGTAGGCTCCTCAGTGGATTCCTCGGTAGGATCTGCAGTGGGTTCCTCAGTGGATTCCTCGGTAGGATCTGCAGTGGGTTCCTCAGTGGATTCCTCGGTAGGATCTGCAGTGGGCTCCTCAGTGGGCTCTTCGGTAGGATCTTCGGTAGGCTCCTCAGTGGGATCTTCGGTAGGCTCCTCAGTGGGCTCTTCGGTAGGATCTGCAGTAGGATCCTCAGTGGGCTCTTCGGTAGGCTCCTCAGTGGGCTCTTCGGTAGGATCTGCAGTAGGATCCTCAGTGGGCTCTTCGGTAGGCTCCTCAGTGGGCTCCTCTGTAGTTTCCTCAGTTGTCTCCTCAATCTCTTCAGTCTCGAAAGTGATGACTCTCTTAACATTGAGCTCTACAGAACCGCTTGTGCTTTCTACATCAGCATCAGCAGAAACCTCAACAAGCTTGTAGGTCTCCATGGTGCCATCCTTTACTTCCAGGCCCTCAGCTGCGAGCTGCTCATTGAAGTAAGTGTACAGAGCGGTCAGATCAGTCAGATCATCAGCAGTCTTTGCAGACATAGTGCCGTCAACAGCGCCATTAGCTACTGTACCAACAACCTCTACATCGTACAGGCCGTTAGCGAGGGTTTCAATCTCACCCAGCTCAATTGCTACAGTGTAGCCGCCTGCGTTTACAGCCTCGTTAGCCTGACGCAGTACTTCGTTGAACAGATCAGCAACGCCGTCCTTAGCCAGTGCCTCGGAAACAGTGTTCGGCATGTTCTGAACTCTCTCACTGTCAGCGTGAGCATCCTTGAACTGTGCGATCACGTCATCAACGCTTGTGCCGGTGTAGGACTCAGAAGAATCCTTAGCCATAGCCTCGTCATACTTAGCCTGTGCATTTGCCAGAGTATCGTTGTAGTAAGCAACCAGCTCGCTGTAATCAACGCCTGCCTCAGCAGCCTTCTCAGCGATCAGGTCAATCTTGTCCTGTGCATATGCCAGAACTTCTGCAACGCTCATCTCCTTGCCGTCAACAGTCATTGTTGCAGCAGCGGTGATGGTCTTGCCTTCGTACAGACCGAGTGTATCGATCTTTACAACAACCTGGCCGTTGATCGTGAAATCAGCAGCATCCAGAACGCCGTCGTTCTCGATCTTCAGGCCGAGCATGCCAGCCATGTACTCAACATCAGCAGTGATGGTTACATCGTCTGCGTTGAAGCTTACAACAGCATTAGTAGCGTTTGTCAGCAGGCGCTGAACAAAATCTACGGACCATCTGTCGGACTCTACGCTGTTTGCCAGAGCTGCGGTATCCAGAGTGTAGCTGGTGCCCTGCAGATCACCCAGAGCAGTGTAAACGTCCTTGTTCCAGTTGGACTCCTGTACATATGTACCATCACCATTGTCGATGATATCAGCATCTACAGCAACGTCCATAAAGGTGTCCTTTGTAATGGTCTTCAGTTCGCTGGAAGCATCTGTATCAGCTGCGAACACACCACAAAGAACAGTTTGTGTCAGAGCAACCGGCACTGCAATTGCAGCAGCCATCGCTCTTTTCAGAAATGACTTCTTCATGTTCGATTACCTCTCTCTTCTTTTGATAGTTTACTTTTTGGACGGACAGCTCTGCATTGCAGAAGCATATAAACTGCCTTATATGTAGCGTTATGCTGTCCTGATTTCCCAAACATCTCAGCATTATTCAGAACGCTAAAACGTTTTATACTACATATTTTATCACATCTTCCCCGAATTGTCAATACAACTTTTCGTTTTTCTTTGAAAATATTGCATGAACATTCGGGCCATTTTTAGATGAACTGCACAAAGAGAACAGTTTTCTTCCACTTTCTCCACTCTTTCCGAAGCGTTTTGCACAACACAATTTCCCAGAGAAAAGGCGGACAAAGCCTTCGCTCCGTCCGCCGTCCCTCGAGAGATGTAAGGAGAATTTGATAAAAACGTCAGGATTGCGGCTGAACGACCTCTTCCAGTGTGATCTGGACGTTGATCTCCTCGCCTGCGCGATACACGCGCAGTGCAATGGTATCGCCGGCATTGTACTCATTCTTGACTGCGTTGAGTTCCTCCGTTGTGGTCACAGCGGTATCCTGAATGCCGATGATGACATCACCGACCTGCAGGCCTGCCTTCTCCGCAGCGCCCCCCTCTGTAACGGAATAGACATACACGCCCTGCGGCATATTGAACCGGTACGCCGTGCTCTCGTCGATATCCATCGAGGTGATGCCGATCTGCGGTCTGCCTGCCACATAACCATAGTTCACCAGATCATTGATGATCGTAGCAGCATCCGAGATCGGGATCGCAAAGCCAAGGCCCTCGACGCTTGCAGAAGAGTAGGTGGAGGACATCTTTGCGGAATTGATACCAATGACCTGACCGTAGCAGTTGAGCAGCGGTCCGCCGGAGTTACCGCTGTTGATGGCGGCATCCGTCTGGATCAGGGACATCTTCTTTTCGTTGATCACGATCTCGCGGTTCATTGCAGATACAATGCCGCATGTCGTGGTACCGAACAATTCAAATCCCAGGGGGTTGCCGATCGCCACGACCATTTCGCCGACCTGGAGCTCCTCACTGCTGCCGAATTCCGCAGCTACAAGGCCGGAAGCATCCACCTTGAGCACCGCAAGATCGGTCTCGAGGTCATAGCCGACGATCTCCGCTTCATACTCCGACTCATCGGACATCAGCACGGTCACGCTGACAGCTGCGCCATAATCATAGGTACTGTCGTAGATCACATGCGCATTGGTGATGATATAGCCGTCGGAGCTCATCACGATGCCGGTACCCGTACCGGTGTACTGCTGGGTCTGGCCGCCGCCGCCGAAGTAATCGTAGAAGCCGTAATAGCCGTCGGGCTCACCCTCGAACACCGCGCTGACGCCGACCACGGAGGGCATTGCCTTCTCCACGATCTCCGGAATGGTCAGTGCATCCTCCGGCGTTGCCATGGTGATCCAGTTAACGGAGGGTGTTGCAGGACGCTGGGCATCCTCATCCTCTTCCTCCGCCGCGGAGGTTTCCTCGGGTTCGTCCTCATCGGGCTTTTCCTCATTGAGGTATGCAATATTGTCTTCGTGCGTTTTATCGGAAGTGGAAATGGAATCCTCCCTGTCGCCGAAGTACTTATACAGCTGGATGGAGGACGCCGAAACCAGTGCGATCGCGGCAACGCCTGCGATGGTCTTGGCGATCGTCTTTCCGACGCTCTTCTTCTTTTTCGGAACCTCACCCGGATCGGAATAGTAATTCACATAATTGGACATGCCGTTCGCAGGCTGTTCCGGCTGGGGATTGCAGGCATTCTGGAAGGATTCGGGGTTCTGCCCGTAGTTCATCTGATTGTCATGATCCTGAGGGAACATTGTCATCTTCCTTTCTATTGTACAGCGTTTCGCTGGTGGTTTTCTTTTGACATTATTTATTATACTCCCGAATGTGATAAATTGATGATAGCCAAAGGAAAAGCAACGCAAAGCAATGACAAAATTTCATGCAAACGCATTTCACAAAAGCACCCTCATGACGAAGGTGCTTTTGATACCTATTATAATATAGCACACATTAGTCCCAGGAAGGCGTACCGCCGGTGCCTTCCACAGCTGCATAATACAGCACCTTGGAAGCGTCGCTTGCATCTACCATGCCGTCCCGATTGACATCGCCGGCTGTGAGCTGGGTGCCCATGAGCGTACCGCTGCCGCCGGCACCGATATCCGCTGCATGCTGAAGGATGAAGGAAGCATCGGTCGCATCCACAGCACCGCTGCCGTCCACGTCACCGGTCATCAGCTCCGCAGTCACTGCCAGAATCGCATCCGCGATCCATGCATGGCCGGAGGCATTGGGGTTCATGTCCAGCTCGTCAAGATTCACATACTGGTAAGCATAGCCCTTGAAACCGGCATGGACGTCGATCACATCGAAGCCGTAGGTCTCCGCCATCTGGTTCAGAGAATGGTTGACGGAACCGCTCTGGCTGTCATTGAGGTTATTGCTGACGGTATTGCAGATGGTGGAATACGCCATCTTGCGGTTTGCGGTCAGATCGTTCAGGTTCTCGATGGTATCGATGCAGTTATAAACGTTGGTGCAGACGATCTGTGCATCGCTGTAAGCAGAGAGCTTTTCGCCGAGCGCCTGCATATTCTCCGCAGCAGCTGCGCGCTTGGACTTCATCGCATAGGTAAGATCGGACGCATAGGTCTGCAGGTCGGACTCGCCCACGCCGTAATCGGCCAGCTGTGCGGTGAAGACATCTGCAAATCTTGCAAAGCCGAACTTATCCATGAAGCCCCATGCGGTATCCATAAAGGCATCCATGGTATCGTGAAGGCCTACGCTCACGATGATAATATCGGCCTCTGCCAGTGCCTGCTGCACATCTGCCTCGTCCATCGTTGCGATCACATCCGTGATGGTGTATGCATCCGCCGCAAATGTCTGCATGCTCGCGCCGAGGCCCTCAGCTACGAGATCGGCATAGCTCTTGTCCAGGTAGGTGGTTTCGAATTCGCCGTCCGCATTTCTGACGATCTGCGCACCGGTCACGGTGCTGTCACCGAGGACAACGATCTTCTTTGCTTCTTCCTCCGCGGATACGGAAACCGCACCGGCGGACAATGTCATCACTGCTGCCAGCATAGCTGCTGCGCACTGTCTGAATGTTCTGTTCATTTCATACCTCCATTAGTATCTGTATTTCATCCTTATCTTTTTCGGCAGACGCCTTGCTTCTATTGTATAACAAACTGCCGCCCTTGTCAAGAGACAGCAGGGCGGCTTATGGTTGTATTTGTTCCCATTTTACGAAAAATCTTCCGGGATGGCACACTATTTGTACTTTTTATTGCGCAGCAGGATGAACGCCACGATCAGCGTCACGACAATGGAAAGCATCGTCGGGAACCAGGTCTGTGCAATGGGAAGTCCGCTGGTGTTCATGCCGTAGAAGC
Organism: uncultured Ruminococcus sp.; assembly: GCA_964472035.1. Classification (GTDB taxonomy): domain Bacteria; phylum Bacillota; class Clostridia; order Oscillospirales; family Ruminococcaceae; genus UBA3855. Next base: position 15,077 of record CAYYIT010000036.1, read on the forward strand.
TGAAGATCATGGTCGGGATCGCCATGATGATGGTGACAACGGTCAATCTCCACATGACGTAGTTCATGTTGTTGGAGATCACGGATGCGAACGCCTCGACCATACTCGACAGAATGCCGGAGTAGATATGGCTCATCTCGATCGCCTGGCGCACCTCGATGAGGACGTCCTCAAGAAGATCCTGATCCTCCTCATAGAGCTTGATGGTTCGGCCGCGCAGGAGCTTTTCGATGGTGACTTCGTTCGCCTTCAGGGAGGTGGAGAAGTACACGAGGGATTTTTCCAGCTCGAGCATCTGCACGAGTTCCTTGTTCTTCATGGCGCCGCTGAGCTTCTGCTCCATGATGTGCGAGGTCTTGTCGATCTGCTTCAGGTCCTGCAGATAAACGGCAGTGATGCGCAGCAAAAGCTGCATGACAAAACGGGTCTTCATGCGTGTCTGCACGCCGCGGACAACGCCCTCCGCCATATCGCGGAGCACCCGGCTTTCCTTCAGGGAAATGGTAAATACGTACTCATCGGTAATGATAATGCCGAGGGGCACGGTAAAGAAGAGGATGGTCTCCTCGGTCTGGATCTCGGATACGGCTGTATCGACGATGATCAGCGTCTGGTCATCCTCGCGCTCGATACGGGACGACTCCTCTTCGTCGAGGGAGGAGCGGATGAAGCCGCTGTCCAGTCCGTAGCGTTCGATCAGCTGTTGGATCTCCTGTGCCGTCGGATCCACAACGGAGATCCAGCAGCCCGGCACGGGGGAATCCACCTGTCTGACGCAGTTATCCTGCGTCTGATAGAAATGAATCATGATGATGCCGCCTTTCTATGCTGACGGCACACGGATGCCGTCAGGTTTGTGATTCGCTCGCCCGTACGGGTCCGTACTCATGGAATTCACCTCCGGTGATCAGGATGTTCAGCTGCCTGCGATCGGGCATACTCTTTTATTATTATAGCAGATTTTCGCGTGCTTGGCAACTGTTTTTCTGCAAGTTTCTGAAAAAAATTTCGATGGGATGACAAATCCTGACAAAAACACGCCGAACTTCTCTCTTGCAAAACGCAGAAAACTGTGCTATAATAGTAGCAATAGATGCAATGGGGCGGTGCAGCAATGTACCGCCCGGAATTGCTGTGCATTTTTTCAGAAACGAAAGGAATACAAATTTATGGGAATTATGGAAATCTTCGCGCAGCTCTCTGCGGAAAACGAGCGAAAGGGCGGCAAGCCCCAGTGGCTGATCGTCGGCCTCGGCAATCCGGGACTGGTATATGAGACCACGCGCCACAACGCCGGCTTCATGACGATCGACAGACTCGCAAAGGAACACAGCACCGACGTGACCCGCATGAAATTCAAGGCATACTGCGGCGACGTGGTGCTTGGCGGACAGCGCTGCCTGCTCCTCAAGCCGAACACCTACATGAACAACAGCGGCGAAGCCGTCGAGGCTGCCATGCAGTTCTACAAGCTGGACATCGACCATGTGATCGTGGTCTACGATGACATCTCCCTCGATCCCGGCAAGCTCCGCATCCGCCGCAAGGGCAGTGACGGCGGCCACAACGGCATCAAGAGCATCATCGCGCTGACCGGCTCGCAGGATTTTGCACGCATCAAGGTCGGTGTCGGCAAGAAGCCCCACAAGGACTACAACCTCGCCGACTGGGTGCTTTCCAAATTCACAAAGGCCGAAATGGAGCAGATGGAGGTCTCCTGCCAGAATGCCTGCAAGGCGCTGGAGCTGATGGTACAGGGAAAGACCGACGCTGCCATGAACCAATTCAACGCATAATGGGTGAATCATGAATTTCTTTACACAAACCTTTTCCGAACTCTACGACTGGGAACGGCTCTGCAACGCGCTCGATGAGGGTGAGGTCCCCGTCTGCGTGACGGGACTTTCCGCGATCCACAAGGCGCAGCTGACGCTGACACTCTCGGAACGCAACTCGCCGGCCGTCCTCCTGCTCACCGGCACGGAGGCGGACGCGATCAAGCTCTGCGATGACATCAACGCCATGGCAGGGACACCGGTCGCCATGCATTATCCGGCAAAGGAGCTGCTGTTTTCCTCCGCGGAGAGCAAATCCGCAGAATACGAGCATCAGCGGCTCCATGTGCTTTCCGCGGTGACGCGGGGCGAGATCCGCATCGTCACTGCCGGTGTGGAAGCTGCCCTGCAGCCGACGCTGCCGCCGGAGATCCTGCGCACCTCCCACATTCCGTTGGAGCTGGGCGGCTCGGTCGATCTGAAGACGCTGACGCAGCAGCTCATCCGCAGCGGCTATACCAGAAGCGATAATGTCGAAGGCAAGGGACAGTTTTCGGTGCGCGGCTCGATCGTGGATATCTTCCCCGTGCAGCTGGGTGTGCCCGTCCGCATGGAGCTGTGGGATGATGAGGTGGACACCCTCTCCTTCTTCGATCCGGAGACGCAGCGGCGCACGGACAGCGTGGACAGCATCGTGATCTCCCCCGCTGCCGAGATCCTCTTTGATCCGGTGGAGCTGACGGAAAAGATCCGCAGCTTTTCCGCAAAGGTACGCGGCAAGCGCACGGAGGCGATCCGTTCCCATCTTGAACATGATATCGAACGCCTTGAGGCAGGGCTCGGACTTGCCAACAGCGACAAATACTATTCCCTCCTCTACCAGCACACCGTCCTCACGGATTATGTAATGGGACCGGTGGTGCTGTGCGAATTCACGGACATTGCAAAGCACGCGCAGAACCTTTCCGCGCAGCACCGTGAAGATCTGCAGATCCTGTTCGACGACGGCATCCTCTGCAAGGGACTGGACGGGAACCTTCTCGATTTTCCGGCACTGCAGGCCATTCTGGAGCAGCGCAGCTGCATTTATCTGAGCCAGTTCCTGCAGAGCAGCGAACGCATCCCCTTCCGCAAGATCATCAGCATGGAGGCACTCCAGAACGCGACCTGGGGCGGCGAGATCCGCCAGCTGCTGGAAGATCTCAACGAATACACCTCGCAGAAATACCGCGTGGTACTGGCGGCAGGAAGTGAAAAGACGCTGCCGATCCTGATGAACGACCTGCAGGAAAGCGGCATCCGCTGCTCCATCGCGCAGGAGGATGACCTTTGTCCGCCCGGTGCAGTCCTGCTGACGGCACGCAGCATCAGCGGCGGCTTTGCCTATCCCGAGAACAAAACTGCACTCATCGTGCAGACCAAGATGCACGCGGCAAAAAAACGCCGTCCGAAGCACAAGGCCGGCATGGAGATCCGCACGCTTGCCGATCTGCATCCGGGAGATCTGGTGGTACACGCCATGCACGGCGTCGGCAGATTCCTCGGCATCCACAAGCTGGAGATGGAGGGCATTGCGAAGGACTACATCACCATCCAGTACGCCGGCAGCGAGAAGCTCTATGTTCCGGTCACACAGCTCGATCTGGTGTCACGGTACATCGGTGCACAGGATGAGGGCACGGTGAAGCTCAACCGTCTCTCCTCCCCCCAGTGGCAGAAGACCTGCAGCAACGTCCGCAAGGCGGTCCGCGACATGGCGGAGGAGCTGATGAAGCTCTACGCCAAGCGCGAACAGACCGAGGGCTATGCCTTCTTTCCGGATGACGAGATCCAGCGGAATTTCGAGGAACGCTTCCCCTATGCCGAGACGGATGACCAGCTGCAGAGCATTGCCGAGATCAAAAACGACATGGAACGGCAGCGTCCGATGGACAGACTGCTCTGCGGCGACGTGGGCTTCGGCAAGACCGAGGTTGCCTTCCGTGCGGCGATGAAATGCGTCCTGAGCAACCGGCAGTGCGCCATCCTGACACCGACGACGGTGCTGGCATTGCAGCATTACCGCACGGCACTCAAACGCTTTGACCGGATGCCCGTCCGGATCGAAATGCTCTCGCGTTTCCGCACGCCGAAGGAGCAGAAGAAGATCCTCGAGGATCTGAAAAAAGGCAAGATCGATATCATCATCGGCACACACCGCATCGTCCAGAAGGACGTGGAATTCCACGCACTCGGGCTTGCGGTCATTGACGAGGAGCAGCGCTTCGGTGTGGCACACAAGGAAAAATTCAAGGAGATCTTTGCCGGTATCGATGTGCTGACGCTCTCGGCGACACCAATTCCGAGAACGCTGAACATGGCACTTTCCGGCATCCGCGACATGTCCGTACTGGCCGATCCTCCGCAGGATCGCTATCCGGTGCAGACCTATGTGACGGAATACCAGGAGGGCGTGGTGATGCAGGCGATCACCCGCGAGCTGAAGCGCGGCGGTCAGGTCTACTACATCCACAACCGCATTGACACGATCATGCACTGTGCGGCAAGGATCCAGAATCTCTTTCCGGATGCGAGGATCGCCGTGGCACACGGCAGGCTCAGCGAGGACGAAATGTCCGACATCTGGCAGCAGGTGGTGGAGGGCGAAACGGATATCCTCATCTGCACGACCATCATTGAAACCGGCGTGGATGTGGCGAACGCCAACACCCTGATCATCGAGGATTCCGACCGGCTGGGACTGAGCCAGCTCTACCAGCTGCGCGGAAGAGTCGGACGCTCGAACCGGCGTGCCTACGCGTACTTCATGTTCAAGCGCGACAAGGTCCTCACCGAGGTTGCCGCAAAGCGTCTGGAAGCGATGCGCGAATTCACACAGTTCGGCAGCGGCTTCCGCATTGCGATGCGCGATCTGGAGATCCGCGGTGCCGGCAGCATTCTCGGCGGCAGGCAGCACGGACACATGGAGACCGTCGGTTACGACATGTACATGCAGATGCTGAACGAAGCCATCGCCGAGGTCAAGGGCGAGCCGATCCAGCGCGCATCGACCTGCACGGTGGACATCCAGATCGAAGCGTACATTCCGGAGGAGTACATCGAAAGCACCTCCTCGAGGATCGATATGTACCGCAAGATCGCTACTGTCCGCGACGAGGAAGACGAATCCGAGCTGATCGACGAGATCATCGACCGCTACGGCGAGCCGCCGAAGGCGATCATCGGACTGATCACGGTTTCCCTTGTGCGCAATATGGCGGCATCGATGGGCATTACGGAGATCACGCAGCGTTCGGGAAGCCTGCAATTCTACATCGAATCTCCCGAGCCGGAACAGATCGCGGCGCTCTCCGGCAAATATGGCAGGCGGATCCTCTTCTCCTGCGTGGATAAGCCGTTCATCGGCGTCAGACTCCTGCCGAACCAGAAGGCAGCGGATCTGATGCAGGAGGTCATTTCCACGATGAAGCAGGCACTTTCATAAAATAGTAAAAGCCTGGGAAGCATTTCTGCTTCTCAGGCTTTTTCGATGTTACACTATTTCTCAAAAGGAATACATCCGCATTCCAGATAGAATTCTTCATCAAGCAGCTGCGCGCCGTTGGCCTTCGCCGCACGGACAGCCGTCCTGTCATACATCTCATAATCTTCAATGATGATCGGTATTTTCACGCCAAAGCGTGCTTCCGTCACACCTTCTGCATGGATCTGCATCACCGCAAGTACGGCAAGATCGTAGATCAAATCCTCCACGCCGTCATCATCCTCATTCAGATCGATGCCCTTTGCCGCAAGCCATGCCGCCATGGCATCGCCTGGGAAATTGCTGAAATAGTGTTCCTTCCAATTTACAAAATTCCATGGAGAATCGCTGCTGGTTCCCCCTTCCTCGCAAGCCCTTGTCTGGTAGGCAAACCAGAGATCGCCGGAGGCCTTCATCTGCGCATCAAATGCCGTATGATAGCAGACACGCATCTTATTTACATCCGCATCGGGAATTGCTGCGATCGTCTCCTTCAGCCACACGATCATCTGCTGAACAAAGGCTTCGTCAGCTTCGTCCTCTGCCTGCGGCTGGTAGTCTGCCAGCTGTGCTGCAATGTCCACGGGTTCGATGCTCTCACCCATCATCTGCACAAGATTCTGGAACTCAGCCATCTGCTGCGCATCCAGTTCCAGCCCCATCTGCTGAAAGATATCCATGCTCTGGTTCATTTTCTGATCAAAAAAATCCTTAAGATCCATCATTTCTCTTCCTTTCCTTGCTTCTGCATCCTGCTGAACGGGCAGCCGCAGAAATCCTGCCGGTACAGGTCATATTCCGCTGACAGCTGGATGGAACGCTTGTAGCCTTCCTTCTTCTTAAAATCCGACGGCAGCCAGGGGATCCCGAATTCCTCTGCAATCGCAAATCCGCACTCGTTGATGAAAGCTGCGTCCTTGTGGGGACTGACGGTCAGGGTCGTGGCGAAGTGATCCGCGCCGATCTCCTTCGCAATTTTTGCGGCTTCTTCCAGCCGCAGGGCAATGCACTTGCGGCAGCGCGCACCGCGCTCCGGCTCATCGGCAAGCGCCTGCGCAAAGGCAAGGAACCGTTCCGGCTCGTAGGCGCCCTCCAGCAGGCGGATCTTCCGCGGCAGGGGCATCTCCTGCAGCAGACGCTTCAGCTCCTCCAGACGATAGCGGTATTCTGTCTCGAGGAGGATATTGGGATTGTAGAAAAACAACGTGATCTCGGCATACTCCGCAAGGCGTTCCAGCACTGCACTCGAGCAAGGCGCACAGCAGGCATGTAACAGAACATGCGGCGGGGTCGCCGCCGCATGGAGCATGCTTTCCATTTCACGCTGGTAATTGCGCTTCTGCATTACTGCACCGCACCCGCTTCCGTTGCAGCAGGATCCGTTCCGTTCACGGTGCTGTATCCGGCGTTCTGCTTGGAAACGAGGTACTCCTCGATGCCGTCGGCGATCGCACGGGCAATCTGCGGCTGGTTGTTGAGGATCCACTGGGACTGCTCAGCGAGATCATGGAACTCCACTTCCAGATAGCAGCACGCATACTGGCTGTTGAGCAGCTCGTACAGCTCACGCTGGGTCTGATCCTTGTTGCCTCTGTCCTCAGTCGGCGTCAGCGCCGCAACCTTATTGTACACGCATTCGGACAGCTGGAAGCTGCCGTCAACATTGGTGTTGTAGTAGCACTCGGTACCCATTCCGCTGCCGGACTCACCGCCGGAATTGCTATGTATTGCGACATACGCACCGCAGCCGAGGGTGTTGCCCTGCTCGACCTTTTCCTTTACGCTGTCATCCTCACCGCACATAAATACGGTGTAGCCGTCAGCCTCGAGGTACTGCTTTGTCAGCGTTGCCACAGCGATCATCGATGCACCTTCGGTGGTGGTATTATCACATGCATAGAGATTGTCATACTGCGTGGAGGGACTGAGGAACACCGCCTTGGAATAATCCACGGGTGCCTCCGTTGTCGGCTGCACCGCCTGGAATTCGGTGGTTGCCTGCACCTTGCCGCCGGTGGGCTTGTCCTTCTTCTTGCCGCAGGAGCTGCATGCCGCAATGATCAGGATGAGCAGCAGCACCAGCACGATCAGCAGTCCGAGCAGACGATCCCATCTTGCGCGGCTGTACAGATCGACCCAGTCCACATGGTCATCGGGGAGCTTCACATCGAGCTTGTCCAGCTCACGCTGCGCCTCGCGCAGACGGGGAGTATCCTGATTTTTGAAGATATTATCGTTATAGTTCGGTCGGTTCCAGTTGCCATTTCCGTTCGGTGTTGTTGCCATAACGGTCTCCTCTCTATCTGTTTTCTCTTGTTCTGCGGAGAGCTGACCTCCCCGATTTTGCACATACTATTCGTATTATACAATAAATTCCGACATTTGTCAACGGTTTTTGCCGGATGAAAATGTTTTTTTACCGCGATTCCGCTTCGTGAAGCAGGCGGTAGATCTCGTTCTTGGTGCAGCCCGTTTCCTTTGCTGCCATCTTTGCGGCGGCGGCGGCGGACATGCCCTGTGCAAGATAATTCCTTGCGATGGCCGCCGCATCCTCAGCGGTCAGCGCGCAGTCCTCGGGCTGGGCGCCGTCGAGGACGAGGACGAATTCACCGCGCGGTGCATGCTCCGCATAGTACGCCTCCGCCTCGGAGAGGGACATGCGCAGCACCTCCTCGTGAATCTTTGTCAGCTCACGGCAGAAGGACACCATCCGCGCATCACCGCAGGTCTTGCGCAGATCCGCAATGGTACGGCAGAGCTTGTGGGGCGCTTCGTAGAGAATGGCGGTGCGTGTCTCGGTCTTCAGCTCCTCGAGCATCGCATTCCTCGGCTTCTTGTCCACGGAGAGAAAACCGTAGAACACAAACTGCGCCGTGCTGCCGCCGCTGACGGACAGGGCGGTCACGACCGCACTCGGGCCGGGAACGGCCTGTACGGAAATGCCGCGCTCCCGGCAAAGCCTTACCAGCTCCTCGCCGGGATCGGAGATGCACGGCATGCCGGCATCGGTCACGATGGCGCAGTTCTCCCCTGCTTCGATCCGGTCGGCAATGGACTGTGCAGCGGCTGCGCCGCTGTGGTCGTGGTAGCTGACGAGGGGTGTTTTCAGTTCAAAATGCGTGAGGAGCTTCCGCGTCACGCGGGTATCCTCGGCGGCAATGAAATCGACCTCCTCCAGAATGCGCAGCTGCCGGAGGGTGATGTCCTCCAGATTGCCGATGGGAGTTCCGGTCACATATAAAATTCCGCTCATCCTTTGTTCTCCTGTTCTGCCTGGGCGGCGGTGGTATAGAGGGCTGCGGCCTGTCCGGTCATCGCGCCGTTTTCATACATAATAAAAGGCGGTTCCATCTGAAGGAAGGGCTTTGCCCCCTTCTTCCCCTCAAGCAGGAAGAGCCACGGCATGTCCTTTGCGGTCTTCTGTACAAATTGCAGACGCTTCGGCTCCGTTCCGGCGGCGCGCATGGCGCAGATATAATCCGGCAGGCGTTCAGGTCTGCCGCAGACGCAGAGTCTTCCGCCGAAATTGAGTAGCTTTGCGGCGGCATTGCAGACATCCTCCGGCAGGCAATGGACACCGTGCCGCGCGATGCGCTGGGAGGCGAGTCCGGATTCGTAGCCGCTGCCGCAGGGCTGGTAGGGGGGATTGCAGATCACAAGGTCGGTCTTGCCGACGGGCGCGCCTTCCCACAGCGTACGCAGATCCGCACAGATGGGGGTGATGGTCGTAACGCCGCTTTCTGCAATGCCCATTTTCGTCTGTTCGATGGCATTTTCCTGAATATCGATGGCATAGATCTGCTTCGGGGGATCCTGCTTCTGCATGAGCAGCGGAATGATGCCGCAGCCCGTTCCGAATTCACAGACGAGATCCTTCCGCTTGTAGCGGGAGAACCATGCCAGCAGGAACGCATCCGTTCCGAAGCGGTGCTCCTGCGAGGTATAGACGACGATACCGCCGCCGATGGGTTCGCGCTTGCGCTCCATGACCGCAGCACCTTCCTTTCTGTTCATTATCCTTAGGCAACACCGCACAAAGACCGCCTGACGGCTCTGCACGCAATCTGCTTGCATCTTTTCCGTCATATTTCACAAAAAGCCTCGCTGATACACAAAGTATCAGCTCAGTCTGTCGAAAAAGTCCCGTCCAGCCACTGTGCCTCTGGCGCAGGACTGGACTAAGTTTTTTCATTTAGTTGCGCCTTCGGCGCATATAGGGGGCTGCGCC
>CAYYIT010000037.1:0-23920 GCA_964472035.1 uncultured Ruminococcus sp.
TTCGGCGCATATAGGGGGCTGCGCCCCCTATAACCCCCGATATATAGCCGAAAAGCGCACCGCAGGTGAGCGGGTGGAGGGTGCGGTAGCACCCTCCACTATTTCCCCCTCCCTTTAGGGAGGGGGTTAGGGGGTGGGCAATTTTCAGGGAATTGCCCCTTTTTTGACAAGCTGGAGGGGGCGGTCATCCGCCCCCTATTTTCTTTTGTGCAAACCGCTTGACTTTCTTCCGGTATTGTGGCATAATATAAGTAGCTATGCAACAATCGTGCACTGCGCAGCACGGAGCGAATAAAGAGGAGTGATACTTATGAAAAAGAGAATGACCAGCGCCGTCATAGCAGCGGTGATGCTTGCCGGCTCGCTCGGTACGTTCGGAAGCACTACCGCCGTGGATACGGCGGCTGCCGAGACAACGATCAATTATGCCGAAGCCATGCAGAAAACCCTGTTTTTCTATGAGTGCCAGCAGGCAGGCGAGCTGCCCGAGTGGAACCGCGTTGAGTGGCGTGCGGATTCTAACACGATCGATGAGATCCCGGGCGGCTGGTACGATGCCGGCGACCATGTGAAATTCAACCTGCCCATGGCGTTTACTGCCTCCATGATGGCATGGGGTCTCTACCAGTACCCCGGCGGTCTCGAAAAGACCGGCCAGATGGAAACCTACGTCAACAACCTTGAGTTCGTTATGGATTACCTTGAGGCCTGCGATCTGGGCGATGAGATCGTCTTCCAGGTCGGCAACGGTACCATGGACCATACCTGGTGGGGTCCTGTGGAGCTCTACGAATACGGCATGGCCGATCAGGGCAATGACTACACCGAGGCCCGCGCCATCCTTAAGTCCTCCGAGGGCTGCACCGCCGTGTTCGGCGGCATGGCAGCTGCACTGGCAGCAGGCTACTGTGCGCTGGAGGGCCGCATCGATGAGACAAAGCGTGAGTCCTATCTTGCCGCAGCGGAGCATATGTTCACCCTTGCTGACGCATCCAGGAGCGACGATGTCTACAACAACAGCAATGCCTCCGGCTTCTACCGTTCCAGCCATTTCTATGACGAGCTGTTCTATTCCTCGAACTGGCTGTACATTGCCACCGGCAATCAGGACTACCTCGACAAGGCGGCGAGCTATATCCCCAGCCTTGACAAGGAGCTGGGTCAGGATGTGCTGAAGTACACCTGGTCGCACTGCTGGGACGATACCATGCAGGGCGCAATGCTGCTCTATGCGATCAACACCGAGGATCCGACTTATATCAACCATGTGAAGAAGCACATGGACTACTGGAACAATGAAGTGAGTGTGCTGCCCGGCGGCCTGCGCTGGAACACCACATGGGGCTGTCTGCGCTATCCGCTCAACGCGGGCTTCCTGATGGCCGTGGCAAGCGACACCATCCTCGCAGGTCAGGATACCGCCACCTATCAGGAGTTCTACGAGACACAGGTGAACTATGTGCTCGGCGACAATCCCCTGAACATGAGCTACATGGTGGGCTACGGCGACAATTACCCGCTGAACCCCCATCACAGAACTGCACACAGCAGCTGGAAGAATGACCTTGCAATTCCGGATAATAACCGCCACATCCTGTACGGCGCGCTCGTCGGCGGCCCGAATCAGGACGGCAGCTATGAGGATGACCGCCAGAACTTCATCAACAACGAGGTTGCGGACGACTACAATGCCGGTCTGACTGCACTGCTCTGCAAGCTGATGGATGACTACGGCGGCGAGATCGACCCGTCCTTCCCCCAGCCCGAGGTGCATGACGGTCCGGAGCTGTTCGTGGAGGCCATGATCAAGCAGAACTCTGCCAGCGGCCTGAGCCTGAGCCTGAAGATCACCAACCACACCGCATGGCCGGCAAGAGTGGTGGACAATGTTTCCTACCGTTACTTCATGGATCTGACCGAGCTGATCGATGCGGGCTATTCCGCAAGTGATGTGGTCATCCGCTGTGACCGCGATCAGGCGGCAATGTACTCCGGTGCAGGCGTGGCTCCTGCGGAGATCTCCGCGCCGATCCAGTATGACGGCAATATCTACTATATCGAAGTTACCTATCCCGACGGACGTGCGGCAATGCCCATCTCCGAGGGCAGACACCAGTGCGAGCTGATGCTGGCGCTCGTGTTCCCGAACTACGGTACCGGCTGGGATGCTGAGAACGACTACTCCAACACCGACATTCTGGGTACGGAGGATGCCGTGGTGACGGATAAGATCCCGGTGTATGTGGAGGGTGAGCTGTACTATGGCACCGAGCCCGACGGTACGACCGCCAACGGCAATACCATGCCCACCGATCCCCAGCCCGATACGGAGCCGGAGCCGGAAACGGAGTCCGAGCCGGAAACGGAGTCCGAGCCGGTACAGGAGCCTTCCGATGGCCTTCTCGGTGACGTGGACCTCAACGGCAAGGTCGAGATCCTCGACGTTATCGCGCTGAGCAAGGGTCTGATGGGTGCGGCAAAGCTGACGCAGGAGCAGATCGATGTTTCCGACTGCAACGCGGACAAGACCGTGAACAGCACCGACGCGCTGATGATCCTGAAGTATCTGGTCAAGATCGTCGAGGTGCTTGGATAATTGCATCATCAACGCCCTTTCCGGAATGGAGGGGGCGTTTGCTTTGCGCAGTTGTAATATGGGGCTGGCGAGCAAAGCAAGCCTCACGTTCGGGGAGATCCGGAGGGGCAGCGCCCCCTCCGGAAACAAGGGGGCCTACGGGGGCTTTGCCCCCGTAGGAATTCCCCTCCCCTCCGGGGAGGGGTCAGGGGTGGGGCAAATTTCAGCGGATCATACTTTTCCGACAAACTAACGCCCCTTCCGGGATGGAGGGGGCGTTTTCTACATATTCAGAAAAAAACAGGGCATACTCCTCCCAGAATACAACGGAGGTGATTCGTATGCAGAAACAAACCGGAAGCAGCATCCGCCTCGGCGATCCCCCCGCCATCCACAGCTTTGCAAGCATCGTCGGGCAGAAGGAGGGCGATGGCCCCCTCGGGCAGTGCTTCGACCATGTGGAGCCGGATCCGGAATTCGGTGAAAAGACCTGGGAGCTTGCGGAGAGCCGCATGCAGTCCAAGACCCTCCAGCTTGCCATCCGAAAAGGAAGGCTGGACGCAAAGGACCTCGACTGCATTGTCGCAGGCGACCTCATCAACCAATGCACCGGCACTGCCTTTGCCGTGCGTTCGCTGGAGGTGCCGTTCCTCGGCGTGTACGGTGCCTGCTCCACCATGGCGGAGAGCCTGCTCGTGTCGTCACTGCTGGTGGACGGCGGCTTCTGCCGCAGGGTGGCGGCGGTGACCTCGTCCCACTTTTCGACAGCGGAGCGGCAGTTCCGATTTCCCCTCGCCTACGGAGGGCAGCGGCCGCCGAGCGCGCAGTGGACCTGTACGGCATCCGGAGCCGTGGTACTGTCCCGCGAGGGGGATGGTCCCTTTGTACGGGGCTGCTGCATCGGTAAGATCAACGACCTCGGCGTGACGGACGCGAATAATATGGGTGCCGCCATGGCACCTGCCGCAGCGGACACGATCCATCGGTACCTGAAGGATACCGGCACGCAGCCCTCGGATTATGACGCCATCGTCACGGGCGACCTCGGCAATGTCGGCTCGCCCCTGCTCATCGAGCTGCTGCAGCGGCAGGGCGTGGATATTTCCGCACAGCACAGGGACTGCGGCGCGATGATGTTCGATCAGGACGCACAGGACACCCATGCCGGCGGTTCGGGCTGCGGCTGTGCAGGGAGCATCCTCTGCGGCTACTTCCTGCCGAGATTGCAGAGCGGCGAGCTGAAGCGCATTCTGTTCGCCGCGACCGGTGCCCTGCTCTCACAGATGAGCGCGCAGCAGGGCGAGAGCATCCCCGGCATTTCGCATCTGGTCGAGCTTGCCGGAACAAAGAACGGATAGGGAGGTTTTTCCATGCTGATGGATCTGCTCAAGGCCTTTCTCGTCGGCGGTGTGATCTGCGCGGCGGGACAGGTGCTGATCGACTACACAAAGCTGACCCCTGCGAGGATCCTGACGGGCTATGTGGTCGCGGGCGTCGTACTCTCGGCCCTTGGCTGGTATGGGACGCTGGTTGATTTTGCCGGTGCCGGCGCGAGCGTGCCGCTGACGGGCTTCGGGCATCTGCTCGCGAAGGGCGTGCGGGAGGCGATCGCGGAGAAGGGGCTGCTGGGCATTCTGTCCGGCGGCATGACGGCCGCCTCCGCCGGCATCACGGCAGCGATCGTTGCAGGACTCGTCGCCGCGCTGTGCTTTAAGAAGCGGATGAAGCGGTAGGAAGAAAACACAGCCCTGAAGCGATGTTAAAAGTTTTCGGTCCAGCCTTTTTCAAAAGGCTGGCGGGGGCCCAGGGGACAGAGTCCCCTGGTCGCGCACCGCAGTGCGCGAAATCTTTTCATCCATCGCTTTTTTCAGGGGTGAATTGCAAAAACAGTCCGGTGGACTGTTTTTGGAAGAGGGGCACTTTTTATGCATAAAAGTGCCCCTTCTTTCGTTCTGGTGTTGCTTTTCTTTCCGCCCTTGCGGCGGAAAAAAGAATGCTTGCTGGAAAACGTTTCCTCCGGATATTCCAAAGGAGCATAAAAAGAAAATCCAGAGAAGAGAAAAGTCTTCTCTGGATTTTTGGTGTCTCACTGAGGAACAGGAACTGCACCGTTCTTCTACGATTCCTTAAAACAAAGAATCGTCATAATCCTCTACAAAATACAAAGGGGTAACTGTGAACGGGGTATGATTTTGTGCCGCACTTTCCAGAACCTTTTGCATATGTGCTCTGTAATTGGCATCCTTTATCTGCTTTTCCAGAGCCTCCCTTTTCTCTCTTTCGATTTCCGGATCATACACAGTTCCGTCCGCATATTCAATAAAGCCCATAATCTAAATCCTCCTGAATTTTTATTTATCACTGCGTAATTACGCAGGCAAAGAATGATAGCTGCTCCCCCGTCTTATTCCGGAGGGGATCGATCCTATTTTGATTACGCACCGCTGCGCAGTCGGTTGCAGGTATCGACGAATTCTTTGGCATTAAACACATGATGGATTTCATAGCAGCCGCCCTTCAGCGTCTGGATCTCCACCGTTTTTCCGCCGCGGAAGTAACCGGCTGCAGTATTGCGGGCGCGGATATCAGTGATTTCTGCCAGGGGAACACTGCCGTGCATTGCTCTTTTCTGATAATACAGATGGGACTGTGTCAGGAATAAGCGGGAGTGGTTGGTCGTTTTGATAAAACTGCTGTTGGTGACGGCCAGTGCCAGCTTTGTGACCCAATAGATTACTGCCAGAAAGATACAGAAGCAATAAATATAGTTACTTCTCTCAATTTCGTGTGCTGCCAGGCAGCCTTTTGTTGCGAGGAGATGATCGTGTATTGCCCTATTTATACCAAGCAGCACCACGATCAGTATGATCGCTGTCCATTTCAGCGGACGTCGGTTCATATGCGGCTTGATATCCGCTCTGCAGAGAATGGGACCGTCCGGCATTGCACGCCGGACTGCCTGGACAAATTCCGTTGCATTCTGTACATACGGGCAGCGGTAGCTGTCTGTGGAGGTAAGGATGTTGAGCGTAGGATACCCCGATTGCTTTTCCGCAATTCCGTAGGAAACCGTGACATCATACAGCGTATTCAACGGAATGATGACGGGACGAGAAGCCTTTCCCTTGGTGTAAAGATGGAGATTCCGGTCGGTGAGGAAGAGTTTTGCCCTCCAATTTTTTACAGAATGCAGAAGTAACGGCGCCAGATTGACCGCAGCAACCAGAAGGATGCTGACGAAAGTAATGAGATACGCAGTCATTCTTCTTTGCTCCGGGTCATACATCACTTCTTCATCGGGTTCCATAAAGGCAAGGCCGATGATCAGGTACAGAAAGGGAGCCCAGTTGAGCAGCTTCAGAATGAAAAAAGAAACATGTATCCTGACACCGTGTGCGGTTTCGCACAGGATCTTCTCATTCTCTGGCACAGGATGGCGGAGATCGTCCCAGGAAAATTTGCCCATACTACCCCTCCTTTTGTACAACGATGATGCTTTTCTTACTTCTCCAGCGTACCGTGCGACAGGGACTTCAGATAAGCGTGGATGAAGCCGTCGATGTCGCCGTCCATGACTGCGCCGATGTTGCCGTTCTCAAAGCCGGTGCGGTGATCCTTCGCGAGGGTGTACGGCATGAATACATAGGAACGGATCTGCGCACCCCAGCCGATCTCCTTCTGCACGCCCTTGATGTCGGAGATCTTTTCCAGATGCTCGCGCTCCTTGATCTCTACGAGCTTCGAACGCAGCATGCGCATTGCATACTCACGGTTCTGGTGCTGGCTGCGCTGTGTCTGACAGGAAACCACCACGCCCGTCGGAATGTGCGTGATGCGGATCGCGGATTCGGTCTTGTTGATGTGCTGACCGCCGGCGCCGCTGGAACGATAGGTGTCCACCTTCAGGTCCTCGGTGCGGATGTCGATCTCTACGCTGTCGTCAATTTCCGGCATGACTTCCAGTGCCGCAAAGGAGGTCTGGCGTCTTCCGGAGGAATCGAACGGGGAAACGCGCACCAGACGATGCACGCCTGCCTCGGACTTCAGGTAGCCGTAGGCGTTCTCGCCCTCCACCATGATGGAGGCACTCTTGATGCCGGCTTCGATGCCGTCAAGGTAATCGAGCACCTGCACCTTGAAGTTGTGGCGCTCTGCCCAGCGGTTGTACATGCGGTAGAGCATCTCCGCCCAGTCCTGTGCCTCGGTGCCGCCGGCACCTGCGTGGAAGGTCAGGATGGCGTTCTTGTTGTCGTATTCGCCGGAGAACAGTGTCTCCAGATTCTTGTCCTCAAGCGCCTGCTTGAATGCAGCGATCTCGGTAACGATCTCGCTTTGCATGTCCTCATCCTCTTCCTCCATGCACATCTCGATCATGGTGAGGATGTCCTCGAGCTTGCCCTGCATCTTTTCATAGCCGGCGATCTTATTTTCCAGCTGCTTGGTCTTCTGCAGCACCTTCTGGGAGTTGTCCAGATCGCTCCAGAAATCATCGGCAGTCGCCTGTTCCTGCAGATCCTTCAGCTCTTCCTGTGCTTTCCTGATATTCAGAACCTCGCCCAGCTCGTCGAGATCCTTGCGGTATCCGGTCATTTCGACTCTCAGTTCGTCCAGTAAAATCATAGGTTTCTCCTTTACAGCAAGTATTTCTGTACATACACTTCTATTATACACGATTCCGGAAGAAATTGCAATGCTTTTTTTCGCAAGGAGTGTCCGAGTGAAAGATTATTTTTTCATCCCTGCAAAACACAGTTGCCACAGTCTGTCGAAAAAGTCCCGTCCAGCCACTGCGCCTCTGGCGCAGGGCTGGAGTAATTTTTTTAATTTAGTTGCGCCAGCTGACTCAAATCCTATGCCAGCATACCCATCACTTCGCGCAGCATCCTACCTTAGCTCAGGGCATTCGGCGCATGTAGGGGGCTGCGCCCCCTACAACCCCCAGTATATAGCCGAAAAGCACTCCGCAGGAGGGCGGGGTAGGGTGACTCCCCACGGGGTGGGGAGATGTCGAACGCAGTGAGACAGAGGGGACGGGCTGTTCAGCGGCAGCACCCTACCCTTTTCCCCCTCCCCTTTGGGGAGGGGGTCAGGGGCACCCGAAGGGCGTGCGTTAGCTGTGGGCAATTTTCAGGAAATTGCCCCTTTTTTGACAAGCTGAGGAGACGGAATGCACCGTCTCCTTTTGGCTGCTATTCGTTCAGAACGAGTCCCCATCCGTCCAGATGTGCTGGAAGACCGGCGTCATCCGAGGAACCGACCGCCTGGATCGTCTGGGAAATGATCTCCACACTCAGCTGATAGTCCGGAGCGGGAGGCGTTGCGAGGGGCTCGCATGTCACGATCAGGGGCGTCGTTTCCCCCGTCTGCATAGGCGCGGAATAATAATAGAACCCATCCGCCTTCATCGACCAGTCATCGCCGATCACAAGGGAATAATCCAGATCCGACACGGGGATCTCGCTGTGCAGATCGCCGTTTGCATCCTTCCAGCCGACAACGACGGCGCACCGGATGTATACGGGATATCCCTTGTCGGGAATACGGATGCAGACGTTTTCCTTCAGGCTGCCGGAGAATTCTTCTGTGATCACAGGATCCGCAGAAACGGCAGCGGTAAAGGTATTTTCCACGGTATCCGTTTGCTTTTTATACAGTGCAAGCACGGACGTCACTGTCAGAGCCAGTGCCGCTGCGATGCCGATCGCAAGACAGAGCAGTCGTCTTCGTTTCACGCTGCCGCCTCCTTTCCGGTAGATTTGTTATTCGAACAGATTGTCCGTGGCGGCTTCTCCGCCGAGCCAGTTTTTGTCATTCCGGCTGTTTTCAAATGTGATACGGTTTTCCTGATCGATCGTGACGGTGATCTCCTTCTGTACGCCGTCGGGATCGTCGTCATATCTCCAGTCCCAGCCGGTGAGCTCTGTGACGGTATAATCACCGCAGGAAAGATCCCTGATCGTGACGCTGCCGCCGCCGATGACGGAAACGATCCGTTCTTCGCCCTGTTCATCGGTGATCCGATAGAGGAAATGCTCCTCCGGCGCACCGCCGCTCTGCTGGATCGTCAGATCCGCTGTGCGGATGCTGAACACCGCATAATAGGTGGCATCCTGTGCCACGGAGGGCTTGAAGTATTCGGTACTGCCGACTTTTTTCGTTCCCTCCGGATCGCTGTACCAGCCCTTGAACACATAGCGCACATCGTCATGCAGCATTGCCGTGGAGCCGCCCGGCTCCGCATCGCCGTCAATGATCTCATAATCGAGCGACACCTGTCCGAAATCCTGATCGGTTTCCGGAATGCAGACCGCCTTGTAGTTTACGGTATAGAATGTCTTCTTCTGGTAATAGACATTGATGACATTCAGCACGGGGGGCGTATTGGCATCGGCACGGATCTCGAGTGTACGCTCCGCAGCACCGACTCTTGCATACAGCGCATCGCCGATGGTCATTTCATCCGGTGCCGTATGGGTGATGGTCGAGCCGAGGATCTCCTGATCGTCCGCATGGTCGAGCGTGACGAGGATGGTATTGTCACTGCCGTATTCACGGTAGTAGACAACGTAACCATAGGTAAGACGGTTGTAGTACAGATCGACAATGAGAATATTGCCGTCCGCTTCCTTCTTGCCGCTCTCGATCGTACCATTGACCTGTGTCAGCGCAGGCGCAAATTCGAAGCCGGAGATGGTAATGGCAGAATCCGTCGGAATGATCTCTGCATTGAGGGTCACGATCTCAGTCTGGGACGCATACAGCGTATAGCCGCTGCCGTCCAGATTCTGGATATGATGGTTCACCTGATACAGCGCTTCCGTGGTATTCGGCGTGTAGTAGAAGGTGATGACGTTGTTCTGGTATTCTTCCTCCACCGTATCATATGCCGCAAGCACGAGGGTCTTGGATACGGTATCGGCGATCATATTCGGAACGTAGACAAAATGCTCCGATACGATCGAATAGCTGGAATCATGCGTTACGGTCGGACTGACTTCCTCGCCGGTCAATGCGTTGACGTAACGGACGGAGTAGCCCACGGCTGCTTTTTTGATATATTCGAACACATAGGTATTCGGCTGTGCATCCTGGGTATTCTGTTCGATCAGGATCGAATGGCTGGGTACGACCGGCCACCAGTTTTCGCTGCCCTCCACCCATGCATGGGAGGCATTGAGCGCATCATTGCCCTTTGCCTGGAAGGTCTTGGTCTTTCCGATGAAAGCCGTTCCGGCCGTCGCATCGGCAACGGGAATGCCTGTTCCCTGTTCGACATACTCGACATAGTAATTGGCCGTTACCTTGGACGACCATTCCGCATAGAGCGAAAGCTCCCTGGTCACGGGAATGCTCTGGGGATCAAAGCGTACCTTCTGGCCGCGGCTGTCGTAGTAATACCAGCCGGCAAACTGTGCATCTCCGACGGAGGGCGTCAGCTCCGTGGGAACATCGGAGGTGAACAGCAGTTCATTATGTATGACACTTGCAGTGCCGAGGGCATCCGTCCGGTCGACATAATCGTTGTAGTCATTGTAGAACGTCACGTTATGGGTGACCATTTCCCACTTCGGGAAGAGGATGATGTCGTTGGCGGGCATTCCGGCGGAGAAATCGAATTCCGTTCCGTCGTAACATGCATCCGTTGTATACCAGCCGCCGAACCGGTAAAATTCCTTCTGGCTTTCCTCCGGATATTCCGGTACGAATTGATAGGCATCCAGCGGTGTCTCATAGGGAACGCTCGCGTTCTTCTCGCTGTATCCGCTGAAGGCAAGCGTGTAGGAATTGCGCGAATAGTAGAAGTGCGCGTTGTACGAACGCATGCTGGTCGTTCCGCCCTCATGCTCCAGCACAAAGTCGCTGGCATTCTGCTCCCAGGAGGTGCCGATATGGGTAAAGCCATCGAGCGCCGTGGGGGTCTGCTCGTTGTAGGCATCGTTCGTATCGAAGGTATGGTACACGGCATGATTCTTGTAGGTCACGCCGTTGTATACATGCGTATCCTCCGCAGTCTCACCTTCCAGAACGGGAACATGGATCTGGTAGATCCACTGTCTTGACCAGTTCCAGCTGGGATTTTCGGAGTTCGTCCAGAACGCCAGGAACGGGATCGTGGTCTGTTCGGGATGACCTTCGATCATGATGAACTGGTCGATCTTCTGGTACTCGCCCTTGATCGTGGTATTGCCTGCAAACTGCTGCTTGTGGTTGCTGTAGTAATTCGACTGCGTGGGATTCCATGCGCCGAAGAAGCACCAGCGATCGTTCGCCTTCACATTGCCGAGGTCTTGGTTCAGCGGCCATCTCCCGGCAAGGCTTTCCTCGTATTTTCCGGTGATGGTGAAATAGTAGTAGGTCATGCCGCCGACCTCTTCTTCGCCCTGCGTCTCCTGATAGCGGTCGCTGAGCGTCGGAAGTCCGCCGCTGTTGATGGTGCACCATATTGTGTTCGAAAGTGCGATCACAGGATTCTCGCCGAGGCTTGCATCGAAGTTATTGGTGAACGTAGCGATCTGATAGATCTCCGTCATTTCAGGAGAATAGATATGCCACTGGCTTCCGGAATCGGTCGCCGCACCGCCGCCGTTCCAGCCGGCCGCACGGTTGTGTTCTCCTGCCCAGTCGTTCAGATAGCATCCGTCCGCACTGCTGAGATTCCAGTAGCCGCCGGTAGCGTTGTAGGTAACGTTGGTGATGGTGGGCGTAGCCGTCATGCCGGCAGTGCCGTTCCCGATGTACAGGAAATTGCCGGAGGCATCGGTGATGTAATAGCCGTTTCCGCTGTCCGCCTTTTCCAGCTTGAACTCTTCGGCATCGCCGAGTGCGAGGCATTCATAGGTGCTGTATTGCCCGCTGGTCAGATAGCGTGCTGCTCTGGTATTGTAGATCGTATAGGAATTGCCGGAGGTCAGTGTCGTCTGGTTGGGCGCACTGTTGGCCAGCTGTTTTCTCGCGTAGTAGAATTTCAGTGTGTATTCCCGACGCTTGTAGTAGACATTGAGAACGGTGGAAGCATCGCCCTCCACGCGTTTTTCCTCGATTCTGGTGTCATCGTAGATGAAATAGTCCTTATCCGGATCATTCCACGCAGAAGCATAGGTATCGCTGTTGACGAGGGTGCCGGAAACTGCATCCTGCAGTTCGCTTCCGGCATAGCTGTAGCCGTCATCGTTGGCGTTCTCCGTCCAGTAGATGACCGTAAAGTTTGTATTGACCGCTTCCCAGACCGCGGTATAGGTGACATCCTCGGCAGGGACCGTACCGCTTGTGAACTTCGTGATATTGCCGTCCTCGTCCTGCCAGCCCTTGAAAACATAGCCGCTTTTCTCGGGTTCGGCGATATTGAAGTTGGTGCCGTATTTTGCATAGACCGGCTCCACGCCGTAGCCGCCGTCAAGCTCAAAGTTCATGAGGACGTAGTTTCTGTCGTAATAGATCTGGAACACGGTGGAACCGTCCGCCGCGATGACATCCGGTTCATGGAAGAGCGTTGTAAAGCCCTCGAACTCGATCTCCTCAAGCTCGGCAGGGTAGGTGCCGGTCACACCGGCTTTGTCGGTGTATTCCGGAGGAAAGGAAAGATTCTCCGTATACAGGTCATTTTCGATATTCTGGAAGTAATACCGCACGCGGTAATTCACCTGTGCGGGGACATAATAGACCACGATGGTCTTATTCTCGGACAGGTCACTGAACTGAATGGGGGTCTTCAGCACCTCGGGTGCGCCCTCGTCGAGGGAGCTGACGGGCTTGTAGCCGGGGATCACGGGGTTGGTGATCTGGACGTCAATATCCGAGCCGCTGGCATACACGGCTTTATAGGGGTCATAGGCATGTGTGCCGTCGGAGAACTGGTATTCCACGCAGATGGTGTAATAGGTGTCCGCAAAGGCCATTTTCACCGAAAAGCCTGCAAATACTGCCGCTGCCGCAAGAAGGAGCCATAGGGCTTTGAGTCTGATTTTCCGCACACTTACACACCTTCCTTCATATGATTACGGAACAGCTCCGCCGCAGTACAGTCCCCTTCCTTCTGGATCATATAGCCGCGGAAGGCGATGCTGAACGGGTCACCGGCGGTATATGCCTGACTGACATAGATTTTCTGGTCGCGGATGATGCCGATGCTGTCATAGGTATCCTCCGGCTGAATGATCGTTTCATAGCAATAGACATCCCCACCGTGCGGGCCGGTCACATCCGTGAGCGGCTCCCACACCTCTTCCAGAGAAAAGGTCACGGTCGCAGGGACCTGCTCCTGGATCACCTCAAGATAGAGGTAACAGGAGGTTCGGTCCTTTCCGCTGACGGAAATGCGGGGATCCTTCGGGAGGTCCATTCCCGGGATCACAGCATAGCTGAAGCCCTCCGCTGTACCGCTGCCGAAGGCATAGATCGTATCGGCGGCTGTCATATCCGCGGGGTCGTCATACAGCTCCACAGCGACCTCCTCCAGATGGATGCCGGGGGAAGCCGCGACCTTGGCGGATCCCTGACTGCCGTCGGAAACGGTGTATTTTGCGTACAGACCGCACACCATCCGGATGGAAATGAGTGTCAGCACAAGGAGGATCTCTGCTGCCACGAAACTGTTGTTACATACCAAAGGGTGTGATTTTGCGCTGCCAAAAACTGCTTTCTTCACAAAATCACACCCTTTCATTGTTCTTTGATCTTGAGGATCTCCTGCTTTATCTTCTCCTGTTCTTCGATCATCTTCCGGCGTTCGTTATAGTACGGCAGCTCAAACAGCACCACTGCCGCTGCAAGCACGATCAGAAATCCGACGGGGGATTTCAGAAACTGTACGACTGCGCCGGCTCTGGGGATCCGCGCGACCGCCCTGCCCTTGATCGTTTCTTTGCTGATGGGCGTATCTTCCACATCATTGGCATCGCCCTTTGTGGTGACGGCATCATCGTCCATGGCGATGATCCTATGCATGACGAGCATACCGCCATCCTGATACACCACAACATCATCGATCTTATAGTCATCGGCTCTTTGTACGATCACCAGATCATCGATACTATATTCCGGCTCCATGCTTCCGGAAAGCACGGTGGAAATTCCGATCCCGAACGGCATCGGCATTGCATTTCCCACCAGTGTCTCCGCATTCCACAAATACAACGCGGTTCCAAGAAACAGGCTGATGATCAACAGGAGAACACCTCGCAGAAGTGTTCCGATTTTCTTCGTTTGTTTATGCATGTTCATTCTCATTTTCACGGCGGCGTCCTGCAAGGAGACTGAGGACCGCGATCGCAAACATACCGCAAAGGACGCATACGATCAGCTGGATCAGCGCAGTGTCGCCGGTCTGCGGATTGTCAAGGCCGGCATCCTCGTCCTGCGGATCGTCATTGTATACCGCTGTGGTATGGATCCGGATCGTCAGTGCAAGCGCTTCATCCACCGCAAGATTGCCAAGCAGCGTATCATGGGCATCATCGCCCTGCTCGAACGGCCATTCCCACTCCAGTGTGTACGCGGCATATCTGCCGACGCCGAGCGGGCCGCTGTCCTCCACGGAATTCAGTGCAAGGACATCCTCTTTGGTGTCCGCATCACCGAGAAGGTATTCGCCGGTGTAATTCTGCACACGGGCTTTGACGGGGATCCGAAGGTCGGTGCCTGTGATCCAGGCCTCCATCTCCATCGTGTAATCCAGCGTCACATTTCCGGTGTTTTCCAGTGCAAACGCATATACGTTCGAGGTACCCGGAGCGATCAGCTGATCCGGATCGCCGGAAACGCCGTTGACCGTCATTTCTCCGCTCTCGTTGTCATAGGAGATGCGGAAGATCTCCACATCCGTTTCGCCCTTCCAGACCTTCTGGTCATCATGCGCCTCGAATCCGGGTTTGCTGAGCGAAACGACCTGCGGCACATCTGCTGCGGCCGCAGGCTCCGGAGGCTTCTGCGCGGAGACGGTAACGGTCGTTGCACCGCCGGATTCCGTCAGCGGAATGATATCGGGCATGGATGTCTGGGAATATACGCTGATTCTTTCAAACAGGACAGCCAATGAAGCGATGACGCAAAGAATCAGCAGAACAAGCACGATCCACGTCAGCTTGCGGCTTCTGCTGTGTGTTCCGTTCACAGCTGTCCCCCCTTTTCTTCAGTATCGGATACCGACCCCTCTGCGCCGTAAACGGCGCAGAGACATCGCACTATGGTATCAAGAAGGACATGCAGGCATTGCCACCCATGCCTGCATGATCCGTGTCATACGCAAGGACTCGTCAGAAGCGGGACGATCCGCGGATCAGTCAACCTGCGTTACGGTTACCTTGATTTCAATGTTTTCGGTCAGGTTGTAGTCCGTTCCATCTGCGAGTGTCACCGCAGGAGCAAGTGCTGTACCGGCAGCGAGATCACCGAGAAGGGTATCGTGCTTGTCATAGGTGCCTGCACCGTCTGCATCGAAATCCCACTCCCATGTAAGGTTCAGTGTACCGATCTCTGCAGCAAGGTCCGTGTTGGCATCGTATCTCATATCGAGAGCGTCCAGTGCATCCGCTGCATCCTTCAGTGTCACGTCCTTTGCAAGCTCGGTCGTGGTTGTACCGATCGTCTGGGTCAGGGTAAACTTCACCGGATAATAGGGGTCTGTATTATCAAATGTATCATCCGCATCGCCGGTCGTCATATCCGGAAGATCGGTATTTGTACCAAGGAACACTTCCTCCAGTCCTTCAGCGATATCCAGTGTCACCTGCACATCCACTTCCGGCTGGCCGGCAACTGTGAACGTCAGACCTGTATCATTCTTTGTACCGGGAGCAACGAGCTTATCCGCTGTCGAGGACTGTACTGTCAGTACGGTACCTGTGGTATCCTCAGCTGCGCCGTTACCGGGGGTGTTATCATCCGCTGCCAGATAGGTCGTGTCAAACAGTGTACCGGAAGCAGTCACCGTTACGCCGAACTTGGCAACCCTCGCTGTATCAGCTGCATCATCGGAAGTTACATACTTTGCGTAAGTTCCGCTTACGATACTGGATGTCAGTAATGTGGCGATAAGAAGACCGCCTGCTGCTCTCATGGTGTTATTCTTTTTCATACAAATACTCCTTTCATGAAGGTTTGTGTTATTCCTCCCTTTTCAGCCCATACTCTGAGAGGGGGGATATGCAGTATATATCCATCCCCGTGTGGCGCTGGGGGAAGAATCATCCTACGCATCTTCGCCGTTTTCGGTTTGATTTTCCTTGGCTGCCTTTTCCGCCTTCAGCGCTTCCAGCTCTGCAAGCAGCGCTGCGGTATCCTGCTGGCTGTGCTTTTCGAACTGTCTGCGGCGGATCACATCGTATCCCACCAGAAGCACCAGGGGCAATACCACGCAGATGATCAGACCCGCGGTGGTCTGCATGAACATGGCAGCGTTGCCCATTCCGGGAATACGGAACACATAAGTACCGACCAGCTGGTCTGCCGGGACCGGAAGACGATCCTCCGTATGATTGGCGTCACCCTTGGTAACAAATGCCGTCCGGCCTTCCTCCTGCGTGATGCTGACCACGCGGTGGGTCAGGATGCTCTGGCCGTTGCCGTCGGGATCGAAGAACGCGATCACGTCCTTTTCCTTGACATCGGCGGCATCGGTCTGTCTGACGATGATCAGGTCGCCGCTGCTGATCTCCGGCTCCATGGAGCCGGTCAGGACGATCAGGGGGCAGTATCCGCCGATCTTCGGGACTTCATCCCGATTGGTAAAGCTTTTGATGATCAGTGTCACATTCACCAGAAGTACCGGTATCAGTACAATACAAAGGATAATTCCAACGATGTTCAGTATTCTGTGAAGAGGCGGTGTGGTTTCTTTTGTTTTCTTACTCATCTGTCAATGTACTCCTTCACTGTACCCAATAATATACTTTTTTCATATTATACTACTTTTTTACAAATAAGTCAATAGTTCCATGTAAATGTTCACAGACGCGCCGTGATTTTGTGCAACTTGCACATGCCGAAATCGTTTTCCATTATGAAAAGCGGCAGTCCGAAGACCGCCGCCGACATGATCATCCTCTTTTCGTTTCCGAATTACAGAAAATCCCGGACAGAAACCGCGAGCTGTTCCTCTTCGCGGATCAGACGTTTGGAGATATCCTTGGACTTCTCGTCCGCGGCCTTGTACTGGTTCAGGTAGCGCGAGAGCGACTTTACGCCCATATTGCAGCCATCCGTAATGAAATCCGCCACGGCGTAGTCGGATGGATCCGCCGCAAGCGTGACATTGGTCTTGAACCACTCCATGCCCTTTGCCATCGCGGCCGGTTCCTTGCCGTCATCGTGGTAGACATCCAGCAGCGCCTGCATCTCGTCCTTGATGCGCTCATGCGCCTCGAGGCTCCTGTCGAGAAGCTCCCGCAGCTGCACGTCCTTCACATATTTTGCAGAATCACGGATGGAGGAGATGCCCATCTTAATGCCGGCATCGCATTCCCTCAATAATCGGATGGTGTCCTGTTCGATCATAGCATTCTTCCTTTCTGGTACTTTCTTGCGGCAGCATATGCCATGCTGTTAGGATGCCCAATTTTTCGGAGTTCATGCACTATGTCCCGCAGAATCATACCGCCAGCGCCGGCGAGCATAAAAAAGTCCTCCGACAGATACCGAAGCATCTGTCGGAGGAAGGAAGATGGTTAACAAATCCAATCAACAAGGGAGTTCGTCGACCAGATTAACGAGGAACTTAAGGATATTGAGCGCATCGGTGGGATTGAGCGTTCCGTTCTGATCCACATCCGCATTTGCTGCGCCCTGTGTGCTGAGCTTTGCACCGCCCAGGAAGCTCTTGCTGAGCATGATAACGTCCATGATGGCTACGGTACCATCGCCGTCAACGTCGCCGTATACGATGTCATCCACCGGCTCGGTAACGTCCTCAGGATCATCCTGGGGCAGGTTTGCTGCGACTTCCATTACGGCTTCGTATGCAGGCTTTGCCACATAGCCCTGGCTGAACAGCAGGGGATTTCTATCCTTGCGCCAGCTGATGCTGTCGTTGGTGCCCCATACGGTCAGGCAGGAGATGGAATCCTTGTTGTCAACTGCCAGCTGGAAGATCTCCTTGTACAGCTGTGCCTGTGCATTGAAGTCGGTGCAGGTGATGTCCAGCTCTGTGATCTGTACATCAAGACCGGTGCTGATGAACTTTTCCAGTGCGGTCTTGTAAACCGCAGCACTCGGATAACTGGTATCCAGATGGGACTGCATGCCGATACCATCGATCAGATTCTGTTCTTTCAGGCGCATTGCGATGTTGTAGATGTCGTCGGTCTTATCGGGAATGTATTCGTTGTAGTCGTTGATATAGAGCTTGCAGCCCTCCGGAGCGTATTTTCTTGCGTATTCAAATGCCTTGAATACGAAGCTGTCATCGCCGTATACTCTCATCCAGCCGGACTCGTCTGCGCCGCGCATGCCGCCGCCGTTGTTCAGGAACAGCTCGTTGCATACGTCATAAGCATACAGATCCAGATCCGGATACTGGGTTGCAATTGCCTCAAAGGTATTCTTGATGAAGCTCTCAAGACGCTGGTCCATGATGTCGGTGCTGACATAGTTGCCGCTCTCGGAGAAGTTCTCGCGGAAGAACCAGTCCGGAGTCTGGCTGTACCATACGAAGGTATGGCCGCGGACGCCGATGTTATTGTCCTCGCAGAACTGCAATGTCTGTGCTGCGCGGCTCAGGCTGATCTGTGTATTGACATTGTTGCCGTACTGCTGGCAGGCTGCCTGGTCGATCAGTGCTTCGGGCTTCAGTTCATTCTCGGGAGTAATGCTGTTGAAATGGTTCTTGATGAAGTCGCCGCCGACGGAAAGCTCGTTGGGGCTGACGGAGGTACCGATCTTGAAGCAGGAAGAGAAGGCATCCTTCAGAGAATCCGCAGTCGGAACGTCATCGTTATCGTCCTCGGTCGGATCGGGAGTCGGGGTCTCGCCGCTTGTATTGACCAGCTTCACATCATCAAGATAGAAGGGAATGAGGTCGGATGCGGATGCAGATTCAGTGTAAGAAGACTGTACATAGAGGGAAATATTGGTTGCACCCGCGGGGATATCGAAGGATGCTGCAAGCTCGGACCACTTGCCGGAGGTGCCTGCTGCATCAACGAGGTTGACATACTCTGTGGTACCGTCAGCATCATACTGCACACCGAGTGTGAAGCCCATGCTGTCATAGTTGCTGCTCTTGAAGCCGGCAAAAGCGGAGATCTCATAGCTGCTGCCTGCTGCGAGTTCATCACTTGCAACAGTGAAGCCGTTCCAGGACTCGGTACGTCCCTCAACATAGAGGGACTTGCTGCCGCCGTGTGCAAAATCACTTGTGAGACCGTAGGAAACATCGCCGCGTCCCGTCCAGTCCGTGCCGGTGCCCTCGAAATCATCGGTCACGCCGCTGCCGCTGCCGCTGGGCTTGGTGTAGTTCACTTCTTCCTCGGGTTCAACGGTCTCCGAGGGAACATAGTCCTCACCGGCCTGGGAGGGATCGGTGTATACATTGAGCTTTGTGATATCTGCCACACCGCTGCTCTGCCAGCCTTCGGCATTCAGTGCTACCTCATAGAGGTTGCCGATGCCCCAGCCCTGACTTGCCCATGCATCGAAGTGATCGGATACGGTGATATGTCCGGAAGTTCTCGTGTCCTGACGCACGCTGAAATACTGCTTGAATGTTTCAGTGGTGCCATTGATCGTGGGACCTGTGTGATCCATCTGGAAGATCTTGTACTGCGCACCGTCGATGGTGACCATCGTACCCTCCGCATCCGGAACCCAGTCCACCCAGTCCTCGATGATGTAGTACTCAACGAGCGGTACATTGCCGGCATTCTTGTTCTGGAACCAGCCGTATACGCAGAGACGGGAGTTGCCGCTTGCGCTGCCGGTCTGGCGATAATCCGCCTCATAATCCAGACCGATGTACTCATAATCGGTCGCCTTCTTCTGCGAGCCGAAGTCAAGACCGCGGCGTGCAAGGAAGTTTCCGGAAGGGACGCTTGCACTCCATTCTGCCTTGAATGTCGCACCCTCACCGAGTGTCATCGTGCCGCTGCCGCCGGTCGTGTCGATCCAGATCTCATAGCTGAAATTGTCGCTGACACCCTTGTGCTGGTTCGTACCGTTGCCAACGGTGAACACATCTCCTGCTGCTGCAAATGAAGTAAATGCAGCCTGCGGAAGCATGGACACGCCCAGTACCAGTGACATCACTGCACTGAGTATTTTGCTCTTACGCGTTTTTGTTTTCATCATTCCCGCCACCTCTTTCTGATTTGTTTGCTGCCGCAGCAGCATTTGTGATTCGTCTTCGATCGGGGGCTCTCCCCCTCTGTTCTGATATCATTATAGCACAGAACCCTTGAAACTTTCTTGAAGGAATGAAAAGTTTTTTAAGTATTTGTTTCGGATTTTTGAATACCCGAAAAATGCAACAAAACACATTGCAATTTCGTGAGAAATATAGTATAATAAAAGTGGTATTATATAGCACCCACGAAAGGAGAGGATACGATGCGGATCCTTGTCGTAGAAGATGATAAATCCCTGTCCATGGTACTCTGTGAGCTGCTGCGGCAGGAGGGCTACCGGACGGACACTGCATTCGCCGGAGATACGGGGCTGGACTGCGCGCTTTCCGGCATTTATGATGTGATCGTGCTCGATGTCATGCTGCCGAAAATGGACGGCTTTGCGGTGCTGCGCCGTCTGCGTCAGGAAGGCATCCGGACGCCCGTTCTGATGCTGACTGCGAGATCGCAGATCGAGGATAAGGTCACCGGACTTGACGGCGGCGCGGATGATTACATGACAAAGCCATTCAACACCACGGAGCTGCTCGCGCGTGTCAGGGCGCTGTCCCGACGGAGCAGCACGGAATTTGTGGATTCCTCCATTCATTGCGGGGATATCGTACTGCATCAGGATTCCCACGAGGTCTGCTGCGGCAGCAAAAGCGTCAAGCTGACGAGCAAGGAAGCGGATATTCTTGAAATGTTCGCCAAGAGCCACGGCAGAGTGGTGTCCAAGGATATGCTGACACTGAAGATCTGGGGATACGATACCGAGATCGAGTACAATTCCACGGAGGTCTATATTTCGTTCCTCCGCAAAAAGCTGAAATCCATCGGCTCGCAGATCAGGATCAAGGCTGTCCGCGGCGTGGGCTATCTTCTGGAGGAACACCATGCAGACAGCGATTAAACGACTGCGCCGGAATATCATCCTGCTTTCCTTTGCGACCGCCTGCGCCATCATTCTCATCATGCTCGTCATCCTCAACGGACTGATGCGCAATTCCTACAACCATCAGATCGACGCCGCAGCGGAGCTGATCGCACAGTCGGCTGTGCGCAAGGCAAAGGACGTCCAGTCCGAAACCATCTCCCTTTCCTCACTGACGCGGGACGGCGCGGGGGACTATGTGGTACTGCGCAATCCGCTGGACGTGGAGAGCCTGACGATCCGCGGCACGATCTCGTGCAGCGATCCGAACGCCGCCTGGTACAGCGCCGGCGGCGGTATCGTAGTAAAGACCTACACCGCGGACGGAACGCCCGTGTATTATTATCAGGAATATTCCTTCAACAACAATGTCAGCGAGATCACCATTGATTTCCCGACACCGGAACGCTTCCATTCCGCCGGACATCCGATCCCCTATGAGGAGACCGAAATCGCACAGGATGTGTTCATGATCTCCCAGAAATGGTGGGCATCCTCCAGCGAAAACGAGGGCAGCATGGATGAGACCGTATCCCTCGCCCTGGAAACGATCACCCTCAATTACAAGGAAAACACCTCGCTTTCCGGCTACACGGGGGGACTGGTTTCGCGGAGCTTCGATGAGATCTTCGACAGCAGCATTCCCGAGACCGTCAGCAGCCTGCGCAGCTTCTTCCTTGTGACCAATCCCGACGGCGCGCTGCTGGAGATCAACCGCGGCAATCTGCCGGAGATGCTCCCGGAGGATGAGGCCCACCGGCTTGCCGGCCATACCGGCGATGAGATCCGCTACGAGGGAACCGATTACCGGTGCAGACGTTTTGCGGAGGACGATATGGAGATCCTTGTATTCGTCAGCGGCACGGAACGGCAGGAGGCCCTGAACCGGCTCAGTCTGTATTCCGTATGCATCGGCCTCGCAACGGCCGTGCTGCTGTTCATCATGATCTACCTTGCATCCGGAAAGATCGTGGAGCATGTGTCCGTCAGCTATGAAAAGCAGAACCAGTTCATTGCCAATGCAAGCCACGAGCTGAAAACACCGATCACGGTGATCTCCGCAACAGCGGACATTCTGCTCCGACGCCAGCAGGATGACCAGTGGCTGCAGACGATCAAGGGACAGACGGAAAAGATGCAGCGGCTTCTGCAGGAAATGCTGCAGCTGACGCAGATGAATGCGGTGATCGGACAGCCCCAGAACTTCCGCCGGTTCGATCTATGCGAAACGGCAGAAAAGGTAACGCTCTATTTTGAGGCGAGATTCTACGAGGTGCAGAAGGTACTGGTCACGGAATTCCCCGAACGGCTGCCATATTACGGCGATGAAAGCCGGATCGAGGAGCTGCTGAACATCCTTCTGGACAATGCGGTGAAGTATTCGGACGAACGTGCCATCGTCCGTCTGAAGCTCACTTCCGGCAAGAACGCCGTTACGCTGACCTGCACCAATCCCTGCAGCGACTTTGACGAGGCGCACGCATCGCATCTGTTTGAGCGGTTCTACCGCAGTGACACGGCGCATTCCGACGAGACCGAAGGCTTCGGCCTTGGGCTGTCCATTGCGCAGCTGATCGCTGAACAGCACGGCGGCAGCATTTCGGTTTCCTACGATCATGGAGAAGCCGCCTTCCAGATCACGCTGCCTGTCAGGTCGTAATATATCACATGACAGCAAAAGGAGCGCCCGATGGGCGCTCTCAGCTTGTCAAAAAGCCTGCTTTCTCAGGGCGTTGGCGATACAACCACCCCGAACCCCTTGCATCGTACTGTCGTCCGATGGACGATCCGTGGCAGGCATATTATTATAAAGGCAACACCGCGCAAAGACCGCCTGACGGCTCAGCACGTCATCTGTTTGCATCTTTTCCGTCAGCTATGCATAAGCGATCAGCACCAAATCAAAGATTTGGGCTGCCTGCTTAATCTCGCCCAAAAATTCCTTGACATACGGCAGTATGCCCGAATGCGAGTTCGGATCTTGTTTGAGCATGAGTGGTATGCAGGCATCGGATTTAAGCCTGCATGCGTCATTAAACAATCTGACGAAAAATCTGCTGCACATCTGACGCACTGTCCTTTGTGCGGTGTTACCTAAAGGAACGTGACAACGCTTATGAAAAAGAAAACCAGAATCATACTGCTCATTCTTTCTGCACTCGTGCTTCTCAACATCACGATGAACGTATTCGGCAATGCGCTTCAGATCGAGCATTACCGTCTTACTTCGGACAAGCTCACCGCGCCTGTGCGCATCGTTTTCATCACGGATCTGCATAACTGCACCTATGGCGGAAACGATCAGTCCGGTTTATGGGAAACGATTCAGGCAGAACAGCCGGATCTCGTTCTGTTCGGCGGCGATATGGTCGATCAGTACGGCGGGACGGCACATGCGCTGCAGCTGATGGAAATGACGAAGGAAGCCTATCCCTGTGCGTATACCTCCGGCAATCATGAGGTGGATCGCAGAGATACGGAAGAATTCTACGAGGCGGTGGAATCCCTTGGCATTCCCGTGCTGCACGGAAACGATATGGACGCAACGGTGAATGGTCAGGCGCTTCGGATCAGCGGTTTCATCCACGCATATGAGAATCCCGATCAGTTCGAACGCTGCTGTCAGTCGCTCGGCGATGACAGATACAATATCCTTCTGATCCATCAGCCGGAACAGTTTGCCTCCACCATTGCGCACTGCACCAAGTACGGCACGGAGGCTGACCTCGTGCTGTCCGGACATGCACATGGCGGACAGTGGCGCATTCCAAAACTCCTGGAGCAGGGACTCTTTGCGCCGGATCAGGGGGTATTTCCGGAACATACCGGCGGCATGCGTACGGAGGGCGATACGGTACAGATCACCAGCCGCGGTCTGGCAAAGCCCTTCAGGATGCTGCTGATCCCGAGAATTTTCAACCGTCCGGAGCTGTCGGTGGTGGAAATCCTGCCGGCGTAAAAAACATCTGCACCGTTGCCGGACCGGCCGGCAGGCAATGAAGAAGATCAGATAAAACAAAAGAGCCTCTCCAATGAGAAGCTCCCAGTCTGTCGAAAAAGTCCCGTCCAGCCACTGCGCTTCCGGCGCAGGGCTGGACT
>CAYYIT010000038.1:0-23803 GCA_964472035.1 uncultured Ruminococcus sp.
GTTCCTCTGGCGATGACAACCGCCTCCTCTCATGAATGTCAGGCTGTATTTTACATATCTTTCCTTTATTATACACGATACAGAACGGATTGTCAATAGCCTTAGAACTATTCTAAAACGTTTTCGGGAAATTTTTTTGCTTACTTTCCGTTTTCATCCGAAGATACGATCATCTGGCACCGCACTGATATTCCGGGAGGTCTTCGAAGCGGCGATCCTTGTATCAAAGATCCTCCCCGGCGCAGCGAGTCGGGGTATTGTATTTTTAGTGAAGGTATGCTATAATGAACATACAATCCATCAGAATTGTTGAAGAGAAAACGAGGACGAGAAGCATGTTCAAAGAATACTATGAAAAACTCCTGCAGCAGTTGTCCCTTGATTTCAACTGTACTCCAGCAGACCTTCAGGCGAAGGAGAATATCATCACAGTCTCGAAACTGAATGAGGGCAGAAGGAACTACAGCCCTGATAAGCCATTTTTACAAATGGTGACGCTTGGCAGGAACACCGTCATTATGGCGGACGAATGCCTGCACGAGTTCCTGCATGGTTGGAGCAAGAATGCAGAGGGGCACCGCCTTTTTGAATTCGGGAAACTCACTGAACTGAACGAAGAACTAAAGCGGTACGGCTATCAGATGGCTCCGACACATCATATGTTCCTGCCTTGCCGCAATGTCGAGGCAGAAGAACGCTATCAGGTAAAGTGGCTTTATGATGGCGAGATCAGCCCGTTCTACGGTAATCCGCAGTTTCCGAATGCAATCGCTTTTCCGGTACCCTGTCCTGTGCGGCCTGACAGAATCGTTGCTATTGCGGTCGATGGGGATACCATTATGGGTATGGCAGGTTGTTCAGAGGATGCACCGCATTGGCAGCAGATCGGAATCGATACGCTTCCGGAATACCGTTCAAAGGGAATTGGCTCCTATCTTGTGACGCTGCTGAAGAACAGAATCATCGAAATGGGTGACATCCCCTTCTATGGCACTGCAGCTGCGAATATTCAGTCGCAAAATATCGCCATCAACAGTGGATTTAAGCCTGCTTGGGTGGAAACAGAAGCAATGAAGATTGGAGAAGACAACTGACACCCTTAAATTTGTCGAACAATTTCTATATCTTAGCCGCACCCCACCACAGGGTGCGGCTTTTCCGTACACACAAAAACCCTCCCCAACGCATCGAGTCGGGGTGTTGTGTTTTCAGTTTGTGTGTGGTATAATGAAAGGGATAATAAATCGAAATTTATTAAGGGAAGTTAATGGAAGAGGGATAGTCATGAAAATCAATAAAGGTTCAACGATAGGAATTTTCAGCCCGTCTTATGTCACGATATACAATTCCCCGGAATCTGCCGGACGTGCAGAGGATTTCTTGCAGGAAAATGGGTTTGCAGTCAAACACGGCAAGCTGTGGGGCAAAAAGGACGCTTTTCGCACAGGAACTCCACAGGAAAGAGCAGATGAATTCAACAGTCTGCTGTACGACTCCGACGTAGATATTCTCATGGCGAGCGTGGGTGGTATCGTAACAAATGGTATGTTGCCGTATATCGACTACGAGTTCTATGCAGAGAACCCGAAGCCCGTTGTGGGAATGTCGGATGTGACGGCGCTGCTGCTGGCTCTTTATGCTAAAACAGGTATACCCACATATTACGGTTCAAATTTCGTGACCAGCTATGCAAGGCTTAGTCCCTATCGCGATATTGCTTTGAAAAGTCTCTGTGATGTGCTGAACTTTGAAAAAAGCTATCAGTATGAAGCACCGGAATATTATTCCGACGTGGTGATCGACTGGACAAAGCCGCTGACCGAAGAAAAGCAGATCGCAAACAAGATCATCACATTACACGGTGGAAAGGTCACGGGCAGGCTGATCGGCGGTAATCTTTGGACAATATCAAATTTATTTGGAACACCCTATATGCCTGAAATCAAACAGGGAGATATTCTGTTAATAGAGGATACAGAGGAATGGGCGGATTATTTGGAATGCAGTTTGGGAAAGCTGAAAATATGCGACGTCTTTGAAAAGCTCGGCGGTTTGATCATCGGCAAGTGCCGGCAGTACAATGACGACGAAACAGAGAAAACCTATTATGATTTTATTTATGACTACATAGGAAAGCCGAATTACCCTGTTCTTGCGGAATGTGACTTCAGCCATTGTGCTCCCATGCTGACGATACCGATCGGTATTACAGCTGAGCTTGACGCCGATGCACAGACAATAAGATTACTGAGGTAAATTCTGATTGATCGAACTCTTTCCATATCTCAGCCGCACCCCACCACAGGGTGCGGCTTTATTGCACAGAAAAAACCTCCTCAAATCAGCGAGTCGGGGAGATTGCTTTATGTCCTCATTTATGCTATAATGGAAGTGGACAAAGTGACAAAATGACGCAGATACGCCATGTCAAAATGTTTTGACAGGCTGTTTTTCAGGAAGTCAAGTCCTTTTGGTAGAAAAACGGCTGCAGATGTGCTATGATACATACACAGGGAAACCCCCAATGGAAAGGAGATGGATGATTTGGAAATTGGAAAAACGATCAAACAGCACAGAACGGAGCTCGGATGGTCACAGGAGGTACTGGCGGAGAAAGCCTATGTCAGCCGCCAGACTGTTTCCAACTGGGAGACTGAGAAAAGCTATCCCGATGTGCATAGCCTGCTGATTCTGAGCGATCTGTTTGGTGTTTCTCTTGACGAATTGATCAAAGGAGATGTTGCGGTTATGAAAGAACAGGTAAAAAGCAAAGACGTAAGAACATTCAAGAAGCTCCAACTGATCTGTGTGCTGGGAATCCTGCTGCTGATTGTGACAGGTATTCCGCTGTTAGAATATGGCGGTGCGGTCGGCGGCGTTGTCTGGGGTGCACTGGCAGTTGGTGTATTCCTTGCGTGGCACAGATTTGAGCAGATCAAGAGCGAGAATGATGTACAGACCTATCGGGAGGTGCTTGCCTTTGTAAACGGCGAGACACTCGATGACATTGAACGGACAAATGAAGCGAAAAAACGCAGAAGCCTGAAGATCCTGGAGATCATTGTTGCTGCACAGGCGATCATCGTGCTGATTGTATGTGCCGGTGTACTCATTTTCGAACTAATGCAGATTTGATGAAGAAAATGCTTCTCTGCACACAAAAACCCTCCCCAACGCATTGAGTCGGGGAGGGTTCGTTTTGCTATTTATACATTTGCCCAAACCGTCATGGTCAGATCCTGCCATTGGGTTTGTCTCAGATACAGGCCCTGTGCCTTGCGGAAGGCTTTCGCCTCCTCAAAGGGGAAGGTGTACCGGAATAAGGGCAGTTGTAAATTTCGCTTAGCCCTGTGCGATAGCAGCCTGAGCAGCAGCCAGACGTGCGATCGGAACACGGAACGGAGAGCAGGATACATAGGTCAGGCCCAGCTTGTGGCAGAACTCAACAGATGTCGGGTCGCCGCCGTGCTCGCCGCAGATACCAACATGCATCTCGGGACGAACAGCCTTACCATTCTTGATCGCCATTTCCATCAGCTTGCCAACGCCAGTCTGGTCGAGCTTAGCGAACGGATCGTTCTCGAAGATCTTAGCGTCATAGTAAGCGTTCAGGAACTTACCAGCGTCGTCTCTGGAGAAGCCATAGGTCATCTGAGTCAGATCGTTTGTACCGAAGCAGAAGAACTCAGCTTCCTTAGCGATCTCATCAGCGGTCAGGCAAGCTCTCGGGATCTCGATCATGGTACCAACCTCGTACTTCAGATCTACGCCAGCCTCAGCGATGACAGCGTCAGCAGTCTCAACAACTACCTTCTTTACGTACTTCAGCTCCTTGATCTCGCCAACCAGCGGAATCATGATCTCAGGAACGATATCCCAATCAGCGTGAGCCTTCTTTACGTTGATAGCAGCCTTGATCACAGCCTTGGTCTGCATTGCAGCGATCTCAGGATATGTTACAGCCAGACGGCAGCCACGGTGACCCATCATCGGGTTGAACTCGTGCAGGCCAGCGATGATAGCCTTGATGTCCTCAACGGTCTTGCCCTGTGCAGCTGCCAGTGCAGCGATGTCAGCTTCCTCAGTGGGAACGAATTCGTGCAGAGGCGGATCCAGGAAACGGATGGTTACCGGGCAGCCCTCCAGAGCCTCGTACAGAGCCTCGAAGTCAGCCTGCTGCATCGGTTCGATCTTAGCGAGAGCTGCTTCTCTCTCTTCAACAGTGTCAGCACAGATCATCTCGCGGAATGCAGCGATTCTGTCTGCCTCGAAGAACATGTGCTCGGTACGGCACAGACCGATACCCTCAGCACCCAGCTCACGAGCCTTCTTAGCGTCAGCCGGTGTATCAGCGTTGGTACGAACCTTCAGAACTCTGTACTTGTCAGCCCAAGCCATGATTCTGCCGAACTCGCCAGCGATCTGCGCGTCAACAGTCGGGATGATGCCGTCATAGATGTTACCGGTAGAACCGTCGATGGAGATGCAGTCGCCCTCAGTGAAGGTCTTGCCAGCCAGCTCGAACTTCTTGTTCTCTTCGTCCATCTTGATGTCGCCGCAGCCGGATACGCAGCAGGTACCCATACCACGAGCAACTACAGCAGCGTGAGAAGTCATACCGCCGCGAACGGTCAGGATACCCTGAGCGGACTTCATGCCGGTGATATCCTCAGGAGAGGTCTCCAGACGAACCAGGATTACCTTCTCACCCTTTTCAGCCCATGCTACAGCGTCGTCAGCTGTGAATACAACCTTACCGCAAGCAGCGCCGGGGGATGCACCCAGGCCCTTGCCCATGGGAGTTGCAGCCTTCAGAGCAGCAGCGTCGAACTGCGGATGCAGCAGAGTATCGAGGTTTCTGGGATCGATCATAGCAACAGCCTCTGCCTCGGATCTCATGCCCTCATCAACGAGGTCACAAGCGATCTTCAGAGCAGCCTGAGCGGTTCTCTTACCATTTCTGGTCTGCAGCATGTAGAGCTTCTCGTTCTCAACAGTGAACTCCATATCCTGCATATCTCTGTAGTGGTTCTCGAGGATCTGGCAAACTTCCTGGAACTGCTTGAATGCAGCCGGGAACTTCTCTTCCATCTGAGCGATGGGCATGGGAGTACGAACACCAGCAACTACGTCCTCGCCCTGTGCGTTGGTCAGGAACTCACCCATGAGCTTCTTCTCACCGGTAGCAGGATCACGAGTGAATGCTACACCGGTACCGCAGTCGTCGCCCATGTTACCGAATGCCATCATCTGTACGTTTACTGCAGTACCCCAGCTGTACGGGATATCGTTGTCACGACGGTAAACGTTTGCACGGGGGTTGTCCCAGCTGCGGAATACAGCCTTAACAGCGCCGATCAGCTGCTCCTTGGGATCGGTCGGGAAATCTGCACCGATCTTGGACTTGTACTCTGCCTTGAACTGGCCAGCCAGCTCCTTCAGGTCATCAGCAGTCAGCTCAACGTCCTGAGTAACGCCCTTCTTTTCCTTCATCTCGTCGATGAGCTCTTCGAAGTACTTCTTACCAACTTCCATAACTACGTCAGAATACATCTGGATGAATCTTCTGTAGCAGTCCCAAGCCCATCTGGGGTTGCCGGACTTCTGGGACATGAATTCAACAACTTCCTCGTTCAGACCGAGGTTCAGGATGGTATCCATCATACCGGGCATGGAAGCGCGTGCACCGGAACGTACGGAAACGAGGAGCGGATTCTCCTTATCGCCGAACTTCTTGCCGACTCTCTCTTCCATGATCTCGATGTTCTTCATGATCTCAGCCATGATCTCATCGTTGATCTGACGACCGTCTTCATAGTACTTTGTGCAAGCCTCAGTGGAAATGGTGAAGCCCTGCGGAACCGGAAGACCCATCTTGGTCATCTCAGCCAGGTTCGCACCCTTACCGCCGAGGGTATTGCGCATAGAAGCGTCGCCCTCATTGAACTGATAAACGTATTTTGTGCTCATTGGTTTTTACCTCCAATTCAATTTTGATCCTTCACAGGGCATAGCTCAGCTTGCAGAAAAAGTGGTTTCGTTGTAGTGAGAGCGTTCTTGCAACTGCCCCCACCCCAACCCCTCCCCGAGGGGAGGGGCTATTTTAGGAGGGTACTGCGTACCCTCCACCCGCCAAAGGGCAATGCCCTTTGAACCTATTGGTTTTTTCGGCAAGCAGGGCATAGTGATACCCTGTTTCAGACTTACTAACATTATAACACATCTTTTCAAAAAAAGCTATAGGTTTTCGAAAAAAAATACCGTTTATTTTTACGTCATTTTACACAAAAATTATGAAGAAACTGAAAACTTCCAAAAACCCCTTGCAATCCGCTGCAATATCTGCGATAATATAATAAGTATGCATATGCGCACCTCGGCGATTTCCGGATGGCGCGATTGTGCATATTGACGAGAAATTCTGCATTATTTTATCTTAAGGAGATTTTTATATGGATTTTGGTGTGATCCTTGCCGGCGGCAAGGGAAAAAGAATGAAAGCAAACCGTCCGAAGCCCCTCTGCGAGGTCCTCGGCAAGCCCATGCTCGAATGGGTCATCGGCGCCTGTGAGGCTGCCGGCGTGCAGAATCTCTGCATCGTCAAGGGCTTCTGCGGCGAGCAGATCGACGAATACCTGAACGGCCGTTACGAGACCGTTCTGCAGGCGGAGCAGAAGGGTACCGGCCATGCGGTGCAGCAGGCGGCGGACTTCCTTACGAAGGACACAAGCGGCAGCACGCTCGTACTCTGCGGCGACGCCCCCTTCCTGGATGCGCAGACCATCGC
This sequence comes from uncultured Ruminococcus sp., assembly GCA_964472035.1. GTDB lineage: Bacteria > Bacillota > Clostridia > Oscillospirales > Ruminococcaceae > UBA3855. The sequence goes on from CAYYIT010000038.1 coordinate 6,788, forward strand.
TGCGGCAAAGGCGCAGCATGACGCTGATGGCAATGCCGTGACGGTCATCACAGCGGAGATCGCAGCTCCCACGGGCTACGGCCGCATCCTCCGGACGGAGAACGGCATTGCCGGCATCGTGGAAGAAAAGGACGCGACCGCTGAACAGAAGGCGATCCGCGAGATCAATTCCGGTGCGTACTGGTTCAGCACTGCGGCGCTTCTGGAGGCGCTCGACTCCCTCAGCTGCGAGAATGCAGCCGGCGAGTACTACCTCACCGACACCGTAGCGATCCTCCTCGGCAAGGGCCTGAAGGCAGGTGCATTCTGCACGGAGAACACCGACGTGATCCTCGGCGCGAACAGCCAGCGCGACCTGCTGGAGCTGAACACCCTTGCGAGAATGCGCGAGATCGACAGACATCTTGACAACGGCGTCATCTTCACCTGCACCGACGGCATCACCATTGAGCAGGGCGTTAAGATCGGCGCAGGCACCCAGATCCTGTCCGGCACGATCCTGAAGCAGGGCACCGTGATCGGCGAGGGCTGCGTGATCGGCCCGAACTGCCTGATCTCCGGATGCACCATCGAGGACGGCGTACAGCTCAATTATGTGCAGGCGTACCAGTCCACGATCGAGAAGAACGTAAAGATCGGCCCGTTCGTACATATCCGTCCCGGCAGCTGCATCAAGCAGGGCGTCAAGATCGGCGACTTCGTGGAGATCAAGAACTCCACGATCGGCGAAGGCACGGCGGTTGCGCATCTGACCTACGTCGGCGACAGCGATGTCGGCAAGAAGGTCAACTTCGGCTGCGGCACCGTTACCGTCAATTACGACGGCATCACCAAGAGCCGCTGCGTGATCGGCGACAACTGCTTCATCGGCTGCAACACGAACCTCGTTGCTCCCGTAACACTCGGCAAGTACGTCTACACCGCCGCCGGCACGACCATTACCAAGGATGTTCCGGATTATTCTCTGGCAATCGACCGCGGTGCCATGACCGTCAAGGAAGGCTACAGCCTGCGGAAGTTTGCGAAGAAGATGGAGAAGAAGTAATGTACGGGGGACGCCGTCCCCCGTACCCCCTGCCAAAGGGATGTGATCCCTTTGGAATCCCATGGCGTTGCACCAATGCCCCACAAGGGGGCAATGGTGCAACGTTAAGATTGCAAGAGATGCATTCTTGGCATGGCGCAGAAGAAACAGCGCCCCCTACAATTATTTTCCTCCACCCTCTTGCATTTCTCTGCAAAATGTGATATACTAAGATTAGCACTCGCGATTCGAGAGTGCTAATTTTCAGATTCCGGCATCCGATGTATGCCGGACAAGCCCATTGCACAACAAAAGAAAGAAGGAAGTTATATGGAAACAAAGGCATTTCAGGCCGAGTCCAAAAAGCTCTTGGACATGATGATCCATTCGATCTACACACACAAGGAGATCTTCCTGCGCGAGCTGATCTCCAACGCGAGCGACGCGATCGACAAGCTGTATTTCCAGTCCCTCACCGACGACAGCGTGGGACTGAACAAGGACGAATTCACGATCCGCATTGATCTCGACAAGTCCGCACGCACCATTACCATCACCGACAACGGCATCGGCATGACCGCTGAGGAGCTGGAGCAGAATCTGGGTACGATCGCAAGCAGCGGTTCTCTGAAATTCAAGACCGACAACCAGCTCTCCGAGGATCAGCAGATCATCGGACAGTTCGGCGTGGGCTTCTACTCCGCGTTCATGGTGGCAAAGCGCGTGACGGTCTACACCAAGGCATTCGGCGCGGAGAAGGCCTATGTATGGAGCTCCGAGGGCGTGGAAGGCTACACCATCGAGGAGTGCGACAAGGCAGATCACGGCACAAAGATCGTGCTGGAGATCATGGAGGATTCCGAGGAGGAGAACTACAGCGAGTTCCTCGAGCAGTACCGCATCCAGGCACTGGTCAAGAGGTACTCCGACTACATCCGCTTCCCCATTCAGATGCTGGTTTCCCACCGCGTGCTCAAGGACGGCACGGAGGACGAGTACGAGGAGGAATTCACCCTCGACACGCTCAACAGCATGGTGCCCCTGTGGAGAAAGAACCGCTCGGAGCTGACGGATGACGACTACAACACTTTCTATCAGGAGAAGTTTGTGGACTACATGCCGCCGATGGCGTACAAGCATGTGCATAATGAAGGCACAGTGAGCTACGATGCGCTGCTGTACATTCCGTCCAAGGCACCGTATGACTTCTATTCCAGAGAATACGAGAAGGGTCTGCAGCTGTACACCAACGGCGTACTGATCATGGAAAAGTGCGGCGACCTGCTGCCCGATTACTACAGCTTTGTGAGAGGTCTGGTGGATTCCGAGGATCTGTCCCTGAACATTTCCCGTGAGATGCTCCAGCACGACCGCCAGCTCAAGCTCATTGCCAAGAGCATTGAAAAGACCATCCACAGCCAGCTGACATCGATGCTGAAGAACGACCGCGACAAGTACGAGCAGTTCTTCGAGGCGTTCGGCCTCCAGCTGAAGTACGGTGTATACAGCGACTACGGCATGCACAAGAACGAGCTGCAGGATCTGCTGCTGTTCAAGTCCTCCAGAGGCGACAAGCCCATCACCCTCGCGGAATACACCGAGAACATGCCCGAGGCGCAGAAGGAGATCTACTACGCATCCGGCCCGAGTGTTGAGAGAATTGCAGCACTCCCCCAGACCGAGGCAGTGCTTGCCAAGGGCTACGAGATCCTGTACTTCACCGACACGGTGGATGAATTCGCAGTCAAGACCATGATGTCCTACAAGGACAAGCAGTTCAAGTCCGTTGCCGCCAACGACATCGACCTCGACACCGAGGAGGAGAAGAAGGCACTGGACGAGAAGAAGGAAGAGAGCCGCGCGCTCTTCGAGACCATGGCCGAGGCGCTGGATGGAAAGGTCGCAAGAGTGACCCTGTCCAGCCGACTCAAGAGCCACCCCGTCTGCCTGACGAGCGAGGGCGACCTGACCCTCGAGATGGAGAAGGTCCTCAACGCCATGCCCACTGAGAACAAGGTGCAGGCAAAGCTTGTCCTCGAGATCAACCCCGAGCATGCCGTGTTCGCGCGTCTGACCTCCCTGCAGGGCAGCGATGACGAAAAGGTCAAGAAGTACGCAAAGCTCCTCTATAATCAGGCACTCCTCATCGAAGGCATGCCGGTGGAAAACCCTGTGGAGTTTTCCAATCTTATTTGTGAATTGATGTAACAACTGACAGGGTGCCGCTCCTGATTCCTGCCAAGAATGCATCTCTTGCAATCTTAACGTTGCGTCATTGCCCCCTTAAGGGGGCATTGGCGCAACGCCTTGGGATTCCAAAGGGATCACATCCCTTTGGCGGGGGTCAGGGGGCAGCGCCCCCTGCCAGTTGATACTATCCATCAGAAAGGAACGACAATGGAAGCATTTCTGAATTTTTGTGTGAAGCTCTTGCCGAAGCCGCTGAAGAAGCTCTACGACCGGTTCGAGGAGCTGATCGTGTACATTTACTACGGTGTACTGACGACGATCGTGAACACGATCGTGCAGTTCGGTGTGGAGTTCGGACTGCTGGCGCTGGTACCGTGGTCACCGAACGTGGAGAACTTTATTTCTACGACGACGGCATGGGCGGTTGCGGTAGTTTTTGCGTTCTACGTCAACAAGGTATATGTCTTCAAGAGCAAGGCGACTGACACGAAGAAGCTGATGTGGGAGTTCTGGACGTTCGTATCCGGACGACTGGTGACATGGGGCATGACTGTCCTGATCATGCAGTTTGCAACGCTGTTCTATGTACGCGAGGACGGCTCGAAGAACATCTGGATCTACGCGCTGTTCTACTTCCTGCAGCAGGTGATCATCACGCTGTCGAACTACTTTATCAGCAAACTGATCGTGTTCCGGAACAAGAACAAGCAGCAGGACGAAAGCGAGGCGTAACGGATGGACAGATATCTGCGGACGCCCCACTACTACGAGACCGACCAGATGCGCATCGTGCATCACTCCAACTACATCCGGTGGTTTGAGGAGGCGCGCATTCACTATCTTGACGCCATCGGGATGCGTTTTGCCGATCAGGAAAACGCCGGCATCGTCTGCCCCGTCCTGACGGTGGAGGCGAGCTACAAGCAGATGGTGCGCTTCGGGGACGAGCTGGAGATCCTGACGCGCCTCTCGCAGTACAACGGCCTGCGCTACGGCTTTTCGTACGAGGTACGCAACATTGCGACCGGAGCGCTCTGCTGCACGGGAAGCAGCACGCATTGTTTTCTGAACACCGAGGGCAAGCCCCTGCGCGTCAAGCGCGACTACCCCGTCATGCACGAGGTATTGACGCGGTGTCTTGCAAACGATACTGCCGAGAAATAGTTTGATGAAACTTTTCGTCCAGCCACTGCGCCTACCGGCGCAGTGGCTGGATTTTTTAGTTCATGCATGACTGCCCTCCCCCTGACCCCCTCCCTAAAGGGAGGGGGAACATAACTCGGGGTGCTGCCGCACCCCGACCCCGCCCTGGGGGCAATCGCTTCGCTCGCCCCCAGACCCGGCTACACCTTTTCGCACGTTCTGTCTAAGGGATGGTATACATAAACTCCCCCACGTCTGACGCGTGTTCAAACACAGAGCCCCCCTGCCGGAGCAGGGGGCTTTCCCTTATATGGCGGGTCTGGGAGCGAGCGAAGCAAAGCTCCCAGGGCGGGGTAGGGTGCGTCAGCACCCTACCCTTTTCCCCTCCCCTCTGGGGAGGGGTAAGGGGTGGGGCAATTACCGCATTGCCTGCCCATGCAAAGAGAAAGCCCCCTGCCGGAGCAGGGGGCTTTCAATATCATAAATCCCAAACATGTATTTTTTTGAAGGCGGTACAGAAAACCGCGCGAATCGTTGCGGCTTCCTGTCAGAAAGGAAATGGGCGCTTCGCACAGCGATATGCGCCGCGCCCCTGCACTGAAGATCGCAATTCAGTGCGCATTGTATACTAACCCCCTCCTGCGGCATCTCTGCCGCAGTGCGCCGGCGCAGACGGCTCGGGGATCGGCATCAGTTGGCATCCCTGTAAACGGTTCCGTTATACAGCTTCTTGCCGTTGGCCTTGAACAGCTCGGAGACCGATACGATCTCCCAGCCCTGTGCCTTCAGATACGGCACCAGGTATTCCACTGCCCCCGCAGTGGATTCATAATTCTCATGCATCAGCAGGATCGCATTGTCCAGACTGCCGTCGTTTGCCTTGCTGACGATGGTGTTGATGATCTGATCCTTGCTCGCACCGTTCCAGTCCTGAGAATCCACAGAACAGGTGATCAGCGGCGCGCCGCAGTACTGGCGTACCGTGTCGTCCACTGCCAGATACGGCGGACGGATCAGGAAATCGGTCTTGCCCGTCAGACGGGTCAGGATATCCGCACACTGATTGATCTCGGACTGCAGATCCGCAACGGACATGCCCGTCAGATACGGATGCGAATAGGTGTGGTTGGCGATCTCAAAGCCCAGCTCGTTGGCACGGACGATCTCCGCCTCGTTGCTCGAGGTGATGCGGTTGCCCCAGTAGAAGAACGTCGCATGCGCGCCGTTATTGGCAAGTGCATCCTGAATGCGGATGGGCGCGGAGCCCTGTGCCGTGCTGATCGGGCCGTCGTCAAACGCAAACGCCACCATGGGCTTGGAGGTGTCGATCCAGGAGATATCCGCGGTGTTGCGGAATTCGCCCTCTTCCAGTACTTCCTCCGTAGGCGCTTCCGTCGGGTCCTCCGTCGGATCCTCGGTGGGAATATTGGCAGTACCGTTCAGCACCATGCGCTTGAGGATCGCAAGGTCGTATACGGTAATGGCACCGTCATGGTCCATATCGGCATTTGCCGTCTCAGCAATGTACTCCGGATAGGAGTAGTTGACATACAGCTCGTCAGAAGCACCCAGCATGAATTTCTGCATCTGGATGATGTCGAGCACGTCCACGATGCCGTTCAGAATGGTATCGCCCAGCGGCAGATCGCCGTAGGTACCCGTGGGTGCGGTGGTTTCACTGTTCACCGGACCGTCTGCTTCATACACGGTTCCAGCCTTGGCACCCATTGCCTCATCCATGAAGAAGCTCGTGGTGGTGTCGGCGGTCTCCACATAGAGCAGGAGGTTCGTTGCGCCTGCCGGAATGGTGAAGCTTGTGTTGGCAAGCTGCACCCAGTCGCCCTGCGTGCCGGTCGCTTCGGCAACACTTGCGTATTTTTCCTCACCGTCCAGCGTGTACTGAAGGGTGAGCTTGAAGTCCTCGGAGCCTGCAATATCCTGCATCACCATCGCACTGAAGCTGTAGGACTGGCCGGGAATGAAGGTCGAGGTGGAAAGGCTGTAGCCTGCGCCGTTCCAGCTGTCGGTACGGTCGCTGACAAAGAGTGAATAGTCGCCGGCATAGGCCGCACTCGGAATCCTTGTCACGCTGTCATCGCCGCGGACGCTCCAGCCGTCGGTGTCGGATTCAAAGGTGGAGTAGAAGTAATAGCCGTTCTCGTCCGGCTCCACAGGTGCCGGATCCGTGGGCTGCTGGATCTCGCCGCCGACGCTGATGTCGAACTGCTTGACCGTTGCAGAGCCGCTGCTCTGGTAGCCCTCAACGCAAAGTGCCACTTCGTACATTTTGCCCATCTCCAGACCCATTTCCTCCCATGCCGCAAAATGCTGGCTGACGGAGATGGTGCCGGAGGTCTTCTTGTCCGTGCGGACGCTCCAGTACTGGTCAAAGGTCGTATTGCCGATGATGGAGGGCTGGTTCTCGCGGATGGTATGGTACACATCATAGGTGCCGCCGTCCACGGAGATCGTGCCCATGGAGGTTGCTCCCGGCGGACGCCAGGTGCCCCAGCTTTCAACGATATAGTATTCCACCAGCGGTTCCTTCGTCCAGCCGTAAACGCAGAGATAGGAATTGCCGTTGGGGTTGTAGTCCACATCGTAGTCTACCTGAATATTGCCAAGCTCCTCATAGGTCTTGGTACAGTCAAACTTCTGGCCCTTGCGGAACAGCGCATTGTTGATGTCGCTCCACTCGCAGCTGAAGGTACCGCCGCCGGTCAGCGTCATGCTGGTCGTACCCGTATCCTTCCACAGCTCGTAGTCGTAGCCGTCCTCGCTGCCGGTTGTATTCTCCGTGATCACCGTCGCAGCCGATGTCGGTACGAGGGGCACCATCGTCAGACCAAGCACTGTTGCCGTCAGGAGGCGCAGGAATTTACTCACTCGCATAATGAACACCTCTTTTTTATTTTTCTTTCTCATCAATATTAACATATTCATCACAATCTGTCAATAAGTTTTCCTAAAAAAGTCAATATATTCGAACACTTTCTCTCGTGCACAACGCCGAAACACAGGCTTTTCTCACTCCCCGCGCTGCATTTCCGGATTTGGCAACGCGGATTTTGCGATATTTTTGTGCAGAAAGTGTTAGCCCGCTTTTCGCACAGCCTTGCCCTCCCCATCAGCACAATCTTGACGTCAAAAAAAACGCAATGCCGAAACCAGCATTGCGCCCCAAAAAATGAAAGGAATAAAGAGGGATTCATATGAAAAGAAGCCTTATACACGCTACACTGCGGAGTCCGCAGCGCGCTCACATCGTGATCAGGTTCTGTTCACTGTATTCATGATACCCCATTTTCCCCTTCCCGTCAATGCACAAATTGCAGAAAAGGTGGACAATTTGCAGGTAGTTTTTCGGTTCTTCATCGTTTCGTAAAATCCTCCGGCGCATGCGAAAGGAGCGGTGACAGGAACTTCCCCCAGAAAGTGAAAAAAATTGTGAAAATGTCCATAAAAACACTTGCATTTTGTGATTGGGTGTGTTATAATAAATTGATTATGTAAAAAAATAGAGGGCATTTTTGCCCAGGGAAATGAGGGAAAACACAATGCTGCATGGATACAGGATCGCTGCATTATGCGTTACAAAAATCCACGAGGACTCCGTCAAGGACTTCATTGAAGCGCTGAACAGGCGTCTGAAGCCCCATGGGTGGAGAGTATTTGTGTATACCGCCATCTCCGATCTGTACTGGAAGTCGCAGTTCGACACGGGTGAAAAGGTCATCTACGACCTCATTGATTTCGAGGTCACGGACGCCCTGCTGATCATGGAGGGCAAGATCATGGATCCCGATGTGGTCACAAAGCTCCGCCGCCGTGCGGAGGCCAATTCCGTCCCCATTTTCCTCATTGACGGCGACGACGAGACCTGCTGCAACGTCCGTTTTGATTACGACAAGGGCTTTGAGACAGTGATCCGGCATCTTGCCGACGATCACGGCATTCGATCCTTCCACTATTTTGCAGGCTTCCGCGACAATCGCTTCTCCGATACGCGCCGCATGACGATGGAACGCGTGCTGGCGGACTACGGCATCACCTTCGACGATAGCATGGTCAGCTACGGCGACTTCTGGTCGGAGCCGTCACGCATCGCGACAGAACGCCTCATAGAGGAGAACCGTCTTCCCCGCGCGATCGTCTGCGCGAACGACACCATGGCGCTTTCGGTTTCCTCGACGCTCATCAAGAACGGCTACCGCGTGCCGGAGGATGTGATCGTCACGGGCTTCGACGGCATCGACGTCATCCGCTTCTCGGTTCCGCGGATCACCTCCTGCGTCTGTGATTTCTATTCGCTCGGCGAAAAAACCGCGGAGGCAGTGCTTTTGCTTGACAAGGAGCAGCCATTGCCGCGCTATGTCTACCAGGTACCGATCCTGCTGCTGCAGGGCTCCTGCGGCTGCGCATCCTACGAGCCGGACGACGGCGTGGACTTCTTCAACACGCTCACCAACACCTTCAACCGCTTCCGCAGTGAGGACGAAAAGCTCAGCGAGGTCGTCGCCTCCATCCAGAGCTGCCGGAGCAACCACGAGCTGAGCCAGCGTCTGCACGGACGTCTGTTCTACAGCATGTGCACGGTGGTCAAGGCAGAATGCGTCGATTTCACGCTGAATCCGCACGTCAGACATACCGTGGACAGCTTCGGCGAGCAGATGTACGTCCTCAGCGACAGCGACATTGCTGACAGCTTCGAGGGACACGAAATGCACCGCAGCGAGATCGTGCCGCGGCTTGAGGACAAGCTGCATGCCGGAATGCCGCTGGTGTTCATTGCCCTGCACAGCTTTGATGTGCCGATGGGCTATCTGTGCTTCCATTACACGGAGGTCAGCAAGGCGAATTTCCTCAAGATCAATCAGCTTGCCTCGGCACTCAACTCCGCGATCAGCGGCTACCGCAATCTGCAGTACCAGCAGCATTTGCAGACGAAGATCGAGGACATGTACAAATACGACAGCCTTACGGGGCTGCACAACCGCAACGGTTTCCTTCGGCGGTATCAGCAGATGATGCAGCAGCAGGTCCCTGCGGAGCAGACCATTGTCCTGTGCGATCTGGACGGTCTGAAATACATCAACGACACCTTCAGCCACCGCGAGGGTGACAACGCGATCACGGTCGTAGCCGAGGCGCTGCGCACGGCATGCAGCAACGGACTCTGCTCGCGCTACGGCGGCGATGAGCTGGTCGGGGTGATCTCCCAGCCCTGTGATCCGGACGAGATCCGCCGGAACATGCAGGCATTCCTCGACGAGTACAACCGCAATTCCAACAAGCCCTACAAGGTTTCCACGAGTATCGGCATCTACACGACAAAGGACATCGATTTTGAGCGCATGTTCGCGCAGGCCGACGCCCTGATGTATCAGGACAAACTCGCCAAACCCCACCGGCGCGGAGCCCGCGCTGGCGAGGATTTTTAGGAGGATTAACACGGATTCGTCCGACCACATGCCCCCAAGCCTGACGGCAAGGGGGCATTGTTATTTTTTCTTCAGAGACCGCAAGCGGAGCTTGCTTCAGCTTCTCGATGCCCCTCCCCCTGCCCCCTCCCCAGAGGGGAGGGGCGCGGAGGCCGCGCTTGCCCCGAACCGAGGCAGGATGCTGCCCGAGGTGAGTGGGTATGCCGTGCCAGGATGCAACACGGCTGGCGAGGTTTCTTAGCAGGGGTTCTCACTGGATCGATTGAACGCAATGCCCCTCTTGCCATTTGGCAAGGAGGGGCAAAGCTTTGCCCTCTTCAGAGACCGCAAGCGGAGCTTGCTTCAGCTTCTCGATACCCCTCCCCCTGCCCCCTTGTTTCCGGAGGGGCGCTGCTCCTCCAGACCTCCCCGTGGGACATTCGCTTCGCTCTGTCCCAACCCAGCATCGCTGTGCGCAGCACAGCCGATGCCAAATCCGCGAGGTTATGAAGCCGGCTCCGCTTGCGGGCGCGGAGTCCGCGCTGACATGACGCGTGGAAGCATTCTCATAATCTGCACGCTCCCCATCTCGCGACAATAGTCCGCGAGAAACTGAAGCCGGCTCCGCCGGCGGTCTCTAAAGCAATCACAGCCATCCCCCCTTTGCCGTCAGGCATTGGGGGGATGCGTTCCCTTGATCCAGTGCTGCTCCTCCTAAGAAACCTCGCCAGCGGGGGCTCCCCGCCGAGAAAACCCCTCTCGGCCGGATGGCTGAGAGGGGTTTCCCCGTACATATTTGGGAAGACTAATGTCTGGAGCCGTCTTAGTTGCTGCGGAGCAGCTGCTTCTTCAGGGCGCCGATGTCGTAGACATTGACCGCACCGTCCGTGTTGATGTCCGCCGCAGTCATCTGCGCAGTGTCAAAGCTCAGCGTTGTCAGCAGATATCGCTGGAGCGCAACGAGATCCGTTACGTTCACTGCATTGTCCACGATAATATCGCCTGTGAGATTCTCATCCTCCGGCGCGCTTCCTGCCGGAAGGGCAAGCACCGTGTAGTTGATGCAGCTTGCGCTCTGGCCGTTCGTGCCAAGCACCATGCTTTCGCCCTTCTTCAGCGGCATTGCATACACATCGAAGGTCACGTCATTGCTGCTGACCATCTGCATATCGGTCTTGGTCCAGCCGGATACCCATGCCGGAAGCGTCGTCACACGCACGTCAAATGCCGCGTATACCGTGATGTCCTCCGCTGCGGTGATGGTCGCGAGATCCGTCTCGGTGAACTTGGAATCGCACGCCGTCAGGATATGCTCCGCGCCAAGCAGTGCCTCCGGCACCGTCGCATAGGTGAAATCGCGGTCGCCGTAGATCGTGCTGCCGACCTGCAGATCGTCCGCAAGTCCCCAGTTTCCGACCTCCGCCATGTCGGTGACGATCATCTCAGAGATCAGCCGTCCGTTCAGCGGGATCGCGTCACGTCCGAAGGTGAACCAGTTCACGTTGAGCAGATAGCCCTCGCCGCCGGTGAATTTCAGGTACAGCGTATGAACGCCGGTGATCTGCGGAATGTTGAAGCTGACCTCCGTCCAGTCGGTAAAGCCCGTCGTTCCTGTAAAATTGCAGGTCGCCACAGGCGTTGTCAGACTGTCCAGATACAGCTCGATGCCGGCTGCGTTGCCGGATACCCTTGCGGTAAAGCTCTTCGCACCGTCCTCGAAGTCGATGCGGCGGAAGCCGATGTAGTCGCCGTTTTCAACAAAGCCGATGTTCTGGCCGCCCTCTGCGCAGTCCTCAGCAAGCACGCCGGACTGGGTGGAGTAGTTCTCCGCCTCGATCTGGCTGAATGCGGAGGTCGTCACGAGCTGTGCCGTTTCCGGAGACAGCTCCACTACGCCCTCGGGGAAGGAATCCACTGTCAGGTCATTGATGTAGTACTCAATGTTGGTGTAGCCCATACCGCAGTAGTCGCCGTTGGTATCGGAAGGATCGCTGGGATTCAGGCCTCTTGCCTCTTCCCATTCGTCATCCATGCCGTCGTTGTCGTTGTCGATGATGGTCTTTTCCAGCACTGCGGACGGATAATTATAGGTCACGCCGCATTCGATGCTGTACTTGTCCAGATCCGTTACGGAGGAGTCATACGCTGCCGTACCGGAGCAGGAGCCGGTGCCGTTCTTGGTCTCGTCAGCGCACTGCTGGTCGATGGCGGTTCTCTGTGTGGGAGAGATGCCGTTGCCGGCGAAGCTGATGACGTGCTGGTAGGAATCCTGCGCGCTCTCGGCTGTCAGCACGGTGGAGCAGTCCACGCCGTTGACTGTGATCGGGAAGTGCTCATCCACTCTCGTGGTCGCCTCGGACTTGCTGTCGTTGTACTTCATCGCGGACCAGTTGGCATTCACGTCGTTTCTGACGGAATTGTCCTTGTTGAGGATCTGGTTGCCGGTCAGGTAGAACTTGAAGTTGTCGTTGTCGGAAACCTGTGCGTAGTAGTATGCACCCGTCGTGGAGTTGCCGGCCTTGAGGGTATTGTTGACATAGTTGATATGTCCGACAGTACCGTAGGTGGTCTGGTAGCCCCAGTCGTAGATGACGTTGTTGGTGAAGTCCGCTGCGTTCTGGTCGGTGACCTTGCCGCGGAAGTTGCGGGATACGCAGTGGATGATCAGGTTGTGGTCGAACGAGAAGTTCGCACGGCCGAACATGATGCCGAAGCCATGCACGCCCTTGGCGTGACCGCCCCAGGAGTTTGCCGGACCGATCACGGAATATTGCAGGGTGTAGTTGTCGTTCTTGGAGTAGAGTCCCCACTGCTCATCCGACGCCCAGCCGATGGAACAGTGGTCGAGGATGCAGTTCGTGCCGCCTGCGCCGCCGAGCGCGTCGTTGCCGGAGCTGGTGGCGTTGTAGGGGCCGGGACGGGAGCTGATGTAGCGGACGATGCAGTTCGTTCCGCCAAGACCCAGCTTGTAGTTCTTCAGGGTGATGCCGGAGCCGCCGGGTGCGGTCTGGCCGGCAACGGTGATATTGCTCTGCATGACAATGTTGCTTGTCAGCTCGATGGTACCGCTGACATCAAAGACAACGATACGGTTCGACTGGCTGACTGCGTCGCGGAAGGAGCCTGCGCCGCTGTCGTTGAGATTCGTTACATGGTAGACCTCGCCGCCGCGTCCGCCGGTGGCATATCTGCCGCCGCCGACTGCGCCGGGGAATGCAAGGATGGCATCCGCCGCGGATGCGGTCGGAACCGCCTGCTCGGGCGGGATCACTGCGGTCATCGTCAGTGCGGTCAGCGCCGCAGTGATCACGGCTAATGTTTTCTTCAGTTTCTGGAACATACTGTCTTCCCCCTCTCTGCCTTATACGGGCAGGTTCTCGATCAGCTTCACGAGATACTTCATGATGTTCAGTGCATCGGTGGTGTTGATGGTGCCGTTTTCGTCAACATCCGCATTCACCGCGCCCTGCTCACTCAGGGTGCCTGCACCCATCAGGGACTTGCTCAGGGCAATGACGTCGATGATCTCCACCTTGTCATTGCAGTCCACGTCGCCGCAGATGATATCACCGGAAGGCTCCGTCGGCTCGTCCGTGGGAGCCTGTGTCGGCTCTTCTGTCGGAGCTGTGGTCGGTTCCTCCGTCGGAGGCTCGGTGGTTTCCTCGATGGTTTCCGCTGCCACTGCAAATACGGTGTAGTTCAGGCAGCTTGCGGACTGGCCGTTGGTACCGAGGGTCACGGTCTCGCCCTCGGAGAACTCCTTGGCATAGAGCACAAAGGTCACGTCATTGCTGGAGGTTGCTGTCAGACCGCTGTCCGTCCAGGAGGATGCCCATGCCGGCAGACCGTTTGCAGCGTCGCCGGTGATCACTCTCTGGTCGAATGCCGCGTACACGGTAATATCCGCGCCGGCAGTGAAGGCCGCGAGATCGCCCGTCGCGAACTTATGGTCGCAGGCGGTCATGACTGCCTCGCCGCCGATGACTTCCTCGGGGAGTGCGGTATAGGTGAACTCTCTGTCACCGAACACGAGATCGCCCACGGCGGTTTCGGTGTCGAGTGCCCAGTTCTTGTAGTTCCATGCGTCCTTATTGTAGGTCAGATCTGTGACAACGAGGTTCTGGATGAGCGTGCCATTGAGGGGATCCACCTTGATCTCGATGGTCCACTTCTGGTTGTCGGAGCCGTCGCATGCCCACTGCACGACATTGGCACCCACTTCGGTGGAGCCTGCGGTAACGCCGAGGCAGCTCTCGTCCTTGGTCGCCTTGGTGCAGATGGTGTAGGTGTCGTCGCCGTTATCGACGAACTTGAACAGCTGTGCATCGGATGCGGTATCGCCCCAGATGCCGATGTTCGTGCCGTTTTCCACCTGACCGTAGTCGAGGTCGAGCAGGTAGGTCTTACCGTCGCCCAGCTCGGAGTAGATCCTATAGTAGCCATTGCCGGCATCCTCCAGCGTCCAGCCGTTTGCACCTGCGGTGCCCTGCTGTACGTTCGTGCCGTTGGCAGCGACGCTGTCAGCGACCTCAAGCTGGTGCCCGGAGCCGACATTGGTGATGGTGTACTTGTGTGCCGTCTCGATCACGGCGCCCTGCTTGCCGGTGACGGGCGGTTCGCCGTATTCCACATCATCGCCGCAGAGCTCGTTGAGGAACATCTCCACATTGGTGTAGCCGTCGGGAGACAGGGAGTTGATGCTGCCGTCGGAGGCATCGTTGGGATTCAGGCCGTGGGCTTCTTCCCAGGTATTGGGCATACCGTCACGGTCGGTATCGTTGGTGCTGTTGCAGACACCGTCATTGCTGTGCGCAAAGTTGGAGCTGGTCGGGTAGCCGCCTGCATCGGACTCGCTGTCGATGATGCCCTTCAGGCCCTGCTTGCTGCCGGTGTAGGTATAGGTACCGTTGGTCGCTTCCTTGATATAACGGGAGTCGATATAGTCCCAGCCCGTAACGGAGGTGCCGCCTGCGCCTGCCTCTGCAAGAACGCTCTTGTACGCGTCCTCAGCGGACTGTGTATTGACATAGGATTCAAAGAACGGGGAATCGCTGCGGACATCGGATTCGGTTGCGCCGCCCTTGCCGCCGGAAACCGCCTTGCCCGCTGCCCACGCATCATCGGTGGACTTGAGGATGTAGGAGCCGTCGATCTTGGTCATGACATTACCGGAGACATACATCATCTGCATATCGGATGTACCCAGCTCATTGCCGTCGATGGAAACGACATGGAGACCGGTGTTGGATACCGGACCTGCCTTATAGTAGTTGTTGACGAAGTTCAGTCGTCTTACGCCGCCGTCGGTGGTTCTGTCCATCCAGTTGTAAACGACGTTGTTGCGGATATCTGCCTGACCGCCGTAGGTCACGGCATCCTGCTCCATGGCACCTGCCAGGGACCAGTTTCTGCCGGTGCAGTTGATCAGCAGGTTATGGTGGTAGCTGCCGGTATAGCCGCCGATGGACGCTGCGAACGCATGCGTTTCGGTACCGGTTCTGTCACTGTTATAATGTACGGAGTCATGGAGGGACTCGCCGATGATATTCCACTGGAAGGTGATATTCTGCGCCTGTCTGGAGCTGAAGCCCTCGTCGGTCGCCCAGGAGATGGAGCAGTGGTCAACGATGGTGTGGTTGCAGCTGGAGAGACCCATACCGCCGTGGGAGGAGCCGTTGTCGTCACCGACACGGACACGCACGTCACGGATGATAACGTCAGAAGTACCCATTGCGCCAAAGTCATACTTGGTGAGGGTGATGCCATCGCCGGGGGCGGTCTGACCTGCGACATACACCTGACCGGCATTATCCGGAATACAGAGTGTGTCGCTCAGAGTGATGACGCCGCCGACATCGAAAACGACGATTCTGGGCACGCCCTTCCAGTCATCCGTCTGCCACTGTTCATCGCAGAGCGCCCAGCGCAAGGAGCCTTCGCTGCCATCGTCCTTGAGGTTCGTGACGTGTACGACCACGCCGCCCTGGCCGCCTCTTGCGTAGCGGCCGTAGCCCTCTGCGGTCGGGAAGGCAAGACGTGCAACATTGAAGGAGTTGACGGAACCCTTGATGACATTACCGCTGCTGTCCACCGTATCCACTCTCCAGTAATACGCATTCACAGAAGTGTAGGTCTCGTCCAGTGCATAGGTCGTGCCGGTCTGATTGCCCTTGAATTCCGCAGAGCTTGTGGTAGCATTGTACACGCTGTCATAGCTGTCACCGATGTAGACGTTATGGCTCTTCGCGCCGCTGCCTGCTTTCCAGGAAAGGCCTGTCTCGCGTTCGAGATGGGCCTCCTGATCCTGAGGATAAATGTGATTGACGCCCTTGATGGGGTCACCGCCGTCGATCTCAAAGGCATTGAGCCATGCATTGCCGCTGGATGCCTTGATCGTCACAGTTGTGGACGTTCCGGTAAAGGTCACATAGCCGATACCTGCGTCATCGGGAGAGGTCACCTGATTCGGGCAGCTGATGCCGCTCTGGGAGGTGCCGCCGCTTGCGCTGACGGAGATACCGCTGACGGACTCATTGCCGGTCGCGCTGTGGTAGGTCTTAAGAGAATGGGTACCATCCGGCAGACCGGAGATCTGCAGGGTCAGGGTACCGCCGCTGGTTGCATCGACCGTTGCGCCGTCCATGGTCAGATAGGAATAGATGCCGCTCATTTTCTGGAGCTTCTTGTTGTTCTCCATCCGGATGGAGCCGCCGCTTGCGGTCAGTGTCATGGTCACGCCGTTCACGGTGTAGGTTGCGCTGGTTTCGCTCGTCACGATCCAGTTGTTGGCGTTTCTTGCGTAGGACGCCTTTCTGCCGTCGTTCTTGTTCAGATCGACGAGGATTCTGCTGCCGGTCTCTGCGGCGGAAACGACGGTTTCCTTGACACCCAGATCCAGGCCGGCTGCGGAGCCTGCGAGGATCGCGAGTGCGCTGAGCCATGCGAGGCTTCTGCGTACAAAGGATCTCTTTTTCATAGTAATTCCTCCCAAAATATGTGTATCTTCTTTATCGCGTTCTTTTTCTACATGAAGAAATGAATACATTCGCTTCATGTTATCTCTGTGGATATTATAACATATTGTTCACAAATGCGCAATGACATTTTCTGCTTGAATCATTGCAGATTTAATCACGGCACGGAGACACCCCATCAACAAAGATCCCCATCCTATACGGATGGGGATCAGCTTGTCAAAAAAGTCCTTTTTCTTAGGGATAGGCATCATGTAACTGCCCC
>CAYYIT010000039.1:0-23225 GCA_964472035.1 uncultured Ruminococcus sp.
ATCTGCGCGGTGGTGAAGAGCGGAAAAGATCAGGATGAGGATCCTTCGTGATGCTATATCGCTGACCGGAACTGAGTTCGGGCCGCGTAACGCATAAGTAATAAATCCTCCCCGACTCGATGAGTTGGGGAGGGTTTTTGTGTTCAGTCTATCGCTCTCACTTTGGTTAAGTTTTTCTCAACAGATATGCTCTGGACAAATCCGTTAAAATCATGTATGATGATAACAGGAGCTCCGATCAACATAAGGAGGAAAATGTTATGCTTAAACTTGGTGAAAATTTAAAGAAATTCAGATTGAAACGGGAGCTGACGCAGGAACAGCTTGCAGATATTCTCGGTGTTTCGGCACAGGCTGTCAGCCGCTGGGAAAACGGTACAACTTACCCCGATATCACCTTGCTCCCCACTATTGCGTGCTATTTTGAAACCACCCTTGACGAGCTTATGGGAATGGATGATTTTAAAAGCGAGGAACAGCTGAAAGAACTGCTTGCAAAGCTTGATGAAAACGGAAACAAAGGCTTGATTTATGAGAATATTCTGCTTTTGCGTGAAGCGATAAAAACTTATCCGACAAATTATCAGCTTCAGTTCAGGCTTGTCAATCAGCTTACATTTTGCCAGTACAGGGACGGCAGAGGTTTAGACGAAGATGAAATTAATGCTCTTAACCGTGAGGCTGTTGAAGTTGGAAACCGCATTCTATCACATTGTACCGACGGTGAGATCATCAACCGAACAGCTCATGAGCTTGCATACATTTATTCAAGACTCGGAGAAAAAGAAAAGGCTATTGAATATGCGAAAAAGCTTCCCGATTTAGGCACTTGCAGCACGGTAATTCTCGGCGATATATATGAGGGCGAACAGCAGAAGAAACACCTTCAATGGGCAGTAAAGGGCTATGTAAGCATACTGTGGTGTAACCTGAGAAATATGGCGGACCTTGAATACAAGGATGAAAAAATGACAACAGCCGAGAGAATCGCTATATTACAAAAATGTCTTGCTATTTTTGAAATCGTGTATGAAAACGGCGATTATCTTGGCTACAGCGATACAGTTTCCACAACTCACCGATATATTGCGGCTATGGCTATGCTTGAGGACGATTATGAGCTTGCATTATCAAGCCTTGAGAAAGCGGCAGAATTTGCGATAATGTCCGATACGCTTCCAGAAAGAGCGCAGCATACTTCTCTGCTTGTAAATAAGACTTATTATGACGTGCATGAAATGATGAAGAATTATGATTTTACCAACTGCAAGGAGCTATATGACAAAATGCAGTGGGACAGATATGACGCAGTTCGGGAGGATAAGCGGTTCATATCTGTTCTTGATAAGATTGGAGAATATTGTTGACATTTGACCTGACCACCTGATAAGCCGGTTCCCCGTTCCGCATGGAATGGGGCGCTGCTTTTACAGTTTACGTCCCTTCACTCGCAACAACCCTCCGTATAAACCCACCTGAAAATCACGAAACATAGGCTTTGTTCTTTCTTTTATCTACAAATTGTAAAGATGTTAGGCATAATCTTTGTAGAAAACGCCAATTGCAAGAGAGGGGAAAATCGGGTATACTATTAAATGTGAGATTATATCATCTAATCAGTGTGAGAAAGGAGCATTCGTTCCGGCACGGCCGGAACGGAGAGAACATTATGGCAGCAATGAAATCCAGTGAACTCGAGAAATTCAAGAAGTCCTTTGTTGAAAGACTTCAGAACAAGTTCAGCGTTTCCCCCGAAGAGGCATCCGATCAGCAGGTATATGAGGTGCTTTCCGCACTCGTGGTAGAGCAGCTCAAGTCCAAGCGCCGCCGCTTCATCAATCAGGTGCATTCCGCAGGCAAGAAGCAGGTGTACTACCTGTCCATGGAATTCCTGATGGGCCGTTCCCTGAAGACGAGCCTGTACAACCTTGAGATGGCAGAGGGCGTTACCAAGATGCTCAAGGACTTTGATATCAATATTGACAAGATCTATGACTGCGAACCCGACGCAGGCCTCGGCAACGGCGGTCTGGGACGTCTGGCAGCATGCTATATGGACGCAATGGCAACACAGGATATGCCCGCAATGGGTCACTCCATCTGCTATGAGTACGGTATCTTCAAGCAGAAGCTGGAGGACGGCTGGCAGACCGAGCTTCCCGACAACTGGCTGCCGGGCGGCGGTGTGTGGCTCGATCCCAAGCCGGAGCGTTCCGTGGAGATCCACTTTGAGGGCGATCTGAACGAATACTGGGATAACCAGTACCATCACATTTCCCATGTCGGTTACAGCACCGTAGTGGCTGTTCCGTATGATATGTATGTTTCCGGTCACGACAGCAAGGGCGTATCCGTTCTGCGTCTGTGGACTGCAAAGGCACCGAGCTTCAACATGGAAATGTTCAACCAGGGCGACTATGCAAAGGCACTGGGTCAGAACTCCATCGCGAATGCAATTTCCAAGGTGCTGTATCCGAACGACAATCACCTCGAGGGCAAGTCCCTGCGTCTGCGCCAGCAGTACTTCCTGTGTGCAGCATCCGTTGGTGATATCGTCAACACTCACATGAACGTATACGGCACACTCGACAACCTGCACGAGAAGGTTGCGATCCATATCAACGACACCCACCCGACACTGGCAATTCCGGAACTGATGCGTATCCTGCTCGACGACTGCGGCTACGGCTGGGATCAGGCATGGAACATCGTGACCAAGACCTTTGCTTACACCAACCACACCGTTATGGCAGAGGCTCTGGAGAAGTGGGATGTCAACCTCGTAAAGCATGTCATTCCGAGAATCTTCTCCATTATCGTAGAGATCAACAACCGTTACTGCCAGTCCCTGATGGAGCGCAACGGTTATGACAGCGCAAAGACCACCAGAATGTCCATCATCAAGGACAACCAGATCCACATGGCAACACTCTGCGTGGCAGCGTCCCACAGCGTCAACGGCGTATCCAAGCTCCACTCCGAGATCATCAAGACCGATGTATTCTACGATGAGGCACAGGACACTCCCGAGAAGTTCAAGAATGTGACAAACGGTATTGCATACCGCCGCTGGCTGTACCAGTCCAACCCCGGCCTGACCAAGCTCCTGCAGGAGAACATCGGTGACGGCTTCCTGAAGGACGGTGCAAACCTCCAGAAGCTTGCAAAGTTTGCGGACGATGCAGCAGTGCTGGAGCAGATCATGAAGGTGAAGAGAGAGAACAAGGAGCGCTTTGCAAAGTATGTAAAGCAGACCACCAAGGCTGTTCTCAATCCCGACAGCATCTTCGACGTACAGGTAAAGCGTCTGCATGAATACAAGCGTCAGCATCTGAATGTCATGAACATTCTGGCGCAGTACAACTATCTGCTGGAGAATCCGAATGCGGACTTCACTCCCAAGACCTACATCTTCGCAGCGAAGGCAGCACCGGGCTATTATCTGGCAAAGCAGATCATCAAGATGATCTGGGCAATTTCCGAAGAGATCCGCAAGAATCCGAGAATCAAGGATAAGCTTGCTGTGAATTTCGTAGAGAACTACAGCGTTACCATGTCCGAGCTGCTCATGCCGGCAAGTGACATTTCCGAGCAGATCTCCCTGGCAGGTACGGAGGCTTCCGGTACCGGCAACATGAAGCTCATGCTCAACGGTGCGGTAACTCTGGGTACCCTCGACGGTGCGAACGTAGAGATCCGCGATGCAGTCGGCGATGACAACATCATCATCTTCGGTATGAAGACCGAGGAAGTGAATGCGCGCAAGCCGCACTACAATCCGGAGCAGATCTACAACGAGAACGGCATCATCCGTGCATGCATCGATCGTATGTACCACGGCATCAACGGCTGCACCTTTGCTGAGGTTGCAAATTCTCTCAAGAACATCGACCCGTACATGGTTCTGGCTGACTTTGATGACTATGCAAGAGCACAGGCATTCAGCTCTGAGTGCTATAATGACAAGCAGCGCTGGGCTAAGATGTCCCTGATGAACACTGCCGGTGCAGGCGTATTCTCCGCCGACCGCAGCGTCAACGACTACGCAAGAGATATCTGGGGTCTGTAAGCGCGGAGCCCTTGTTGGGCAGGGGGCTCTGCCCCCTGAAACCCCCGCCCAAGGGATGTGATCCCTTTGGAATCCCATGGCGTTTTTCTATTTGCCTCACAAGGAGACAAATAGAAAAACCTTGCTATCGCAAGGAACCGCTTCTCTTGACAGAAAATACCGGAGAGAGCATTCCTGATAAACATATCCTGTGAACTCCACAGGACCCAAGAAATCACTTACGCAGTCCCCGTCCGCATTGCAGACGGGGACTGCATAAATCTATCACAGGAGTTGAAGCAAATGAGCCATCTGTATGACAGCTGGGATGCTGCCTACAAAACCCCCTTCGGCGCGGTCAAGACCGGAAAGGTCTGTCATTTCTCCGTGCGCCTGCCGAAGGAGGTACAGCCGGATTATCCGCCCTGTCTGGTGCTGTTCCGCACCGGCTTCAAGGAGCGTTTCCTCAATCTGCATTTTGAGCGCGAGGAGGATGACTGCAACGTCTGGAGTACGGACTACCAGCCGAGATATGCCGGCGTGCATTACTATTATTTTTCCTACACCTTCCGCGGTGAGCGCTTCTACATCAAGCGCACGAATGGCCACATCGGCAATCTGAACGACGGTGACCTCTTCCAGCTGACGGTGTATGCGGATACCTACAAAACACCGGAATTCCTCAAGGGCGGCGTGATGTACCAGATCTTCCCCGACCGCTTCTGCCGAAGCGGCAAGCCCCACGACATCCCCCATGGCAGAGTCCTCCGCGAGGACTGGGGCGGCACACCCTGGTACAAGCCCGACGAGAACGGCCATGTCTGGAACAACGACTACTTCGGCGGTGACCTCGAGGGCATCCGCATGAAGCTGCCGTATCTGTCCGATCTCGGCGTGACCTGCATCTACCTCAATCCGATCTTTGAATCGCACGAAAACCACCGCTACAATACGGCGAATTATCGTAATATCGACCCCCTCCTCGGCACGAACGAGGACTTCCGCGCGCTCTGCGCGGATGCGAAGGAATACGGCATCAGCGTGATCCTCGATGGTGTATTCTCCCACACGGGTGCGGACAGCGTCTACTTCAATAAGTTCGGACGCTACGACACCGTGGGCGCGTTCCAGTCCAAGGACAGCGAGTTCTACGACTGGTACACCTTCTGGGAATACCCGAATGTCTACGAGGCATGGTGGGGCATCGACACCCTTCCGAATGTCCGCGAGACGCATCCTGCGTATCTCGAATACATCTGCGGTGACGGCGGCGTGCTGGATTACTGGATCTCCCTCGGTGCGGCGGGCTATCGTCTGGACGTAGCGGACGAGCTGCCGGACGGCTTCCTCGATGCGCTGAGCGCCTGCGTGAAGAAGCACGGCACCGAGAAGATCGTCATCGGCGAGGTCTGGGAGGATGCTTCCAACAAGGAAAGCTACGGCGTGAAGCGCCGCTATCTTCTCGGCGACCAGCTGGACTCCGTAATGAACTATCCCTTCCGTGACGCGATGATCGGCTATGTCAAGGGCATGGGTCAGCGCGAATTCCAGCAGCGCATCATGGGCATTCTGGAGAACTATCCGCGTCCCTCCGTGGATGTGCTGATGAACTTCGTTTCCACCCATGACATCGAGCGCGCGATCAACCGCTTCGGCGGCGAGAGCTGCGACGACAAGTCCAAGGACTGGATGGCGGAGAAGTACCTGAACGAATACGAATACGCACGCGGCAAGGCCATGCTCAGAGCAGCGATGGCACTGATGTTCTTCCTGCCGGGCGTGCCTAGTATTTACTATGGTGACGAGGCCGGCCTGCAGGGCTACAAGGATCCCTTCAACCGCCGCTGCTATCCGTGGGGCAATGAGGATCATGACCTGATCGCCTATACCAAGGAGCTGGCGCGTATCCGCAAGGCCTATAAGGTGTTCAAGAACGGCAGAATGTACTTCCTGCCATCGCAGGAGGACGTTGCGGCATTTGCAAGAGTCCAGAAGACCGCCGGCGTTGCGGTGCAGATCTATGTGAACCGTACAGAACACGAGCAGAGTGTGGCGTTCAAGCCCTGGCGCGAGGACTATGTACCGGAGAGCACGGAGCGCGGCACGCTCGAAAACGGCTGCGTGAAGATCGCCCCCTACGACTACGCCGTCGTGATCTGCAAGGATCCGGAGAAGCAGCACTGAGTATCAGGGTGACCGCTTGAAAGCCTTCGGAGAAAAGGCTTCAAAGGGGCAATAGGGGACGGCGGCAGCTCGTCCCCTTGGCGGATCCGAGGGTGCGGCAGCACCCTCCCCCTGCCCCCTCCCTTTAGGGAGGGGGCAGGGGGAGGGCGTCCGAATGTGAGCATCAGGGATGAACAACACGGTCGTCCGCGCTCATTTTTTCGCATTCCTTGACAAATGACGGAAAATGTTGTATAATACTTTCCATAGAGAAAGGGAGGTATGCGTGATGGCAAAATTCAAACGGAATAACGACAATCTCGAGGGTACATACAAAATGCTGGAGGAGATGCAGAAGGAACAGAAGAAGGACCGCTATGCACTGCGCGATTTCTTCATCGGTCTGCTGATGTTCGGCGGCGGCCTGTTCATGGTGCTGCAGAATATCATCGTGCGTACCAGCTGGGGCTCCGGATATTTCTACCACATCGGCAGCTGGAATGTCCCGAATGGTCTGGTGCTGCTTCCGGTTCTGATCGGCATCGTGATGCTGTTCATGCTGGATAAGAAGTTCTTCGGATGGCTTGTGACCGTCCTTGGCATCATCTTCATCCTGCTCACGATCATCATGAATCTTAACATCAGCTGGAGAACCAGCAATGCCTATGTATTTATCCTCATGTTCGGTCTCGTTGCCGCAGGCGGCGGACTGATGCTCCGCGGCATGTTCCGCAGCAAATAGCATAGAAAATGATCCCCTGCCGGAAGGCGGGGGATTTGTGTTTTCTGCACAAATTTTATCCCCATTTTTAGGTGAAAATACATCTGGAAGTCAAAACGGAATTGTGGTATAATTATAATGTATACGAATCATATGACATCTGAAGGAGGATGGTTACTATGAAAACACGATGGAAACGAGCGATGGCTTCCGTTCTGGCAGCTTCGATGCTGCTTTCCACATATACCGCAGTCCCTGCGGCAAATGCCGCGGGTAAGGCGCTTGCCCCCGGCACCTACGAGGCGGAGGATCTGACGCTGACGGGAGTGGAGCCTTCGACGGTATCCACAGCAACCTATTACGATACGAGCGGCTTCAGCGGCAGCGGATATGTGGAACTTTGGGGTTCGGGAATTGTTTCTGCGCAGATCAGTGTTGATGAGCCCGGTATGTATGAGATTTCATCCCGTCTTATCGAAACACGCAATTATGTGGGTGTCCAGGATGGTATTCGCGAAACGATCGAGATCAATGGCGAGGAGGATCTGGTCTATGTTCCGACATCGCTGTCTTGGACGGATGCAAGTCTTGGATATCATTATCTGGAACAGGGTGTTAATACGATCCTGATATCCGGTGTCGGCAAAAATTTAGTTCTGGATACACTTACCGTTGAAAAGGCGGATATGCCCGTGCTCACCGGCGACAGCACTACCTCCGACCCGGATGCCACCGAGGAGACCAAGCACCTGATGGAATATCTTTCGTCCATTTATGGTAAGCATATTCTTGCCGGACAGGACGGCTGGCAGACATCGCTTAATTATACTTATGGACTGACCGGCAAGTATCCTGCACTTTCCAGCTGGGGTTCCTATGCGATTTATCCCGGCAGCATGGGTGCCGGCATTTCCAATGGCGCAGCACAGTATATCATTGACTGGGTGAAGGATCGGAACGGCATTGCACTGCATAAACTTGAGATTGAAGTTCCGATCGATTTTGAGAGCTACGACCCTGCTGTGGGGCTTGCTTCGTTTGAAGAGGTGACATCTGGATCAGAATCGAGCTTCAGTGTCTCCATGGCCGTCATCAACGGCACAAAGGAGAATGATTATCTTGATGCAATGCTGGCGGAGCTTGCACAATTTCTCCTGACGCTGCAGGAATGGGATGTACCGCTCATATTGAATCTGTTTGACTATAATAGATATAGCTGGTACAACGCGGAAGGCCCCGAGGCGTTCAAAGCACTGTTTCAGTATGTCCATACAGAATTGCGCAAAACCTATGGAGTGCATAATGTCATCTGGACATATTCCATCTCGCCCTATAATACACCGCCAGCTGAAGAATGGCTTCTCAGCGATGATTATGTGGATATTTATGGACTAAAAGAATATTCGTATGCAGCGCAGACAGAGCCGGATCACGATTCGTTTACGAACGAATTCTATGCTCTGCACGAGTATACTGGCGGCAGCACCATGCTGGCGATCAATCATGATGTCGGCGTTCCTGCCCTGAGTGAGCTTGAAAATGAGAAGGCCGGATGGCTGTGGTTCAAGCAGGAAGCCGATCAGGGAGAAGGCGGCAATGCCTGCCTCACCGGCGAAAACTTCCAGGACCCCGAAGTCCTGAAGGAACTCTACCAGAGCGACTACTGCATCACGCTCGATGAGCTGCCGTTGGATCTGTACGGCGAGCCGCGCCTTCCTGGTGACGTGAACGCTGACGGCGTGCTGACGGTGGACGATCCCGTTCTGCTGCTGCAATTCCTCCGCGGTGAAACCAATCAGTATGTTTCCTTTGAAAATGCGGACTTTGACAATAACGATGAGATCAATGTTGTCGACTATGTTCTGCTTATCGATGACCTCGTTGAAAAGGGAATCATTCTCCGCGGCGACATCAACTGCGATAATTCGGTTGATGAAAAGGACCTTGCAGGGTATGACGAATACTTTGCCGACCCTGATGGAGTTCTGACACTTGAGGCATGGATGAATGCTGACTATAATGGGGACAGTGTTGTCAATGAAACTGACCGCATCCTGCTTGAAGAGGCGCTCGGAATCACCACGGATCCCACCGAGGCACCGACCGAGCCTCCGACGGAAGAGCCCACCGAGGCACCGACCGAGCCTCCGACGGAAAAGCCCACCGAGGCACCGACTGAGCCTCCGACGGAAAAGCCCACTGAAGCACCGACCGAGCCTCCGACGAATGCTGTGAAGGGCGACGCGAACGGCGACGGCGTGCTGACAGCCAAGGATCCCTATGTTCTGCTCAATTACATCAGATATAATGAATGCGATGATCCGGTTTCCCTCTGGAATGGCGACTACGATGGCAATGGAAAGATCAACATCATTGACTACCTCTATATCGTAAAAGCGCTTGTCGAGATGGGCAAGGTGCTCCCGGGTGATGTCAACTGTGATAATATACTCGATTCCAGGGACATTACGCTCTATGACAGCTACCTCAGCGGTAAGATCAAAGCACTGTCTCCGCAGGCAGCGATCAATGCCGACTATAATGCGGACAGCGTGATCAATGAAAGCGACCGCGACAAGCTGGCAGAGGAACTCGGAATAACAACGGATCCGACAGAAGACCCCACCGAAGCACCCACCGAAGCACCCACCGAAGCACCCACCGAAGCACCCACCGAAGCACCTACCGAAGCACCCACCGAAGCACCCACCGAGGCACCTACCGAAGCACCCACCGAAGCACCTACCGAAGCGCCCACCGAGGCGCCCACCGAGGCACCGACTGAGCCTCCGACGGAAAAGCCCACCGAGGCACCGACCGAGGCACCGACGGAAGCACCCACGCAGGCACCGACCGCGCCCTTCGAATTCACATGGGGCGAGGACAACTGGAACTTCAACAATTTGACGGTTGATGGCTCCTTCCCGGCACTGACCTACAAGGAGATGATGCTGGATGAGCATATCCGCCTCCTGTCCTCCCACCTGACCAACAGCGAGTACTTCTCCATCTTTACCGGCAGTAAGTTCTATCCTGCATGGATCACCGGAGAATGGGGCGGCAGCTGCTACGGTATGACAGCCACTGCACTGCTCTCCAGCAACGGACTGTTCCCCTATGACGATTACCTTGCAGGCGCAGAATGCCTGAATGATCTGCCGTCTCCGGCGAATAGTACAGAGATCAGCTCCCTGATCAGCTACTACCAGATGCTCCAGATCAAGGATGTCATCCAGAACCACTACCGCAAGGTCAAGAACCAGTCCCACAAGACCAATATCACCAATCTCCTGAAGGCTCTGGATACCTACCCGACCGTTATGGTCGGCTACCGTAAGGATGGCTGGGGCGGCCATGCAGTGCTTGCCTATGATTACAGCTATGGCAGCTGGAGCTACAGCGGCAGATCCTTCGACGGCTGCATCCATATCTGCGACCCCAACCGATCGACGGGCTACAATGTAAAGTACAACATTTACTTCAACTCCACGACCTATGACTGGTACATTCCGGCCTATGCGCATTACGGCGTGAACGCCGAGGCAGGTGCGGTCTTCAACTACATCGGCGGCAATGTCAACGAGATCAACAAGGACGGTCTGCTGACCGGCGCAACGGGCATTCCTGCCATTGCCTATGTTGCAAGAATCGACGCAGCTGCGATCGCAGAGAATCATATGGTTGAAAAGGTATCACCGTCTGCCGGCAATGTCTACTACACGCAGAACTGCGCGCCCGGCGAGATCGAAGCGGATTACTCCTACATCATGGTCGGCGAGAGCGAAGGCATCTTCGGCTATAATCTCGCGGATAACGATGCCGCATATCGTATCACCCAGACGGATGCAGAGCCCTTACAGCTGACCATGGACTACGGCAGCAGCACTATGTATGCAGGCAACGATGCCGGCAACGAGATCGTCTTCGACAACGAGGGCCTCGTAACGGTAAGCGGAACTGCTGACGGCTGTCTTGCCGGCATGGTATGGGACAGCAACTACACCACCAGCTGGTTTGCAATGGAAGCGCACGGCAGAACCGCAGAATCCATGACGCTCGAAATGACTGACAGCGGCTATCTCCTGTCTGCGGATTCTCTGGAGAACGTGAAGGTGACCGCAAGCAACCGCGAGACCACCGCAAGCGTGACCTTCTCGACGGATGCGACCGAAGTACTGCTGTACCAGATCGATGAAAACACCATCGGCGTTGCGATCGATACGGACGGCAACGGCACATTCGAGACCAAGCTCGTGGACGGCACCGAGACCGTTACGGGTGACGTCAACGAAGACGGCGGCGTAACGATCCTCGACGTCATCGGCCTGAGCAAGGCACTGATGGGCTGTGAGACACTCACGCAGCAGTCCGCACTGAATGCGGATGTGGACGCGGACACCGTTCCCACCTCCACCGACGCACTCGTGATCATGAAGTACCTCGTGAAGATCATTGATAAACTCTAAATCCATCGGATCCCCCGGTTTGACGACCGGGGGATTTGTTATATGCGGAGGCCGTGCCGGAGACCCGGGGAGCAAAGCGATCCATGGGGAGGGACGGAGGGGCAGCGCCCCCTCCGGAAAACAAGGGGGCATACGGGGGCTTTGCCCCCGTTAAAAATCCCCCTCCCTCTGGGAGGGGGCAGGGGGTGGGGCAGTTTACCCATGCCTTTCCTTGGATGGAGATGCGAGAAGCTGAAGCAAGCTCCGCTTGCGGTCTCTGAAGGAGGCAAAGCTTTGCCCCTCCTTGCCGCGAGGCAAGAGGGCATTGCGATCAGACGTTTCAGGCCTCATCCTCCTAAGAAAGCTTGGCTGCGCGGACTCCGCGCCTTGGCTGCGCGGGCTCCGCGCTTTGTGCAATCTGCCGAAATTGCAAAAACTTGTAAAGTCACTTGACTTTCCGGACGGAATGTGGTATACTGTTAAGGAAGGGAAAGTGAAAGTACTTTACACCGCGCAAAGGAGGCAGACGCATGGCGAAGAATCTATCCCTCGTGCTGCTGCTGGATTGCTACGGCGAACTGCTCACCGAGCGTCAGCGTGACCTCGCGGAGCTGTATTATAACGAGGATCTCTCCCTTACCGAGATCGCCGAGTCCACCGGGATCACCCGTCAGGCCGTCCGCGACAGCCTCCGGCATTCCGAACAGACCCTCCTGCAGACGGAGGAAAAACTCGGCATGGCAAAGCGCATCATCGGCATGCGTGAATGCCTCGAATCCATTCTCCGGCACTGCGGCGAAGGCGGCGCGGAGAATTCTGCTGCGATCGAACAGCTCGCCCGCGAGGGTCTGCTGCTCCTATAAATTCCGAAATCATTGTGAAAGCGAGGGCTGCGCATGGCATTTGAAGGACTGTCCGAAAAACTCAACCGAGTGTTTAAGAAGCTGAAATCCCACGGTAAACTGACCGAAGCGGACGTAAAAGAGGCAATGCGTGAGGTGCGCCTTGCTCTGCTCGAGGCCGACGTCAGCTACAAGGTCGTTAAGGACTTTGTAAAGAAGGTTTCGGAGCGAGCCGTGGGCGAAGAGGTGCTCTCCAGCCTGACACCTGCCCAGCAGGTCATCAAGATCGTAAACGAAGAACTGGTTTCCCTCATGGGTAATGACAACGCCCGGATCAATATGCCCTCCAAGGCACCGTGTATCATCATGATGTGCGGCCTGCAGGGTTCCGGTAAGACCACCCATGCTGCGAAGCTTGCCAAATATCTCAAGGGCGAGGGACATCGCCCGATGCTGGCTGCCTGCGATATCTACCGTCCGGCTGCGATCAATCAGCTGCAGGTGGTCGGTGAACGCGCCGGCGTCAAGGTCTTTGAGATGGGCCAGATCGATCCCGTCATCATCGCAAGACAGGCTGTCCGCTACGCAAAGGACTACGGCCACGACATCGTGATCCTCGATACCGCCGGCCGTCTGCATATCGACACTGCACTCATGGAAGAGCTGCAGCACATCAAGGATGAGACCCAGCCCCACGAGATCATGCTGGTCGTCGATGCGATGACCGGTCAGGATGCCGTAAATGTGGCAAAATCCTTCGACGATGCACTCGGCATCGACAGCGTTCTCATGTCCAAGCTCGACTCCGATACCAGAGGCGGTGCGGCACTGTCCGTGCTTGCCGTTACCGGTAAGCCCATCAAGTTCGTGGGCATGGGCGAGAAGCTTGACGAATTCGAAAAATTCCATCCCAGCCGTATGGCGTCCCGTATCCTCGGAATGGGCGATGTGCTGACGCTCATTGAAAAGGCTGAGAATGTCATGGATAAGGAAGATGCGGAAAAGCTCACCAAGAAGCTCCAGGAGCAGAAGTTCGATATGGATGACCTGCTCGACCAGCTCAAGCAGATCCGCAAGATGGGATCCCTCAAGAACATCGTTTCCATGCTCCCGGGCGTGGGCGACAAGATCAATGACGTGGATCTCGATGACAAGCAGTTCTACCGTCTGGAGGCAATGATCACCTCCATGACCAAGGCGGAGCGCGCAAAGCCCTCCATCATCAACCCGTCCCGAAAGCGCCGTATCGCGGCAGGCTCCGGTACCAAGGTGGAGGATGTCAACCGTCTGCTCAAGCAGTTTGAACAGATGCAGAAGCTCATGAAGCAGATCTCCGGCAAGGGCAAGAAGGGCAAGATGTTCGCACGCCGCGCCAGAAAGCAGCTCGCCGGCATGAACTTCGACAAGATGAACGGCCAGGGCGGCGGCATGCCGCCGATCATGTAAGATGCAGCTCTGGCAGATCTGGTTCTGCGTCATCATCATGGCGCTGATCGGTGTGTACTGCATCGCCGCAGCCTTCTGCAACTGGGATTGGTTCTTTACCAATCGCAGGGCAAGGGGACTCGTCCGGCTCTTCGGCAGGAACGGCGCGAGGATCTTTTACGGCGCGCTTGGCGTAGTCATCATCGTTCTGAGCATCATTGCGGCAGCGGACAAATTCCTATGATTCAAATGCGGTTCCCCGCTTTGAATAGATATTTCTGAACACGGAGGTGAAATAACAATGGCAGTTAAAATCAGACTGAGAAGAATGGGTGCTAAGAAGGCTCCGTTCTATCGTATCGTAGTTGCTGATTCCAGATTCCCCAGAGACGGCAGATGCATCGATGAGATCGGTTATTATGACCCGACCAAGGAGCCGAGCGTAGTAAACGTGGATTCTGATAAGGCTAAGGACTGGATCGCTAAGGGCGCACAGCCGACAGATACCGTAAAGAAGATCCTGAAGGGTGAGGGCGTACTGTAATCGATACGGTACAAGCGGAGGTAGAAGCCACATCGCAAGCTGCTGATGTGCTTCTATTCTCTGGAACCCCCGCCTCCAGGGCAACATTTCAAGGAGTAAACAATGAAAGAATTATTATATACCATCGTGGAGAGCCTTGTGGAAAACAAGGAAGCCATCGAGATCACAGAGGACGCTCCCAACGAGGAGGGCGTGATCGTATTCCATCTGCATGTGGCAGAGGACGATATGGGCCGTGTCATCGGTAAGCAGGGCAGAATCGCCAAGGCGATCCGTACCATCATGCGTTCCGGTGCTTCCAGAAACGGCATGGATTCCATTGCAGTGGAAATCGGCTGATGGAGCAGAATATGAAACAGAAGCAGTTTTTGGAAATAGGTAAAATCACAAACGTCCATGGTCTGCGCGGGGAGGTCAAAGTGATTCCCTGGTGCGACGATGCGGCGTTTTTGTGTTCTTTCGACACGCTCTATCTCGATGAGGGAAGAACCCCCGTGCAGATCCTGCGTGCCAGAATGATGAAGAATATGGTCATCCTGCAGCTTGAGGGCTGCGAGACCCGTGAACAGGCGGAGCTGATGCGGAACCGTGTGCTGTATATGGACCGTGATGAGGTGGAGCTGGAGGAAGGTCTGTACTTCATTCAGGATCTCATCGGCCTGCAGGTTTCCGATGCCGATACCGGCAAGGTCTACGGAACACTCCGCGACGTTCTCCAGACCGGCGCCAATGACGTCTATGTCATCACCGATCCGGAGACGAAGAAGGAATACCTCGTTCCCGCCATTCCGGATGTCGTGCTGGAAACCAATATCGAAGCCGGAACCATGACCATCCGTCCGCTGAAGGGATTGTTTGACGATGCAGATTGAGATTGCAACGCTCTTCCCCGAGATGTGTGAGGCCGTCCTCTCTGAGAGCATCATCGGCAGAGCCAGAAAGCAGGGTGCGATCACCGTACACTGCCACAATATCCGCGACTATACGCTGGACAAGCACCGCCGCGTGGACGATACTCCCTACGGCGGCGGCATGGGTATGGTCATGCAGGCGGACCCCATCTACCGCTGCTGGCAGGCAGTCTGCGAGCAGCTGGGCGAACGCCCCTATACCATCTACCTCTCCCCGCAGGGCAATGTCCTGACACAGGGCAAGGCAAGGGATCTGTCGCAGATGTCCAGCCTCTTTCTGCTGTGCGGCCACTACGAGGGCGTGGATCAGCGCGTGCTGGACAAGATCGTCGATGAGGAGATCTCCATTGGAGACTATGTGCTGACCGGCGGTGAGCTGCCGGCGCTGGTGCTGACCGATGCCGTTGCCAGAATGTGCAGCGGTGTGCTGTCCGCAGCCATCTGCTTTGAGGAGGAGAGCCACTACGACGGCCTGCTCGAATACCCCCAGTACTCCCGTCCGGAGATCTGGGAGGGCGAACGCGTTCCGGAGGTCCTGCTCTCGGGCCATCACCTGAATATTTCGCGCTGGCGCAAGGAACAGAGCCTGCGTGTGACGGAGGCCAAACGCCCCGATCTCTACGCGGCGTACTGTGCCCAGAAGGAGGAGCAGGAATGAGACTTCTGACGAAAATCGCCTTGCTTGCGGTGCTCGCGCTGCCCATGACCGGATGCAGCCTTGCAAAACAGCCGGAGAACACCGCGCCTGACAGTGTCCCATTCTCTGAGATGGAGGCACCGGAAGACAGCGCTGCACAAGCGCCCACGGAACGTCCGACCGAAGCGCCGACGGAAGCGCCGACGGAAGCACCGACGATGGATTACACGAATTTTGATACCGGAAGCACGCTTCCGGTTCTTTCCATTACAACGAGTGACCAGAGCGAGGATGCGCTGGATTTCGTGACGGAGCCGGTCAACGCCTTTGTTTCGGAATCCATCAGCTCCTGGACCCCGGGCTATGTGATGCCCCCTGCGCCGTATTATGCGCAGTGCGCCGTGACCCTCACCGATACCGACGGCAGCGTCCTGCTGGATGCCGCGTCGGCGGATGTCAAGGTCCGCGGCAACTGGACGACCTCGTATGACAAAAAGCCCCTGCGCCTGAAATTCCAGACACCGCAGAATCTGCTCGGTCTGAACGAAGGTGCGGATATGAAGAACTGGGTGCTGCTGGCCGGATACAAGGATGCCTCCCTGCTGCGCGATAAGACCGCGCTTGCGATCGCGCGGGAGCTGTTTGCGGACACGGGACTCTACGCATCCGACGCCGCCCTTGTTGAGGTCGAGATCAACGGCCAGTACTGGGGCGTGTACCTGCTCGCCGAGCACCAGCAGGTCAATACTGACCGCGTTGCGGTCACGGAACCCCTGCCGGACTATGCTGGCACGGATATCGGGTATTTTCTCGAATTCGACGGATACTATACAACGGAAGAGGATCCGCTGTGCAGCTTCAAGATCGACTACGCCGACAATGCGCCCCTCGTTCCCTTTGACGGGGAGGACGGCGGCGGCAGGACGGTGACGGTTCTGGACAAGAACATCTGGGGCGAATCGAAGGATGTGGGCTTCTCCATCAAGAGCGACATCTATTCGCAGGAGCAGCACGACTTTATTGCAAATTACGTCGATCTTGTGTATGATATCCTCTACGCAGCTGCGTATGAGGACGCAGCGTACCAGTTTAATGAGGACTACTCGGAGATCGTCCTGAATGACGCGATCACGCCGCAGGAGGCTGTGGAGCAGGTCATTGACGCACCGTCGCTGGCATCCATGTACATCCTCAGCGAGCTGACCTGCGATGCCGACATTTACTGGTCGAGCTTCTATATGAGCGCGGATTTCGGTGAGGGCGGCAGCGGAAAGCTGACCTTCCATGCGCCGTGGGACTTTGACTCCGCAATGGGCAACAAGGACCGCTGTGCGGACGGCACCGGCTTCTACGCTGCAAATATCATCCCCGACGTGAACGACGCCTACGAGACAACGAACCCCTGGCTCTGCGTCCTGATGTACGAGGAGTGGTTCCAGGAGATCATCCGCGCGCAGTGGACTGCGGCGTATGATGACGGCGTGTTCGAGCGCACCTGCACCATGATCGAGGAGGACGCCGTGCAGTACAAGGATGCCTTCGAGCGGAATTACCTGCGCTGGGATAACATCCTCCATAACGAAGCGGCCAGCGAGCTCTGCGCCGGCGCGGCGGCCTGCAAAACGCAGGAGGAGGCAGCGGAATACCTTGCCGGATGGCTGCGCACGAGGACGGAGTTTCTCAATGACTACTGGCATCAGTAAAAAGCATTATGCACGGATTCGTGGAATAAATAACAGCATATTGCACAGAAATATTCGTTGAAACTTGTGTGATACGCGGAGTATATTTCACATTTTTGATTTGTTGTGATTATACACAAACAAGCCGTAGCGTTTTGATGCTACATTTTGTCAAACCGTAGAAAATTCCGGAAAAATGTGCAGATGTTGCGAAAACCCGTTGACGATTCCGATTTTACGAGGTATAATAGCATTATGCACTGGTAAACAAAAACACAACCTTATTAACGCAAAGATGGGAGAGTTTGATTATGTTTGTAAAAGATGTAACTGTTCAGAATCAGGTTGGTCTGCACGCAAGACCTGCAACATTCTTCATCCAGAAGGCTAATGAGTTCAAGTCCTCTATCTGGATCGAGAAGAAGGAGCGTCGAGTAAACGCTAAGAGCCTGCTGGGTATTCTGTCCCTGGGTATCGTTGGCGGTACTGACATCCGTATCATTGCTGATGGCTCCGATGAGCAGGCAGCAGTGGATGCTCTGGTTGAACTGGTAGAGAGCGGCTTCAGCGACGACAATAGATAAGTAGCAAAAAGCGATTCGGGGCTGCATATGCAGCCCCGTTTTTTTATCCGCTGCGTGCCGTGCTGCGGGAGTATTCGTACATCGTCTCGGCAAAGATCGCGTAGCCCTGCGAGGGGTCGCTGACAAAGACGTGCGTGACCGCGCCTACGAGCCTGCCGCCCTGCAGGATGGGACTGCCGCTCATGCCCTGTACGATGCCGCCCGTTGCGGCGATCAGATCCTCGTCCGTGACGCGGATGGTCATCTGCTGCGTGTCCGCCGTGCAGTCGATCGAGGTGATCTCTATCGTGAATTCCTCCGGCTCGTTTCCGGACACCGTGCTGAGGATGGTGGCTTCGCCCAGAACGACCTCCTGCTTGAAGGCCATGGGGATCGCCGCGTCCTCCGAGGGCGCGCCGCTGAGCGTCCCGAAGATGCCGCATCGGCTGTTGCAGTCGAGCGTCCCCAGCGATGCGCCGCCGGAGAAGTAGCCCTGCAGCTGCCCCGGCGCACTGGGAAGTCCGCGGATCGCACCGTTGATCGTGACAGGATCCGCCTCGCCGCTCCCCAGAGGGATCAGCTCGCCCGTGTCCGTGTCACAGATCGGATGGCCAAGCCCTCCAAAACAGCCCGTGGACGGCTCGTAATAGGTCAGTGTGCCGATGCCGGCAGCACTGTCCCTGACCCAGAGTCCGGTGCGGAAGCAGTCATCCTGCGCGCAGTACACCGGCTCCAGTGTAAGCTCCAGCGTCGTGCTGCCGCGCAGTACGGTCAGCGTGACCGCCGCTTCGCCTGCAGCGGCCTGCTTGAATTCCTCGGTGGAATGCACCGGAACATGGTTGACCGCTTGGATGACGTCGCCCTTTTCGAGGCCGGATTCCCTGCCGGGACAGCGGCCGCCGGTTCCTTCGACCTCACCGAAATCCACCACCATGATGCCGTCCATCAGCATCCGGATCCCGAACGGCTGACCGCAGGGCACCAGCAGGATCTCTTCCGTTTGCTGAATGGTAACGTGTTTGATGGGAAAGATACCAAAGAGACGGAGCGTCGCCTGCTGCGGCGGAGGTCCCGTCCAGGCGGTCGTCAGCGGCGCCTGCACCATGTCTGCCGTGACCGGCAGGGAAGTGGAGATCGTCAGCTGCTCACCGTTTCGCACATAGTATTCATCCGGCAGTCTGCCGGCATAGAACAGACAGGCAATGACCGGTACCAGCAGCGGCAGACCGGCATATGCCGTCAATCGTTTTTGAAATGGAAAATGCATCCGTCACCTGCTTTCTGTGAATGCTGCGTTTCTTTCTGCGGAAGCGACCGCAAGGATCGCCTCCGATCTTAGCATGGACAGAAGCGGTGCGGATTATGATAGAAAAACATTGCACCCCGGCGCAGATTTTGCCGCATCCGGAAAATCACGCCGCGAAAGGAACACATATGGCAAAATCTGAAAAACAACCAAAAAGCTCTGCAAATACAGCCGGAAGGACCGCGCGCATCATCCTGCGCGTGCTGCTCGCGGTGACGACGCTGGTCTATCCGCTGTTCATGGATATGCTCGCGGCTGCCGGATGGCGGCATAATCTCAGAAGCCGCGGCGGTAATTACCCCGATGAGGTGTTCGGTCCCTTTGTGACATGGATGTTCATCGGCGCAGGACTGCTGGTGATCGCAGCGGTGCTGTGCCTGCTCGGCGCAAAGCTCCGCCTCTGGCTGTGCAATCTGCTCGCGCTTGCCTGTGCATGCCCCGGCATTGCCGCGTGCATGACCGTGCTGTACCGCTTCTGCGCCTATGCCGACAGCAGGGGCTACAGCAATCAGGAGATGCGCCCCGCCAGCGACATCTACCGCGACAGGATCCTGCCGACACTCCTGCCCTTTGCGCTGATCTGTGCGCTCGCGCTCTGGCAGTTCTTTGCCTATGATGCACGCGTCTGGCGCAAGCAGAAGCGCGATGCGCGCCGCAGGGCACTGGACGCCGAAGCCCCGAAGATCCTCGGGGAATAAGGGACGTCGGAATCCTTCTTTTCTGCAATCGCCTGCACTGCTGTCCGCGGCAGTGCTTTTTATTTCCATAAATGTGAAAAAAATGAAAATTTTTCGGATGCTGCGATTTTTTTCAGATCTTTTCTTGACAAGGTGGGGGAAAATGCGGTATAATAAAATTGCATATATTTTCTCCATACGGAGAAAGAATATCGTGAAAATACACCAATCGTTCTGAGAGGGCAGAACGATCAAAGAGAGGAAGGAATTAACTATGAAAATGAGACGATTTGCGGCAGGTATCCTTGCTGCAGCACTGGTGTTCGGTGCAGGCGCACCGGGTATGAACTATGTCAGCGACGAGATCCGCGCCTCCGCTGCTACCTACGAACCCCGTGAGAACTACGAGTTCGACGGACTGGTTTACCAGTATGTCAGAACCGGCGCATGGCAGGTAATGGGCGCTGCTGACAACACCGTGGAGGAAGTTGTCATCCCCGCAGAGATCGACGGCATGCCCGTTGAGACCATCTACGGCGAGGCATTCCAGGATTATGCAAACCTGAAGAAGATCACCATCCCGAGCAGCGTGACCAAGATCGGCAGCTATGCATTCTGCAACTGCTTCGCTCTGGAAGAGGTTGTGGGCATGGAAGGTGTGGAGATCATCGATAATGATGCATTCCTGTGCTGCTCCAGCCTGAAGACCATCACCCTGCCGGATACCCTGTATAAGATTTCTCTGGAGGCATTCGCTTACTGCACCAGCCTGACCGAGGTTACCATCCCCGGCAGCGTTGAGATCATGGGCGAGTATGCATTCTCCAACTGCACAGGCCTCAAGACCCTGACACTCGGCGAAGGCCTGCTTTCCCTGGGCGGCTACACTGCAAATATGTGTACCTCTCTGGAAACCGTGAATTTCCCCAGCACGCTGACCGCGATCCGTACCGGTGCGTTCGCATATTCCGGTCTGAAGGAAGTCACCATTCCGGAGAACGTTACCACACTGGAGGGCTATGTATTCTATAACTGCAGCTATCTGAAGAGCGCAGATATTCAGGGCAAGATTGATTCCATCGGTATGTGCTCCTTCTCCGGCTGCTATGATCTGGAGACGGTTGTACTTCCCGAAACACTGACTGAGATCAGAGTCAGCGCATTTGTTGACTGCAGCAGCCTCGTGAACATTTCTCTGCCGTCCAGCCTGACGTCCCTTGGTATGTATGCATTCCATGGCTGCAAGAGCCTGACCTCTCTGCCGCTGCCCGAGGGTATCAGCACCATCGGTGCGTATGCATTCACACGCTGCGAGTCCCTGGATAATGTTGTGATCCCGGCAAGCGTGACCAAGATCGACGAATATGCATTCTATGACTGCAAGAGCCTGAGCAGCATCGTGATCCCGGCAACCGTAAAGTCCCTCGGCAGCTATGCATTCTTCAATTGCGAGAATCTGAAGACCGCTGTATTCGAAGGCGAGATGAGCAAGATCGGTATCTGGGCATTTGCAGGCTGCACCTCCATGACCGATATCAAGCTCCCGACCGGCCTTACCGCACTGAGCAACCACATGCTCTACAGCTGTACTTCCCTGACAGAGCTGGAGATCCCGGAGACCGTGACACTCATTGACCGTTACGCTCTGGCAAACTGCACACAGCTCAATCCGCTGGTCGTTCCGGCAGGTGTGACAAGCGTCGGCGATTACTCCATTGGCTATGACGATGGCGCAACTCCGGCTTTGCTGGGTGATATCGTTGTTTCCACTGATTCCGATGCTGTCAAGGAATACTGCCGTGCAAACGGCGTTGCACTCGAGGGCGAGGAGCCGACCGAGCCTCCGACGGAAGAGGATCCGACTGAGCCTCCGACGGACGAGCCGACTGAACCCGATGTAACGGATCCGACGGATCCCGATCCCACCGAGCCCGATCCCACTGAGCCTCCCACGGAGGATATGACCATTGGCGGCATCGTGAACACCGTGACCGGTGACGTAAACCTCGATGGAACGGTGACCCTGGTCGATGCGATCTACGTGCAGAAGTACCTGCTTGGCGGCGAGACCATGAACGAGATCCAGAAGGGCTACTCCGATATCAACGCCGACGGTGTGGTTGATGCATTCGACCTTGCGATCTTCAAGTCCATGCTCCGCAACGGCCTGTTCGATATCGTAGAAGGCTGATCATCATAATAGCAAAAAAATCAACCGCCTCCGGATGATTCCGGAGGCGGTTGTTGTCTTACAGGGCAGTATTCAGGAATTCTTCCAGCGACATAGTTCCGCCGGTACCAACATAAGCGGCATAGCCCAGAACGAGCGAAGCGTCGGTTGCGTCGGAGAAGCCATCCGCATTGATGTCGCTTGCCCAGATGGCATCAATTGCAAGGGTGGAGTCCATACCGGTGCCGTCGGCCGCTGCATGGATCAGCAGTGCAGCCGCATCCACTGCATTCACGGCAGTATCACGGTTCACATCACCGATGCGGTTCCAAGCATCCGTCCATGAGTAAACTGCGGCAGCGGTATCCGGCTCGAGGACGGTGTCGGCAAATACATGAGCGCAAAGTTCCGCGTTGTCATTGGCAAGAACAGCCGCCATCTCTTCGGCGTACTCGAGCAGCGCGTAATCACTCAGCAGGCTTTCTGCGGCTG
Source organism: uncultured Ruminococcus sp. (assembly GCA_964472035.1). Lineage (GTDB taxonomy): Bacteria > Bacillota > Clostridia > Oscillospirales > Ruminococcaceae > UBA3855. The sequence goes on from CAYYIT010000039.1 coordinate 22,627, forward strand.
CAAGCTCTGCCATGATCTCATCAAATCCGGCAAACGCTGTCACATCGGGATTTTCGCCATCGATCACCGTGGCAGTGAAGGTGCCGTCCCATGCGACAGAAGCCTCAGTTTCTGCAGAAACGACCAGAATATCCAGAACTTCGTCATGCGCCTGAAGATAACTGCGGACTTCAGGAGAAAAGACCCCGTTCTGTACACCGAGCAAAGCATCCGGCAGGGAGACTGTGAAATAACACTGTGCCTCCGTGCTCTGCATGCTTTCGGGTATCGCGTCCTCCCATATCAGAGCATCCGGCTGCCATGTCAGCTCCTGGATGGTGCAGCCGGGGAGGAGTGCTTCCAGTCCTTCCGGCATGCTGCCGTCGGTGACAACAACGAAATCTCCGACGTGATAGAGCGCCTGTGTCAGAGCGGTACCATCCGTGCTTTCTGTGGGCTCACTGCTGCTTTGCAGAAGCCATTGTGCGGTCTGGGTATCAGCCGATGCCGGCAGCATGGCAAGGGACTGCAGCAGGATTCCAAGACTGATACAAATTGCGGATTTTTTCATAGCAATTCCTCCTTTATGAAATGTTAGCTTATAATATATATATATATAT
>CAYYIT010000040.1:0-23165 GCA_964472035.1 uncultured Ruminococcus sp.
GAAAAAACTTAGTCCAGCCCTGCGCCAGAGGCGCAGTGGCTGGACGGGACTTTTTTGACAGACTGATGGATTTCCTGTTTTCATACAGGAAATCCATTTTTTATAGGGCCTGTATAATTTTTCACTTTTCGATAAAGTTTTTTTCGATTTTCCTTGAATTCCATTTCGGAATGTGATATAATATATAAGTATTGTCATCCTGTATGCTGAGTTTTTCTGCAAGGAGGAATGGTATGAAACCGTATATGAAACGCTTTGAAACCTATTTGACACAGCAGCATCCGGATCTGACACCGGAGCAGCTCGCTGCATTGCGCCGCGAAGTGCTTGTGCAGATCGGATTCATGCAGCATGAACGGCTGATCCACTTTCTGGTCACGATGCTGTTTGCGCTTCTGTTTCTGATCTCATTGGGGCTCCTGCTATTTTGCCCCTCCATCGGCCTCTGCTTGCTGACACTCCTGCTGCTCGGGCTTCTGATCCCGTACATAGCGCATTATTATTTTCTGGAAAATACAGTCCAGAAATGCTATGTCCTGTACAACAGGCTCGCTGCACTTGAGGATGGCATCCAATACCCCAACACGGATCCGGAAGAAAAATACTGATCATCATATTCCGGTCATACTGTGTACATTCTGTACTGTTATTCTTGTAACAGTGCATGCTCATTATCTGAGCGGAAAGGAATGAACGAATCCATGAGCAAAAAGAACCACAATCCTCAGGAGGAAGAAAGCGCTGTATATCACAGCATTTTGGGCGACGAGATCCCCGTTGGCGCTGAGGATGAAGAAGAAACAGCGGAGCCCGCTAAGGGAACCGCTTCCGAAGACGGAGAGTCCGCCGGCAAGCAGTCCAAGAACAGAACACTGAAGATCGTCGGTGTCTCTGCTGCCTGTGTCGCTGTAGCGGCATGCCTTGTGTATGCAGGCGTTACCCTCTACAACAGACAGAAGCTGAACGGGCCGGCCGCTACCATCACCGGCAGCGCTGAGAATCCCACAGAGGTTCCCGAAAGCGAACAGATCAATCTGAGCGTGGACAGACAGACCATTGCATGCTACTACAAGGATACTGTCAATATGTTCATCAGCTATTATGGTGAGGAAATGCTCAAGTCCACCTATGGCATGGATGTCAGCAAATCCCTTAAGGAGCAGGACAGCATGTACGAAACCGGCAAGAGCTGGTTCGACACCCTGATTTCCCAGGCGACTTCCACCATGGAACAGCAGCTGGTAGTCTGCGCAGCGGCTCGCGATGCAGGTTACACCCTGACAGATTATGACAAGAAGCTGATCGATGAGGCAGTCGCCAATGCAGACGTTGCGTCCTACGGCAACGGTGTTACTGAGGAGGATATCCGCAGAACGCTGACCATCCAGAGATACAGCACCAGCTATTATCAGTATCTGCTGGAAAACATGGAGATCACCGATGCGGATGCAGAGGCGTTCTTTGAGCAGAACAAGTACAGCTATCTGACCTGCACCCTCGGCGGCATGGCGCTGTCCTGGGCTCCGGACGAAGAGGGCAATGTCACGATGACCAAAGAAGTTGCCACGGATCTGAAGAATCAGCTCGAAGCATGCACAAATACAACACAGTTCGAGGAACTGATCAAGATGATCCTCGTGGATTATCAGGGTTATACGGTTGAAGAAGTAGAAGCAGCAATGCCGACGCTCTACAACGACAGCTACACCTACATTCAGAACAATCCCCTTGCAGAATGGGCATTCGGCGATGCCAAGGCAAATGAAGTTTTCAGCATCGAGAACGAAGACTCCTATAATGTTTACATTCTGAAGGAAGCGCCTGCAAGAGATGATACCGCTACGATCGACGTCCGTCACATCCTCTTCATGGACGAAAACAGCGACAACAAGGCAAAGGCCGAGGCTGCACTGAAGGAATGGGAAAACGGCGAAAAGACCGAGGAAAGCTTTGCCTCCATGGCAAATGAATTGTCCGAGGATCCCGGCTCCAACACCAACGGCGGCCTGTATGAGGCGGTTACTCCCGGCCAGATGGTCGATACCTTTGATGCATGGTGCTTCGATCCGGCGAGAAAGCCCGGCGATTCCGGCATCGTAGAGACCTCCTATGGCTACCATGTCATGTATTTCGTGGATCATGGCGATCCGGCATGGATGATGGATGCCCGTACAAGAATTCAGGATCAGCGCTACTCCGAATGGCTGACACAGCAGCAGTCCATTTACACAGTAACACTCAACCAGGATATCATCAACAGCATCGACGGCTGATCCGCTTATGACAAAGAAGGAACGCACGAGAATTGCATGCGAGGCGCTCAAAGAACGCTATCCGGATGCGATCTGTTCTCTCGAATATGAAAAGCCCTACGAGCTGATGATCGCGACACGGCTCTCCGCGCAATGCACGGATGCAAGAGTCAATATCGTCACAAGGACGCTGTTCCGACAGTTCCCCACCCTGCAGTCCTTTGCGGATGCGGATCTTGCGGAACTGGAAGAAGCGGTCAAGCCCTGCGGTTTCTACAAAACCAAGGCCAAGAGCATCAAGGAAGCGGCACAGCGGCTTCTGACGGTGTATCACGGTGAGATCCCGCAGACGATGGACGAGCTTCTGACACTTCCCGGTATCGGCAGAAAGACTGCCAATCTCCTGCTCGGCGATCTCTACGGTCAGCCGGCAGTGGTTGCGGATACACATTTCATCCGCATCACCGGCAGGCTGGGACTGACAAAGGAAAAGGAACCGCACAAGGTCGAGCAGGATCTGCGAAAGCTTCTCCCTCCGGAGGAATCCTCGGATTTCTGCCACAGGATCGTTCTGTTCGGACGCGAAATATGCTCCGCAAGAAAACCGAAGTGTGCGGTCTGCCCCCTTCGGGACGTCTGCCCCTCTTGTGAATAATCATCAATTCGAGATGTTGAATTTTGTACAGAACATAGGCGATGAAAGGCAGCTATTGACAAACCGGTGCAAATCAGATAAAATATAAATATGTATCTGTTTTAGAAAAACAAGTAAAGGCGGTATTATCAATGGGTATTTTAACCACCATTTTTGGCTCATACAGTGCAAAGGAACTTGCACGTATCGAACCCATCAAGCAGAAAGTCCTCGATCTCGAGGAAGAATATAAAGCGCTCAGCGACGCGGAACTGAAGGAAAAGACCTTTGAATTCCGTGAGCGTCTGGAGGAAGGCACGGAAACACTGGATTCCATTCTGCCGGAAGCGCTGGCTACCGTTCGTGAAGCCGGCGACCGTGTACTCGGTAAGCGCGCATATCCCGTTCAGATCATTGGTGCAATCGTACTGCACCAGGGTCGTATTGCCGAGATGAGGACCGGTGAAGGTAAGACACTGGTAGCTTGTCTTGCAGCATATCTCAATGCGCTCTCCGGCAAGGGCGTACATGTCGTTACCGTTAACGACTACCTCGCAAAGACACAGTCCGAGGAAATGGGCAAGGTGCATCGTTTCCTGGGTCTGACCGTTGGCTGCATCCTGCATGGTCTGACCAATGCACAGCGCCGTGCCGCTTACAACTGTGATGTTACATATGGTACAAACAACGAGTTCGGTTTCGACTACCTGCGTGACAACATGGTTATCTACAAGAAGGACATGGTACAGCGCGCTCCCAACTTTGCGATCGTCGATGAGGTCGACTCCATTCTGATCGACGAAGCAAGAACCCCTCTGATCATTTCCGGTCAGGGCGAAAAGTCCACCGAGATGTACACACTCGTGGATGCTTTCGTTAAGACACTGTCCTCCGTTACTGTTGTTGAGATCGATGACAAGGTGGATCAGGACGACATCAGCGAAACTGCTGACTATATCATTGACGAAAAGGCAAAGACCGCTACCATTACCCGTGAGGGTGTGAAGAAGGCTGAGCATCATTTCCGTGTCGAGAACCTCATGGCTCCGGAAAACATGACCCTTCTGCACCATATCAACCAGTCCCTCAAGGCGGTTGGTATCATGAAGGCGGATATTGACTATATTGTAGAAGACGGCGAAGTTATCATCATCGATGAATTCACCGGCCGTAAGATGCTGGGTCGTCGTTTCAATGACGGTCTGCATCAGGCGATCGAAGCCAAGGAAGGCGTAAAGGTTGCCCGTGAGTCCAAGACCCTGGCAACGATCACCTTCCAGAACTACTTCCGTCTGTACTCCAAGCTCTCCGGTATGACCGGTACAGCGATGACTGAGGAAGACGAGTTCAAGGAGATCTACAAGCTCGACGTTATTGCCATCCCGACTAACAAGCCGGTTATCCGTGTGGATCATCCCGATCAGGTATACCGCAGCGAAAAGGGCAAGTTCCTGCAGATTATCGAGCAGATCGAAGAGTGCCACAAGAAGGGGCAGCCCGTTCTGGTCGGTACCATTTCCATCGAGAAGTCCGAACTGCTCTCCAAGCTCCTCAAGCGCAAGGGCATCAAACATGAAGTGCTGAACGCGAAGTATCACGCTAAGGAAGCTGAGATCGTTGCGCAGGCCGGTAAGCTCGGTGCGGTTACCATCGCTACCAACATGGCAGGCCGTGGTACCGATATCATCCTCGGCGGTAACGCAGAGTTCTCCGCGAAGGCCGAGATGCGTAAGATGGAATACGAGGAAAACATCATCAACGAGGCCATCGGCTTTGCAGATACGGATGATGAAGTGATCCTTGCAGCAAGAAAGGTTTACCGTGAGCTGTATGCAAAGTTCGATGCCAAGGTAAAGGAAGCTGCTGTTGAGGTCCGTGAGGCAGGCGGTCTGTTCATCATCGGTACCGAGCGTCACGAATCCAGACGTATCGACAACCAGCTCAGAGGCCGTGCAGGCCGTCAGGGTGACCCCGGTGAGAGCCGTTTCTTCCTCTCTGTTGAGGACGATCTGATGCGTATTTTCGCAGGCGACCGCATGGAAGCTGTCATGAGATCCCTCAATGTGGAAGAGACCGTTCCGATCGAGAGCAAGTGGCTTACCAAGATCATCGCTTCTTCCCAGAAGAAGGTCGAGGGCAGAAACTTCAGTATCAGAAAGAACGTCCTCAACTACGATGACGTTATGAATACACAGCGTGAGATCATCTACAAGCAGCGTGCACAGGTACTCGATGGCGAGGATCTGCACGATTCCATCCTCAAGATGATGGAGGAGCTTGTGACAAGCGTTGCCGGTCAGTATCTCGCGGAAGAAGAAGAGCAGGCTGACTGGAATCTGATCGGTCTGAAGGACTACTTCTATGGCTGGCTGCTGGAAGACGGCGAGCTGGTTTACACCGAGGAAGAGCTTGCAAAGACCACCAAGACCGATGTTGTCAACTTCCTCGTGGATAAGATCAAGAGCAAGTACTCTGCAAAGGAAGAGCAGTACGGCGAAAAGGTGATCCGCGAGCTGGAACGTGTTGTTATGCTGAAGGTCGTAGACACCAAGTGGATGGCGCATATCGACGATATGGCTGAACTGAAGCGCGGTATTACCCTGCGCGGCTATGGTCAGAAGAACCCTGTTGTTGAATATCGTTACGAAGGCTTCGATATGTTCGACGCAATGGTTGAAACCATCCGTGAAGAGACCGTACGCATGCTGCTGACCATTCAGATCCAGCAGAATCAGGCTCCGCAGAGAGAGCAGGTGGCAAAGCCCTTTGCTCCCAACGCCGGCAGCCCTGAGGCAAGAAAGTCCGACAAGGTAGGCCCCAACGATCCCTGCCCCTGCGGAAGCGGTAAGAAGTACAAGAAGTGCTGCGCTCTGAAGGAAAACAACTAAGCCTATCAAACTGAACAGGTACCAGCCCTCTCCTGTGTAAGGCGGAGAGGGCTGTACTATATGGAGAATGCTATGGAACTTGAAAAAATGCTTGCCGGAAAGATCTATGATCCGTCCGACGAGACCCTCAGCGCCAAACGAATCAGGGCGCACAGACTTTCACAGGACTACAACCGCACCTACGATACGGAAGAAGCCAAGCGCAAGGAGATCCTTGCGCAGCTCCTGCCCAACATGGGCAGCGGTACATTTCTGCAGGGGCCGATCCAGTTCGATTATGGTGAGTTTACTGTATTCGGAACCAACTGCTTTGCGAACTTCAATCTGACGGTACTCGACTGCTGTCCTGTAACGATCGGAAACGACGTATTCTTCGGTCCGAACTGCACACTCGCAACCCCCATCCATCCCCTGCTTGCTGAAGAACGGAATATGCGCTTCAAGGAGGATGGCACGGCATATGATCTGGAGTATGCGGCTCCCATCGTCATTGAAGACGGCTGCTGGATCGCATCCAATGTCACGATCTGCGGCGGTGTCACGATCGGCAAGGGTTCCGTCATCGGCGCAGGAAGTGTGGTCACGAGGGATATTCCTGCAGGCGTTCTTGCTGCCGGAAATCCCTGCCGGGTGATCCGTCCCATCACTGAAGCGGACTCCATTCGTATGAAACCAGAGCTTTATTAGAAAAGAAGGTAATGCATTTTGAATTATATGAACTTTGCATCGTTCTATGACAGTCTGACAGGAAACGTCGATTATCCCCTCCGTGCAGCGCGGCTGCACTATCTCATCCAGAAGTACAGCCGCACCGAAACAAGCGGCAAGCTGCTGCTTGATCTCGCATGCGGAAGTGGTTCCATGAGTGAAGAAATGGCGAAGCTCGGCTATGATGTGATCGGTGTGGATAACTCCCCTGCCATGCTCTCGGCTGCAATGGATAAAAAATTTGAGAGCGGTCTTCCGATCCAGTATTTATGCCAGGATATCCGCGAGATCGACATGTTCGGAACGATGGATGCGGTCATCTGCACGCTGGACAGCCTCAACCACCTTCCCTCGCTCGAGGATATCCGCAAGGTGTTTGAACGTGTTTCCCTGTTCGCACAGCCGGGCGGTGTGTTCCTGTTCGATATGAATACGATCTACAAACACGAAACTGTTCTCAGAGACCAGACCTTCGTCTATGATACGGACGAGGTGTTCTGTGTTTGGGAGAACCACCCGGGTGAAGAGCCCTATTCCGTTGAAATGCAGCTCACCTTCTTTGAACGCGACGGCGATATCTACCGTCGGAGCGAAGAAGTCATTACGGAGCGTGCATACTTCCCGGAAGAGATCGAGGATCTGCTTGTACAGAGCGGACTGAAGGTGCTTGGCGTCTACGATGCTGACGCAGATCTGGCGCATCCAGCAATGCTGAAGTTCTGCGATGCTTCCACGGAACGCATGCTGTTCATTGCCTACAAACCATTATAAGGAGAAATCATCATGAGTACCATCAAACGTGCAATTTCTGCGGACGGCAGTGTAGTTGCTTCCGCCATTGATGCCACTGCACTTGTATCCTGCATTGAAGAATACCACAAGCCCTCGGCAGTCGTTACCGCTGCACTCGGACGCCTGTCCATCGCAGCATCCCTGATGGGATACGGTCTCAAGCATGAGGACGATGCCTTGACGCTCCGCATTGACGGTGACGGTCCGATCGGCGGTCTGGTCGCAGTTGCCGACAGTCACGGCAACGTCAAGTGCTACGCCGATGAATATATCGTAGAGATCCCGCTCAATGCGCAGGGCAAGCTGGATGTCGGCGGCGCCGTCGGTCAGGGTACCTTCTCCGTCATCAAGGATATGGGTCTGAAGGAACCCTATGTCGGCACGATTCCGCTGGTTTCCGGCGAGATCGCGGAGGATATCGCCAATTATTATGCTACCAGCGAGCAGATCCCGACCGTGCTGAGCCTCGGTGTTCTGGTGGCTCCCGATCTGACGGTACAGCACGCAGGAGGCTTCCTCATTCAGCTGCTGCCGTTTGCGGACGAAGCCTGCATTCCTGTGCTGGAAAAGAATCTCGCAGCGATGCCGCATTTCACCCAGATGCTCGCGGAGGGCATGACCGCTGAGGACATCGTTCTGCGCTGTCTGGAAGGTCTCGAACCGAATCTGCTTGACGAAGCTGAGGTGGAATACCGCTGCGACTGCAGCCGCGAGAGAACCTCCCGCGTACTGATCAGCATCGGTAAGGAGGAACTGCAATCCCTCTCCGAGCAGCAGGATGATATCGAAGTCTGCTGCCATTTCTGCAATAAAAAGTACGTTTTCACACCGGATGAGATCCTGGGAATGATCCAGAAGTGATTGCTGCTTTCAGAGACAAGAAAACGCCATACCTTATGTGGTATGGCGTTTTTGTATCATTTTGGCTGCAAATAAGCAAACATCGGCAGATTGCGCAGCACCGCGAACAGCAGCGCTGCAATAAGGATCACCAGCCAGAAAAACTTCTCGTCCCTTCCGATCGAAGTGCTGCCAGTCCGGACGAACTGTATCGCTTTATAGATCCCCATCCCAAGCAGCAGCGGCATGAGAAAGAGCAGAAGCAGATTGGCATCTGCGGCAGCACGGATATCACACCGCAGCAGCGCGGTACAGAATCGCGTCAGACCGCATCCGGCGCAGCACCAGCCCGTGGTTTCATAGATCACACAGGGGATCCGTATTCCGGTCCACACGGTAAATCCGTAGTACAGCATGCCAATCAGCAGGATCACGGCAATGCCGCGCAGCAGGTGCAGCAGACGATCCCGCTGCTCTGTTTGCATGGAAAACCGCATCATGGTGCTTCGGTGGGGGCGTCCGGCTGCGGCTCGGTAGGTATCACCGCTTCGGTCGGAGGTATCGTCTCCGGCTCCGTTTCGGAGGCCTGCGGCTCGGTCGGATCCGTGGGCAGTGCTTCTTCCGTTTCCGTCACGGCTTCGGACGCATCGGAGGTGGAGACCTCACCGGATTCCGTGGGCAGGGACTCCGTGGATTCCATCGTGCCTTCCGGCGTTGTTTCATCCGTTGTCATGGTTTCCTCGGTCATTTCGGTCGGATCGGTGGTCAGCTCGGAGGTTGCATCGGGATCCGTCGGTTCCGTGGTATCCCCTTCCGGCAGCGTATTGCCCGACCATCCGCCGGTGCTGACGACATAGCTGTCCTGTCCAAGACTGACGGTCAGCCATACCTCACTTCCGACGGGCAGCTGCTGTCCTGCAGCAACGCTCTGGGAGATCACACAATCACGTGCATAGCCGCTGTTGGCGGTATAGACAAGAACCGCCTTCAGGCCTGCTTCTTCGAGCAGTACGCGTGCGGAGGACGCATTCATCATGCCCACACTGGGCACTCGGGTCATCTCCACACCAAGGCTCACTACCATATTGATCACGGTGCCCTGCGGCACTTTTTCGCCCTTGGGAATATCCTGCGAGATGATCACACCTGCGGGGATCTCCGGATCATACACCGCCTCCAGCTGCAATGCATACAGATGCAGCTCTGAAAGCAGCGCCTTGGCTTCTTCAAAATCCATGCCGACATAATCATCCACGGTCTCAAGCTTGGAGGTATCCAGATCCTCGCGGCCAAGGGAAACGGTGAGGCGGATCACGCTGTCCCTCTCGAGGAGAGTGTCGGGTTCGATATCCTGAGAAATGACGGTTCCGGGAGCATGGTCGGCACTGAAGACCTCTTCGTATTCCACAATGAAGCCTTCTTTTTCGAGCTTTTCGAGTGCCTGCTCCAGGAGAAGATTATGTACATCGGGGACATAGTTGGACCAGCCGTCACTGATGGAAATGCGGATCGTATCGCCGGGATACAGGATGGATCCGGCTGCAGGATATTGCGTCACAACATGATCGACCGGAACGGTGGGATTGTCCACTCTGGCTTCCACGATCACATGGAGTCCGCATGCTTCCGCAGCAGCGATCGCCTCTTCCTGCGGCAGATACAGCAGCTCGGGCATATGGATCTCCTCATCCTTGGTCGCATATGCAGTATCCGTCAGCGGCGCGGATCTTGTATGCAGGAAGAACACAAGTACGGGGATCGCACAGCAGACCGCTGCAAAGCAGATCGCAAAAGGCAAATTGAACAACGACCGCGGAGCTTCTGCCTGTTTCGGTTCCTTCTTTTTGGGGATGCGAACGGAATGCGGCGGATGCAGTGCCTTCCAGAGGGTTTCGATATCGGGGATCTCACCGCGGATACCGCGCTGCAGAACGCTGCCGATGGCTTTCGGAACCTCGCAGCATGCATCCTTGCGGTATTCGGATTCACCGGTCATCATACGACAGAGCAGAGTACTGATGGCTCTGACGTCCTCCACGGCGGACAGATTTTCAGTTTTTTGTTCTGCACTGAGACACCAGCCCGTCAGGTACAGCTGTTCTTTGCGCTGCATCAGGACATGCTCCGTGATGCCGCCATGGAACAGTCCTGCCTGGTGCAGACCTGCAAGGGTATCAAGTACGGGGGCAAGCAGCGCGATCGCTTCCTGTGCAGTGAACAGCTTGGATTGCTGTATCGCAGAAAAACAGGTCTCCTCCCCTGCCGGCACAACGTACCAGACGGTTCCAAGCGCGCGGAAGCTGGCACTGACGGAAAGCAGAGCGGCTTCTTCTTCCATTGTTTGCAATTTTTCAAGACGCTGCAGGAGCATTGACGTGACACGCTCCAGCTCCATCGAGGCCGCGGCATGGTAGGGTGTCCATTCCAGGGATTCAGAACGCATACACCAGCGAAGCGGCAGGAACTCACAAAGCTGCACCTTCTCCTTTGCGTCCGTATCCTCCGCCTCATAGACAAGCTCCAGACCGTTGACGTATTTTGCGCTTGTGATGCTGTACTGCTCGGAAACGACCGTTCCAACCGGCAGACAGATCTTTTCTATCACCGCCGGAAGGGGCTTGCCCTCCTGTGAAAACCAGTTCAATGCGTTCACCTCTCTTCCAGATAATCTATGGTAAACTGATCCTTCAGATCAGAAAGCACCGCATAAGTACTGTGCTGTCCGACCGCAGCATCGAATGCCGTTTCATGCAGCGGAAGAATGCCGTAGTTTTCGACAAACAGGATGCTCTGCGCCTCCTCTGTGAGGAGATATTGCAGCCAGAGCATACCGATCCGCTGGGCATTCTTATCAAGGTCACGGTTGACGATGCAGGGCATTTCGAGCAGCAGCGGAATGCGATCCGCTACTGAGACAGGCTGCATTGTGACTGCACCGGAAGACTGCGCGTTCTGCTGCACGGATGCCGTATAGATGGAGCTTGCAAGGATGGATGCATCGCGCGTCTCAAGGAACTGGGCAAAATCACCGGCGGACGTTTCCGCATTGAGCACGGGGCTGAGCTCATCCACACTGCTGTCCAGTACGATCGTGCCGTTAAAACTTTCATAAGAGATCACGGTGCTCTCTATGGAAGAATGGGAATACAGGGCAGGCACGCTGCAGCCGAGCGGCAGCATTTCCGTGAAGTCATCCAGCGCAAACAGGTAGAGGTCATCGAGTTCACTCGTCAGCGGAGACAGATCCGCCGCAAGGGACAGGGCATCGGGATGCTCCGTATTCATGAACACGGCAGGCATCACAGTATCCTCCGTACGAAGCTGCATCGTCTCCTCAAAAGAACCGTCAGCAAAGAGAAGGAGGTTGATACCAAAGCCGGGATACTTTCGCTCAAAGCCCTGCGTCAGCCGCTCGTAAGTGAGCTGTACTCGCTGTTCATCGGCATTCTCTGCAAGCGGGATCCAGACATCGATCACACCGGGGCTGATCTTCTGCTTTTCAAGCAGCACGGAGAGCGACTGCTTCCGTGTGGCAAAATAGAGTGATGCAGCGATGGATGCAAGCAGAAATACCGCACACAGCACCGCGATCACGGCAGTTTTCTTTTGCGAACGCGCACGTTCCGGAGGCGTGCATTTTCCTTCGGTGCACAGGAGCGCAGCTTTGAGTGACGCCGCATCGGGATAGGTATAGGCCAGCACCTCGCGAAGCACGGGAAGTGCCGGAGATTCCCCAAGCTCCTGATAATCCTCGGTAAAATCGGTCAGGAAGGATTGCAGAAACGATACAAGGCAATGCAGATCCTGCAGCGGATCCATGGTTTCTTCGGGTTCCTGCTCAAACAGGCGGTCGGGATTCAGGTACATGCTGCCGCGTTGGTCGAAGAGAATATCCGAGGTGGTCAGTGTTCCGTAGCATCGTCCTTCAGCATGGAGCTGCTCGTAGGCATCGCACAGCGAAATGCCGAGGCTGCGGACATAGGCAGGCGTCAGCTCGATCTGCACTGCATCCATGGGCTGCATTTCTTCCCACGGGAACAGACAACAGAGCGTTCCGTTCTCCTCAAACATTGCGGTACAGTGCAGGAAATGCCCGCGTTCCGTCTGCAAGAACTCCGCAGTCTTCCGGAAATGGCCGCGCACAGCCTCCAGATCATGATCCTGCTCTACCTGAAGGGCATCCTCCGCACGATGTACGAGATGGTGGGGAAACAGCTCACGGATACGATAGCTGCGCTCCTCGTCCTTCGCAAGATAGGTGAAGCCATTGCGGTCAGCGGAGAGCACCGACTCCAGCCGATACGTTTCCTGCAGCGATGTCTCTGTCGGAAGTGCTTCCTTGTATTGCAGCGTTGTTGTGATCACTTCGTTCGTTTCCTGTGTCATACGTCACCTCCGGGCCTGTAATGAATCGTCATACATTTCATTATACCATATTCCATACAGAATGTCAAATTTTCTCTTCATCCGTAACAAAAACGATCCCCGCAGGATTACTGCGGGGATCGCGTGGGAGCAATTATTCGATCGGAAGCGCATCGATCAGCTTAACCAGATACTTCAAAATATTCAGAGCATCGGTTGTATTGACCTGGCTGTTCTTATCAACGTCAGCATTTGCAACACCGTCATCGGTGAGCGTACCGGAGCCCATCAGGGACTTGCTCAGTGCGATAACGTCAAGGATCTCAACCTTGCCGTTGCAGTCAACGTCACCATACACAACATCAGTTGTCTCAGGCGGTGTGATGACTACATCATCGGAATCAGAAATGCTGGTTTCATCCATGCAGCCGCCATCAGTCTCGAACTGAGCAGTCAGCTTGGAGGTATCCGTTTCCAGTACATAATTGCCGGAGGGGATATAGGAGAGGCTGGAATTGATCTCAAAGTCGCCGTAGAGGTTGCTGTTGGAAACCACTTCGTCTCTGCTGCTTACAATGGTACCCTGTGCATTGCCGCGGCAATTGGTGAAGGTATCATTGAAGCTCTTGACTACGCCGCCGCTCTCAACTTCCATAACGTCCTTGGAATCTACAAAGAGGTTGTACTCGGAGAAAATATAGGCATTTGCTCTGGGGTTCATGCAGTAGCTGGTCTGACCGTCAAATACGTTGTTGTACATGTGGATGTTTGCGGTACGCGCCAGCGGTCCTCTGGACTCGCAGTCCTTCCAGTAGTTGTTGTGGAAAGTGATGTGATACTGCAGGTTGCTGTCAGAAGCACCTACCAGATTGGTCTTGTGGTAGCCCTCATAATAGCAGTAGCTATTGGTGAAGTACATGCCGCGCTTGAAGTCGCACGCGCCGTCGCCGCCGTCCTTATCGGATTCAGCAGGATTTGCGATGGACGGAGCGTAGAACTCGCAGTTGTGGACCCAGCATCTTTCAACAGGAGCAGTCAGCGCGCTGTCGCCCTGAACGCCCTCCATGCCGATACAGTCCTCGGGAACATTGCGGAAGTGGAGATTTCTTACCTCGAAGCTCTTGCCGAGGTCGGGATTTGCAGTTTCTGCGATGAAGTGGATACCCCAGCCGTTAATGGTAGCATCGGTACCGATACCTTCGATCGTAACGTCCTTACCGGACTGCATTCTTGCCATGAAGCCGTTGTCGCCCTCAGAGCCGCCATAGTTGACGGAGTCAAATTCTGTCAGACCGGACGGTGCTGTTACATTGCCGATGATTCTGATAACCAGCGGTGTACCGTCATTTGCAAGCTTCTCAATGATGTCGCTGTTGGTGTTAGGAGTACCGCCCTTGGAGGTCTGGCCGGAGCCATTGTCCTGACCGGCAGAGTTGAGGATATTACCGATACCGGTAACTGTTGTACCGTCCTTGGAAGTAACGGAAACGGTGTTCTTATTGTCATCGGTGACATAGAGAACCACTGCATTGTCCTTGAGTGTACCGTTGTCGTTATAAGCACCAACACCTGCGGTGTAGTTGAAGTGTGCAAAACCGGAACGATCCTGTGCGCCGACTGCGATCGCACCCTTGGTAACGGTGCCGGCAGTGGTGTCCATTGTTACAGTATAGGTACCGGGCTGCAGACCGGGGATATCCACGCGAACGCCGTTATCCACGTCTCTTACAAGGTATTCGAAGTCCTGACCGGTCAGTGTGCCGCTTGTCGGGCCGCTGAAGGAAACACCGGTTACATTTGCATCGGATACGCCGGAAACAACGAGATATGCGATCTCATTCCAGCCGCCTGCGCTGACAACCTTCAGGTCGCCGGGAACAACATCCTCAGGAGAAGAAGGTGTGGTAGGCTCAACTACGGAATCTGTGGGCTGCTCGGGAGCAGTGGTGGGTGCTTCAGTCGGATCAACTGTACCAGCCTCGCCGGAGAATACCATGTAGAAGAGGTTGATGCTGTCGCCCTTTGTGATGGAGTGAGCACCTGCATTCAGGTTTACTGTCACGATGCCGCTTGCATCGGTCGTATACTTGGTGCCGTCCACCTTGACAGTCTTGCCTGCCTCGGCAAAGACAAGTGTCAGGGTGCCGGAAGAACCTGCATTGAAGCTGATGCTCGTTGCGGTCTCCATCTTCAGGCACTGGGTCAGGGTAAGACCTGCGTAGGTAACAGTACCCTTGGAAGTGGACAGGTTACCAGTAATCGTGTAGAAGCTGCTGGAAAGACCGTTCTCTGTGAAGTTGTGAACATAGCCGCCCTCGGTAACAGGGGGAGTTACAGCAGTGGTCTCCTTTGTCGTCTCATCCTCAGCAGGATCCGTTGCTACAGGTGCATCGGTCGGATCGGGAGTGACTGTGCTGTCAGTGAAACCGCTGCCGATGGCAACGATGGTGTCATCATAAGAAACCAGTGCGGACTTCAGAGCGGTGATCACCTCGGAGTTCTTATCCTCTGTTGCATCATCGAATGTCCACTGGAAGTCGCCGCCGCCGATACGGCCTGCCTTTGCCTCAACGATCGCAGGAACATCTGCTGCTGCATCAACGCTATAGCTGTACATGTCACTTGCAGTATCGAAGTTGCTGTACTTTGCGCCGCCGTTTGCAGCTGTGACAGAAGACGGAACCTGTTCTGTTCTGGAGGAAGCATCATAGCAGTCAAAATCGGAGCTGTTTGTGCTGTAGGGCTTGTAGGAGGTTGCGCCCTCTACATAATTGCCGTAAGCCTTGATCATACCGCCGGCTTCACCGGACAGTGTTTCCTCTGTATCAGAACCCTGTGTGGAGATGATCATGGGCTTTGCACAGTTTCTGAAGTAGTTGTTCTCAACGAAAACGTCAGAATCCGTTGTAGAACCGATGCCGTACTTGGAATTGCCGTCGTAGTAGTTATTGTAAACGTGAACGGTTGCCACTCTTACTCTCGGATGACGGGAATCGGAGTGATCGTACCAGTTGTGGTGATAGGTAATATAGTTGGAAGTATCGCTGGAATTTGCGCCCTGGAGATTGCACTTTCCGCTGTCCCAGAAATGGTTGTAGGAATGTGTGATGTACTGGGACTTCTTAGTATCCAGCGCGCCGTCACCCTTTACCTGGTCTGCGTCGGAACCTGCATCGCCATAGAAGAAATCGCAGTTATGTACCCAGCAGTAGGTGTTGCCCTGCTGCAGACCGCAGTTGTCGCCTTCATCACTGTTGCAGTTCATGAAACCGAGGTTTCTGACTTCCACATCGGAGCTGTTCTTGATACGAACGCCGAAGCCGTTCATAGTTGCATCCTCGCCGATGCCTTCGAGAGTCAGGCCACAGGTGATCTTATCAACGAGCAGATCGCCCTTATCCAGCGTAGAGGGATCGGTGATATTGCCAATGAAACGAATGCAGACCGGAGTAGAGCTGTCCTGTGCTGCATTGATGATATTCTGTACACCTGTTGCGGAGGTACCGCCAACGGTTGCCTTTACAGAATCCTTAGTGGAATCGGTTACATAAACCACCACAGTACCGGACTTGAGTGTACCATCCGCATTGTATGCGCCGAGTGCCTTACCCTTTGCAAAAGCATAGCCGGATCTGTCGTGTGCTTCTACTGTGATCGCAGAGGTTTCCGCTGCCTTGGATTCATCCGCAGCACCATTGATGATCGGAACGACCTTCAGTGTGTAGCTGCCGGCTGCCAAACCAACTGCATCTGCACGGAAGCAGTCTGCATACTGACGCACCAGCATGGTATCGAGCTGCGTGTAGCTGCCGCCGCTCTTCTTGACAAATACATTGTAGCCGGAAGCACCGGAGACAGCGCTCCACTCTGCGTAAGCAGATTCAAAACTTCCGCCGACTTCGGAATAAGTTACTGCAGAGGTACTTGCATTTACCTTCATTGTACCAACATTGCTGATCGTCAGGGTTTCCTGAGCGTAAGAAACCGGGACAGCTGTGGTCATCGTTGCAAGCGCAAGCAATAACGCGATTCCCTTTTTAACCATCTTCATTTTCATTAAGGATTTACTCCCCTTTCTATTTTTATGTACACATTATACCATACTATTCCACAAATTACAATTGGTATATCTCACAAAAAAGATTACGTTAAACACCAAAAGTTCTCGCAAAATGTATAAGTTATTGAATTTAACATTATTCATCCATCGCGTTTTTTCGTATGCTTCCGTGCACAGCACCAATAAAATTTTGTCCATTTCATGGCAAAAACCAGATGTGAACAAATAAAAAAATCCGGACTTTGCATTTCGCATATCAAAGTCCAGATTTTTCCTTTTTTGTACAATCTATGATTCGTCAATATGCATAAAGCATTTTTGTTCCGAACCGGAGGGTACCAAAATTGAAAGCGCTCTTTCGTGGTTGATGACACTGAATTTGGATTGGTTCTCGAGATATTCCCCATCGATCGTCCACGGAACTTTAATATCCGTCAGCAATTCGATCGTGATATTCGACGCGCGGAAGGAGTAGATCTTTTCATCGGATGGGATCTGTCGGATATCGCGCAGGAATGAGATCGTCCGCTGCAGCTCGATGGGATTTTCCGGAAGCTTCAGCAGCGTCACTTCAAACACACCGTCATCGACACAGAAATCATTGATATTCACAACGCCTCCGACTGTGGCGGAATTCGTCACCATTCCGTAGGCAAACTCGCCCTCGATCACATGGCCGTCACAGGTAATGCGCATTGGGTAGGGCTGAATAGAATTGAGCTTGGTCAGTGAATTCATCACATAGGCCGCCGAGCCGAACACATTCTTGACCGCCTGCGGCGTATCATATGTCACATCCGTAAACGCGCCGAATGCGGTGATATAGTTGAAGCCGCGTCCATTCACGGTGCCGATGTCGATCTTCAGGGGCGTTCCGCTGAGGACTGCCTCCGTTGCTTTCAGAAGATCCTTGGGGATGCCAAGGGTACGCGCAAAATCATTCTGCGATCCGCATGGAATATAGCCGATGGGCAGTTTATTCTTTGCATGGAGCATTCCTCCCAGCACTTCATTGAGCGTTCCGTCTCCGCCGGAGCAGAAAATATAGTCATACAATCCGGAATCCGCTGCTGCCACCGCAGAAATCGCCGCATCCTGCGCAGCCTGCGTCGGATGCACCGTCACATCATAGCCGGCCTTGGTCATACAGTCAAGAATCGCACCGAGCTTATTCCCGAGCGCCGCTTTACCGGCCTTGAGGTTGATAATGTAGTAAATTCGTTTCAAGTCAGATCTCCCCTCTTCTTCATCACACTATCCCTGATGATAAATCCCACAAATGCCGCAATCGCTGCGGCGGCACATATCACGGCACACACCATGTAATTTCCCTTATTCAGCTGATCCCCGACCATCACGGATGCGGCAAGTGCCGGCATTCTTGCGATCGTCGCAAGGAACAGAAAGTGCATGGAACGTACTTTTGTCAGAGGTACGATATACGTCAGCAGATCCTTTGGCAGGCCCGGCAGCAGAAACAGAAGAAACACCAGCACGTCGAGCTTTTTCTCATCATTCAATATAGAGAAACGTTCCATCTGTCCATCGGACACAAAAAAGCGTACGAGCGGTTTTCCGAATCGCTTGACAAGCAAAAGCACCAGAACCGTACCGGCCACAACACCGATCGCAGAGTACAGAATCCCCAGCAAACTGCCGAACAGCATACCTCCGAGCAGCTCCATGGGGCCTCCCGGTATGAAGGCGATGACGATCTGCAAAGCCATCATGCCGATATACACCAAGGGCGCCAGCGCGCCGTATCCCCGTATTTTTTCACAGATCTGCATTCTGCCCTCTTCGGTAGTGAGCAGATGGCTCATCGGCACTACATAACGGAGACAGAGAAAAACAACAACCCCTGACACTCCCAGTATAAGAAGGATTTTGATCCATCGATTGCGTTTCATAGCTCACCATCTTTTCCATCCCATGGATCATGACGATCCGCAATGGTACTATTATACCACATTTTATCGCCAAAATCAATGCATATTCGCAATTTCATGAGATTGTCACTGTATTTTCATAAATGACGCCCAGGGGCTGCACAGGTGCCGGATCGGGTCCTGCGCTGCGGAAGCCATGCTGCACAAAAAACCCCCGATGCGTTCACATCGGAGGTTTGCTGGTGAGATATGAGGGACTCGAACCCTCGACCCCACGCTTAAAAGGCGTGTGCTCTACCGACTGAGCTAATATCTCACAACCATCATATTATACCACGATTTCTGGAATTTGTCAAGTAGTTTCCGGCGAAAATATAAAATTTATGCTTCATTTTCATCAGATTCCGTTTCTTTCTCGCGGTGATTATGGTAATCATCCAGAAAATGATGGTAGTTTTCTCCCCTGTGATAGGAAATGATCGTATCAAGATTGACATTCTCCACGCTGCGGAAGATATTATTGTCGATATTCGGATTGATTTTCTTGAGATCACGGATCAGGCACTTGATCTCCTGACGCTTGGACTCGCCGGTTCCGTCCTGCTCGGCGGTCTTTTCGGTGAAACGGCAGGCACACTGCAGAAAATGCAGGTCATTGTGCTTTGCCCAGGAAATAATATCCTCCTCGCGCACCATATAGAGCGGTCGGATCAGCTCCATTCCGGCAAAATTCTGGCTGTGGAGCTTTGGCATCATGGTCTGCACCTGCGCACCGTAGAGCATGCCCATCAGGATGGTTTCGATCACATCGTCAAAATGGTGGCCGAGTGCGATCTTATTGCAGCCGAGCTGCTGCGCATTATGATAGAGATAGCCTCTGCGCATTCTGGCGCAGAGATAGCAGGGGTTCTGTTCCACATTCACGACGGCATCAAAGATATTCGAATCAAAGATCCTGATCGGAATATCAAGGATCGCTGCATTATCGATGATACGCTGGCGGTTGACGGCATTATAGCCGGGATCCATCACGATGTATTCTGCCTCGAACGGGATCTCGCTGTACCGCTGCAGCCGCTGGATGCACTTTGCCATGAGCATGGAATCCTTACCGCCGGAGATACAGACAGCAACTCTGTCACCGGTTTCGATCATCCGGTATTCCTTCATTCCTTTGATGAAGCGGTTCCAGATGGTCTTCTTGTATTTCTTGAAAATGCTGCTTTCGATTTCCTGCGCTCTGTTCATGGCGGCTCCTTTCGGACAATGCGTTTTTACCATTATAGCATATCCTTCCCCAAAAAGCAAGAGCGGAATGCATTGCATTCCGCCCCAGCTTGTCAAAATGGGTATGCTGGCATAGAATTTGAGTCAGCTGACGCAACGAAATGAAAAAACTTAGTCCAGCCCTGCGCCAGAGGCGCAGGGCTGGACGAGACGTTTTTTGACGAACTGAAGAACATTCCGCAAAATTGCAGAATGTTCTTTTCACTTGCTATTTTGCTCTGTGAACGCCGGCAAGATCCTTCAGCACCTCGCCTGCGAGGATGAGTCCGACAACGGACGGCACAAAGGCAACGCTTCCAGGAACGCGCTTCTTGGGATTGCCCGTCCGTTCGGTCCCCTGGCCTTCTTCCGCCATTACCTGCGCGATGGCTTCCTCCGATGCCTCGATCGGCAGTTCTTCGGAATAAACGACCTTGAGCCTGCGGATGCCGCGCTTCTTCAGTTCATGCCGCATCACCTTGGCAAGCGGACAGACTGAGGTCTTGTAGATATCCGCCACGCGGAACGCCGTGGGATCAAGCTTGTTGCCCGCACCCATGGAGGAGATGATCGGTGTTCCGCACTGCTGTGCCTGCTCCACGAGCGCGATCTTTCCACTGACGGTATCGATGGCATCGATAACGTAGTCATACTGCGTAAAATCGAACGAAGCGGCAGTCTCCGGCAGATAGAACATCCGGTGGGTTTCCACCCTGCAGCCGGGATGAATGGAAAGAATATGGCGTTTTGCTGCATCCACCTTGTATTCGCCGATGGTGTCCTGCGTTGCGATCAGCTGGCGGTTGAGATTGGTAAGGCTCACCCTGTCATCATCGATCAGGTCGATCGCGCCGATGCCGCTTCGCACGAGTGCATCCACGGCATGTCCGCCGACACCGCCGATGCCGAATACCGCGACTCTGCTTTCCGCAAGACGGCGCATGCCCTCTTCGCCGAAGAGCAGACGCGTTCTGGAGAACTGGTCGGCCGCCATCAGGCAATGTCCAGGACGGTGTAGTCCTTGTCCTCGATGGTCTTGCGCAGCACTGCATCATCGGTCGGTGCAGAGAGCGTTACGATGGCAGTACCCTCCTTATGGCTCACCTCAGCGGAAGCAACCGTGGGGATCGCTTCAAGCGCCTTCTTCACAGCAGCCTCGCAGTGGCCGCACATCATGCCTTCAATTTTCATTGTCTTTGTCATGGTTTTCTTCTCCTTTTTGGGTTTTTGTTTGATTTTATAATCCTTATCCGAACGATAAAGCGGGAACAGGTTGAGCCGCAGCGCATTGGATACCACGCAGAAGCTGGACAGACTCATTGCGGCTGCGCCGAACATGGGACTCAGCTGCAGCTGGAACAGCGGGATCCAGACACCTGCCGCAAGCGGAATGCCGATGACATTATAGATAAATGCCCAGAACAGATTCTGCCTGATGTTGCGCAGTGCAGCACGGCTCAGACGGATGGCTGCGGGAACATCGGACAGCCGGCTTTTCATGAGGACGATATCCGCGGCATCGATCGCAACATCCGTTCCTGCACCGATGGCAATGCCGATGTCGGCTCGCGTCAGCGCCGGCGCATCGTTGATGCCGTCGCCGACCATGGCGACCCTGCCCTCACGGAGAAGGCCGCGGATGACGGCTTCCTTCCCATCCGGCAGTACACCGGCAACGACCTCATCCACGCCGGCCTGCTTGCCGATCGCATTGGCGGTCAGGGCATTATCCCCCGTCAGCATCAGTACTCGGATGCCCATATTCTGCAATTCACGGATGGCCTGAGGGCTGTCCTCCTTGATCGTGTCCGCAACCGCTATGATACCGAGGAACTGCTGACCACGGCAGAAAAACAGCGGTGTTTTGCCCTCTTCGGAGAGCTGCTCGGCGCGCTGCAGCACAGCACCGCTGAGATGGGTGATGGTCTGGATATGCTTCTGACTGCCGCCGTGGAGGATGGCATCCCCCTGCATGGCAGAAAGTCCGTTTCCGGGGAGGCTCCTGAAATCCGTTACCGCTTCGGGCGTCATGCCGTGTTCCTGACAATAGGAAACGACTGCCGCTGCGAGCGGATGCTCACTTTTCTGCTCAAGGGAAAACGCCGCGCTGAGAAGCTGCTGCTCCGTAACACCGGAAGCAGGGAGCAGATCGGTCACGCTCGGTTCGCCCTTTGTAATGGTTCCCGTTTTGTCAAGCACAACGATCTCCGTTCTTCCGGCAGCTTCAAGGGATGCTGCGGTTTTGAATAAGATTCCGTTTTTGGCGCCCTTTCCGCTGCCGACCATGATCGCAACGGGCGTTGCAAGGCCGAGCGCACAGGGACAGCTGATGACGAGGACCGAAATGCCTCTTGCAAGCGCAAACCCGATGGTTTCACCGCAGAGCAGCCAGATCACGATCGTCAGCAGGGCGATGGCGATCACGCAGGGAACAAATACACCCGACACACGATCCGCCACCTTCGCGATGGGCGCTTTCGTGGCGGCGGCATCGCTCACCATCCGGATGATCTGTGAAAGCAGCGTTTCTTCGCCAACCTTAACGGCCTCGCATTCGAGATAGCCGGACTGGTTAATCGTGGCGGCGGATACGCTGTCCCCGACCGTTTTGTCAACAGGAATGCTCTCGCCCGTCAGTGCGGATTCATTGACCGCGCTCTCTCCGGCAATGATCCTGCCGTCGGCCGGAATGCTCTCGCCCGGTCGTACGACGAACACCTCTCCCTGACGAAGCGCCTGTGCAGGGATGATCACTTCCTTGCCGTCACGCAGAACATGTGCATTCTGCGGCGTCAGCTGCAGAAGCTGCTGCAGGGCACTGGTGGTTTTTCCTTTCGCGCGGGATTCCAGCATTTTTCCGACAGTAATGAGCGTCAGGATCATCGCGGCGGATTCAAAATACAACTCATGCAGATAATGCATCGCCGCTGCGGCATCCCCCTGCTGCTGCGCTCCCGTCATGGCATAGAGGGCATAGACGCTGTAGCCAAAGGCTGCGGAGGATCCGAGCGCCACGAGCGTGTCCATATTCGGCGCGCGATGCAGAAGGCTCCGGAAGCCGCTGATAAAGAACTTCTGATTGATGACCATGACGATCACGGTCAGCAGCAGCTGGGTCAGTCCCAACGCTGCGGGATTCTCGGATAATGCCGTCGGAAGCGGCCAGCCCCACATCGTATGTCCCATGGAAATGTACATCAATACCGCCAGAAATGCAATGGACGAAAGCAGTCTCCTGCGCAGCAGGGGTGTCTCATGATCCGATAGATCCAGCGTGGAGCTCGATGCCGTTTCTGCGGCAGCCTTGCCATGCGAGGCACCGTATCCGGCTTGTTCAACGGCTGCGATCACAGCTTCAGGGCTTGCTGTACCCTCGACACCCATGGAATTCGTCAGTAAACTCACTGAACAGGAAGTCACACCTTCCACCTGCCGAACCGCTTTTTCCACCCTTGCGCTGCATGCAGCGCA
>CAYYIT010000041.1:0-22430 GCA_964472035.1 uncultured Ruminococcus sp.
CGTCGAAAATACTTGGCTGGTCACGGCCTGGGAATTTAGATAAGTGCCGGCTTTTACGAAAGCAAGGAGTAGAAGCAATTCTACTCCTTCTTTTTATTTCTAAGGGCCATTAGCTCAGTTGGTTAGAGCTCCCGGCTCATAACCGGATGGTCCTGGGTTCGAGTCCCCGATGGCCCACCAGGCCGCATAAAGCGGCAAAGCCACCCAATTCTGGGTGGCTTTTTTTATGCATCACTCTTCCGAAAACATTCGATCACATCCCGGATCACCGAAACCTGCTTCTCGGTCAGCCCCTTGATGGAGATGGTAGATCCCTCCTCCATGCCGAGCAAATAATCCGTGGATACGTCAAATTGCTTTGCAAGCTCGACGATATACTGGGTGGAGGGGATCGATAACCCCATTTCCCACGCGTTCACGCCGGAACGGGACAGTCCAAGATTCCGCGCAAGCTCCGCCTGCGTCAGATTCGTACTTTCCCGTAAATGCTTGATTTTTTCGCCCAGACTGAATAGTTCCTTTGCCATGCTGCATCACCTCTATCTAGATAATACAATAATCAGATGGATTTTGCATTATCATAATGATAATTACACTTGACAACAGGCGCGATTTCATGTATAATGGAACTATATTCTGCTGAAAAGGAAGGGGATCAAAATGAGCAGTTATACACAGCAAGAAGAGGTGGAGATCGTTCGCGATGCAATGTCATTGACGACGGCAATCAAAATTGAACGCGAGGAGCTTGCAAGGCAGAAAGCGGCAAAGTTCCGCGCGATGCCGACCGCACCGTTCCGGCAGGTGCTCGAGGTGCCGACCGTTCCGGTGAGGCTGCCCTCGCCGCCAAGATCAAAGGATACTTTCCTGCAATTTCTGAAACGTAATTTTACGGCCGATCAGGGCTCCGCAGTGCGATTTCTCGTTCTCTGTTTTCTGACCTGCAATATTTATATGTGGGTGTATCTGTACGGTGCCTACCAGAGGTACAGCGCGGAGAAGAAGGCGCAGAATTATGCGTATGCGACGAGTGAAGCGCATGTGCAGGCAGTTGCTGCGGCTCGCCAGCAGGCGCAGGAGGAGCAGCAGCGTGTCAAGGACGAAACCGCCAGGCGTCAGCTTGAAATCGATGCGCAATATGAAACCGATCTTGCGCACTATCAGACTGTGCTTCTGCCGGATTACAACGCTGAGCTTGCCAGATGGAAGGAAACCCAGCAGCAGAAGATCACCATGCTGGAGGAGGACCTCCAGCTGCACGAGGATACGCTCGCTGCTCTCTATGATTCCACGAAACTTGTTTCGCTGACATACCGGGAGCTTTGGATCCTGCGCTGGCTGTATGATGACATGCGCACATCCGACCATGATATCCGCTACGCCACGGAGCTTCTTGACAGGGACCGACAGCGGTATGCCACCATGCTTTCGGGCCGCATGGTCACCGATGCCGTCAACAGCATGCATGCCTCCATGATGGAGGGCTTTGGTGCGGTTTACAATGCGATTGAGGATGGCAATGCGGAGCTTGTCAGAATGCGCCGCGAGCAAAATCTTGCCAATCTCACCGGCATTACGCAGCGTCACAATCTGAACAAAATGATGAAGAAGCAGAATACGATGCTGGACGAACGTTTTCATCCGAAGAAATAAAAAAATCCCATGCCTTTGGCATGGGATTTTGTGTTGCTTAGTAGTTCTTGATGGTATCTGCGTTGAAGAAGCTGTCGCTCTCGGTGTAGTAATCGTTGGTCTCGAGAGAGTTGAAGTCCTCATCATCAGTATCGGGCAGACGCGCACCGCACACGCCGCAGAACTGGAACTTTTCGTTTACCTCTGCATCGCACTTGGGGCAGATCTTGAAGCCGCGGATGTTGTTGAGATCAAAGCGCATCTTCTTGATACGACGGCGTCTTGTGTCGATATCCTCGCACAGCGCCTTCATCACAGCCGGATCCTCGTCCGGGTTCTTGTAGTACTTCTTGCCGATATCAGCAAATACTTCGACAATACGCTCTTCCTCATACAGAATCTTACGCTTAAGGTTGTTCACCTCGGATGCATTTTTGGCTTTTTCGCTGACACCGCGACCGGCACCGCTTAAACTTTCAATGAATCCCATAACTTCTCATCTCCTATACTATCGTGACGCGACAAATGGGTTACATCGGTCACACTTAATTTCCTATTATAATTATACAACATTTTCGGAATTTGTCAAGGCTTTTTTGGATAAATCCGTAAAAATTCATGAATTATTTACGGATTACTTCTCCACAGGCGCGAAACGAATCCGAATTTTCGGGATTTTGTCGATTGTAGTGTAAGAATGATAGAGACCGTCCTCCAGACTCAGGTCATTTTCACCGGATGCGGGAGGCGCAAAGATTTTGAGTGTCATGTCGCAGGGACCGCTCAGGGGCTTTTCAAAGAACGCGGACATCATGTCGATGGTCTTGGCCTTGGGGGACTTGTAGAACCACCTGCCATTGATCTCCATCATATAGTTGCCCTCATCCTCAAAGGTCGCCTCGCAGAAGGTCGGGTTGCCTTCGAAGTGCAGCGGAATGGCAATACCCTCGGCATCCTCGGAGTGGCTCCAGCGCAGGGTGACGGGCAGCTGGATCTCCTCGCCCTGCTCCATCTTCGGGAGGAAGCGTTCACTGTGAATGATCTTCTTGTAGGTTTCCATGACGGGCTGCGCAATGCCGACATCGGGGTTGTTGGGATCCTCGATCTCCAGACCGAGTCTGCCTCTGTCGCGGAACTGGTAGAAGGTGAAGCCCGTGAACCAATCCGCCTTGTCCTCTTCGAGGATATCGCAGAACTCCTGTACCATCTCTGCCTGCTCATATGCGCCGGTCACGTCGCCATCAGCATTGAACTCGGACATGATCATGGGCTTGGAGACGCCGCCGTTAAGCTCCTTGTAGCGCTCGTAGCTGGCCTTAGTCATATTGTAGACATCGCGTACCTTGCTGCGGCTGTGGCTGTTTCCGCCCGGCTCAGCAACGTCGTAGGGCCATCCCCAGTGCAGTGCCATGTACTTGTCCACGGACCAGATATCCGCAGCCGGAATGGTCTGTGCAAATTCCGCTTCTTTTTCGATCTGACCGGTCTCGGGATGCTCCACGCCGCCGATGCAGATGATGGTCTGCACGTTCGGTGCATGCTCCTTGATGATACGGGAGGCTCTCACGAAGAAGTCAGCGACTTCCTGATAGCTGCATCTCTTATTGAAGGAGAACCAGTTGCCGGTTGCTTCGTGATTGATGCGCAGCAGTACTCTGCCGAAGGGACGAAGGTCATTGGCAATGGCGATCAGATGGTCATCGGTCACATGGGGATCGATGGTGAGCGTCAGGGTAACGTCCTGACCGTGTGCGCGGATCTCGCGCATGTAGTTGAACGGTTCGTCCTGTGTATTGCCGCCCAGACCGCCCTTGTAGGTGAAGTAATCATCATAGGGAAAGTCCCAGGCAAAGCTGACATCGGGGCTTGCGTGAACAACGCTTGCTCTGCCCGGCCAGCCCTTATCGAGGGGATAATAGCAGTACATCAGGCTGATGCTTCTGTGGGGTCTGCCGAGTGCATGGAGGATGTAGTCCTGGTTGACATATTCGCCGCGCTCGCTGCCGTCTCCCAGATCCACCGCACACAGGGCCTTACCCATGTGGAGTTTGTAAAGTTTTTCCATAACTGATATTCCTTTGTTCGTATTCGGTTTTACCGCCGTAGCGGCACACATCATTATTATACTGTTTTTTCAGTGCAGTGTCAATAGCATTTTCTGTGCAAGGATATGACTTTTTGCTGCAAGGTGCAAAAACGCTCCTGCCCGTTTGGAGGGCAGGAGCGCAGTATTCGTTCATTACACCATGAACAGCAGGTCCGTGTAGGACGGCAGCGGCCAGTCCTTATCGGGAGAGATCGTCTCCAGCTCGTCAACAAGACGGCGCAGGCTCTGCATTGCGGTGAAGACATCGCTGCGGCAGAACTTGGCGGTGGCTTCCACGCCCTGGATCGCCTGTGCGGCAGTTACCTTCTGATCCAGCAGCTCCACAGTCTCCGCAATGCTTGCGGTCAGCGCAGAGATTCTGGTGGCATAGCCCAGCTCGTAGCTGTAATCCAGCTCCAGCGCCTTCTTAGAAAGTGCCGCATCGCATGCATCCTTGTTGATCTTCATGGCAGCCGGCAGGATCTGCTTGCGTGCCATGTCGAGCATGGTGAGTGCTTCAATGCTGATGACCTTGGTGTAGTTCTCGAGCAGGATCTCGGTTCTGGACTCGATCTCCACACGGGAGTATACCTTGAACTTCTCGAACAGTGCAACGTACTCATCACGGGTGTATTCCGGTACGCAGTCCACAGTGGAGACAAGATTCGGCAGGCCGCGCTTTTCGGCCTCTGCGATCCATTCCTCGGAGTAGCCGTTGCCGTTGAAGATGATGGCCTTGTGCTCCTTGATGGTGCGCACCAGCAGCTTCTTGAGGGCCTTATCGAAGTCCTCGGCGCCTTCCAGCTCATCTGCGAACTGGCGCAGCTCCTCGGCTACGATGGTGTTCAGAATGGTGTTGGTGCAGGAGATGGAATCCGCAGAGCCCAGCATTCTGAATTCGAACTTGTTGCCGGTGAAGGCAAAGGGAGAGGTTCTGTTTCTGTCAGTGGTATCCTTCTTGAAATTCGGCAGGGCATCCACGCCGATGTCGAATTCCGCGGTGTTGGAAACATAGGGCTTGCCGCTTTCGAGCGCCTCGATGACAGCCTCCAGTTCGCTGCCGATGAAGACGGAAACGATCGCAGGCGGTGCCTCATTGCCGCCGAGACGATGGTCGTTGCCGGCGGATGCAGCGGACAGACGCAGCAGCGGCGCATACTCATGCACGCCCTTGAGGATCGCGCAGAGGAAGGTCAGGAACTGCATGTTATCCTGCGGTGTCGCACCCGGATCGAGAAGGTTCTGACCGTCGTTGGAGGTCAGGGACCAGTTATTGTGCTTGCCGGAGCCGTTGATGCCTTCGAAGGGCTTTTCGTGCAGCAGGCAGATCAGACCATGCTTGCGCGCGATCTTCTTCATCAGCTCCATGGTGAGCTGATTCTGGTCAGCAGCGATATTGGCGGTCGTGAACACCGGTGCCAGCTCGTGCTGTGCAGGTGCCGCCTCGTTGTGCTTGGTCTTGGCGTAAACGCCGAGCTTCCACAGCTCCTTGTCAAGCTCCTTCATGTAGTCGGAGATGCGCTGCTTGATGTTGCCGAAGTAGTGATCCTCCAGCTCCTGTCCCTTGGGGGGCTTGGCGCCGAAGAGGGTCCTGCCGGTGATGACCAGATCCTTGCGTTTGTCAAAGTAGTTCTTGTCGATGATGAAGTATTCCTGCTCCGCACCGACGGTACACATCACATGGGTCGCGCGGTCATTGCCGAACAGACGCAGAATGCGCAGTGCCTGCTCGCTGACAACGTTCATCGAACGCAGCAGGGGGGTCTTCTTATCAAGGATCTCGCCCGTGTAGGAGCAGAAAGCCGTCGGGATGTACAGGGAATCATCCTTGATGAAGGCGTCGGAGGAGGGGTCCCATGCCGTGTAGCCTCTTGCCTCGAAGGTGGTACGCAGACCGCCGGAGGGGAAGGAGGAGGCGTCGGGTTCGCCCTTGACAAGCTCCTTGCCGGAGAATTCCAGCAGCACCTTGCCATGCGAGGTGGGGGTAATGAAGGCGTCATGCTTCTCGGCAGTCACGCCGGTCATGGGCTGGAACCAGTGTGTGAAGTGGGTCGCACCGTGCTCGACCGCCCAATCCTTCATGGCGTTGGCAACAACGTCCGCCACCTGGGGATCCAGCGCAATGCCGAACTGCTTGGTGCGCTGTACGGATTTATAGACATTCTTCGGCAGTCTGTCGCGCATGACGGTGTCGCTGAAGACGTTGCAGCCGAAGTATTCCGGAACATTGGATGTCACAAAAGAATCAGACATAGGAAAACCTCCTTGGTGTGAAATCAGTATTCCGGCACTTGTGCCAAGGCACAAAGCCACCGGAATTCCGCTGTTTTTACCTAATTCTGCATTATAATCATACAACGAAAACAGCCGTTTGTCAAGGGAATTTGCCGGCTGCCCGAATTCTTTGTATGATAGATAAAAAATCCCAACGCCTGCCGCAGGCTCTTTGGATAAAAAAGCGATGTGGTGTTTTGCCGGCAAACAGGGTGAAGCGCCGGATACGGCGGCGCGGATTCAAACATATTGCACAGGAATATCAGAAAAAAATTACCGATTTCCGGCACTACGCAGATGCTTTGAAAATACCCTTGACAAATGCCGGAAAACATGGTATAGTATAAAATATGAATACAGGTGTACTTTCTACACGGACGATTTTAGGACGGGAGGAACAGCATGGAACATCATACACAGCTGATTGTGGTGGATGCTTCCGTACTGCCGGATGTCATCGGTAAGGTACTGGAGGTCAAGAAGCTGCTTGCCGGCAAGGAGGAGAAAAGCTCCGCAGCCGCCTGCAAGCGTGTGGGGATTTCCCGCAGCGCCTATTATAAATATAAGGACTGTGTGTTTTCCTATGAGGACAAGCTGACCCAGCGGATCATCAACCTGCATACGGAGCTTCGTGACGAAGCAGGCGTACTGTCCAGCGTGCTTTCTGCATTGTATGCGCTGGATGCGAACGTGCTGACGGTGAACCAGAGCATCCCGATCGACGGTGTGGCCGGTGTGACATTTTCCGTCCGGCTCAACGGCGAGGTGCAGTCCCCCAATGAATTGCAGAATCGCCTTGGCAGGATCCAGGGCGTGGTAAGTGTAAAAATACTGTCTGGTGAATAAAATATAAGGATATCGTAGGAGGAAACTACAATGGAAAAATTTGCAGTACTGGGCTGCGGCGTTGTCGGCTCAGGTGTGGTAGAACTGTTTGAAAAGAATAAGGCGCTCATCGAGCAGCGCTGCGGCAAGAAACTCGAGATGGGTTATATTCTCGACCTGCGTGATTTCCCGGATAGACCCTATGGCAACAAGGTTGTCAAGAGCATCGACACCATCCTCGCAGACGAGGCAGTTACCGTCGTTGCAGAGTGCATGGGCGGCGTGGAGCCGGCATTCACCTTCGTGAAGGCGTGCCTCGAAGCGGGCAAGAGCGTTTCCACCTCCAACAAGGAGCTGGTGGCAAAGAAGGGCGACATCCTCCTGCAGACCGCCAAGGAGCATAACTGCAACTTCTTCTTCGAAGCAAGTGTCGGCGGTGCGATTCCGATCATCCGTCCGATCCACAAGTGCCTGGCTGCGAACGAATTTGCAGCGATCTCCGGCATTCTCAACGGTACCACAAACTTCATTCTGAATAAGATGATCTGCGACAGCATGGACTTCGACGCTGCCCTGAAGCTCGCACAGGAGCTGGGCTATGCCGAGAAGGATCCCACTGCGGACGTGGAGGGCCACGATGCCTGCCGCAAGATCTGCATCCTGTCTTCTCTGGCATTCGGCAAGCATGTGTATCCGGACTCCGTTTACACCAAGGGCATCCGTGAGGTAGAGCTCAAGGATACCAAGTTCTGTGAGCAGCTCGGCTATGCCATCAAGCTGATCGCACAGGTAAAGCGTCTGGACAACGGCAAGATCCTGCCGACCGTAATGCCCATGGCGGTGGAGAACAGCAACCTGCTCTCCCAGGTCAACGGCGTATTCAATGCTGTGATGACCGATACGGACGGCGCAGACCGCTCTATGTTCTACGGCAGGGGCGCGGGCAAGTTCCCGACCGCAAGTGCCGTACTCGGCGACATGATCGAGCAGGTGCAGCTTGACGGTACGATCTCCGCACAGACCTGGGTGAACCCCGGCAATGCGGACTTCATCGAGGATTTCTCCGCATTCAGTGCAAAGCGTTACTTCCGCACCACTGCGGCAGATCTCGCTGTGCTGACCGAGGTCTTCGGCGATGTGGCTGACAGAACCGTTTCCACGGATGAGGACGAGACCGTCTGCATCGTGAATGCGGATATGAATGCCGCACAGGTGGACGCTGCCGTGAAGGCGCTCGCACAGAAGGGCGTGCAGGTGCTGGCGCAGTACCCGATCCTGGTATAAACGTTACGGGCATCCTTTCCGAAGCGGAGGGATGCCCTTTTGCAAAAGGAGGCGTTTGGAATGAACAGGACCCTGAAATGCATACTGGTGCTGACACTTGCGCAGCTTCTGCTGTGGGCCGGCTTCACTGGTCTTGACTGGCTGGAAGAATACCGCGGTCTGACGTCGGATGTGTATGTGGTGTATTATTTTGTCATGCCGGTGCTGGCGGCAGTGCTGTACCTGCGGTTTCGGCGCGCGCTGCATACGGAGAGGTGGAAGAGCTGGCAGAACACGCTGTTTTGCCTCGCGGTCTGGATCGCGGAAACCGCCGCCATCGGTCTGTGGATCGGCAGTCTTGTGAATTACAACCGCTGGATCGTTCCGCAGGATGTCGGCGGCTGGGGCAACTTCCTCAACGGCATCGAATACATGCTCCTGCCGTTCTTCATTGCCGGCATTCCGCTCATCCTCGTGCCGCTGTGGTGCCTTGGCACATGGCTGTACCGGAAGCATCATCAATAAAATAATCTCCCATGGAATTCTGGTTCCATGGGAGATTTCTGTTAATACATCATTTCTTCGAGTGTTTTTCCCTTCAGGGTCATCTGATAGGCAATGAACACCGCTGCAAACGGCACGAGACTCAGTGCCTCCAGCACGCAAAGCCCTGTGATGGGGAGTGTCTGCGCGCTCACATCTGCGCTGAAGAGATTGCACACCGCAAGGAACGGCGCGCACAGGAGCTTGTAGGTGCGGTAGAAGGTGTCGGACAGCATGCCGAGCCTTGCCAGCAGCAGCAGCACCCAGCAGATCTGATAGGGGATCACGGCGGTAATGCCGAGGAGCGCGCCGCGCAGTGCGGAGCCGGTCTTCTGCTTTTTGTCCGAGAGGGCGATGCTGTAGCCTGCCTGCGCCATCAGGCCTGCAAGAATGCCGACCGTGCAGACCGCTGTGATGAGACGCATCAGTGTGCCGGAGGAAAATCCCAGCGTAAGATCAATGAACAGCGTCAGGATCTCAGCGGCAATGACATACAGCAGAATTTTGCAAAAATCTTTCATAATTTTCTCCAATCATCAGAATTTGACAGGAATAAATCCCTGCACCGATCGCATACTACGAATACAATTTCAAACAAAGGAGTGCAGGGAGATGGAAACGAACAATCCGGTGGAAAACCTGCTGAACGGCTATTATAAGAATGCCGCAGTGGGTGCCGACAGCATCAATAACCTCATCGATCACGTCAGCGACCGCGGTCTCCGCAAGGAGCTTGCCGATCAGCAGTCGTATTATGAGAAGCAGAAAATGGAGATCACCTCGCAAATGGCGCAGCATTTCCATCATCCGGTGGAGCAGGGAACGCTTGCGAAGCTCTGCAGCGACATGACCATCAAGCTCCATACCATGGGCGGCATCAGCGTCCAGGAGGCCGCAAAGCTCATGGTGGAGGGCACCAATATGGGCATGGTGCAGCTGCATCAGGTGATCAACCGGAACCAGAATGTTCCGGAGGAAATGAAGCGTCAGGGAAAGCACATTCTTGAAAGGGAACAGGCGTATCTCGAACGCCTGACACCATATCTGTAAAAGGGGGCATGACCATGCAGACCGCAGAGCCGCCAACCAGAATTTATGAACCGAAGCCTTCCGATCCGGAGCGTATCACGGCACTTGCCCAGAGCAACGCGCCGGTCCGGATCTACAAGCCTGCGCAGTCCTCTGCACAGGGGTAAAGAGCGCTCCTCCTGCCGTGGCAGGGGGAGCCTTTCGTTATTCTGCGCCGCGGATCCTGCTGAGCAGGCAGCAGAACAGATAGAATGCCACATTCGTCACCACTACGCTCGCGCCCGGCGTGAAGTCCAGTGCAATCGCAATGAAGAAGCCGACGATGAAGCAGCACACAGAAATGCAGACCGCACTGAGCACCACGCCACGGAAGCTCCTGCACAGCCGCATTGCCGACAGCGTCGGCACCACGATCAGGCTGGAGATCAGGAGGGTTCCCATGAGCATCATGCCCATCACGACCGTGATGGCAATGAGCGCCGCGATCACCATATTGTAGGCGCTTACCGGAATACCGGTCGCCTTCGAGAAATTCTCGTCGAATGTCACCGCAAAGACCTTGTGGTAGAGCAGCGCGAAGGCCGCGATCACGATCGCTGCCGTCACCACGCACAGGATCACGTCGGACTTGCTCAGCGCAAGGATGCTGCCGAACATGTAATGGCTCACGTCGTTGGTCAGTCCTGCCTTGGAGGAGACCAGAATGCCTATGGACATTGCCGTTGTCGAAAAGAGAGCGATGGCGTAATCGCCCTTGAGCTTTCCGGATTCGCTCAGCCAGAGCAGCAGGAAGGCCGCCGCCAGCACCACGGGGACCGCCACATACAGCGGCGCGAGATTCATGACGGATGCCACGCACAGTGCGCCGTAGCCCACATGGGACAGACCGTCACCGATCATTGAGTACCGCCGCAGAACGAGCGTCACGCCCAGGAGCGCTGCACAGACCGCAACGGCAATGCCTCCGATCAGCGCCGGAAGTACGATATAATTCCACAGCTCCGGTGTGAGGAGCGATCTGAGATTATCCATCATGTCTGACCTCCCTCAGGTGCGCATGCCGGTGCATCTCTGCCTCCAGCTGCCGGGCGATATCCGATTCGCGGAATGCTCCGATCGGCGCAAAATACTGCGTGTTCTCTTCCAGATACAGCACGTGCTTGGCATCCTTCAGGCCGTTCTGGATATCATGGGAGACCATGATGACGGCGATATTATCCTGCTGGTTCAGCTCGCGGATGATGTCGTAGAATTCTGCCGAAACGCCCGGATCCAGACCAGTGACCGGCTCATCCA
Source organism: uncultured Ruminococcus sp. (assembly GCA_964472035.1). Classification (GTDB taxonomy): domain Bacteria; phylum Bacillota; class Clostridia; order Oscillospirales; family Ruminococcaceae; genus UBA3855. The sequence continues at coordinate 10,949 of CAYYIT010000041.1, forward strand.
GAAGCAGGAGCTTCTGCGTCGCGCACAATGCCCTTGCGAGAAGGACGCGCTGCTGCTGGCCGCCGGAAAGCGTCCGGTAGCTGCGGTGCCGCAGTTGGCAGATCCCGAGACGGTGCATGTTCTTCTCCGCTTCGAGCTTGTCCGCCTTCGTGTAGAAGGGCAGGAATTTGTGGTGTCCGAGGCATCCGGAGCGGACGACCTCCTCCACCGTGGCAGGAAAGTCCTTCTGAATGCCGCTCTGCTGCGGCAGATAGCCGATGTCGCAGCGGCGGAAGTCCTCCGAGGTGGTGATGCTGCCGCCCGTGAGCGGACAGAGACGCAGAAGGCACCGGATGAGGGTGCTTTTGCCGGAGCCGTTCTTGCCGATGACGGAAAGATAGTCCCCCTGCTCGACCTGGAAGGAAAGTCCGTCCAGCACCGTATTGGAGCCGAACCGGACAGTGAGATTCTGACAATTGAGTAAGGGCGTCATAGCAGCGCCTCCTTGATGGTTTCGTAGTTTTCGCGCAGGAGATCATGGAGCGTCACGCCGTTTTCCATGTCCTCCTTGGAAATATTATGGCACGGGTGCAGCATCGCTGCCGTCGCGCCGGTGATATCGCAGATGCGGTCGCAGATCTTGGAGGACGAGAATTCCAGATAGAACACCGTGTCTGCGCTGTGCAGCTCCGCCTCCTCCAGCAGCTCCGAAAGGGAGCCGATGGTCGGTTCGGTCTCGCTGCTGCAGCCGGTGAATGCTGCCGCATAGTGGAAGCCGTACTCCGCCGCAAGGTAGCGGAACGGGAACTTGTCCCCGATGACGAGGACGCCCTCGCCGCATTGTTCGCTCAGCGCGCGGTAGTCCGCATCAAGCTGTGCAAGCGCCGCCGTGTAGTCCGCAGTGCGCTGCCGGAAGATCTCCGTATGCGCAGGATCCGCCTCGCACAGCGCCGCACATACCTCCTCCGCCATCGCAATGGCATTGACGGGGGAGTTCCAGATATGCTCGTCGTAGGCAGGATGCGCCTCTTCCTCGTGATCGTGCCCCTCCTCACCATGCTCGTGGTGATGATGGTGGTGGTGTTCCTCCTCTTCAAGAGGATCGGGGATGGCGTCCATCAGCGTGATGACCCTCTCTTCCGGGATATCCAGAGAATGGATGAGCGTATCCGTCCAGACTTCGGATTCGCCGCCGATCCGCAGAAAGAGATCGCATCGTGAGATCTTCGCAACATCCGTCGGTGTCGGTTCGTAATTGTGCATCTCCTGTCCGGCGGAAAGGAGCAGTGTCACGTCGGCGTATTCGCCGCCGATGGCGCGTGCCATGTCGTACTGCGGAAAGACCGTCGCAACGATCTCCGTCCTCTCAGAAGATACCGCCTGCGTCTCCTGACAGCCCGAGGCAAGCAGCAGCAGTGCCCCTGCACAGAGCAGGGCATTGAGCCGCTTCATGCCTGCACTCCCCGGCAGGTTTCGCAGATGCCGTAGAGTACCGTCTTCGAGTGGTCGATCGCAAAGCCGTGATGCTCCAGAATATGCCCGTCAAGTCCGGTCAGATGCTCGCAGGTCACATGGTAGAGCTTGTCGCACTGCATGCATTTGAGGTGGAAGTGACGGCTGCATTCCGCAGAATGCGGCGCATACTCGTAGCAGGCACCCGTCCGGCTGTCGATGGTGTATTTGCGCAGGATCCCCTCGGAAACGAGGTGATCGAGGTAACGGTAGATCGTCGCCGTTCCGACGGGCGTCTCCGAATCGGACAGATGCCGCGAAAGCTCCTGTGCCGTCACATGCTGTCCGGCATGTGCCTTCAGATATTGCAGGATCTGTTCCTTCTGCTTGGTTTTGTAGCCGGTTCCCTGTTTCATGATACTGCCTCCGAATTAAAAATGAAAATCATTATCATTTTCCATTTTATCATATATCCGCGCCGTTGTCAAGGGCTGCTTGACAAAAAACGACCTCCGTGGTATAATAATGCTGATATGAACGCTGCTCCCTGCCGCCGGGTAGGGCTTGCAGGTGCGCTGTAACCAACGTCATCAGGCCTTAGAAGACGGTTGGCTGCGGCGTTTTTTATTTGGGAGGAAAATGATGGATCGATCCTATCTGCGGCGCTTTCTGCGCTGCATCGTACTCAATGTTCTGGGAATGCTGGGGCTTTCCTGCTACATCCTTGCGGACACCTATTTCATCGCGCAGTGGCTTGGCAGCACGGGACTTGCCGCGCTGAATCTGGCGATCCCGGTCTACAATCTTATCAACGGCTGCGGTCTGATGCTCGGTATGGGCGGCGCGACACAGTACAACTACCGTGCAGCAGAGGGCGGACAGCGCGACGCTGATGCTGTCGTTACGCGTACCTTCTGCATGGGGGCGGTGCTGGCGGCAGGCTTCATGCTGCTGGGAGGCTTCTGCTCCGGAGGGATCGCGCAGCTGCTCGGCGCCGACGCGCAGACCTTCGCAATGAGCCGCACCTACCTGCGGATGCTCCTGCTGTGCGCACCGCTGTTCCTCGGGAATTCTGTGCTGCTCTGCTTCCTGCGGAATGACAGCGCACCGGGACTTGCCATGGCGGCGATGGTGACGGGAAGCCTTTCCAACATCTTCCTCGACTATCTGTTCATCTTCCGGCTGGAGATGGGGATGTTCGGCGCGGTATTTGCCACCTGCCTTGCGCCGGTGATCAGTCTTTGTGTGCAGTCGGTGCATTTTTTTCGCAGACGCAACGGCTTTTGCTTCGTCCGCTGCCGGATGCAGCTGCGGCAGTGTGCGGAGGTCCTCGTGTCGGGCGGCTCCTCCCTTGTGACGGAGGTCTCCTCGGGACTTGTGATCATCGTCTTCAATCTGCTGATGCTCCGGATCGCCGGCAATACGGGCGTTGCTGCCTATGGTGTCGTCGCCAATCTCTCGCTTGTGGTGACCGCCGTGTATACCGGCATCGCGCAGGGCGCCCAGCCCATGATGAGTCAGGAATTTGCCTGCGGCAATGCTGCCGGCGTGCGCAGCCTGCGGCGGTATGCGCTGCTGGGCTGTGCAGGGCTTTCGGTGCTGCTCTATGCAGGGATGTTCCTCTTTGCGCAGCCGATCACGGCACTGCTCAATTCGGAGGGGGATCCGCAGCTGCAAATGCTTGCGGCGGAGGGGCTGCGGCTGTATTTCCTCGGCGCAGTGCCGGCAGGCTGCAACATTCTGCTTTCGGTGTATTTTCCGTGCACCGCAAGACCCGGCGCCGGCAACTGGATCTCCCTGCTGCGCGGCGTACTGCTCATTGTGCCGCTGGCATTTCTGATGGCGCAGCTCTGGGGCAGCCGCGGCATCTGGCTGACCTATCCGGCTGCGGAGCTGCTCACGGCGTGCGTGTGTATTTTCTTCCTGCGGCATGGCAGCAGCCGGAAGGAAAAATCGGCGTAATATTCGAAAATTGTCTTGCATTATGACGGGATCCATGGTATAATAAAAAGGTAAGTGCTTTTTTGACGGCGTGATGCTGACAGAAAACGTTCTTACTGAAAGGAGTGAACGTACAATGCAGAAAAAAATCCTGAATATTGGAAACAATATCGATTTCATTTCCATTGTTGAGCCTAAATTCAAAACCCATACGATCGAAGCGGTGTTCATGGTTCCGCTTTGCGAGGAGACCAACGCGGCGTATTCCCTCGTGTCCTCGCTGCTGTCCGGATCCTGTGAGAAATATCCGACTCTTGCGGCGCTGACCCGCAAGACCGATACCCTCTACGGTGCGTCCATCAGCGGAAGCGTCGGCAAGCGCAGCGATGTGCTTCAGGTGGCGCTCGCTGCGAATACGATCGACAACCGCTATGCACTCGAACAGGAGGATCTGCTCTCTGAGATCACGGAGCTGCTGATCGAATGCCTGTTCCGTCCCAATGCAAAGGACGGTGCGTTTGATGCAACGGAGTTCCGCATCCAGAAGCAGGATCTGCTCGATGCGATCGACGCCGAGATCAATAACAAGCGCAGCTATGCCGTTGCAAGAGCCGTCAAGACCGCCTTTGCAGGTGAGCCCTACGCTGGTACTGCCTACGGCGAAAAGTCCGACGTGGAACGTCTGGATCCCGCAGGTGTGTATCAGGCCTATGAGCGTCTCCTGCGCGAGGCAGTGATCCGCATCTATCATGTGGGGCCTTCGGAGGCACCGGTGGTCGCACAGCGCATGCAGGAGGCATTTGCCGCTGTGGAGCGTCAGCCGGCCGGTATTTCCTACCGCGCACCGAGTCCCTGCAAGGAAGAGACCGCGCAGGTGATCGACCCCATGAGCGTCAACCAGTCCAAGCTCGTGCTGGTGTTCAAGGGCGAGGAACCCAAGAAGGGTGCAATGAAGCTGATGAGTGCGCTCTACGGCTCGTCCCCGTTCTCCATGCTGTTCATGAATGTCCGCGAGAAGATGAGCCTGTGCTATTACTGCGCAAGCCGTACGCTCCCCGGAAAGGGCGCGCTGCTCGTTGACAGCGGCGTGGAGCTGAGCAATGCCGAGAAGGCGAAGGATGCCATCCTCGCACAGCTCGATGCCGTGCGCCGCGGGGAATTCGATGACGAGATGCTCAAGGACGCAAAGCACAGCATGGTCAACCAGCTGCGCGGTGTGGGTGATACCCCGTCCTCCTGCATTTCGTGGTGCCATAGCCAGTTCTACGATCAGGATGAGGAGACCACGGAGGAGGCAGTTGCCAGATACGAGGCACTGACCCGTCAGGATATCATCGATGCGGCAAACGCCCTGAAGCTTGATACTGTATATCTGATGCAGCAGGAGGTGCAGGAATGAATCACGAAATGAACGAGATCCGCTGCGAACAGGCGGGCGAGAGCTGCCTGCATGTCAAGCATCCGAGCGGCCTTGAGATCTATATCATGGAGATGCCCGGTTTCCACACCGCCTACGCGCTGTTCGGAACCAAGTACGGCTCCATCAACACGCAGTTCCGCCTCAAGGGCGAGGAGGACTACGCCCAGGTGCCGAACGGCATCGCCCACTTCCTCGAACACAAGCTGTTTGAGAACGAGGACTGCGATGCATTTGCACAGTACGCCAAGACCGGCGCGAATGCCAATGCCTACACGTCCTTTGACCGCACCTGCTATCTGTTCCAGTGCTCCGAGAATTTCCGCGAATCCCTGGAGATCCTCCTGAGCTTCGTGCAGGCACCCTATTTTACGCAGGAGAGTGTTGCCAAGGAACAGGGCATCATCGGACAGGAGATCCGCATGTACGAGGACGAGCCGTCCTGGAGAGTGTTCTTCAACATGCTCCGTTCGATGTACCACAACCATCCGGTAAGGATCGACATCGCAGGTACCGTGGAGAGCATCGCGGAGATCGATGCAGACCTGCTCTACCGCTGCTACCACACCTTCTATAATCTGCATAACATGGTGCTTTCCGTTGCCGGAAACGTCAAGGCAGAGGAGGTGCTGGAGCTGTGCGACAAGCTCCTCAAGCCCTGCGAGGACAGAGGCCTCCAGCAGGTATTCCCCGACGAGCCGTATGAGGTCGTGGAACCCCTCGTGGAACAGGCACTTCCCGTCGGTGCACCCCTCTTCAATCTGGGCTTCAAGCTCCGCCCGAGACAGGGACACGACCTGCTGAATGCAGAGCTGAAGGCGCATATGGTGATGCTGACACTGCTCGGCAATACCTCCGCCTTCTATCAGGAAATGATGGAGAAGGGACTGCTCAACTCCGAGTTCGGTGTGGATTCCCCCTTCACCGGCGACGGCTACTTTGCCCTGATCTGCGGCGGTGAGTCCCGTGATCCGGAGGCTGTCCGTGACCGCATTCTTGAGGTCATCGAGGACGCAAAGAAGAACGGCTTTGACCGTGAGACCTTTGAGATGATCCGGCGCACGCACTACGGCGCGATGATCCGTTCCTGCAATAACGTCGAGTCCAATGCAAGCAGCATGCTCAACGCCTTCATGGCAGGACTCCAGCCCTTCTCAACGATCAAGGCGCTGGCCGGGATCACCTATGAGGATGCGATGCAGTTCCTTACCGAGGAGATCGACACGGCGAACGTAACGCTGTCCATCATCCGCAGCTGACAGGAGGTTCAATATGCAGACAGTACAGGAGCTGGGTTACAGCAATCTTGAGTATAATGAGATCGTATTCCCCCATCTGGGGATCGATGTGAAAATTGATTCCACTGCCTTTACCATCTTCGGAATGCAGGTGCAGTGGTACGGCCTGATCATTACCTTTGGTCTGATCCTGGCAATGATCGTGGGCTTCCGCAATATGAGACGGGTCGGCATCGACCCCGACCGTGCCATTGATGCCGTGATCGGCGGCATCATCGGCGGCCTGATCGGCGCAAGAGCGTATTACGTCATCTTCAACTGGGACCAGTACGCCGGCAACTGGAAGGAGATCCTGAACACCAGAAACGGCGGACTTGCCATCTACGGCGGTCTGATCGGTGCGATCCTTGTGGGCGGCATCGTCGCAAAGCTGCGCAAGGTGAAGCTCCTGCCGATGCTGGATCTCGTCGGCGTCGGCTTCCTGCTCGGACAGGGCATCGGACGCTGGGGCAACTTCACCAATCAGGAGGCATTCGGCTACAACACGGACAGCATCTTCGGCATGACCGGCGGCAAGATCCAGTACTGGATCTACGAGAACTACACCGCAGTGGGGGATCCCACGCTCAGCTATGAGTACCCCGTGCATCCGTGCTTCCTCTACGAATCCGTATGGTGTCTTATCGGTTTTGCACTGCTGCTGCTGACACTGAAGAAGTGGAGAAAATTCGACGGACAGATCTTCCTGATGTACATCGGCTGGTACGGCCTCGGACGCTTCTTCATCGAAGGTCTGCGTACCGACAGCCTGATGATGGGCACACTGCGTGCCTCCCAGATGCTCGCAGCGGTCTGCGTGATCGCAGCCGTGCTGATGCTCATCATCTTCGGTTCCACCGTCAAGCGCATGGGTGTCGATTACGTCCTCTACTGCAATACCAAGGAATCGAAACAGCTGCTGCTCGAATCCGAACAGCGCGCAGAGGCATATGCCGAGAAAAAGCGTCAGAAGGCGGCCGAACGCGACAAGAAGCGCGCCGAAAAGGAAGACGCCAAGGCAGAGAAGGAAGAACAGGCTGAAAAGATCATTCCGGATGACGAAGAGACATCCGATGAAACAGATGAAAAACAGGAGGATTAACCATGGCACAGTTGATTGACGGCAAGCAGATTTCCGCACAGGTAAAGGAACAGGTTCGCCTGGAGACCGAGGCACTCATCGCCAACCACGGCGTACAGCCCGGCCTTGCAGTGGTGATCGTCGGCAATGATCCGGCATCCCGCGTATATGTAAACAACAAGAAGAAGGCATGCGAGACAGTGGGCTTCCAGTCCTTCGAGTATGCCCTCCCCGAGGAGACCACCCAGGAGGAGCTGCTCGAGCTCGTAGAGACCCTGAACAATGATCCCAAGGTGAACGGCATCCTCGTACAGCTGCCCGTTCCGAAGCACATCGATGACAATGCGATCATCAATGCCATCTCCCCCGAGAAGGACGTGGATGCGTTCCATCCGGAGAATGTCGGCCATATCATGATCGGCGACTACAACTTCCTGCCCTGCACACCGGCCGGTGTCATGGAGCTGATCGATTCCACGGGCGTGGAGATCAGCGGCAAGAAGTGCGTTGTCATCGGCAGAAGCAACATCGTCGGCAAGCCCATGGCAATGCTGCTCCTGCACAGAAGCGGTACTGTGACCATCTGCCACAGCAGAACACAGGATCTGCCGTCCGTGACAAGAGAAGCCGATATCCTCGTAGCCGCTGTCGGCAGAGCGAATTTCGTGACTGCGGATATGGTTAAGGAGGGCGCCGTTGTCATTGACGTCGGCATCAACCGTCTCGAGAACGGTAAGCTCTGCGGCGACGTGGATTTCGCAGCAGTGGAGCCGAAGGCTTCCTTTATCACCCCCGTTCCGGGCGGTGCAGGTCCGATGACCATCGCAATGCTCATGAAGAATACCCTGACCGCTGCCAAGGCGCAGAATGGTCTGCTGGATTGATCGAAGAAAGGATACATAGCTATGAAAAAGACAGTTTCCCTGATGGCTGCAGCACTCATGCTGGCAGCTGCAATGACCGGCTGCGGCGGCAGAGAGCAGAAGAAGGTGACCTGTGCGGATGATCTGAAGAATGCCAAGATCGGCACACAGATGGGTACCACCGGCTACATCTTCGCAGGCGATATCGAAGGTGCGACCGTAGAGGGCTACAACAAGGGCGCGGATGCCGTTCTGGCACTGACCCAGGGCAAGGTGGATGCCGTGATCATCGACAGCGAGCCTGCCAATGTGTTTGTTTCCAAGAACGAGGGCCTGAAGATCCTGGACGATCCGTTTGTTGTCGAGGAATACGCCATTGCCTATGCCAAGGAAAATGAGGAGCTGGGTGCAAAGATCGACGATGCGCTGACACAGCTCAAGGAGAACGGTACACTTGAGGAGATCACCACCCACTGGATCGGTGATGAAGCGGACTACGTTTCCTATGTACCGGATGAGAGCCTGTCCCGTGAGAACGGCAAGATCATCATGGCAACCAACGCAGAGTTCCCGCCCTATGAGAGCATGGAGAACGGCAAGATCGTCGGCATCGATGTGGATATGATGTGGGCTGTCTGCGATGTCCTCAATATGGAACTTGAGATCACCAACATCGACTTTGACTCCATCATTGCCTCCGTTAAGAGCGGTAAGGCAGACGTTGGCGTTGCAGGCATGACCGTGACGGAGGATCGTCTCGAGAGCGTGTCCTTTACACAGGGCTATGCAACCTCTACCCAGGTCATTATCGTTAAGGAATAAGAAAAACGCACGTTCCGGCGGAAGCTCCATTCCGCCGGAATTCTGTGCATCGAAGGGAGAAACCGCGTGAACTTTTTTGACAACTTTGCGGACAAGTTCCACCAGGCATTCATCAAGGACGACCGCTACATGTACCTCGTGGACGGTCTCTGGGTGACGCTGCAGGTGACGTTCTTTGCGCTGATCCTCGGCCTTGTGCTGGGCTTTCTGGTGGCGATCGTCCGCGCGACCCATGATAAGACGGGGAAAATGAAGATCCTGAATTTCCTCGCAAAGATCTACCTCACCGTCATCCGCGGCACGCCGGTGCTGGTGCAGCTGATGATCATCTATTTCGTGATCTTCGCCTCCATGGACATTTCCAAGGTCTTTGTGGCGGTCGTGGCATTCGGACTCAATTCCGGTGCCTATGTTGCGGAGATCGTCCGTTCCGGCATCATGTCCATCGACAACGGTCAGTTCGAAGCCGGCGCGAGCCTCGGCATGAACTATCCCAAGACCATGATCTACATCATCCTGCCGCAGGCGTTCCGGAACATCCTTCCGGCGCTCGCCAATGAATTCATCGTACTGCTCAAGGAAACCTCCGTTGCCGGCAATATTGCCCTGATGGATCTGACTAAGGGCGGTGACACCATTCAGGGTATTACCTACGAGCCGTTCATGCCGCTGATCGCAGTGGCACTGATCTACCTCGTACTGGTAATGATCCTGACAAGACTTGTGACCCTGCTCGAAAGGAGGCTGGCGAAGAGTGATCGAGGTTAAGAATTTAGAGAAATCCTTCGGGGAGCTGCACATTCTCAAGGGTATCACCACCACCATCGAAAAGGGCGAGAAGGTCGTGATCATCGGACCGTCCGGCTCCGGCAAAAGCACCTTCCTGCGCTGCCTGAACCGCCTGGAAACGCCCACCTCCGGCAGCATCCTCTTCGAGGGACAGGACCTGACGAAGATCTCCGAGAAGCAGCTCTACGCCGTGCGCGAGAAGATGGGCATGGTGTTCCAGCACTTCCACCTGTTTCCGCATCTGACCATTCAGAAGAACATCACCCTCGCTCCCGTGAAGCTCGGACTCATGACCCAGAAGGAGGCCGACGAGAAGGCGACGGCGCTTCTGAAGAAGGTCGGACTCTCCGACAAGGCAGAGCAGTACCCGAACCAGCTCTCCGGCGGCCAGAAGCAGCGTATTGCGATCGCAAGATCGCTTGCGATGAATCCGGATGTCATCCTCTTCGACGAGCCGACCTCCGCGCTCGACCCCGAGATGGTCGGCGAGGTGCTCGAGCTGATGCGCGAGCTTGCAGAGGAGGGCATGACCATGGTCGTTGTCACCCACGAGATGGGCTTCGCGCGTGAGGTGGCCTCCCGCGTGATGTTCATGGACGAGGGCAGGATCATGGAGGAGAATTCCCCCGAGGAATTCTTCACGAACCCCAAGAATCCGAGACTTCAGGAATTTCTTTCCAAGGTGCTGTAATGAGATACAATGTACAGATCACAAGGGAGCTGCTCCCCGGCGGCGTGTATGTGCGCAATACCGTTTTTGTGGAGGAGCAGGGCTTCCAGAATGAGTTGGACGAGACGGACAATATTGCCTGGCATCTGCTGATCTCCGACGGGGACAAGCCCGTCGCGGCGGCGCGCCTCTTCACGGAGGACGGCGGTGTGACCTACCACCTCGGAAGAATGGCGGTGCTGAAGGAATACCGCGGCCGGCACCTCGGTGCCATGGCGATGGACGTGCTTGAGGAGAAGACGCGTGCGCTCGGCGGTATGCTGATCACGCTTTCGGCGCAGTGCCGTGCCTCCGGTTTTTATGAGAAGGTCGGCTATGCGCAGACGGATGACTTCCACCTCGATGAAGGCTGCCCCCATGTGACGATGGAGAAATATCTTGCAGGCAAGCCGAAATACCGTCTCGCCGTGTTCGATCTGGACGGCACCATCCTCGATACGCTCGATGATCTTGCCGACAGCCTGAATGCCGTGCTTGCGCAGAATGGCTACCCGCAGCGGACGCGAGACGAGGTGCGCCGCTTTGTCGGCAACGGCATCCGCACCCTCATTCTCCGCGCGCTGCCGGAGGGAACGGACGACGCAGAGATCGACCGGATCTTCGGCATTTTCAAGGACTACTACCAGCAGCACTGCGCAGAAAAGACCGCCCCCTATGAGGGGATCCCGATGCTGCTGCGCATCCTGCGCGCCGCCGGAATGCGTTCGGCGGTGTTGTCGAACAAGGCGGATGCAGCCGTGCAGGCGCTCTGCGCGCAGTACTTCAAGGGACTGCTCGCTGCCGCAAGGGGGGAGCGCGCACCGTTTCCGCGCAAGCCGGAGCCGGATTCCCTGCTGGATCTGCTCCGCGAGCTGGAGGTCTCCGCGGCGGACGCGGTCTACATCGGTGACTCCGAGGTGGACGTGGCGACCGCACGCAATGCAGGAATGCATGCCGTTCTGGTGGACTGGGGCTTCCGTGACAGGGAGACCCTGCTTGCCGCAGGCGCGCAGGTGATCGTCTCCGATACGGACGCGCTGCTGCGTGAATTGATGGAATAAAAAAACGCCGGCATTGCCGGCGTTTCAGTCTGTCGAAAAAGTCCCGTCCAGCCACTGCGCCTCTGGCGCAGGGCTGGACTAATTTTTTTAA
>CAYYIT010000042.1:0-22185 GCA_964472035.1 uncultured Ruminococcus sp.
CCCAAAAATCTTCCCCCACCCCCTCCCCCAAAGGGGGAGGGGTTATATTGCGAGGGTACTGCGTACCCTCGACCCGCCAAAGGACTCCGTCCTTTGAATCTGATAAGATTTTTCGACAGACACAAAGCATTACGCCTTGGCAAATACCGCGCTGACGGTAATGCGGTCCTCTTGCAGACGGGCAAAGATATCGCCGTTCATTTTGTGCATCAGCTGGCGGCAGATGTACAGTCCCAGGCCGCTGCCCTTGGTGGTCTCGGCATTGGTGCCTCTCCAGAAGCTGTTGAACATATGGGGCAGCTCGTCCTCTGTCAGCGTGCAGCCGCCGTTCGTGACGGAGATCAGAATGCAGCCATCCTCTTCCGAAAAGCTGATCCCGATCCGCTTGCCGTCGCTGTATTTGATCGCATTTTCGATGACATTCTGCAGCACCTCGATACTCCGGTCGGGATCGCCCTGCAGCAGGCAGTCCGCGTAGCTTCCGATCGAAAATTCCGTGTGGATCAGTGCAAGCTTTTCGGTATAGTATGCGCTGATGCTGTTCACGAGTGAGGAGAGGTAGAATTCTCCCATATTGACGTCGAGACTGAGGAAATCCTCACGCGAGGCAGTAATGATCTGGGAAACATAGTCTTCGATCTCATCGGCCTTGGCATTGATGCTCTCGGCGATCTCCGTCTGCTTTTCCTTGCTGGCATACAAGCCCCTGGAGAGCGCCTTGGAATAGAGCTTAATGGCAGAGAGGGGCGTTTTGATATCGTGGGACAGAGAAAGCAGCAGCATCTTCCGCTGTTTCTGCAGCTGCAGTTCCCTCTCCTTCTGCTGTTCCATCTTTTCACGGAGCATGTCCACACCCCACAGAAACCGGCCGAAAAACCGGCTCTTTGTCTCCCTGACAGGCGCGGTCAGGTTGCCCTTGGAAAGCTCATACGGCACGTCAGTGAGCTTCTCGAACGGACGGAGGATCCTCGCACGGATATACAGCATCACGGCAAACATCACCGCCGCCATCGCACCGAGCATGGCATTCATAAGCAATAGCTGCGATCTGCGCTGTGCACTGCTGTCCGTACGATAGTCAAAACGGTATAGCACCCCGTCCACCTCACGGATCACATAATCACTGTCGGTGTCGTAAAAACCATCTCCATAGGGGGTCACGGCCGTCACATACAGACATTCCGACAGATCCAGCGTTCCTCCGTTTTCCAGCTCCTGTGCAAGTCGGCTGATCTCCACGCGGTGCGGTCTGCCGCTTTCACCGTGATCGGAAAACAGCAGCACATTTGCTGCAGCAAACACCGCAGCGATCAGAAGCAGCACCGCCGCTGCAATTCTGTTAAATGCTTTCATATTTATAGCCAACTCCCCAGACTGTCATGATCTTCTGCGGATGCTTCGGATCGTCCTCGATCTTCTGACGGAGCCATTTGATATGTACCGTCAGGGTCTGCTGCTCGGAAAAGCTGTCGCTTCCCCACACCTGATTGAACAGATATTCCTTGCTCAGCGCCTTGCCCCGGTTCTCAAGCAGCAGCACGAGCAGGTCGTATTCCTTTGCAGTCATTTCGATCGGTGCATCGTTTTTGTATACCGTACGGCTGACCTTATTGATCCGGATATCGCCGTCATCGATCTCCTCGATCGCATATCGCCGTTTGAAAATACCGCTGATCTTTGCGAGCATGATGTCGATATCATAGGGCTTTTCGATGTAGTCATCGGCGCCGAGACGCAGGCCGCTGAGCTTGTCCTCCTTCTCGGTCTTCGCGCTGACGATCAGGATGGGGGTATTGTTTTCCTCACGGATCCGGCTGCACACGGTAAAGCCGTCGATTCCGGGAAGCATAATGTCCAGTACAACGAGCTTCGCGCCGTACTTTTCGTACAGCGCCAAAGCCTTTTCACCTGTTTCTGCGATGCTGACGGTGTAATTCTCCGCACGTAGGAAATCACACAGCAGATCCGCAAGCTCTTTATTGTCCTCAACGATCAGAATATCAGTCATAAACGCTCCTTGCTATTTGATAAATTCGTAGATCCTGTACATTTTCCTGGAAAAGCTCCCTGCAAACATCGTTTTGAAGAACAGCCTTTCTGCGCCCTTCAGCTCATCGATCAGGGGCTGCGGCGTCATCGTGTGTGCTGCTGCAAACCGGATACCGGTTCCCTTCGCAATCGCATCAGGATCATCAATGCCATAGGTCTGTGTAACACCCACATCATTGATCGGATTCTTGTACTTGGAGACCCTCGCCGCCAATCCGGTATAGCAGTCCATGAGCAGTCTGACAGAAGCAAAATGCTCCGAGAAGGCAGTGAAGCATCCCGTGATCTCCTCCGGTGTGAGGTACATGCTGACACCCTCGAGGACGATGAGCGCATCCGCGCCCGCCGGGATCTGCTGCAGCCATTCCCTGCTGCGCAGATCGCAGGCGATCATATGATAGTCATCCGTTTCGGAATAGTATTGTTTCCTGCACCGGATGACGTCCTCAAAATCTCCGTCGTACCATTGCAGTCCGCGTGTACCGACTCTTTCTGCGCGGCTGTCCATACCACAGCCGATATGCAGGACGACTGCCGGACGCTCGCTTTCACCTATCTGCCGCTTAAGCCAGTCATCAAAAACCCTTGCACGCATTGCCATATAATACGCAAGCCATTTCGATCTGGATTTTCCCTTCAGCGGAAAGCATTCCTTCTCCCATATTTCCTCCGCTCTGGGATCCTTCAGGATGATCCCCTTTTTGCTGACAAGCGATTTTCCATACAGAGGAATATACAGCGTTCTGTTTACTTCGTCCAACAACATCCCCTCCGGCAAGTATTCCGGTACTACCAGCCCATTTCCATCAGCCAGTTGTTCAGCGCTCTTTCGCGGTCGCGCAGCTGGGAGGCATTTTCGTACCTACTTAAATTATACTCGCCTTTGATGTTCCCGTCAACTATATACATCACTTTTGTGCATCTTGCTGCAACTTTTACATCATGTGTCACGAGCATGATCGTCGTTCCGTCCGCATTGAGCTTTGCAAGCTCCTCCATTACCTCATCGGAGGAGGCGCGGTTGAGGGCACCGGTCGGCTCATCGGCAAAGATCACCTTCGGATCGTTGATCATGCTACGGCAGATGCAGGCGCGCTGCAGCTGGCCGCCGGAGACCTCGTTGATATCGTTGTCGGCAATGTCGATGATGCCGAGACGGCGCATCAGACCCTGCGCGCGATCCACGATCTCCTTACGGCTTTCATTGCTGTTCTTTGACTGCATTGCAGGGAGAATGATATTGTCCATTACTGTGAGATTCTTCAGCATGTACATCTGCTGGAAGATGAAGCCCATCTCATCCAGACGCAGGTCCGCCAGCTCCTTCTCTTTCATCTTGGCGATGTTCCTGCCGCAGAAGGAAACCTCTCCGGCGGTCACCTTATCCATGCCGGATACGGCATAGAGAAGGGTCGATTTGCCCGAGCCGGACGGTCCCATAATAGCGACCATTTCGCCCTCAGCAATACGGAAGTTTACGTTCTTCAGCACGTTGTTCTGGCGCTTGTTGACAATGTAGGTTTTGCAAAGATCTCTGACTTCTAACATATTCATAACGATTCTCCTTTTATTCGATGCCGGATGCCTGTGCGGCAGTAATGGTCTTGGTATACAGGGATGTGAGCAGTGCACTGATGATCGTCACTGCAACAATGACAGCGGGATAGATCATGAACACCTCAAGGGGCTTTACCTCGAACGGCACGCCGAACGATGCGCCCATCATTTTGAAGATCGGGTCAAGGCAGAGCTTGGTCAGTGCTGGGGATGTCACCGCAGCGATGAACGCGGACAGAATGCCGATGATGACAAAGCGCAGGGAATGCCAGCCCATGATCGCACCCGTCCGGAAGCCCATTGCCTTGAGCGTGGCGATTTCGCCCCGTTCCTTGGCAATAAAGGAACGTTCCATGAGCAGGGTCACCATCGCAATGATGATCATGCTCAGCACCAGCATCATGGTACGCAGTGCTGAGATCGTATCTGCAACGCCGGTAGTTTCTTCTACGACCTCACTGGCCGTCATGGGAACATCTGCATCAAACAGCTCTGCGATACGTTCGGCACGATCAGCGATTTCCTCCTTATCCGGTGCGTCTGTGAAATTCAGCTGGAACTGGAAGAAGCCGATCGCATTGGCGTAATCCAGCTTCAGATCCTCATGCAGACGCACACCCTCACCGAGGTTGTTCATGCTCTGGTAGATGGCAGTTACAAGAAGCTCTCGCTCCTGTGTGCCGTCATGGAAAGTGATCGTATCACCGATGCCGGCATCCAGCTTTTCGGATACGGTGGGCGTAATCGCAGCTTCGGACGGATTCTGCGGCGGTGTGCCCTCATGGTAGTAATAGTAATCCATCGTTGTATTCACGCCCTGCAGGGTCATGGAGGTGAAGGTCTTGTCACCATGGACATAGTTATATTTGTGTGCGATTTCAATGGTGCACTCCGCCGGCATACCCTCCTCGGCAAGCGTTTCTTCGATCTCGTCGATTTTTTCCTGTATCAGGACTTCACCGCCGGGCACAAGTGCACGGAGTATATCCATTTCCGCTGAGGAAAGATACAGGTCACTCTTGTACATACCAAAGGAATGGATCAGCTTATCGGAACGCAGTGTATTGGCACCGTTGCAGAGGATCAGCACAAGGGCGGTGCAGAGAGTGTAGCTCAGAATGATGGTTGCATAGCGTTTCGGGCTGCTCAGGATATCGTTGAGTGCCATGAAGAACGCGGGTCTGCCGGGAGTCTTGGTAAGACGCAGGATGCCCTTTTTGCTGAAGCGTTCGCCCGTCTGTCCATTGCGGATGGCATCGAGGGGTGAGAGCTTCTTGACCCGTGCGGTACAGCCATAGCAGAATGAGAGGATCAGCACGACCACAAAAATGCAGCAGAGCAGATTGATGAGCACCATATTGTCATTTTCCATGACAATGAATTCGGAAACGCTGCCGATCAGAAGGTTCGCAAAGGGAATGCTGCAGAAGAATCCGACTGCTGCACCGATGACTGCCATGAAGAAGTATTTCACAAGATACAGGCAGCGGATGGCAGTGTTCCGGATGCCAATGGCTTTCATGACACCGATCTCACGGAAGTCCTCGGAAATGGTAAAGGTAATGGTAAAGCGGAGCACAACAAATGCGATGAGGATCAGGCAGATGCTCACAGCGAGCAGAATGCCGGCAATGACCATATCCAGCACATACGCCATTTTGATCATGGCACGGTCGCCGTTAAAGGCAATACCCTTTGCATCGGAGAGTGCATTTGTCACAGCAGAAACATCCGTGGCATTCACATACCATAGCTTGCCGAAGAAACTGTCCGGAATGCCGCTGAATTCTGCAAAATCCTTTTCATTCACCAGAAGACGGACATTGCCCATCAGATCCGAACCAAGGACAGCGTCCTTGCAGACACCGGCAATGGTCAGGGAAAGCTCCACACCTTCCATGCGGATCTCCAGCACATCGCCGACCTCCAGACCTGCCTCCTGCATGGGCTTGATCGCAACAAACACCGTGCCTTCTTTCACTTCTGTGATGGGCTTGTTGTCTGCATCAAAATAGCAGAGCGACGCCTCGGAGAAATCCGTGTACATGGCGGTATTACCGAAGTCGATCGGTTCATCCTCCACAAAGAATATTTCACCGTTCATGTAAATGATGGATTCCGTTTTGCAGTCCGTGATCTCCGGCACATCTGCAAATGCTTGTTCGACAGATGCATTCGCCGCACTGCCCGTTGTAGCAAGGAGATAATCCGGCACACCGGCGGCTTCAAAATAATCCTCCAGTGCTGTTGTGATGGTGAAGATGTTGTTCACGCTTGAGGATACAAACATCGTCGCAAGGATAATGAAGATCAGCAGAATGATGTTCATTGCCCTTTTCCGTTTGAGGTCCTTTTTCAAAATACCCAGATACATTTCACATGCTCCTTTCTTCGTTGTGATTCCATTGTAGCATAGAAATTATTAAAAAATCCTTAAATCCGATTTTCGTCCATACGAAGGCAAAAAGCATCAAAAAAGAAAAGGCTATGCAGAAATTCTGCATAGCCTTTTTGCATACTGTTCATGTGTGGGAATCCCCACGCTGATGTACAGTTTCGATCTCTTACTTGAGCTCGATGGTTGCGCCAGCTTCTTCCAGCTTAGCCTTCAGCTCTTCAGCCTCAGCCTTGGAAACGCCTTCCTTCAGGGTCTTCGGAGCGCCTTCTACAGCTTCCTTAGCTTCCTTCAGGCCCAGACCGAGAATGTCCTTAACAGCCTTGATAACGCCCATCTTCTTGTCGCCGAAGGATGCCAGAACTACGTCGAATTCTGTCTTCTCCTCAGCTGCTGCTGCTGCGCCGCCTGCTGCCGGAGCTGCTGCTACTGCTGCAGTTACGCCGAATTCTTCCTGGATTGCCTCAACCAGTTCTGCCAGTTCCAGAACGGAGAGAGCCTTGATATCTTCAATAAACTTGAGTGTCTTCTCAGATGCCATGATAATAATCTCCTTTTAATTTTATTTGCTGCGCATCACGCTGCGCGCGTCGCGGACAGGGAACCCTGCCAGTTGTTGTTTACGCTGCAAGTAAGCTTATGCAGCCTCCTCGGACTTGCTGTCCACAACTGCCTGCAGAAGAGCAGCCAGCTTCTGGATCGGACCCTGCAGGGAACCAACCAGCTGTGCGAGCAGTACATCCTTGGACGGAATCTTGGACAGAGCCAGAACTCTGTTTGCATCGAAGTACTCGCCTTCTACGCAACCAGCCTTCAGAGTGAAGTTGTCGTTCTTCTCAGCATATGCACCGAGAATACGAGCGGGAGCTGTCTGATCATCGTTGGAAATTGCGATTGCGGTTGTACCGTTCAGTACATCGTCAAAGCACTCCATACCGATATTGTGGAACGCAAACTTCAGCATTGTGTTCTTCTCAACAAAATACTGTACGTTTGCCTCACGCAGCTCACGGCGCAGCTTTGTATCGTCTGCTACAGTGATACCCTTGTAATCAACGAGTACGCAGGAAACACTGTTCTTGAGCAGTTCGGTCAGCTCGTCAACTCTTGCCTTCTTGGACTCCAGAACCTGTGCACTTGGCATTTTCATTCACCTCCGATTTGAATATCAGCTTGCGCTGTTTCATCGTATCGGGAGATACAAAAAACTCCCTTTGCCATACTCACGCACAACAAAGAGAGGGGGTATTTCATTACCGCCTGCACTCCTCGGCCGGACTTACGGTTCATCACCACCGGCTGTCTTTAGAATACGACTCTAATAGTATACCACATTTGATCGGGCTTGTCAACCCTTTTTTTCATTTTTTTTATTTTCCAGCGATTTTTCTGTTACGTCCATCAGATCGATCACAGAATCGGCATTTCTGCGGCGCGCGAGGTTCTCCTCCTTGCGCTGTCTGCCAAGCCGGATCAGTTCATGGACGGCTTCGGCATCGTCGGATGCGAGGGCGTTCCGGTAATCCGTCAGGTTCCCGATGAGCGTGTCCAGCTCACAGAGAAGGCTGCTTCGGTTCTGCATGAAGAGCATCGTCCACATTTCCTCATTCATGGTCGCGATGCGCGTCATATCATGGAAGCTGCCGCCGGAGAAGCCGCTCTCCAGTTCCAGCACGGGGCTCTTCACATACGAACTTGACACCACATGCGCCAGCTGCGAGGTGTACGCGATCATGCGGTCATGCACCTCGGGCGTCGTCAGGACAAACCGTCGGAAGCCGATCTGATGCGCGACGTTCTTCACCTGCGCGATCACATGCTTGGGCGTGAAGGGCATCGGCGTCATGATGAAATTTGCGCCCTGGAACAGATCTTCGTCAGAGACCTCATAGCCGGAGCGTTCCTTGCCGGCCATCGGGTGCGTACTGAGATAATGAACGCCATGCTCCATGCAGAGCTTTCCCAGCTCCTCGGGAAGATCCGTCTTGACACCGCTGACATCGATCACGACCGTACCCTCGGACATCGTCGAGACATGGGACCTCACCCAGGTCCGGATGGTTTCCGGATAGAGTGCTACGATGATCATATCCATGCTGCCGCAGTCATCCGTAACGACACCGTCGATCACATTCTGCTGCAACGCTTTGTGCAGGACTTCTTCTCTTGCGTCACATCCATACACGCGATGCTCCGTATAAGTATGCAGCGCCTTACAGATGGAACCGCCGATCAGGCCGAGGCCTGCGACAAGAATTTTCATATTGTGCCTCCTTGCAACATAGAGTTACATGCCTTCCGATTCATCGGAAATATTCACAACGCCGGTAATGCGGTATTCATCATCGACCAGCGTCATCGTGATCTCCATGGTCTTGGTGCCGATACCGCTGAAATTACCGGAATTCTGCTGCCACTTGGCCGTCTCGCCGCGATAGATCGCTGTTACAGTAAACACATCGCCGTTTCGTGTGACCTCCTGTACCTCGGGGGAATACGAAAAGATCATAGGAGATGCCGGTACATTGTAGCAGCCGGATGCTGTATCATAATAAAAGGTCTCGCCCGCTGCGTGCAGTGTGGTATCCGTCAGTGCGATCTCCGGTCCAAACATCGCAGCTGCGTGTTTTTTTACCTGTTCCGCAGGAATCGAATAGACATCGAAGCTGCATGGGTAGCCGGACAGATCCTCATACATCAGCAGATCGATCATCGCCGCGGACAGTGCTGCTTCGTTCTGCAGCTCTGCTGCGGATGCAAACGGCGGCAGATCCACGACCGCAATGGGATAGATCCGCTCTTCCAGCTCGCTCTTGAGCGAAGAGCTGGAGGCAAACCGCTGCACAAGCTCCTTTCCCTTTGCAACGCAGGCAGCAACGCCCACGCAGGCAAGGGCAGTACAGAGTATGCCAACAATGAAGTATGCATAGCGCTTCCAGAACTGGGGTCTGCCAAGTGCCACATCGATCTCGCTCTGCTCAGGGATCGGCTCCGCCTTGATCTCCGCAAGCTCCTGTGCGCTCTCATCAAGTGCCGCATGGATCGCCGCGATGAAGGCGTTTTTCTTCTTCTCGCGATCGGTCTCACCGGGAAGGGTAATGTCAATGGAAGGCGATGCCGTCTCCTGAGAAGGTGCAGGCTCTTCCGTCGCAGCTTCTTCCGGAACGGGATCCGGTGCTGTCTCCGGCTCATCCTCCTCTGTTTCCTCCGGAACAGAAGGCACCGGTTCCGGCTCGTCCTGCGGTTCAGGAATCGGTTCGGGGATGGGTTCTTCGGACGGGAGGATTTCCTCCGGAGCCTCTGCTGCCTCGGGTTCTTCTAAGATTTCAGAAATTTCTTCATCAGGAATTTCAGTTACTTCGGCCGTTTCTTCCTCGATCTCAGCTGTTGCCGTCGGCGGCGTCAGTTTTTTTTTGCGTGAAAAGAGACCGAACACACCCTTTTTTGCGGGTTCCTCAGGCTCTGGCAGATGCAGATGGCGAAGCACGGGCGCAGCCTCCTCGGGCTGCTCCTCCTCAACTGCCTCATACTCCGTATCCTCCGATGTATCTGCAACCGGTTCTTCCGCAGGTTCCTCCGCTTCGTCGAGAGCATCGGTCTGTGCGGATTCCGCATCGGCAGGTTCTTCGGACGGAACGGTTTCCTCCTCTGTTACCTGCTCCGGTTCCGCCTCGGGTTCTTCCGTTTTCTTGCGGCGGAAGAATCCAAAGCCTCGGGATTTCGGCTTTTCTTCAACGGTCTCCTCTGCCGGTGTTTCTTCCGTCGCTTCTTCGGAAGTCTCCAGTTCCCCGGACTCCGCAAGCTCCTCGGGGGACGGCAGTGCGGAAAGCTCCTCATGCATCTGCCGGATGCTCTCGCGGATCATATCAGCGCGTTCCTGGAGGGTGAGTTCTTCCTCATCCGGCTCCTCCTCGGCAGGCGTTTCGACTGCCGGAGCGGGGGCAGGTTCGGGAATCTCCTCCGGAACCGGCTGCGGCTCCGGTGTTTCCTCCGGAAGATCTTCAGCGGCTGGCTGCTCCTCCTGGAGCTGGCGCATCCTCTGCTTGATCAGATTTGCCTTTTCATGAACGGAAAGCTTCGGCGCTGCCGGTGCCTTGGCAGCCGGAACGGGCTGTGGCTCCGGTACAGCGACCGGCTCCGGAACAGCCTGCACTGCAGGTTCTTCCGTCTGCTGCGCAAGCTTCCTGCGTCGGATCTCATCGGCAATGCTGGTGTCGCGCGGAATATCCGGCGGCAGCTCATCGGGAATGACGATATGGGGGATCTTCCGCTTCGGCGGTTCCGCCGGCGCAGGGATATCCTGATGCACGGGCGGTGCCGTCTGCACCTCGGGGCGCTTCTTCTTTCTGCGTTTTTTCTTCGGCGGTTCCGGCTTGGGCTTGGGCGGAATGATCTGGTTGGGTTTCTTGTCGCTGTCGATTTTCGGAAGGGAGGTCTCATCCAGTCTGTCACGCATCCGGACAGCGGTATCCTGCGACGGTTCCTCCGAAAAATGGCTGACCGGCGGCGGTACCACCACGGGTGCATGCTGGGGCTTGGGGTACTCCTTTTTAGGAGGCTGCACGGCGCGTCTGCGGTCCGATTCCTGCTCCACGCTCCGCATGATCTCCTCAACACGGCGCAGGGATTCCTCACTGGCAGCCGAGCGTTTTACCGCTGCCGGCTTGTTCGCCTGCTGCACGGGCTGGGAAGGACGCGTCTGGGAAGGCGGTGCAAGAAGGCCGTTCAGAAGCTGATCGATATCGTGATTCATGCTACCTCCCCGATCAGCGGATCTGGCCGCTGCCGACAATGCGGTACTGAATGGTGGTCAGTGCCTGCAGACCCATCGGGCCTCTTGCATGGAGCTTCTGGGTGGAGATGCCGATCTCCGCACCGAAGCCGAATTCCTCACCATCGGTGAATCTGGTGGAGGCATTGACGTAGACCGCAGCGGAATCCACGCTGTTCTGGAACAGCTCCGCATTCTCCATCGATTCAGTCACGATGCACTCGGAATGACGGGTGCTGTATCTGAGAATATGGGTGATCGCTTCATCGATGGTATCCACCACGCGAATGGCGATCTTATAATCAAGGTATTCTGTCGCATAGTCCTCCTCAGCCGCAGGAACAACGCAGTCGCCGAGGATCTGCTGTGTCACTTCGCAGCCGTGGATCTCGACATTGCTCTTGTCGAACGCCTTCTTCACTTCCGGCAGGAACTGTGCTGCGATGTCCTTATGTACCAGCAGGGTCTCGATCGCATTGCAGACGGAGGGACGCTGTGTCTTGGCGTTGTTTGCGATTTCCACCGCCATATCGATCTTTGCGGAAGCATCCACATAGACATGGCAGTTGCCGGCACCGGTTTCAATGACCGGAACGGTCGCCTGCTTGACAACAGCCTGAATGAGTCCTGCGCCGCCTCTGGGAATGAGGACATCGAGGTAGCCGTTGAGGCGCATCATCTCCGCAGCGGTCTCGCGATCGGTCTTTTCCACGAGCTGTACAAGGTCGCCGGGCAGGCCTACGCTTTCAAGTGCTTCGCGCATTACGGCAACGAGACAGGTGTTGGAATGGATCGCTTCCTTGCCGCCGCGAAGGATCACGGCGTTGCCTGCCTTCAGGCAGAGCACAGCGGCATCGACCGTCACATTCGGACGGGACTCGAAGATGATACCAATGACGCCGAGCGGTACACGCACCTGACGGATGCGCAGACCATTGGGACGGATCCAGCCGCGGTCCTCTGTTCCGATCGGATCCTCGAGGGAGATCAGCTTGCACACGGCATTTGCCATTGCCTGAATGCGGCTCTCATCAAGGCGCAGACGATCCTGCATGGCTGCGGACATATTGTTCTGCACAGCAGCTTCCAGATCCTTTGCATTTTCTGCGATAATGCGGCCCATATTAGCAAGAAGCGCTTCAGAAATTGCTGTGAGCGCCTGATTTTTCAGAACGGTGCCTGCCTTTGCAGCAGCAGGGCTTGCTGCCTTTGCGCGTGCACCGAGTGTTTCCATATAATTACCCATAACCAATTCCTCCTGTTACTTGCTGATTGCCGGGAACAGCGTACCCATCTGCTCACCGTCGAAGAGACGGTACAGATCCTCGGGATTCTTGCCGTTCATGATGATCATATCCACACCTGCGGCGGTTGCGATCTTTGCCGCATTGATCTTGGTTGCCATGCCGCCGGAGCCAAGGCTGCTGCCTGCGCCGCCGGCGATCTCTTCAATATGCTGATCGATGCACGCCACCACGGGAATGATCTGTGCATTCTCATTGCGGTGGGGATCCTCGGAGTAGAGGCCATCGATATCGGAGAGGATGATGAGCAGCTCCGCGCCTGCGATGGAGGCTACCACCGCGGACAGGGAGTCGTTTTCACCGATCTCGAGTTCCAGCTCATCGATGGCAACGGTATCGTTCTCATTCACGATCGGGATCACGCCCATCGCCGCCAGCTCGTCGATCGCATTGCGGACATTGTCCACACGTTCGGGGCTGCTGATGATGGTCTTTGTCAGCAGGATCTGCGCCACGGTGACGCTGTATTTCGAGAACATCTCGTCATAGATGTGCATCAGCTCGCACTGGCCGACTGCGGCAGCTGCCTGCTTGCCGGGTGTGGTCTTCGGGCGTTCCCGGAGGTTGAGCTTTCCGACGCCGAGACCTACAGCACCGGAGGAAACAAGGATCAGCTCATGTCCAGCGTTCTGAAGGTCTGCCAGCACGCGCACCAGATTGTTCATCCGGCGGATGTTGAGCTTTCCTGTTTTATGGGCAAGCGTGGAGGTTCCAAGCTTGATGACGATTCTCTTTTTCTCTTTCAGATTGATCATAACATCCTATCCTCTCGGCACAAAGCCTTAATTTACTTGATTTTTTGGTGTTCCGTTCAGGAACGCTTCGAGATTCTCGGCAACGATCCTGACAAGGCGCTGTCTGGTCTCCAGCGGAGACCACGCGATATGCGGCGTGATGATGCAGTTCTTTGCATTCTTCAGCGGCGTATCCGGCGACATCGGCTCTGTGTTCAGGACGTCGAGTCCTGCGCCGGCAAGACTGCCGGAATTGAGTGCATCCGCAAGATCCTGCTCCTGCACGATGCCGCCTCTCGCGGTGTTGATCAGGTAGGCATCCGGCTTCATCCAGGCAAGCGTTTCTCTGCGGATGAGGTGCGCCGTCTGCTCGGTCAGCGGACAATGCACGGACAATACATCCGCCATGCGGAAGGCCTCCTCCATGGAAACCACGGGGAACGGGCAGTCCTGCGGTGTGCTGCGCGTGGAAATGATCACCTTCATGCCGAAGGCATCCGCTACCTTTGCAACGCTCCTGCCGATGCTGCCGTAGCCGATCACGGCAAAGGTCTTACCGTACAGCTCATGCACGGGATGGGGAAAATACGAGAAGGTCGTGCTTCTCTCCCACTCGCCGTTCTTCACGGAGGCATCGTACTTCGTAAGGTTCGACGCAAGCGCGAGCAGCAGTGCAAAGGTATGCTGTACGACCGCCTGGGTGGAATATTCGCCGGCATTGCAGACAACGATGCCGCGTTCCGTTGCGGCAGGCAGATCGATGTTGTTGTAGCCCGTGGCAAAGAGCCCGATATAACGCAGATTCGGGCATTTTGCAATAACCTCTGCGGTAATGGGCGTTTTATTGCAGAGAACGATCTCTGCATCGCCGATCTTCTCCGCTGCTTCCTCCGGCAGAGTGGGGCCGCAGCAGATGACCTCGCCGTACTTGGAAAAGACGGAAAAGCCTACATCATCGGCGGAAACGGTATCCCAGTCGGGGATGATGATCTTCATTCTGCGTTCTCCTCCTGTGCAGAATCGGAAGCGGTTTCCTCTGCTTCCGCATCAGCAGATGCTTCAGGCGCAGCGGATGCTTCCGCAGATTCCTCGGAAGCTGCCTCTTCTGCATCGGTTTCTGTTTCAGGATCACGATCCACGGTCTTTGCAAGGATCAGTGCGCCGATCAGCGCGAGCGCGTCCACAACGCCCACCGCATAGAACAGGGACATATTGTCCTCCGCAAGATACGGCAGCAGAGTCAGCGGGATCGCAACCGCAAGCACCAGATGGTATTTCTTCCGATAACGGAGAAACTGCAGTCCGAACACCAGCAGCGCAGCCAGCGCGAATACAATGTGAATCCCGAGCTTGATCGGGAACAGTGAATTTTCCATATTTCTAACTCCTCTTTTTTCGAATGTGATGGTGTCACAAAAAACACTTAATGTATATTATACCATATTCTGTCTTCAAATGCAAGTGGGCGTCCTAAAGTTTTCACGGAATTTCATAAAATCCCCACAAAAAAACTTCCTGCCGCTTCAATGGCAGGAAGTTTGGAATATGTATCAGATGCGGCGGATCTGCCGTGCCGTCTGCGCGAGCAGCTCCCGAAGTGCCTGCATGGCCTCCGCATCGGGCTTCTGGCAGGCATAGCGCACAAGGTAATAGCTTCCTGTCACCGTCTCACAGAGCGCAGCATCATCGAGCTGCATGGCCTTCTGCAGGACCTCCTCCGGCGTATCCGTCAGCGCCACCTCCACCCTGCGCAGAAGCAGTGAGGAGAGCCAGAGTCCATAGCCGCAGCGGAACGCCTCCACAGGATCCGAGAGCTTCCGGAAACGGCGGTACTGTTTGTTCCATCGGGAACGGGTATCGGGTCGGCGGACTTCCGCCTCCTGTCGGTGTGCGATGGATTCAACATAATCGGCATATTCACAGTTCTGTGCGGTATCCGTCATCGTCTCCGTGCCCTGCAGCAGATGCCGGAACATCGCCAGTGCGTTCTGAAAGAACGAGCGAATACGGTCCGCGATCCTGTGCCGCATCCGGAACAGGAGGATACCTGCTCCGGCAAGCAGGAGCATGGTCATGAGCAGCATTACGATATCACCGCCGGCACCTGCCTCCTGCGTGACCGCGGAGGTCTCCTGTGTTGTATCGACGGGCGTTTCGCTTTCCTGTCCGGTGATGGTACCGAGCCACTGCAGGATCCGGAACGCTGCCTTTCCGAGCAGAACGCCTGCCATCTTCACGAGTGCTGCGACATAGCGCACCGTACAGATGGCCAGCAGTCCCAGTGCGGCAAGGAGCGCATACAGCACGGCGTTGTGCCGTCTTGCGCTTTTATGGACGCCGTGGGGCGAAGCTTTGTCGAGAGCAAGACTGCTCCGGACACTGCCGAGCAGCAGCGTCATCAGCAGGAGCGAGACAAAGCAGCCCTCTGCGTCGTATCCTCTGCGGACGGACAGGTACAGCATCACGAAAAAGTGGATCGTACAAAGCAGGGTATATGTGCTGATTCCGGAAAGCTGGTGGAGCGTTCCGGCGCGGAGCTTCCATGCAAGGAAGTGCGCAGCGGCGAGCAAAGCACCGCAGATCAGGGAAACACGCATCGGAAAGCGCATCATGCAGAGCAGGATGCAGGCACCTCCGGAAAGCAGGGCGGCTGCCGCAGCGGCGGCATCTCCGAGAAGACGTGAACGGCGTTCCAGACGATGGAACAGAATTCCCTGCAGCATTGCCGCAATGCTCACGGCGGCTGCACCGGCTGTCAGTACAGCCGGCATCCATTCCGGAAGATACAGCATCACCGCAGCCAGCAGAAAGATGGGATAACAGCCGATCGCAAGAGCGATCAGCGTCCGGTAATACAAGCCGCTACGCATGGGACACCTCCTCATAAACAGGGATGCAGGCAACGCCATGACGATCCCCTCTTGCCGTCAGGAACACGACCGCTCCGGGAAAGCGGTGGAGCAGACGATGCACATCCTCGGAAATGTAGGGTGTCACGATCACAAGCTGCGTATCGTGCAGCTCCGGAACACAGTGATCCAGCGTATCCGCTGGCTCTGTTTCAAGCGCCGCAAGGTCATGCAGGAGCATCTCATAATGCCGCGGCGTACATGATGCCGGCGCGGCATAGGGCTTCCCTTCCACGGTACATGGGCTGCAGACGGAAAACGGCTGCTGGCGGAGAACGCATTCGCGGAACAGCCGCGCGCAGACGCGGATCGTATGCTCAGAGGCATCTTCATTCACATAGCGCCGGCCGAATTCTCCGGTCTGCGCGGTAAAGGCAATGGCCAGCTCGCGCTGCTGCGAGGGTTCCTCCTGCCGCACCATCCATGTTCCGGTTCTGGCAGAGGCCTTCCAGTCCATGCGGCGCAGCGGTTCCCTTCCGGTGTACTCGCGGCTGCCTGCGATGGAAAACGGATCCGTGAACAGGCTGTGCTGCACGGGGCGTTCTCCGATGGCAGTTCTGCACTGCGCGAGCATATCACTGCATTCCTCATAGCAGCGCGGGAGAACGGTCAGCAGGCCGCTGGTCTCGGAAGCGGCAATGGAGGTTCTTGCGGCACCCAGAAGATCTCCGGTAACCAACAGCACCCGGTCCACGCGGTATTCGCCGCGCCGTGTGCAGGTGACCTCCCATTCACGGCGGATCCGGCTGTAGCTCTTCAGGCTGAAGAAGCTGGAAACGAACCGTGTACGGTCGGTGATAACGGAATGCGTTCCGGCGAATTCAAGGTATTTGGAGACCGAAAACTCCGCCTTGAGCCATGGAAGGGGCAGGAACTTACGGTTCTCGACCTCTTCGATCAGATGGACGGACTCCCCCTCCGTCACTTCCTCCTTGTCAAAATAACAGCGATAGGACACTGCATCCATACCATGCCGCGTATAGAGCATGCTCTGCAGCAGGTAGATACCGCCGATCAGGACAAGCAGTACCAGAAACGTCAGCATGCTTCCTTCGGGACGGGTACCTCGCTGACCATGCGCTGTACCAGTTCATAGCGGCTGTTCTGTTTCTGCAAAAGGGCACTGCCCTTTGTTACAAGACGATGCGCGATAACATCCGGGGCGATCGCCTGCACGTCCTCGGGGATCACATAGCTTCTCCCCTGAATGGCGGCATAGCCCCTTGCACAGGACTGCAGCGCAAGAAGCCCTCGGGTACTCAGTCCGAGCTGCACGGAAGCATCCGTTCTCGTCTTTTCGGCGATGGCGAGGAGATAATCGCTGATGGCTTCGGACACCAGCACCTTCTGCACCTCTTCCTGTGCGGCAAGCAGCTCCTGTGCTGTGCAGACCGGTGCGGTCACCTGTGTGCTGCCGCCCTGCAGGATCCTTCTTTCCGCATCGCGCGAAGGATAGCCCAGATGCAGGCACATCAGGAATCGGTCGAGCTGCGCCTCCGGCAGCGGATAGGTACCCTGTGTTTCCACGGGATTCTGCGTTGCGATGACGAAGAACGGGGGTGCGAGCGGAAATGTCTCGCCGTCCACGGAGACCTGCCCCTCCTCCATGCATTCGAGAAGGCTCGACTGGGTACGAGGGGTGGCGCGATTGATCTCGTCCGCAAGGAGGATATTGGTGAAGATGCCGCCCTGACGGAAGGCAAAATCCTGCGTCTTCTGATTGAAATAGTAGATACCCGTCAGGTCGGAGGGCAGCAGATCCGGCGTGAACTGCACGCGCACCTGCCGACAGCCGATGCTTGCGGCAAGGGAGCGCGCAAGTGTGGTTTTTCCCGTTCCGGGGATGTCATCGAGCAGGACGTGACCTTTGCAAAGGAGCGCAACGATCACGCGGTCGATCACGGATTCTTTGCCGACAATGGCGGTGGAAATGCTGCGGCGGAGGGTTTCTGCAAGCTGCTGAACCATCTGTTTTTCATCCTTTCTGTTGTATGTCAATTCTCGAACTGGCTCTGGTACAGATCGGCATAGAAGCCGCCATGCTGCATCAGCACGTCGTGGCTTCCCTGCTCGATGATATTGCCGTCACGCATGACGAGGATATGATCCGCGCTGCGGATGGTGGAAAGACGATGCGCGATGATGAAGCTGGTCTTTCCCTTCATGAGCTTTTCAAACGCCTTCTGGATGCGCTGTTCCGTGCGGATATCGATGCTGCTGGTCGCTTCGTCCAGAATGAGCATGGGCGGGTCGGTCAGCATGATGCGTGCAATACAGAGCAGCTGTTTCTGGCCCTGGGAGAGACCGCTGGCATCGGAGATCATTGTATCGTAGCCGTTCGGCAGACGCTTGATGAAGCCGTGTGCATAGGCGGCTCTTGCTGCCGCTTCGATCTCCTCGCGCGATGCGTCGGGCTTGCCGTAGGCGATATTCTCTGCAACGGTACCTGTGAAGATCCATGTTTCCTGCAGCACCATGCCGAAGAGACTGCGCAGACTATCGCGGTTGATGTCACGCGTGTTTTTGCCGTCAAGCAGGATAGTACCGCTGCCGATCTCGTAGAAACGCAGCAGGAGATTGATGATGGTGGACTTGCCGCAGCCGGTGGGTCCGACGATGGCAATGCGCTGTCCTGCCTCCGCATGCATGCTGAAATCCTCGATCAGCTTGCGCTCCGGATTGTAGGAAAAATACACGTTCTTAAATTCCAGTCTGCCTTCGCAGTCAGTCGGCTTGTCAAGGTGACTTTCATCCGGCTCGGAGGGGCTGTCAAGCACCTGGAACACGCGCTGTGCGCAGGAGATCGCATTCTGCAGCTCTGCGATAACGCCGGAGATCTCGTTGAAGGGCTTGGTATACTGGTTGGAATAGGAAAGGAAGCTGGCGAGTCTGCCGACGCTCATAACGCCGACCCACGGCAGAACACCGATCGCGCCGAGCGCACCGACAGTTCCGACGGCCGCATAGATCAGGCCATTGACAAAACGTGTCGCCGGATTGCTGATGGAGGAATAGAAGGTCGCACGGACACCCGCTGCGCCAAGCTCTGCGTTGAGCTTCTCAAAACGTGCCTGCGCTCTGTCCTCGTAGGCGAAGGCCTTTACGACTTTCTGGCTGCCGATCATTTCCTCCGTCAGGGCACCGATCTCACCGCGGAGGGCGGACTGCCGCTGGAAGGAATTGTGGGACATCGATGTCACCTTTGCCGCAAGGATGAGGGACAGCGGTGTCATCAGCACGACAAGCAGCGCGATCTTCACATTGATGGTCAGCATGAAAATCAGCGTGCCGACAATGGTCACGACGCCCGTAAACAGCTGGGCAAAGCCCTGCAGGAGGCCGTCGGAGATGATCTCGATATCGGAAATTACTCTGGCGATCAGGTCACCCCTTGCATTGCCGTCCACATAGCGCAGCGGCACTTCCTCAAGCTTTGCGGTCAGCTCCGTGCGCATGGAGCGGATGGTTCCGAAGGCAAGACGGTTGATGAACAGGCCTTCGAGCCACTGGAAGATGCCGCTGACAAGAACAACACCTGCAAGGATCAGGGCAACTCTGCCGAGTCCCTCAAAGTCCACATTGCCGGGAGAAACGGCGCAGTCCACCGCCTCGCCGATCAGCAGCGGCACGGCCATGGAGAGGGAAATTCCGATCAGCGTACAGATGATCGTCAGGATCAGATACCGTCTGTAGGGACGGCAGTAACGAAGAATTCTGAATATGGTCTGTTTCATGCCGCACCTCCTTACTGCATCTGGGAATGGTAGATTTCCTGGTAGACGCTGCAGTCTTCCAGCAATTCCTCATGCGTGCCCATGCCAACGCATCTGCCGTCGTCGAGGACGAGGATCAGATCGGCATTTTTCAGGGATGTGGCACGCTGGGAGATCATAATGGTCGTCAGATCCCCACAGCGTTCGCGAAGCGCGGTGCGCAGCGCAAGATCCGTTGCGTAGTCCAGTGCACTCATGCTGTCATCGAGGATCAGAATGGCCGGATCGCCGACCAGCGCTCTGGCGATGGTAAGACGCTGCTTCTGTCCGCCGGACAGATTGCGGCCGCCCTGCACAAGATGCGTCTCCATTCCATACTGGAGCTTCCCGACAAACTCGGCGCCCTGCGCGATCTCGAGTGCCTTCTGCAGCTGTTCCTCACCTGCATCAGGATCCGCCCAGCGCAGGTTCTCGGCAATTGTTCCTGTGAACAGTACTGCCTTCTGCGGAACCACGTCGATCAGCCGGCGCAGTGCCCTGGCATCATAGCTCTGGACAGGCTTTCCGAATACACGGATGCTGCCGCTTGTTGCGTCATAAAAGCGGGGGATGAGATTGGCAAGCGTGGACTTGCCGCTTCCGGTACCGCCGATGATACCGAGCGTCCGGCCTTTTTTCAGAGTGAAGGTGATCTCATCAAGGGAGTTGTCACCTGCACCGGCATAGGCGAAATTGACGTTTTCGAAGGCGATCGCCTCATCGGATGCAGCATCCGGCATATCGCTCCCGTTCTCCATGGTGATCTCCGTGGAGAGGACCTCATGAACACGCACCGCGGAGGCCTGTGCCTTGGTCAGGATGACGATGAGGTTTGCAAGCACCACCATGGCAAGGAGGATCTGGGTCATATAATTGGCAAATGCCGTCAGGTCGCCCTGGCTGAGCGTTCCGGTATTGACATGATCGCCGCCGAACCAGAGCACGGCAACGATGCCGAGATTCATGATCATAAAGGTGAGCGGATTGAGGATCGAGGAGATCCTGCCGACTGCGAGCATGCTCTTTTCGAGATCGGCACACTCTTCAGCAAACTCCGCCTTCTCCTGATTCTGACGGGAAAAGGCACGGATGACACGCATGCCATCGAGGTTCTCGCCGGTTCGTCTTGCGATGGCATCGAGCTTTTTCTGATTGCTGCCGTACATGGGAACGGTCTTTGTCATGACTGCATAGAGCAGCAGTCCGACGATGGGCGCGATGATCAGGAAGATCAGCGAGAGCTTCACATCGATCATCAGTGCCATCACGATCGCACCGATGATCAGGAACGGTGCGCGCACGGCAAGCCGGATGAACATGTTCACGCCCGTCTGGGCGGCATTGACGTCATTGGTGATGCGGTTGATCAGCGTGGAGGTGCCGATGCGGTCGATCTCCGTGTAGGACATCACATTGATATGCTGGTACACCGCACGGCGCAGGTCGGTGCCGAAGCCGAACGCGCATCTTGCGGCAAGGTACTGACAGGTCAGGGCAAATGCCAGACCGCAGATTCCGAGCAGGACGATCAAAAGGCACATTCTTCCGATATAGCCGGCGTCGCTGCCGGCGATGCCGTTGTCGATGATCTTCGCCATGACGATGGGAACGATCAGCTCAAAGATCGCTTCGAGCAATTTGAAGGTCGGCCCAAGGATCAGCTCCTTGCGGTAGGGCTTGAGAAAGCGTAACAAAAACTGCATAACGGGCAATTCCTCTCTTATGGATTCTGGGATATTCAGGATACTTCTCTATTATACCCTGTTTTCATTATTTTTGCAATAGTGCATAATTCCGTTTCTTCTGACAAAACTATCAGCGGAGGTGTTATTCGTGAACAAAAAAACTATAACTGAAACAAACGATAACAAGCGTACGCATCTTGGGTTCTATCTTGTCCTGGCACTCTGTGCCGTCATGATCGGCGTCTCCTGCTGGTTTGCCTACACGCAGACCGCGGATGATCTGACCATTCAGCTTGAATCCGCACTGGATTCCGCCGGCAATATGGCGGCGGCACAGATGGAGAGCCATCCGGATGAAACCGACCCTGCTGCTACCACGGCACAGGCAGCTGCTTATGTTCCGCCGTCCGTACAGCACGCAACGGAAGCACCGTCCGCTGTGACAGAGCCTGCGGCAACAGCTGCGCCGCAGACCCACACCGAGACTGTGACAGAGGCGGTTTCCGCCGAGATCCCGATATTCCCTGTGACCGGAGATATCATCGGCGCCTTCAGCAACGGTGAGCTTGTCAAGTCCGAGACCACCGGCGTCTGGCAGACCCACAACGGCATCGACATTGCCTGCACTGCAGGCGACGAGGTCCGCGCCATGGCCTCCGGCGTGATCGCTTCCGTGGAAGAGGATCCGCTCTGGGGCATCTGCGTGACGATCGATCACGAAAACGGCATGTTCAGCCGCTATTGCAGCCTCAATTCCGGACTGACAGTCAATGAGGGCGACCACGTCACGGGCGGCACCGTCATCGGCGCAGCCGGCGGCACGGCAGATATCGAAAGCAGCATGGACACCCACCTGCATTTCGAAGTGCTGCAGGGAGAGACCTACCTCGATCCCGTCAGCTATATCTCCGGCGAATGATCCATGAAAAATGCTCTCCATGCACTAAGACAGGGAGAGCATTTCTTCTTGCTATAGGCAACACCGCGCAAAGACCGCCTGACGGCTCAGCACGTCATCTGTTTGCATCT
>CAYYIT010000043.1:0-21251 GCA_964472035.1 uncultured Ruminococcus sp.
CAGTAAACGGTGAGCATGTTCTTTTGTTATTGGACGTGGGGGATTTGACGGGTACATTACAGATTCTCATTCTTCAGCGCATCGATCGGATTGTCCTTGCGGATCTTGCTCATGGCGTAGAGCATCGTTGCAAATACGACGAGGAATACGCTCAGCACCGAGATGCCGATCGCGCCCCAGGGGAGGTAGTAGCTTGTCTCAAAGCCCTCCAGTACGGAACGATAGATCAGGTAGGTGAGGGCCGCCGACACCGGCAGTCCGAACAGCAGTGCTCTCGTGCCGTAGAGCAGGCATTCGTAGTGCATCATCCGCTGGAAGCCCCGATCCGTCATGCCGACGGATTTGAGCATGGCGAATTCCCTCCTGCGCAGGATGATATTGGTGGAAATGGTGTTGAAGACGTTCGCTGCCGCGATCAGGGAGATCAGCACGATGAAACCGTAGGAGAAGACCTTGATGATGAGGATGATGTTCCGTGTTTCCTCGACATTCTCCGCATAGTCATACAGCGCTTCGGCGTCCAGACCGTTCTCGACCAGCATTTGCTTGAGGGAGGTATAGCATGCCTTGTGATCGGGCGCGACGATGTAATAATTGTAATTGTAGTGATGTCCCCTGGTTCCGATGACCTCATCCTGTATGCTCATGGGGTAAAGCAGTGTGAGCGTACTGTAGGTGTATTCAACGAAGTAGGGCGGCTCGTCAAGGATCTTTCCTGTCTGCATTTCTGTTGTTTCATAGGCTTCTTCCTCCGGAATCGTAAAGGAGTCCTCGGGATCCGTTTCACTCACATAGACAACCTCATAGCTGTCCGTTGCTGTATCGTAGGAATAGCCGTCATAATAATAGCCTTCGAATGCCTTCTCGGTGGTCAGCGACAGTGTGCAGCGGTCTTTGTTCAGAAACTGAAGGGTGCGGAATTTTTCTTTCTCCGAATCAAAGGCAGTAATGGTGTCATACACCAGTGCAAGCGGCTTTTCGGGGTTCATGAAGTCTGCCTCATCCAGGTGCTGCTGCTGCAGCAATTCACGGAATGCCTGATCCTCAACAAAAAAGACGGTGCAGTGCAGATCGGCAGTTTCCGCGTTCTCAATGTTGAGCTGTGCAGCGGCTTCTGTCTGCAGTTCGGCAGCCGGTATGGAGCAGAGATAGTGATGCTGCTGTGCATAGGTCACCTTCTTTACATGCTCGTTGTCTTCGATCCTTGTAAGAAGATCATCGGGCGTATTGTTATTCATGTTGTCGGAGGTCTCGGAGTACCGCAGATCAAAGCCCATCGTGCCGAAGCTGTCCTCCACGGACTGCGTCAGATAGGAGGTGAAGGCGGAGGAGGTCACGAAGAGTACGATGCTCATAAAGAGACTGACAACGGTCGCGCGGTACTTCTTGCGGCTGCGCTTGAACTGCTTGTGCGCCAGCATGCCGGGCAGTCCGAAGAGCTTGTAGACAAGCTTCGGGGTTCTGACGGGCTTGTTCTTGCCCTTGATGTCAGAAGTCTGACGGATGGCCTCCACGGCGGTGATCCTTGTTGCACGGCGCGAGGGGATCCACGCGGAGATCAGCACCGTCACAAGCGCCACGATGCAGGCGGTCACGATCGCCGCAGGGGACACGCAGATGCGCATCGGGATCGGAAAACCGGAGAGGGAAGAGAACTTGTCTCCGATCAGCTGCAGCGTGATGCCGATGCCGGTAATGCCCACCAGAATGCCCAGCGGAATGCCGATCACACTGACGACGAGTGCTTCATAGAACACCATGTGCCGCAGCTGTTTTCTGGTCGCGCCAATGGAGGAGAGCAGTCCGAACTGCTTGGTGCGCTCGGAAACGGAGATGGAAAAAGCGTTGTAGATCAGCGATACGGAGCCGAACATGATCAGTCCGATCACCACCGCAGCCAGACCATAGAGCACCGAACCGAAGCTCTCGTAGCGCGATACACCGCTGAACATCAAAAGCTCATAATTGGTAGCACTGAGGATGTGATGCTCCTCCATGAAGTCATATACGTCCTGTGCATGCTTCATGGTGAAGTAGATATCGCAGGGCGCATCGCTTTCCGGCTCGCCGGAGAGAACGGTGATCGCCGTGAAGCCGGGGGCAGTGTGCTCTTCGAATTCCGGTCGCTCGTAGAAGCCCACGACCGTGTAGGACTTCGTCTCGCGTACGACGATCTCCTCGTTGTTGAGAACGGTATCGCCGGATTCGTCATAGAAGTAGCTGGGATTGTTCTGATAGAGGGGGAATGCAGTTTCACCGTCCATAATGCGGTCGCCGACCTCCAGCGTGATACGGTCTCCCATTTTGTAGGTCACGCCGCCATTGCTTGCCAGATGCTCCGGCAGGAGGATCTCATCCTCCGCGTCCGGATATTCGCCGGAGATCAGATGCACGGACATTGTGTCATAAAAGCCGTCGCTCGCGCCCATGAGGTAGAGGTAGGGCTTGTATTCGTTCGTGCAGCCCTTTGCCTCGGCGTAGCCGATGTACTGGCTGCAAACAGCGTCTTTCACGCGGCTGTCCTCTGCGATGGTCCGGAACTTGCCGTAGTCGCTGCCGATATCGCTGCCGTGCCAGCTGCCGTTGACATAGATGACGTTCTGCACGGCGTAGTTCACCAGACTGGAAACGGAGGTCGTGACCGCACAGATCAGCGCTGCGGAAAGCATAATGCCGATGATGGTGACAACGGTGCGGGTGCGGTTCTTTTTCAGGGACTGGAGTGTGACTCTCTGGAAGATATTCATCAGCGGATCACCTCATCCCTCGTGATCATGCCGTCCTCAATGGCGAGGATACGATCCGCCTGCAGAGCAATGTTTTCATCATGCGTGATGATGATCAGGGTCTGGTTGTATTTCTGGTTGGAGTACTTGAGCAGGTCCACGATCTCCTGGCTGTTCTTGCTGTCGAGGTTGCCGGTCGGCTCGTCCGCAAGGACGACTGCCGGCGCATTCATCAGTGCTCTGCCGATGGACACGCGCTGCTGCTGGCCGCCGGAGAGCTGGTTGGGCAGGTGGTTCTCACGTCCCTTGAGCTGGAGCGTAGTGAGCAGCTCCTGCAGGCGTTCGTCGTTCACCTCCCGTCCGTCCATGAGCACGGGCAGCGTCATGTTCTCCGTTACGTTCAGTACGGGGATCAGATTGTAGAACTGGTAGATCAGTCCCACCTGCCGTCTGCGGAAAATGGCAAGCTGTTCGGGGTTCTGCGCGTACACATCGCAGCCGTCCATCCAGACCTTGCCGCCGCTCGGACGGTCAACACCGCCGAGAATATGCAGCAGCGTGGACTTGCCGGAGCCGGACGGTCCGATGATCGCGATGAACTCGCCCTTCTGTACGGAGAAGGACACATCCCGCAGGGCGTGTACCGCATTTTCGCCCTTGCCGTAGGTTTTGCTCAGATGTTCTACTCGTAAGATTTCCATGTTGTATTCTCCTTTTCTGATGATAGTTCTATGATACCATAGTGAAATGACAGGTCAGTGACTTGAAAATGACAAAAACGTCACTTTGGAAAAAGGAGAGTTACACGGTGCTGTGGAAGAAGCGTATGGTAAAGCACGCGCCGCCCGTCACGGGATTTTCTGCGCGGATGGTGCCGTTCTGCTTTGCAATGATCATCCTTGCCAGCGCAAGACCGATGCCGAAGCTCTTGTCGCTGGAATGCTTGCCCTTGTAGAAACGCTCGAAGATATGCGGCAGATCCTCCGGCGCAATGCCGGGGCCGTTGTCGGCAATGCGGATCTCCGTGTACAGCGGATTGTCCGCCGCATCGATTCTGAGAATGCCGCCCTCCGGCGTATGCTCCATGCAGTTTTTGACGATATTGCCGATGGCCTCCATCGTCCAGCCGATGTCTCCGGTGAAGTCGCCCTCTGTGCGGATCTCCAGCGTCTGGCCGCGCAGCTCGATCGGAATGAGCAGGGGGGCGCAGCTCTGCCGGATCAGCTGCGAAAGGGGCGCGGTCTCCGTCTTGAACGAGACCGTTCCGGCATCGAGCCGCGAGATCTTCAGCAGCGACACGATCAGCCAGTCGATGCGCGAGAGCAGCTCGCGCAGCTCCCTGCACAGCTGGAGCCGACGCTCCGCCGGAAGTTCCGGCTCGGAGAGAAATTCCACCAGCAGGTTGATTGAGGTCAGCGGCGTGCGCAGCTGGTGGGAGATATCCGCGATGGAATCTGCAAGATACCGCTTATCCTCCAGCAGCCGCTGCTGCTGCTCGCGCAGACGCGTCGTCATTTTATGGATCTCGCTGCGGAGGATCGAAAGCTCGCCCTCTGCGGCGCTGTCCGGAGAAAGCGGATCCTCCCCGTGCAGGACGCGGTCGATCTCGGCGGCCAGCATGGCAATGCGCCGATAGCGCAGGCGATCGCTCACCAGATGCAGGACAGCCAGCGCCGCGCACAGAAGGCATACCAGTATCGCAAAGCGCATGCCGCCTAACAGGCAGGCGGCGATAATGCCGGCCGCGGAAAGCAGCAGATGCAGCAGGAGGGTACGCCGTACCTCCCGATTCCTCAGCAGCCCCATCATGCGTCCACCCGATAGCCGATGCCGCGCACGGTTTTGATGATGCAGGGATTCTGCGGATCGTCCTCGATCTTCTCGCGCAGGCGCTTGATGTAGACCGTCAGCGTGTTGTCGTTGACAAAATCTCCTGCCACATCCCAGATGCATTCGAGCAGCTGGTTGCGCGTGAGCACCGCGCCGCGGTTGTTGATGAAGTACAGCAGCAGCCGGTATTCCAGCGCGGAGAGATAGAGATCCCTGCCCTCCTTGACGGCAATGCCCCTGACCGTGTCCACGGTCACATTGCCGAGCTGGATGCTGGTGCCGGTGCGGGCGGTGAGCCGCAGGACATTCTTGATCCGGGAAACCAACTCGCGCGGCCGGAAGGGCTTGGAAATGTAGTCATCCGCGCCGAGGTCGAAGCCCGTGACGGTGCTGAATTCATCGCCGGATGCGGTCAGAAAAATCACCGGCAGCTGCCAGCGGCTCTTGATCGCCGAGCAGACCGCAAAGCCGTTGCCGTCAGCAAGGGAGATGTCGAGCAGCACGAGATCCGGCACTGCCTCTTCCAGCTGCGCCAGCGCCTCGCGCTGTCCGGAAGCCGTCACAACGGAGAAGCCTTCCCTTGTGAGAAATTCACGGAGATTGGTGACGATGGCGGAGTCGTCCTCCACCAGTAATAAATGATGCATGCTTACCTCCTTCGGGAAGTGAATTCCCCCCTGTTGTGCAGGAGGGAAGGGGGTTATTCGGAATCCGCAAGCCGGATGTATTCTTCCGTGATGGCTGCTGCGCAGGCGACCAGCTCACCGCAGGGACGCTTCTTGTAGTAGGCGGCGGTTCTTGCCTCCGGCACGGGGCTGTCCGGTCCCTTGCCAAGTCCAAGCAGCTCACGGCAGATGATCGAGCCGTTCTCGTCACGGAATTTCTGTGCCAGCAGCTGGATGCGTTCGTAGTGCTGTTTCTTTGCCTGTACATCTTTCGGGTCTGCGTAGCCGTAGAGCGTGCCGATCACCATGAACATACCGCTCACCGCGCCGCATACCTCGCGGAGTCTGCCCATGCCGCCGCCGAAGGAGGAGGAGAGCGCCGCTGCCGTTTCCGGCGAGAGTCCGGTGCGGTCACTGAATGCGAGGAAGACTGCCTGCGCACAGTTATAGCCCTCCTCGAAGAGGGATCTTGCCTTTTCGGAATAGGTCATGTCGGATACCATCCTTTGTTTGTTATTTTACAGAATTTTACTGTATTCTGATTTTTATGATAGCACATGGATTGATTTTTGTCAAGAAGTGTGGTACAATAAAGGTAACATCGCACAAAGGACAGTGCGTCAGATGTGCAGCAGATTTTTCGGCAGATTGTCCAATGACGATGACGCAATACTGTATGTATTGCTAAGAGGAATTGGGCAAGATGACGGAAAAGATGCAAATAGATGACGTACTGAGCCGTCAGGCGGTCTTTGTACGGTGTTGCCTAAAGAAAACACTGTAAGGAGGACTGGCAATGCAGTTTCTCATCACCTTTCTGGAGGGCGTGATTTCCTTCCTTTCCCCGTGCATGCTCCCGATGCTGCCGGTCTATCTTTCGTATTTTGCCGGAAATGCGGACAAGCGGCACCACGGTCTCCTGCGAGCCTCTGCATTTGTGCTGGGATTTACGGTCGTCTTCAGCCTGCTGGGACTCTTTGCCGGAACGCTCAGCGCTTTCCTTTCAGAATACCGCACCGCCGTGAATATTGTCAGTGGCCTCATCGTCATTGCCTTTGGCCTGAGTTATCTGGAGGTCTTCCGGCTCCCGTTTTTCAAGGGCATACAGAAGCAGCATGAGGTGAACAGCGTGTTCTCCGCCTTTGTGTTCGGCGTGATCTATTCGGTGAGTCTGACACCATGCGTGGGCGCATTCCTCGGATCAGCGCTGATGATGGCGTCCGCCTCCGGAACCGCGCTGCAGGGCGTGCTGCTGCTCGTGACCTATTCGCTGGGACTGGGCGTGCCGTTCCTGCTTTCGGCAGTGCTGCTGGATACGCTCAGCGGTGCGTTCCAGTTCATCAAGAAGCATTACCGCATCGTCAATCTCGTCAGCGGTCTGTTCCTGATCCTCACCGGCATCTGCATTGCCATGGGATGGATGAACCGCCTGATGGCTGTCTTTTCGTGAGGTGCCTATGAAACAACAAACAAAGCTGCTCATTCTATCCGGCGCATTGGTGCTGCTGCTGGCAGCTGCAGCGGTCGGCTATCGCTTTCTCTCCCAAAATCACACCCCCGGCAGCGGGAGCACCGCGTCTATTTCCGACAGGGTGGCAGCCCCTGATTTTGCCGTGCTGAATGAAGAGGGAACCGTCGTGAACTTCTCCGATTT
The DNA here is from genome assembly GCA_964472035.1 of uncultured Ruminococcus sp. GTDB lineage: Bacteria > Bacillota > Clostridia > Oscillospirales > Ruminococcaceae > UBA3855. The sequence goes on from CAYYIT010000043.1 coordinate 6,876, forward strand.
TGTCGGAAAACCCACCGTCATCAATTTCTGGGCAACATGGTGCGGCCCGTGCCGTTCGGAATTCCCTGCATTCGAGCGTGCCTATGCCGAACACGGCGATGCGGTGCAGTTCATGATGATCAATCTCACCGACGGCAGCCGTGATACCGTGAGCAGCGTTAAGCAGTTCATCGCAGGCTTCGGCTACAGCTTTCCGGTGTATTTCGACACCGCCTACAGCGCCGCCAATGCCTATGGCATCTCGCCCATTCCCGTCAGCGTCTTCATCGACAGCGAGGGCCGCATCGCGCAGACGCATACCGGCGCCATGACGGAGGCGCAGCTTACACAATATCTCTCCATCATCATGGAAGAATAAGGAGGTCAGAACAATGAAAGTCACACTCAATCCCGACAAGGAAGTTGTCAAGGTCGTCAAGGAGGGTCTCAAGCAGACCGGAGGCTACTGCCCCTGCCGTCTGGAACGCACAGAGGAGAACAAATGCATCTGTCAGGAGTTCCGTGCGCAGATGGAGGATCCGGATTTTGAGGGCTTCTGTCACTGCATGCTGTACTATAAATCCAAATAAGGAGGAATCATATCATGAACGAGATCACCATCACCACTGAGAATTTCGAAGCCGAAGTACTTGGCTCCGACAAGCCCTTCCTGCTGGACTTCTGGGCATCCTGGTGCGGCCCCTGCCGCATGCTGGCGCCCATCATCGAGGAGGTCGCAGAGGAATACGCGGACACCATCCGCGTCGGCTCCGTGAATGTGGACGAGCAGCCGGCGCTTGCCGCAAAGTTCGGCATTGCCAGCATCCCGACCATTCTGGTCTTCAAGGAGGGTAAGCTCGTCAATACCGCCGTCGGCTTCCGCAGCAAGCCGCAGGTCGTGGCATTGTTCAAGTAAAACGACAGGAGCAGCCGTTATGGCTGCTCCTTTTTGGTATATCGCGTTATTGTGCCGGCTGCTGCTCCGGATGTTCCTTGATCTCGTCGTCCCCATCGGGGAAGGTGATCGTTTCTGCAATATGACTGCCCGTGACGGGATCGTAGCTGACTGCGCTCGAGGAAAGATTTTGCTCGGTCTTCGGCGCACTGCAGTCCTCCGGTACCTCAAATTCTACGAAGACGACAAGACTGCCCGTCAGCTCCTCCATGCCGTATTCCTGCACGATCCGGTAGGTGCCGGCGCGGAGCGTATCGCCATAATGCCGGAGGGAATAGCTTTTTTCAAAATCTCCGGGTGGGATCTCGTACGCAATTTCGGTGAAGCTGGCATGTTCCCTCGACAATTCATACCATTGTCCATCCGACAGGATCTCCAGCTGGTAGGCTTCCTCACCGCCGAGCGTGCTGCCGGATGCATTGCAGAGCGTCGCGGTCACGCGGTAATCCTCCGCAGAAAAGGCATCCTCCTCCGCTGTCAGCCGGACGGCATCATAGACATAATGCTTGTCGAAGAGCAGTGTCGGTTCCTCCGCCTGCATGCTCAGGTCGCAGCTTTGAAAACGGGATACCTCCAACCCTGCAGTGATGTCCTCCTTCGCACATGCGCTCAGGAAAAGCATCGCAAGAGCGAGCAGCGCCGTCGGAGATGTTCGGTGTCGTTTTGTCATTGCAATCACCTCCATAGTATTTGTCTACAGTATACCATGCGCTTCGTCCTATGTCAATGACAAGTATGTTAAAAAATATGACGATCCGGTATCAGGGTGTTGCACTGGGAAATACCCCCTTGACAAATTCCGGATCCTGTGTTATACTATTATCAGTTAGCAAGCGCTAACCGAAATGAGGTGAAAGTATGAGTATCGTCGTAGTAGGCGGCAATGACCGCATGGCGACCAGATATAAGGATATCTGTAAATCCTACAAGTGCAAGGCAAAGGTCTTTACCCAGATGCCTGCGGATTTTGAAAATAAACTCGGGACGCCCGATCTGATGGTGGTTTTCACCAACACCTGCTCCCATAAGATGGTGACGCGGGTCAATCAGAAGTCCCAGAAGCACGACATTCCTGTTGCAAGGATCCATAATGCAAGCGTCAGCGCGCTCAAGAGCGTGCTGGAGCAGTACTGCAGTACGGGCGTGTGAGAGCGCCTTCTATTCAAGCATATAGTTAGCATACGCTAATCAAAGGAGGGGTATCCGTGAACAAGATACAGCGACATGACTTCAGCCGGAAGCTTGCCTACCATGCAGCACCGACGCTGCTGGGGATCAAGTGCGCCAACCTGATCTCCCTGTCCGCCGAGGACTATGACATCGATTTGCAGACGGAGGTCTTCAATCACCGTGCAGCGGTCAAGGGACTCTGCTGCCGGATGCTCTGCCATTGCAGCAAGCACGCACTGCTGCTTGTTTACAGCGAACGCCTGCTTGCCGCGCGTCTTGCAGATCCCGAGGTGCGCGAAATGCTCGCAGACTTCGGCTATCCGATGGATGCATCCGTTGAGGTCTGTCTGCAGCGCCTTGCAGGGCGGATCGGCTGCAGCGGCGAATTTCCCCATGAGATCGGTATTTTCCTCGACTATCCGCTGGAGGATGTGCGCGGCTTTATCGAAAACAGGGGGGAGGGCTTCAAGCTCTGCGGCTGCTGGAAGGTCTACGGCTGCGAGGAGAGCGCAAGACGGCGTTTTGCCCGCTTTGAAAAATGCAGGGCCTATCTCTGCAGGCGGCTGAGCGAGGGCGCTGATCTGTATCAGGCGCTGAAAATTGCATAATGGAGGTAGTATTTATGAAAACAGCAGTGATCTATTGGAGCGGCACCGGCAACACCGAGGCCATGGCGAAAGCAGTTGCGGAGGGTGCCTGCGGTGCATGTTTTGCCGTGTCGGAATTCACCGGCAGCATCGATGACTACGACGCGGTGGCATTCGGCTGCAGTGCGATGGGCGATGAGGTGCTGGAGGAGAGCGAGTTCGAACCGTTCTTTGCAGGCATCGAAGGCACGCTTGCCGGAAAGAAGATCGCCCTGTTCGGTTCCTATGGCTGGGGTGACGGCCAGTGGATGCGCGACTGGACGGAGCGCGTGAACAAGGCAGGTGCCGATCTCGTGAACGGCGAGGGCCTGATCCTCAATGAAATGCCCGATGAGGCCGGACTGGAACAGTGCCGCGCACTCGGCAGGGCGCTTGCACAGGCATAATAAGACATGGAAATCCTGCAGCGGAATGCTGCAGGATTTTTTTATTGGAAAACTGGACACAGCGGCGGTTTTATGGTATAATAATACTGGAATATGATGGCATAGAAAGGAGACGATACCATGTTCTGTAAAAATTGCGGAAAAGACATCGCAGAAGGCGCGAAGTTCTGTCCGGGCTGCGGTACGCCCACGGCACCTGCCGTACCGCCGATGGCGGTCAGCACGCCCCCTCCGGCGGCTCCCTATGTAAGCCCCGAGGTGCGTCCGGAACCGGTTCCGTTGTATGCTCCCGTGCCGGAGACGCCGGCGCGCAAAAAGAAAAGCAAGGCACCGCTGGTGGCCGGTATTGCCGCTGTCGGCATCATCGGCGCAGGTGCAGGCGCGATGTTCCTTCTGGGCAAGGATAAGGACAAGGAGAAGGAGGATCCTGCGCTGACACAGGCGAACCAGGAGGCGGCAAGCCTCTACAAGGCCGTGGACGGTGTGATCGATGATATGAGCGACGAGGGGATCGCGGTCGAGGATGGCTACTACCTGTTCAGTGATTCCTATGAAAAGCCCGATGACGAGCCGGAGCAGGCGGACGTGACCGTCTCCGATCCGGATTATTTCCTCTGGATGCTGAGCGAGGAATACGAGGAGATCGAGGAGCTGGACGGCTTCGGCTTCTGGGTGGATGACGGCGATCTGGTTTCCGTTGTGCTGGAGCAGGACGACACCTTCGGTGCCTATCCGAATCCCGTGACGGGTGAGACCGCAGAGGACATGAAGCTCGACGAAGATGCCCTCGATGCCGCGGCAGATGCCCCCGATGATGACCGGAAGGATGCGGATGATGAGAGCCGCAAGGAGGACGACAGCAGCGACGCGGAGGACTCCGAGCCGGAGGACGACGGCGAAGAGGGCGATCTGACGATCAACCGTGAAACGCTCGATGAATTCATCGCCATGGGCGAGGACGGCACATGGACGATCTTTGTGTATCTGTGCGGCAGTGATCTGGAGACCTACGGCGGCATGGCAAGCTCCGATCTGGAGGAGATGCTGGAGATCTCCGGAAACGAGAACATCCGCTTTGTGGTCCAGACCGGCGGTGCGGAGGACTGGGAGCTGAACGTTGACGCGGATAGGCTCCAGCGCTACGAGATCTGTGACGGCGAAGCCACACTGGTCGATGAGCTGGACAATGACAATATGGGTGACGGCGCTGTGCTGACGGACTTCCTGTCCTGGGGCGTGGAGAACTACCCCGCTGCGAAAATGGGTCTGATCTTCTGGAACCATGGCAGCGGCAGCATCAACGGCGTCTGCTTCGATGAATACACAATGGACAGCCTGTCCCTGAAGGAGATCGACGCGGCACTGTACTCCGTGCAGACACAGATGACGGATCAGTTCGAGTTCATCGGCTTCGATGCCTGCCTGATGGGAACGGCGGAGACAGCGGCCATTCTGACGACCCATGCGCGCTACATGATCGGCTCGGAGGATATCATTCCGGGAACGGGCTGGGATTATGAAGCGATCGCGGAATTCCTGACGGACAATCCCGATGCGGACGGCCTTGCACTCGGCGAAGCCATCTGCGAGAGCTACTACGACAGCTACGAGGGCACCTACATGGAGGACGTCATCACCCTGTCCGTGATCGATCTGAGCAAGATGGATGCCCTGATGGGGGCGTTCCACAGCTACGCGGAGGATCTGTATACGCTGACCGCCGACGAAAAGGAACTCGCCTATGTGCTGCGCGGCATCGAGAATGCCGAGAATTACGGCGGCAACAATATGAGTGAGGGCTACACCAACATGGTGGACATGGGCGGTATCGTGACAGCGGGACTGGATTATTCCGACTATGCACAGCCGGTGCTTGACGCGCTCGAGGATGCCGTGGTCTACATGGTCAACGGCGATATGCATGAGGAGTCCAGCGGACTTGCCATGTACTATCCGCTCCAGGTGCAGGGCTCGCAGGAGCTGAACATTCTCCGCGAGATCTGCCTGAGTCCCTATTATATGGCGTTCGTGGATAAGATCACCTATGGCCTGACCAGCGCCGGCGATATTGCCGACTATGAGAACGAAGAGGTCATGGACGGCGGCTCCGACTGGGGCAACGAGGACTATGTCTACGATGAGGACAATGACTTCTATTACTATGAAGAAGACTACGACGACTACTGGGATTATGTGGATGATTATGAGATCACCGGTGCAAGCTCGGCGATCAGCTTCGATATCGAGCCGAACATGGATGCGGACGGCTACTACAACTTCACTCTGTCGGAGGAAGGCCTGTACAATGCGGCAAGCGTGCAGGGCAGTGTGTACCTCATTTCCGATGACGGACTGGATGTCATCGACCTCGGTCTGACCTGCGATATCATTGCGGACTGGGATACCGGCTACTTCTGCGATAATTTCGACGGCTACTGGTTCAGCCTGCCGGACGGCCAGACACTCTCGGTCTACATCGTAGAAGAGGGCGACGGCTATGACATCTACACCTGTCCGATCATGCTCAATGGCGAAGAGACCTACCTGCGTATCTGTCATGAATATGTGGAGACCGGCGAGGTCTACATCCTCGGCACATGGTCCGGTGTGGACGAGAACGGTGCGGCTGCCCGTGAGACCGAGCCGCTGGAAGAGGGCGATGTCATCGTTCCGCTGTACTATGCGTATGAGATCGACACCTGGACGGAATGTGAGTACATCGGTGAGGAATACGTTTACGAGGAGGGCGATTCGGTGTATTTCGACATCCTTCCGGATGGCGAGTATCTGTACGGCTTCTTCATTGACGACTTCTACGGCGACTATTACGAAACGGACTATGTCAACTTCACGGTTGACGGCTATGACATCTATTTTGATGATCTGTCCGACTATTGATCCAGCAGAACAGCCCGCCGCAGGCGGGCTGTCGCTGTACGAAAAGAAAGGGAGAACATCCATGATTTATACCGTTACCTTCAATCCGGCGGTGGACTATGTGGTGCATACCGGCGCGATGCAGCTCGGACTTGTCAACCGCAGCAGTGCCGAGGAGATCTATTTCGGCGGCAAGGGCATCAATGTGTCCTTCGTCCTGCAGGAGCTGGGCATTCCCTCCGTCGCACTGGGTTTTATTGCAGGCTTTACCGGCGATGCCATCGAACAGGGCGTGCGGGAGAAGGGCGTCACGGCGGATTTCATCCGTCTGCCGGAGGGCTTCTCGCGCATCAATGTCAAGATCAAGTCCGGAACCGAAACGGAGCTGAACGGTCAGGGACCCCGGATCGGCGCGCAGGCACTGGACGCGCTGTTCCGGAAGCTCACGCAGCTGGAGGATGGGGATACCCTCGTGCTTGCCGGCAGCATCCCGAATACCCTGCCGAGCGATATGTACGAGCAGATCCTGCGGCAGCTTTCCAGCAAGCACATCCGTGCCGTGGTGGATGCCTCCGGTGAACTGCTGCGCCGCGTGCTGCCCTACCGTCCCTTCCTCATCAAGCCGAACCATCACGAGCTGGAGGAGCTGTTCGGCAAGCCCCTGCACAGTATGGAAGAGATCGCCGCATGTGCCGGGATGCTCCGGCAGGAGGGCGCACAGAACGTCCTCGTCTCCATGGCGGAGAACGGCGCACTGCTGATCGATGAAAGTGGTGCACGCCATGTCTGCGGCGTCTGCCGCGGCACGGTGAAGAATTCCGTGGGAGCCGGAGATTCCATGCTTGCCGGATTCCTTGCAGGTATTACTGAGGGCGATGCCGCCCACGCGCTGAAGCTCGGCACTGCCGCCGGCGGTGCGACGGCCTTTTCCGAAGGCCTTGCAGAACGCGCCCTGATCGACCGGCTGCTGCAGCAGCTGCAATAACCCACAAACGCCCCTGACTCCATACGGAGCAGGGGTTCTTACTTTGTTTGGGGTATCAGGTATCAAGGTGATGCGCTCCGCAGGAGGGCGGGGTCGGGGTGCGGCAGCACCCCGACTGATTCCCCCTCCCTTTAGGGAGGGGGTGAGGGGGAGGGTATTTCTTGGGAATATACACATTTGGCGAAATGAAACGCCCCTGACTCCATACGGAGCAGGGGCGTTTATGTGTATTACTGATCTGCTTCCTCATCACGGTGGTGCATGCAGTAGGCAAGCGTCATGAGACTGTCGCCAAGATGCACGTTTTCCACAATGACGTCGGGATTGTTGATCTTCAGGTCGAAATGGCTGAAATTCCAGAAGCCGCCGATATCCAGACGGATCAGGCGTTCCGCAAGCTCCTGCGCTGCACTCTTGGGAATGCAGAGCACCGCTACCTGCGGATGATGCGTGCGGCAGAACGCCTCCAGCGTTTCCATCGGACGGATGGGGAGTCCGGCGGTCGTTGTACCGTGCAGCTGGGGATTGCTGTCAAATACGCCCACCAGCTTGCAGCCGCGCTTCTGAAAATCAATATGCGCTGCAATGGCCTTGCCAAGGTTGCCGGCACCGATCAGGATGACGCCGGTCTGCTCGTCCACACCGAGGATCCGACCGATCGTTTCGCGCAGTGCGCTGACATGGTAGCCATAGCCCTGCTGTCCGAAACCGCCGAAGCAGTTGAAATCCTGCCGGATCTGGGAGGCGGACAGTCCCATGCGCATTGCAAGCTCCCGGGAAGAGATGCGCTCCACCCGTTCCCGTTCCAGCTCGCCCAGAAACCGGTAGTATCTGGGGAGTCTGCGGATCACAGGGGTGGAAATTGCCTGCTTGGCCATGAGAATTCGCTCCTTACTGCATCAGTGCGGAAAGACGAACGTTGATCTCCTCCAGGAATTCCTTGGAGTTTACCTTCTTCTTGTTCTCCAGAGAGGACAGGAGGTACAGGTCACCGGTCATTACGCCGTCTTCAATGGTCTGGATGGTAGCCTTCTCCAGCTTGTCTGCGTAGTCGCAAAGTGCCGGAATGTTGTCCAGCTCGCCTCTCTTGCGCAGCGCGCCGCTCCATGCAAAGATGGTAGCTACGGAGTTGGTGGAGGTCTCCTCGCCCTTGAGGTGCTTGTAGTAGTGGCGCTGTACGGTGCCGTGCGCAGCTTCGTACTCATAGATGCCGTCGGGAGATACCAGAACGGAGGTCATCATTGCCAGAGAGCCGTAAGCAGTGGAAACCATGTCGGACATTACGTCGCCGTCGTAGTTCTTGCAAGCCCAGATATAGCCGCCGTTGGAACGGATCACGCGTGCCACTGCGTCGTCGATCAGGGTGTAGAAGTACTCGATGCCTGCTTCTGCGAACTTTTCCTTGTATTCAGCGTCGAATACTTCCTGGAAGATGTCCTTGAAGCGGTGGTCATACTGCTTGGAAATGGTATCCTTGGTCGCAAACCATACATCCTGCTTCAGGTCAAGACCATAGTTGAAGCAAGCGCGTGCAAAGCCTGCGATGGAGTCATCGATGTTGTGCAGACCCTGGATGATGCCGTCGCCCTTGAACTCATGGATGAGCTGACGGGTCTCGTTGCCGTCCTTGTCAGTGAAAACCAGCTCAGCCTTGCCGCCGCCCTTTACCTGCATTTCGGTGTTCTTGTAAACATCACCGTAAGCGTGACGCGCGATGGTGATCGGCTGTGTCCAGGTCGGGATGTAGGGAGTGATGCCCTTTACAAGGATGGGTGTACGGAATACTGTACCGTCCAGAATGGCACGGATGGTGCCGTTCGGGGACTTCCACATCTGGGAGAGATTGTACTCGGGCATTCTTGCTGCGTTCGGGGTGATGGTAGCGCACTTGACAGCAACGCCGTACTTCTTGGTTGCCTCTGCGCTGTCGAATGTCACCTGATCCTTGGTCTTTTCGCGGTATTCCAGACCCAGGTCATAGTATTCGGTGTTCAGCTCCACATAGGGAGTGATGAGGATGTCCTTGATCCACTGCCAGAGGATTCTGGTCATCTCGTCGCCGTCCATCTCGACGAGGGGAGTGGTCATTTTGATTTTATCTGCCATGGGAATTACCTCCGTTTTATGTATTTTCTGAAGCCTTCGGATCGGCAAACAGAATTTGGATATGCTCAGGAACATAGCGGTCGATCGCCTTTTCAAACATGGGATATACGACCTCACGCTGATTGCCGAATTCACCGCAGCCGAATGCGCCGAGGACAATGACATCGGGCTTTCGGGAAACCGCAAGCTGCACGATCATTGCGATCCTGCGCTCCATTACGGCATTGCAGTGCTTTCTGGAAAAAAGAAATCTTGCAAATGTCCGGTTGACTGCCGGACAGGTGATGAAATCACATAGCACGGGCGTTTCCAGCAAGGTGCCGTCATTGCTGCGGATGATGGGAACATGCTCCGAATAGATGAGCGTATCCGTATAATCCGGCAGCACATGCAGACGATTCCTGCGGTAATATTGCTTCTGGGTGCGGATGGTATAGTACAGGAGGGATGCCCTGCAGAGGGCTTCCTCCTGTGCATTTCCGCCGAGGATATAGCCGCCGCCCGGAAACATCGCGTTTGCGAAATTCAGCGCAGCGCAGTGCTTTCCGGTCTGCGAGAGCACGCAGGAGATCGTGTCCGTCCGCACGGAATGCGCCGCAGCGCGGAATGCTGTGCTGCGCTGCACCTCCGGTGCGGAGGTCTCCGTCACGGTTTCGGACCGCATCTGCGGAAACTGACCGCATTTATGGATGTGGTCGTTTTCCCGCTTGATTTTCAGAAACTGCAGCATGACCGCGTTATTCTCTGATCGAGAATACGCCGATCACGATAATTACAATGCCGATGCCGTAGGAAATGACGGACACTGCCTTATCCGGCATGTTCGGGAAGAACTTCTTCAGCACCCACTGTACGCCGAAGATCACCAGTGCCGCAACGAGAACCAGCACCAGATCCTTCCAGGAACGAATGCGGATGCGTCGCGCCATTGTCTCTGCGATACTTAACGTCATTTGCATTTCACCTCTTATCATGGATGAGACGGATCTGCAATTACTTCAGATTCTCTCTTGTATAATCCAGCAGGCCGCCTGCCAGCATGATGTCCTTGGTTCTGCCGGTCAGCTCGCAGAGTACCGGAATTTCCTTGCCGGTGGTCTTGTTGAGAACAGTGAACTGTGTCTCGCCAGCCTCAACCTTAGCACGGATGTCCGCAAGTTCGAGCACATCGCCCTGAGAGATCGCATCGTAATCTGCTTCGTTCACAAATGTCAGCGGCAGGATACCGGCATTCACGAGGTTTGCACGGTGGATTCTTGCGAAGGACTTCACGAGAACAGCCTTGATGCCGAGGTACAGCGGAGCGAGTGCCGCATGCTCACGGGAGCTGCCCTGACCGTAGTTGGAGCCGCCCACGATGATGCTCTTGCCCAGTTCCTTTGCACGGGTCGGGAACGCCTCGTCACAAACAGTGAAGCAATGCTGGGAGATCGCCGGAATGTTGGAACGCAGGGGCAGGATCTTTGCGCCTGCGGGCATGATGTGGTCGGTGGTGATGTTGTCCTCTACCTTGAGGGAAACCGGAGCCTCGATGGAAGCCTCCAGCGGAGCAGTCTCCGGATAGGGCTTGATGTTCGGACCGCGCAGGATCTCCACATCCGCAGCCTCTTCCTCAGAAGCCGGCAGTGCGATCATGTTGTCGTTCACAGTGAACTTCTCAGGCAGTACGAACTCGGGCATCTCGCCGATCTCTCTGGGATCGGTCAGGTAGCCGGTGATTGCGGAAATCGCAGCAAGCTCCGGAGATACGAGGTAGATCTGACCATCCTTGGTTCCGGAACGGCCGAGGAAGTTTCTGTTGAAGGTTCTCAGGGAGATACCGCCGGAATTCGGGGACTGACCCATACCGATGCAGGGACCGCAGGCGGACTCGAGAATTCTTGCGCCGGCAGCGATCATGATGGACAAGAGACCCATGTCAGCCATCATATTCAGCACCTGCTTGGAGCCGGGAGCGATGGACAGGGATACGTCCGGATGTACGGTCTTGCCCTTGAGGATATGTGCAACCTTCATCATATCGAGCAGGGAAGAGTTGGTGCAGGAGCCGATGCAGACCTGATCGATCTTCAGCTTGCCGATCTCCTCGCAGCTCTTTACATTGTCGGGAGAGTGCGGACATGCAGCCAGCGGCACCAGCTCGGAGAGGTTGATGTCTACCACTTCATCATACTCTGCATCAGCGTCAGCGGACTGCTCGGTCCATACCTCGCCTCTGCCCTGTGCTTCGAGGAACTGCTTTGTGATCTCGTCGGACGGGAAGATGGAAGTGGTCGCGCCCAGCTCAGCACCCATGTTGGTGATGGTGGCACGCTCCGGAACGGACAGGGTCTTGACACCCTCGCCGCAGTACTCAATCACCTTGCCGACGCCGCCCTTAACGGACAGTCTGCGCAGAACCTCGAGGATGACGTCCTTCGCAGCAACCCACGGAGAGAGCTTGCCGGTGAGGTTTACCTTGACTACCTGCGGGTAGGTGATGTAGTATGCGCCGCCGCCCATTGCAACTGCAACGTCCAGACCGCCTGCGCCGATGGCGATCATACCGATACCGCCGCCGGTGGGAGTGTGGCTGTCAGAGCCGATCAGGGTCTTGCCCGGAATGCCGTAGCGCTCCAGATGTACCTGATGGCAGATGCCGTTGCCGGGACGGGAGAAATGAATGCCATGCTTCTTGGCTACGGAGCCGATGAAGCGGTGGTCGTCGGCATTCTCAAAGCCGTTCTGCAGGGTGTTGTGGTCGATGTAAGCCACGCTGCGCTCTGTGCGTACTCTCGGCACGCCCATTGCCTCGAATTCCAGGTACGCCATGGTACCGGTTGCATCCTGTGTCAGAGTCTGGTCGATACGGATACCGATTTCCTGACCCTTGACCGGCTCACCGTCAACGAGGTGCGCACGCAGGATCTTTTCAGTTAATGTCAAACCCATTGTAATCAATCCTTTCCAAATGATAGAATGCCGCCGCCGAAATGACAAAAAACAGCAATCCACTATACTTTCTATTGTACTACAAAACCGCCCCTTTGTCAAGAATTTCACAAGCTTTTCTGCTAAAAAGTGTTTATCTCAGATGATGCATGACAATTGGACGTTAGTGCCAAAGATAATACAGTTTTTTTGTACAAAGGGTAGAAATTCAGCGATAATATGTAAAAATGCTTGCATTTTTTTGTGTATAATGTATAATAAAACTAAGAAATGGTGCGCGAAATGCGCAGAAGGAGGAATTTGGATGAAAGCAAAAAGAGCATATGCGCTGCTGCTGACAGCAGCCATGGTACTGGGTGCGGGTACCGCACCGGAGCTGATGGGATGGAATGATGCAAGTTTGATGGTGAGTGCAGCTACAAGCGGTACATATGGCACAATGACTTATACCATGTATGATGATTATGTAGAAATTACGGGTTTTGATAATTCCATCAGTACTGTGACAATTCCTTCAAAAATTGAGGGCGTAGCCGTGACAAGAATCGGGGACAATGCGTTTAAGAATGCGACAAAGCTGGAGAGCGTGACGATTCCGAATGGCGTGACGGAGATCGGGGTGAGTGCGTTTTATCAGTGTACATTGCTACAAAATGTAAGCTTGCCATCCACATTGACATCCATTGGTGAAAAATGTTTTGAAAATTCGATCAGCCTGCAGATAATCGAGATTCCTGACAATACATTATTTATTGGTAACGCTGCGTTTGCAGGATGTGTAAGTCTTTTGGAGCTTGAATTCCCTGAAGGCTCTGAGCAGATAGGCAATGATGTTGCAAGCGGATGCACAAGCTTGCGAACGGTAACGATCAATAATGGTCCGACTTTAGTTGGTGCACGTGCATTTGACAATTGTACATCCTTGAAAAACATTTATCTTCCCATAAGCATTACCAATCTGCAAAATGATAATTGGGATTCATTTGAAAACTGTTCAGTACAGCATATTTATTATGCAGGAACGATCATACAATGGAATGCGGTATTGCATAAGGGCGGTCTTGCCTCCGCCACCATCCACTACGGAGCCGATGATATCCCCGCACCGCTTACCCCCGATGTCAACAATGACGGCTCCATCGATGCTACAGATGCTGCCTACATTCTTCAGTTTGCTGCCTATGTCGGCGCCGGCGGAGAGCTTTCCTTGAATGAGTATTACCTGACATTAATACAGGGATAATATGCGTAATAAAATTTCTACAGCCCTTCGGTGCATTGCAGCCCGGAGGGCTTTTCTTTGTTGCCATGTGTTCCTTTATCAATCGGAATGGCAGAAATTTTCTCATTTTTCCGGCTGTAAATAAAATGATACCAAATAATAGAAAGCCGCTGCCGATGATTGAAGATGAGTAACGGCATAGCTTCGTACAGAATGCACAAGTGCAAAGATTGTATTTTGTAAGAAAAACCAAAAAAGAAGCAGAAGTGTTAAAAACTATTGACAAATACGACGAACACTTGTATAATAAAATCAAATAGTGCTTTGCACTGAAAAAAGGAGGGGAACTATATGAGATTTCTGAAACAATCAGCCATTCTGACCGCCATGTTATGTGTGTGTACCTGTACAGCTGGCTGGAGTGTCAGTGCCGCAGAAACCGTGACCTATGAGGGCATCACCTACACGCTGTATGACAACAGTGCCTATGTGGATTCCGGTGACAGCGGCAAGATGGATGTTGACATTGTAATTCCGTCCTATGTGGACGGACTGCCGGTTACCAGAATTGACGACAGTGCGTTTTATTTTGGAGGAACATATCTTCGGACGGTTGTTGTTTCGGAGGGCGTGGAGGATATCGGAACCAATGCTTTTGCAACGGCAAACCAGCTGAAGGAGGTATCCCTGCCAGCAACGCTTCAGAGCATCGGAAACAATGCATTCGGCAACTGCAACATGCTGCAGACCATTCACTATGCCGGTACGGAGGAGCAATGGGCAGCAATCACCATCAATGATACAAGTGACAGCTTCCTGAATGCGGAAATCATTTTCGAAAGCGTTTATGAGAGTCCCTACCAGGTGTTTACATTTGATAAAGCGGATGTAAACGGAGATGGTGCAGTGGATGCTTCCGATGCGGCCTATGTACTGCAATATGCAGCCTACATCGGCGCAGGCGGTGAGCTTACCCTGAATGAGTATTATCTGACACTGAATGAATAATACCACGACATACTAACGCCCATCCCTCAAAAGGGATGGGCGTTCCAGTCTGTCGAAAAGTCCCGTCCAGCCACTGCGCCTCTGGCGCAGGGCTGGACTAAGTTTTTTCA
>CAYYIT010000044.1:0-20444 GCA_964472035.1 uncultured Ruminococcus sp.
CCACTTCTGTGTGAAAAAGTCCAGCACTGGGCTGGACTTTTTTGACAGACTGAAGGAATGCAATTCTTGCATTCCTAACGATTTGTCTTTGCCCCCATAGGGGGCAATGGCAAATCGCCTCGGGATTCCAAAGGGATCACATCCCTTTGGCAGGGGGTGCGGGGGGCAGCGCCCCCTGCGTTCCCCAGAAACAAAAAACCTCCCCATCACAGGGGAGGTTTTTTGGGCAATACCGCACAAAGGACAGTGCGTCAGATGTGCAGCAGATTTTTCGTCAGATGATCCAAAAATTCCGCAGGCATACTGCCGTATGTCAAGGAATTTTTGGGCGAGATGACGGAAAAGATGCAAACAGATGACGTGCTGAGCCGTCAGGCGGTCTTTGTGCGGTGTTGCCTTTGTTAACCGAGCTGTGCAAGCTCCTCATCGGTCGCGAGGTGGATGCCTGCGGCTTCGAGGGCTTCGGTGGCCTTTGTTTCGTTATCGACATGGAGTACGATGTAAGCGCACTTGCCGATGATGGTGATGCATGCGTAGAGGTAGTCGATGTTGATCTTCGCATCGGACAGCGCCTTGGTGATGACACCCAGACCGCCCGGCTGATCCGGAATCGCAGCGCACATTACTTTGGTGATGCTGGACATCATGCCTTTTTCGCTGAGCATAGCCTGTGCCTTGGCGCAGTCGCTGACGATCATGCGCACGATACCGAAGTCCTGTGTGTCCGCCAGGGACATTGCACGGATGTCAATGCCGCCCTCTGCCAGTGTCTCGGTTACCTTTACAAGCTGTTCCGGCTTGTTTTCCATGAAGATGGAAAGCTGTTGTGTTGTCATAGTGGTTTTCCTCCTTACTTAATCGGGAGTTGCACCGGTTGGGCGGGGCTGTGGTTTCCCTGTATCCTTGCCAAGAATGGTTTGTTTGCAATCTTAGCGATTTTTCATTGCTCCCTTGTGGGGCAATGAAAAATCGGCTCGGGATTCCAAAGGGATCACATCCCTTTGGCAGGGGGTACGGGGGACAGCGTCCCCCGCTCCAGCCAGTGTGACCTCTCGTTTAATTATGCAGTAAATTCATATCCCAGCGCGAAAGCCTTCTTGTTCATGTCGATGAACTGGGGCTTTACGACCTGTTCAAGCGCGGTCATCCACTTCTCATAATCGATATGGAAGTGCTTGGCGAGCTGACCCATGAGGACGATGTTGACGCATCTTGCGGAGCCAGCCTGCTCAGCGAGTGCGAGGGCGTCCATAGCCTCGAGCTTGACGTTCTTTGCCTTGAGCTCATCGAGGATCTCGGAGGGATACTCCGCCGCGCCGATGATAACGGGCATGGGATCGATGCGCTGTGTGTTGGTGATCAGTACGCCGTCCTCCTTGAGGAGGGATACCCAGCGCGCTGCTTCGATGCGCTCAAAGGAAATGATATAGTCCGCTTCGCCCGTCTGGATCACGGGGGAAAATACCTTGTCGCCGTAGCGGACATAGGTGATCACGGAACCGCCGCGCTGGCTCATGCCGTGAACCTCAGAAACTTTGATGTCGTAGCCCTCATTGGCGAGCACTCTGCCCAGCAGCTTGCTGGCGAGAAGGCTGCCCTGACCGCCGACACCGCAGATCACAATACCTTTTGTTTCCATAATATACTCCTTCTATGTTGAAAGTTTCGTTCATTACAGCATCTGCTTGAGGACGCCGCTTGCACCGAGAATGCCGAATACATAGCCGATCAGCAGGCTCTTGACAAATTCGCCGGCATCGATAATATAATCAAACAGACCGAAAATACATGTGCCCAGTCCCAGATTCGGACGCATGTCGAACAGATACATCGACCAGGACAGATGCACGCCGAGGTAGATCGTCACGAGCAGCGTAACAATGCAGACCGCCGCGCCTGCCTTCGACATCTCGCCGCCCATCTTCATGTAGCCGAATGTCACGCCGAACGCGATCAGCAGACCCACATAGCCCACCGTCCAGCCAAAATATCCTAAAATTACCCACAGGATCAGTCCCGGCAAACTGCCGATCACTGCGCCAAGAATACCCTTTCCGAGGGATGTGTTGTTTTCCATGTACTTGTGCTCCTTTGTAGTCGTTAATTGTGTAATGATAGCGGCTCTGTCCTTCTTGTTCCCCACCCAAGGAATGCAATTCTTGCATTCCTAACGATTTGTCTTTGCCCCCACAGGGGGCAATGGCAAATCGCCTCGGGATTCCAAAGGGATCACATCCCTTTCGCCCAGAACCGAGGCAGGATGCTGCCTGAGGTGAGCGGGTGTGCCGCCATTGGATCAAAAGGCGGCTGGCGGGGGTCAGGGGGCAGCGCCCCCTGTCACTTACTCAGTAATCGCTCCAAACGCGCACAGCTGCGTGCAAACGCCGCAGCCCACACAGAGGGTGGTATCGATGCAGGCCTTGCCGTTTTCCATATGGATCGCAGGGCAGCCCATCTTCATGCACTTCTTGCAGCTCTTGCACTTGTCAGCATCGACCTTGACCGGAGGCTTTGCCTTGACGGACTTGAGGAGGACGCAGGGACGGCGGGAAATGATCACAGACGGCTCATTTGCAGTGAGCTCTTCCTTGACAGCCTTCTCGCACTCGTCGAGGTTGTAGGGATCCACCACGCGGACGCGGTTGATGCCGAGGGCATGGCAGAGGGATTCGAGATCGATCTTGGTAGCCGGATCGCCCTTGATATTGTAGCCGGTGGTCGGGTTCTGCTGGTGTCCGGTCATGCCGGTGATGGAGTTATCCAGAATGATCACCGTGGAATTGGAACCGTTGTAAGCGATGTTGGC
The DNA here is from genome assembly GCA_964472035.1 of uncultured Ruminococcus sp. GTDB lineage: Bacteria > Bacillota > Clostridia > Oscillospirales > Ruminococcaceae > UBA3855. The sequence goes on from CAYYIT010000044.1 coordinate 2,807, forward strand.
AAGACCCGTCATGCCGGAATGCATGAAGGTGGAGTCGCCGATTACGGCAACGCTCCTGCCCTCTGTTTCGTTTCCGCCGGCCTTGTTGTAGCCGTGCAGGCCGGAGATGGATGCACCCATGCAGAGGGTGGAATCCAGCGCGCACAGGGGTGCTACCGCACCGAGGGTGTAGCAGCCGATGTCGCCCAGAACGGTGATCTTGTTCTTGGAGAGAACGTAGTACATGCCTCTGTGAGGACATCCTGCGCACATCACCGGAGGACGCATGGGAATGGCAGTGTCCGCAGTCACGCAGTCCTTTGCCTCCATGCCGAAGGCAGCCGCGATGCTCTTCTGGGAGTATTCGCCCAGGGGAGTGAACATCTCCTTGCCGATGCAGTCCACGCCGATGTTCTTGCAGTGTGTCTCGATGATGCCGTCAAGCTCTTCTACGATGTAGAGCTTCTCAACGGAAGCCGCAAAGTCCCTGATCTTCTGAACGGGCAGGGGATTCACCATGCCGAGCTTGAGAACGGATGCCTTCTCGCCGAAGACCTCCTTCACATACTGGTAGCAGGCACCGGAGGTGATGATACCGATGGAAGTATCGCCCATTTCGATGCGGTTGATCGGAGCGGTCTCCGCGTATTCTGTCAGTTTTGCAGTGCGCTCTTCCACGATGGGATGGCGGCGGATGGCGTTGCCGGGCATCATGATGTACTTCGCCGGATTCTTTTCATAGGGCTTGACTTCCGGAACGATGCGTTCTTCCTGCTCGACCATGCTCTGTGCGTGTGCGATTCTGGTGCAGATGCGCAGCAGGCAGGGGGTGTCGAAGTTCTCGGAGATCTCAAACGCGAGCTTTGCAAACTCCTTGCACTCGGAAGAATCCGCAGGCTCGAGCATCGGTACCTTTGCGCCGATCGCGTAGTGACGGGAATCCTGCTCATTCTGGGAAGAATGCATGCCGGGATCGTCCGCAACGCAGACCACCAGACCGCCGGTCACGCCGGTGTAGGACAGGGTGAAGAGCGGGTCAGCCGCAACGTTCAGACCAACGTGCTTCATGGCACATGCAGTACGCACACCGCGCAGGGATGCGCCGAATGCCGCCTCCATGGCAACCTTCTCGTTCGGTGCCCATTCGCAGTACATTTCGTCATATTCTGCGGAAAATTCAGTGATCTCCGTACTCGGTGTACCCGGATAGCTGGAAATCACCTGACAGCCTGCCTCATACAGACCTCTGGCAACCGCAGCGTTGCCGATCATCAGTTCTTTCATTGTGTTCCTCCTCGGTGATTGTGTTTATTGGGTGACTTCATTTCCTTAGAAAAGAGGTCGTTCCGTATTAGGTTTCGCCTTTGCCCGCAGGGCATTGGCGAAACGCCATGGGATTCCAAAGGGATCACATCCCTTTGGCAGGGGGTATGGGGGACGGAGTCCCCCAACTCCCCAATTATTCAGCGTCCATATTACGGTTATCCACGATACGCTTTGCCTTGCCCTCGTATCTCTGGATGGTTCTGGGCGGAACGAGCGTCACCTTTGCCTGGATGCCAAGCACGGTCTTGAGCTTGAAGGCAGCTTCCTTCTGCAGGCGCTCCAGATCGGCGAAATTCTCCAGCAGCGCCGGATCGTTGATCTCGATGCGCACTTCCAGATAGTCGGTGTAGTTCTTTCTCGTCAGGATCAGCTCGTAATGCGGCGAGATACCGTCGATATTCGCCATCACGTCCTCGATCTGGGACGGGAAGACATTCACGCCGCGGATCTTGAGCATGTCGTCGCTTCTGCCCTGCACCTTTTCCATGCGGACATGGGTCCTGCCGCATTTGCAGGTGTCGTAGTGCAGGCGTGTGATGTCCTTGGTGCGGTAGCGGAGCATCGGGATGCCCTCCTTCGTGAGGGTCGTGATGACCAGCTCGCCCTTCTCGCCCTCGGGCAGCACCTCGCCCGTCTGGCTGTTGATGATCTCGGGCAGGAAGTGATCCTCGGCAATATGCAGGCCGCAGCGGAATTCGCACTCGCCGGACACGCCCGGACCCATCAGCTCGCTCATGCCGTAGTTGTCAGTGGAGAACAGACCGAAGCCCTTCTCGATCTTGTCACGCAGCGCATCCGTGCAGCCCTCGGAGCCGAACAGACCGATGCGCAGGTTGATGTCATCGTTGGAAATGCCCATCTCATGGGCAACCTCGCTCATGTACATCGCGTAGGACGGTGTGCTGACCAGAACGGAGGCGCCGAAATCCTTGAGGATCATCGCCTGCTTCTGGGTGTTGCCGGAGGAGATCGGAATGACGGAGCAGCCGATTTTCTCCAGACCGTAATGCAGACCCAGCGCGCCGGTGAACAGTCCGTAGCCGAAGGAGATCTGCGCGATATCCTCGTCAGTCACGCCGACGGAGGTGCAGAATCTTGCAACGCAGTCACTCCAGTTGTTGATATCGTTCTTGGTATAGCCGACAACAGTGGGCTTGCCGGTGGTACCGCTGGAGGCGTGGATGCGCACGATATCCTTGAGCGGCACGGCAAACAGCCCGTAGGGGTAGTTGTCGCGGATGTCCGCCTTGGTCGTGTATGGGATGTACTGGATATCGGACAGGCACTTGATCTTGTCCGCGGTCACGCCAGCCTCCGTAAGGCGCTTGTGGTAGAACGGCACGTTCTTCATGCAGTAATCCACCAGATGCTTCAGTCTCTCGAGCTGCAGCGCCTCGATTTCCTTACGGGACATGGTTTCTATATCCTTCTGAAAAAACAATGTGATGCCTTCTTTCTTAGGAATTTATGCAAGTTGCGGTCTTTTATCGATAAATTTTTGTCGATTTGCGTACAATTTGCATGATTATTCATATTATAACACTTTTTGTTAGGAATGTCAACCGCTTGGAGAACGCACCGTGCTGCGGTGATGCAGGAATCCACGCTTTATTTTTTCTTTTTGGGGAAGAAAAGGGCTTGCAAAGTGATCCGCTTTTTGGTATAATAAAGGATAGAGCTGTGATATGGCGGAAAAACAGGAGGTCATGACGATGGATGAAACCGTAAGCGTCGAAACAATCATCAAATTCGGAGCGATTTGTCTGGGGGCCTTTGCGGTGATCTTCGCGGTCGCTGTACTCACGCCCTGGCTTGCCAAGCACGTGGACAACTGGATCGCCAATTACCGCAGCAACCACGACAGCAGGAAGGATCCGAGCTACGGGATCCGCTCCATCTACGAGCTGCCGCCGCGGAAGGAAACACCCCCTCCGCCGGAGGAGCCCTCCGATGATACGCCTGCTTCTGCATCAGAATCACAATAGAAAGGAATAGACTTATGGCAAAGAATGATAAGAAAATGGTGGATGCCATTACCTCCATGGATGAGGATTTTGCGCAGTGGTACACCGATATCTGTAAGAAGGCGGAGCTGATCGCCTACACCAGCATCAAGGGCTGCATGGTCATCCGACCCTACGGCTATGCGATCTGGGAGAACATCCAGCGCATCCTGGACGGTATGTTCAAGGAGACCGGCCACGAGAACGTGAACATGCCCATGTTCATTCCGGAGAGCCTGCTCCAGAAGGAAAAGGATCACGTTGAGGGCTTTGCTCCCGAGGTAGCCTGGGTGACCCATGGCGGCCACGACAGACTGGAGGAGAAGCTCTGCGTCCGTCCGACCTCCGAGACCCTGTTCTGCGAGCATTACGCAAACATCGTGCATTCCTACAGAGATCTGCCGAAGCTCTACAACCAGTGGGTTTCCGTGGTTCGCTGGGAGAAGACCACCCGTCCCTTCCTGCGCTCCCGTGAGTTCCTCTGGCAGGAGGGCCACACCATCCATGCGACCGCTGAGGAGGCAATTGAAGAGACAGAGCGCATGCTGAATGTCTACACCAAGTTCTGCGAGGAATCCCTTGCAATGCCCGTTGTACAGGGCAAGAAGACCGAGTCCGACAAGTTTGCCGGCGCGGTTTCCACCTATGCCATCGAGGCACTGATGCACGACGGCAAGGCACTGCAGGCAGGTACCTCCCACTACTTCGGTGACGGCTTTGCCAAGGCATTCGAGATCGAATACACCGACCGCGACAACAAGCGCGTTCATCCGCACCAGACAAGCTGGGGCGTGACCACACGTCTCATCGGCGCGATCATCATGACCCACGGCGATGACAACGGTCTGGTTCTGCCGCCGGCAGTTGCTCCCATCCAGGCAGCCATCGTTCCGGTGGCAATGCACAAGGAGGGCGTGCTGGACAAGGCAAACGAGCTGAAGGATCGCCTCGCAAAGGCAGGCGTCCGCGTAAAGCTCGACGATACCGACAATTCCCCCGGCTGGAAGTTTGCTGAGTACGAGATGAAGGGCGTTCCGGTTCGCGTGGAGATCGGCCCGAAGGATATCGAAGCCAACCAGTGCGTGATCGTGACCCGTCACAACCGCGAGAAGACCTTCGTTTCCCTCGACGAGCTGGAGGCAGTGATCGCACAGAAGCTCCAGGAGGTTCACGACGGCATGTTCCGGAAGGCTCTGGAAAACCGCGAGAACAAGACCTTCCAGTGCCAGACCATCGAGGAGATCAACAAGGCCCTCGAAGAAAAGGGCGATGGCTTCATCGAGGCAATGTGGTGCGGCGACGAGGCCTGCGAGGACGAGGTCAAGGCACAGACCGGTGCCGGCTCCAGATGCATCCCCTTCAACCAGAAGAACCTCTCCGACAAGTGCGTCTGCTGCGGCAAGCCTGCACAGTGCATGGTTCTCTGGGGTAAGGCTTATTGATGACTAACAGGGGGCGCTGCCCCCTGACCCCCGCCAAAGGGATGTGATCCCTTTGGAATCCCGAGCCGTTCTGCCAATGCCCCCTTACAGGGTGCAAAGGCAGAACGCTTGAATTGCAGAGCAATTCTATCTTAGGGCAGGGGATCAGGGAAACGGCGCCCCCTGTCATCCACAGAAAGGACTTAACCCAATGAACAATGACAGATTTGCACAGCAGATACAGTTCCTGTTAGAACTGGACAAGCTGAAGAACATTTACCGTCAGACCCTGGTTCTGCACGAGGACAGGGCGGAAAACGACGCGGAGCACAGCTTTCACTTAGCGATGCTGGCGTGTGTTCTGGCGGAGCATGCAAACGAACCGGTGGACGTGCTGCACACGATGAAGATGGTGCTGGTTCACGACGTCGTAGAGATCGACGCCGGCGACACCTACTGCTACGACGCCAAGGGCAACGAGGACAAGCGTGAGCGAGAGCTGAAGGCCGCCGACCGCCTCTTTGCGCTCCTACCGGAGGATCAGTGCGCCGAATACCGCGCCCTCTGGGAGGAGTTCGAGGCGAAGGAGACTGCGGAAGCAAAATTCGCCAACGCCCTCGACCGCATCCAGCCCATGCTGCTCAACTACAAGAAGGGTGGCATCTCCTGGATGAAGCACGGCATCACCGAAGCACAGGTCACAAACCGCAATATCCCGACCGTTTCCGCCGGCAGCGAAACCATCGGCGCATTCGCACAGGAGATCATCGCCGCCGCGAAGGCGGAGGGGATGCTGGAGTGATGGGGGACGCCGTCCCCCATACCCCCTGCCAGCCGCCTTTTGATCCAATGGCGGCACACCCGCTCACCTCGGGCAGCATCCTGCCTCGGTTCGGGGCGAAGGGATGTGATCCCTTGAGAATCCCGAGCCGATTTTCTTCTGCCCCATAAAGGAGCAGAAGAAAATCGCTAAGATCGCAAGAACCCCATTCTTGGGCAAGGGTACAAGAGAACAGTCCCCCGATACCCAGCATCGACTGCGCTTTGCGCAGCGATGGATCTCGGTTTTTGGGTCAAGCCTTTTTTTCTAAAAAGGCTTGCAGGGTTTAAGGGACGGAGTCCCTTATGCTCACCGCAGGTGAGCCAATACAAAAGGAGGTACACCCATGAAAGAAATCACGATCGGCGCAAAGGGCACCGCAGTAACCACCGCTTCCGAGCAGAAGCTCGCAGTTTCGGTCAAAAGCGGCAGCCTCCGCGTCTTTGCAACACCCATGATGGCAGCCCTGATGGAAGAGGCAGCCTGCAATGCACTCGCCCCCTACCTTGAGGACGATGAGACCACCGTCGGCACACAGCTGTGCATCGACCACAGCGCCGCCACCCCCGAGGGCATGCAGGTCACCGCAGAAGCGGAGGTCACCGCTGTGAACGGCAGGGAGATCTGTCTGAACGTCCGCGCCTTCGACGAGGCCGGCGCGATCGGCTCCGGCACACACAAGCGTTTTGTCGTCTTTTCGGAGAAATTCCAGAACAAGACCAACCAGAGAGGTAAGTAATGGAGCAGAATCTTCCCAGAGAAATTGAACGCAAGTTCCTCATCGCCATGCCCGACAAGGTCAAGCTCCAACTGATCCCGCGCTGCAGCGCGACGCAGATCGAGCAGACCTACCTCACAAGCGAGGATGGCATGTGCCACAGAGTCCGCAAGCGCGGCAATCCCCACGACGGCTGGCAGTATACCCTGACCAAAAAACGCCACGTTGCCTGCGGCGAACGCATCGAGCTGGAGGAGGAGATCACCCCCGAGCAGTACCAAGCCCTCCTGCAGGAAGCGGATCCGGACAAGCAGCCGGTCGACAAAATGCGCTATGCCTTCCCCTTCCGCGGACAGCTGCTGGAGCTGGATGTCTACACGTTCAGCGACCGCCTCGCAACGCTTGAGATCGAGCTGTCCAGCATCGATACGCCCGTGATCCTTCCATCCTTCATTGAAGTGATCGCTGACGTCACCGATGACGAGCGCTACAGCAACTACGCCCTGTCCGAGCAGCTCTGCTTTCCTGAATAATCAAAAAGCCCATCCCTTCGTCAAAAAGGGATGGGTTTATTCATGCCTGCTGTAATGTGATGAGCCGCGCATCCTCCCTGCGCAGTGCAATGACCGCGCCTCGGATGAAGTAGGCGGTCATGCCGCCGCGGCTTTTCTGAATGCAGCCCACGGCCGTTCCGGGGATCAGCCCGATGTCCAGTAACCTCCGGCGCATCGCCCCCGAATGCCCCAGCGCCGCGACCCGCGCCGCCTCGCCCTCCGCAAGCTGATCAAGCGTCCTCTCTTCCATATGCACTCCTCCCATATCCAGTCTATGCCGGCTCCGTGAGGAGGGTGTATGGGGGAGTGTGTTGTGGGAGTTTCTGTTCCCATATTCCTGCCCAAGAATGTGTTTCTTGCAATCTTAACGTTGTGCCATTGCCCCCTTGTGGGGCAATGGCGCAACGCTACGGGATTCCAAAGGGATCACATCCCTTTGGCAGGGGGTGTGGGGGACAGCGTCCCCCACTACACCGTCCCCCCATAAAACCCATCCTCATAGAACCAGTAGGTCGTGCGGAGGCCTTGGGGGGAGAATTCCATGCGCATACGGGAGACGACGGCATTTTGGAAGGCATCGCCGCAGGTGATGGTCTTGCCGACGCTGCGGTTGACGAAACCGCTGATGGTGAGCCAGCGGCCCTTGCAGGCGCGCATGCTGAATTTTTTGCGGAAGAGCAGTGCATTTTCCGGTTCATGCAGATATTGCTGGTCCATCCGGAACTGCTTGTGCCGGATGATGCCGGCATTCACCGCATCCTCATTGACGAGCTGGTAGGCACCGTAATTGCCCTCCAGATCAGCCATGTGGAAATGGCTGACGAGGCGGCTGTTGTCGCAGAATTCTCCCGTCTGCAGGATGAGCGCCGTCGGGATCACCACGGGCGTTTCGCCGGCATCGAGCGTCACGCGCACAGTATTTCCCTGCACATAGGGATAATGCCCCGTCAGCTTGTAGCCGAAGTTCACAATGCTGTCCCAGACGCTTGCGCCCTCCTTGACGTAGATATATCCCGCGCCTTCGTACGCTTCGTAGGTCACGCCGGGGAACTGATACACGCCCTCCATGATCTCTTCAAGCGTCATGTCATAGTGCAGACCGGGGGAGAACTGGTTCTGCGTCAGCACCCAGGTGTAGCTGCGCGCGCTGACCGTGACGATCTCCGCGCCGTCCTTTCTGACGCGTTCGAGCTTGTCCAGCATGCCGATGAAGACCCTGCCGTTGCGGTAATAGAGCGCCGCATCCGTGATCTCGCCGTAATCCTGACCGCTTGACAAAAACTGCGCGCGTACCGAAACATAGGGCGTGTACGCCTCCGTTTCGAGCACCGCGCTCAGGCAGACGCGCTCTTCGACAAATTCCGTTCCGGAATACAACCGGAGCATCAGTACCGGTATCATGCACCTTCACCTGCTTCCTGCACCGGAACGGCAGCGCAGTAGAATTGCAGCTGCACCTGTGCGTCCCCGTCCGCCTCACTGACGGCATACCCCACGAGCCGCGCCGCCGGAAACTGCAGCGTGCCGACCGTAATGTCCTGCACCGTGCCCTCCTGCAGATACTGTGCCAGCACCGCCGTGACCGCCGCCGCATCCTCCAATGCGGAAAGGCCGCCGCGCAGCGTCAGGCGCGTTCCCTTCGGATAGCTTGCCGTCACCGCCGGAAGGTTGTCCGCCGTGACGCGCTCCGTCAGAACCGTCTGCCCCTTGACCTCATACGCCTGCAGACAGAGTGTCACCGTCCCGAACTGCACCGTGTAGCAGCTGTGGATTCTGGCTGTTACCTGATTCATGCTTCTCCCTCCGTTTCCATCATCCGGTATTCCCCGTACTGCGCAAAATGCCAGCTGCACACGAGCTTCTGGAGCTTCAGATCCACATCCGGCGGATCCATGCGCACCTCGCTCGTCGTGCAGTTGAGGATCACCGGCAGGAGCTTCGTCTCAAACCAGAGCATCGCCTCCTCGGGATATGCGTCCATCGGACAGAGGACATCCACGCGCATCTGCAGCGCAAAGGGATGCACCTCGCCTCCCTGCACGGGGAACGGCTTGCCGGTTTTCATGCCCTCCAGCGTCAGCACAGCAAAACGCCGGGGCGATTTCTTCCGCACCGGCACTGCATCAAAAGAGGAATAAACTTCGCCGTCCGCGCGTGTGCGAAGCTTGTCGAGCATGGTGAGATACAGATCCTGCATGCGCTCACCCCCTCACACCGGTAAAGACAAAGGCTTCGTCATCGCAGAGAAGATCGCAGCAGAGCGCACGGTAGGAGCTGACAAGCTGCATTGCGAAGCGCAGCTGCTGCTCACTGTCGGACTGCCTTGCAATGGTGCCGGCATAGGTCGCCAGCGCCTTCTCCCTTGCACCGTACATCTGGGTGTAGCGAAGATTGGCGATCGCAGCGCAGAGATAGCACAGGCGCACCTCGTCCGCATCCGCATCATGACGGAGCTTCCTGCGCACCTCATGCACTGCCGTCACCAGCAGGGGAAGGTAGGTCTCGCGATCTTCCTCACCGGAAAACAGGGTGAAGAGTGAACCGATCATCGTCATATTCATAGCATACTCCTTTCTGCGGCGAACCACCGCATGTAAGCCGTTCCCTTCGGGCAAAGCCGGAAGGGAACGGGGCGTCTGTTCCTGTGGATCGCTTACAGTCGGAAATCCTCCGTTGCATCATCCTTGCAATACAATTGTACATTGGCGATACCGCACTGCTCCGCCGTAAGCTCCTGCTTGAAGCGGAGCAGCTCGCGGACATCCATCTTTTCAGCGGCAGTGTGCATCGCCTTGGAGATCGCCGTGCTCTGGCTTCTGCCGCACAGCTGCAGTACCTCCGCGCGCAGCTGGGTCTCCACTTCCTTCAGGATGGCATCCTGCGCAGCAAGTCTCTGGTCCTTGTCCATACCGGAATCCTCCCTTCCATGAAAATGCTTGGTCACGCCGGCGTTGACCTGTGCCGGAACCGCCACAAAGCTCCATTCATAGGCATCTGTGATGCCGTCCAGGATCGTGTAGCAGGTCCTGTCACCGTAGGTCCTGCCGGGAACGTGGCTGCAAGCCGTCTCACGGCGGTTGACACCGCAGACGGAGCAAAGCTGTCGTTCCGCGCTGCAGGAAACGCTGACCTCCTTCTTGATGCCGCCCTCGATCTCGCGGATCAGGTCGGCGTTGGATTCCGTGCGGATCATATAGGCATGCGCACGCAGCGCAAGGTACTGCCTGCCGTCGGCAGTTTTCTTTCCCTCCTCGCGGACGATCTCGGTGTCATAAATGCGCGCCGTCTGTCCGGAGGTCTTCGGGTTGTGATCAAAAATGCCCGTCTTTCCGATGAAAAGGCGCTGCAGATCGGCAAGCGCCGCATCGGAGAAGCATTCGAGATCACGGTCGATATCATTGTCGCAGAGGATCACGTCGAAGAGGTAGACCTCCTCGGGTGTATGCTCCCTGCGAGTGAACTGGTTGAGTTTTGTGAGTGCGTCCATGGGTAATCCTCCTCTCATATTGGCTCACCTGCGGTGAGCATAAGGGAATGGGGCAGCTTCTGATCAACTGCCCCCACCCCAACCCCTCCCCGAGGGGAGGGGCATTTTTGACGGGGGCAAAGCCCCCGTATTCCCCCTTTCTTGCGGAGGGGCTTGCCCCTCCGCACCTCCCTTTGTTGCCCTTCCATCACCCCACCCCCTTTGCCCGATTTTGTCGGGGCGCAGGCGATGGTGGGTATGCTGGGAGCTGTTCTCTTGTATCCTGCCCAAGAATGGGGTTCTTGCGATTCTAACGTTGCGCCATTGCCCCCTTGTGGGGCATTGGTGCAACGCCTTAGGATTCCAAAGGAACTCCGTTCCTTTGGCAGGGGGGTACGGGGGGACGGCGTCCCCCCGCGCTCCCCTTACGCCAGCACCTTCACTGCGTCCGCCATGAGGGTGCGGAAACCGATGTTGACGGAGATACCGATGCAGTCGAGCTGGCGGTCAATGAGCTTGTCCGTTTCCAGAACCACATCGCTGCTCTGGATCTGCTCCAGCGCAAAGGCGGTGTCCAGACCCATGACGGTGCCGTCCTCCATCTGCGGACAGTTGATCAGTCTTGCGCCGAACGGCAGACGGATTTCCGCAGTGTTCTCAGAGGACGCCTCCAGCATCTGCTCCATCACCAGGATCTCCGCTACGGTCGCAGGGGATGCCAGTACCGCTGTCATGCGGAAGCCCTCAAACGCACCGTAAAGCGCCGCAAGATCCGCGTACGCCAGCGCATCGCCCTTCTTGGCAACGGTACCTGCACCGGTCTTCAGCACGGTGATCGCGTTGGAAACCACGCTGTCTGCAAGGTTCTTGCCGATTCTGCGCAGCATCAGCGCGAAGACATCCAGTCTCTGCTGACGGATCGCCTCGTAGGAGGCCTTGATGGTTCTGCCGTACTTGGCCAGCGTCACAACTTCCTCGCTCTCCATGATCGTGGAAACAGGCATTTCCTCACCGGCAGCAGTCACCGCATATTCTGCCGTGTCCGTCAGACTGCAGCCCTGGTAGCGGTTGGACTCGCTGCGGGAAACCACCGCCGTCAGATCGGACAGTACCGCCTCCTGCATGCCCTGCACCACCGCGCGGCGGACAAATTCCGGAAACAGTACCGCGGATTCGGTCGTGGTGAAGAACTTCTCCACCCTGTCACACATCGGACCGCTGACACGGATGTCAAAACGCTTGAGCTGACGCTCGTAAGCATCGAGCTTCGCAAGCGGAGTCTGCGCATACTGCGCCGCCGGATCGGCCTCCTCCAGTGCCTGCAAAAAGCTCTTGCCAGCCAGATGATACATACCCTTTTCCAGTTTTACCTCATTATACATATGCTTTTCCTCCTTGAATTTGGTTGTGGATTTTTACATCAGAGTTTCCATATGCAACGTCTGCGGAGCAGATGATGCAGGAAACCCTGTTCTTTTGCTTTTCCTGCCCAAGAATGGGGTTCTTGCAATCCTAACGTTGTTTCATTGCGCCCTTGTGGGGCAATGAAACAACGCCTCGGGATTCCAAAGGGATCACATCCCTATGGTAGGGGTTGCAGGGGACGGAGTCCCCTGCCTGCCTTCTATCTCCGCAGCCCTCGCGTTATTGAGACGTGCTTCCGCAAGCTCCGTCTCATCCTGCAGGTTGATGGACTCCCATACGATGTCCACCTCCGGCCGCGCACCCTGCAGCTGCAGGAACATGCCTGCAATGCGTGCAATGACAGGCTCAAGCAGCCTGCGGTAATACTCCAGCTCGGATGTCAGAATGTCCGCCTGCTGCGCCGACATGCGCTCCGTGGAAGACCAGCTCAGACCCAGCAGAAACGGCGGAACAGAAAGCTTCGAGAGCATCTGCTCCAGCAGCTGGCGCACCGGGATCTCCGTCGCCGGCATCTGATTTTCAGCGCCGATCACCTTGATCTCCACATCGCCCACCGCCACAAAGTCGCGGACTTCGCCGTGCTGCGCCGCAGCCATGCCGTCCGACCATTCCTTCGCAATGCACTTGGCACGCTCGCCGGCATACGCAAGCTCCGCCGGATCATTCGACGGCTTGTACGTCACCGCGTAGCGGACATTTCCGGCACGGTCAAAATTCTGCCCGATGCACTCGTAAATGCGCAGCAGGATCTGTGCAAATGCCGGAATCCCCTGCAGCAGTGACACGCCGTAGACCCCTCCGGCAGGCGGCTTGAGCGCCGTGAAGAGGATCCGCTCCGGATGCGGCAGTACCTGTTCTCCTTCGTCCGTGCGCAGAACGTACTGCCGATCCATCGGCGAAGCCCCGGCCCTGACGCCGATCTGCGACACACGGCCGTTCCACAGACCGGCAATGTGGCTGCCCTTCGTGTCCAGCACGATCTCTCCGACAGCGTTGCCGTAAACCAGCAGACTGTCAAAATAGCTGTCGATGAAGCTGTGCACCGACTGTCCTGTCAGACCGACCGGCACCTCGCGCAGGAATGCATCCAGCAGCGGCTGCATCCGCTTGTCAGTGCATTCCACATGGAAGGAACCGATCAGACGCACCAGCTTCGAGACCGCCGCATCCAGAATGGGAACCGTGCGGCGTACCTTTTCGAACAGCTCGTAGCTGTACAGCTGCACCGGAAATTCCGTGCTGCCGGTGCCCTGCGATGCAGTCTGTACGCCCTGCACCGGCACCGGCGGTTTCTTTTTCTTTCCGAATTTCATATTTGATGATCACCTCAATTTACTGTAAACTGCCCCCACCCCAACCCCTCCCCGAGGGGAGGGGCTTTTTGGAGGGGTGCTGCCGCACCCCTCCCCCGCCTTGGGGGCAATCGCTTCGCTCGCCCCCAAACCCCTCCAATCTTTCATGGCTCCTTGTTTCCACTTGGAATCACGGTGTCCGCGCAGGGGTTTCGGGGGACGGCGTCCCCCGAAACCTACCCTCGCCTCAGACTTATCGCCGCAAACGACTCCTCCCGGCGGTTCATGACGGTCACCACAAAGTACCGCATGTCGTCCATCGCATGGTCATGCTCCTTCTTCGGCGCATCCCCTGCAATGCCGTCCTGCCAGCAGTACTGGGAGAACTCCCGCAGCAGATCACCGCATCCGGCATGGAAGCGGAGCCTGTCCTGCTGCAGCGCATCACTGACCTGACGAATGCCGGAAAGCACATCGTTCTTCGCACGGATCACCCGGAACCTGCCGTGCCGCGCGATCACCGTTATGAAGCTCGCCGCCGAAGGATCCACCACCACACATTCGATCGGAAGACCTCCTGCAAGGGCGCATAAGCCCTCGTAATGTTCCTCATCCGTGCGGGAATTGCCCTCACGCCGTGCATCATAATAGTACTCGCGGATGCGGTACCAGACCCCGTCATGCTCACCCCATAACCCCATGGAAGTCGGATTCACCGTGCCGTAGTCGCAGGAGATCACATAGCGGCTGCATTCCGGAACCTCCTGCACCACATGGCGTTCCTTCCGGAACATCGGATAGACCAGCCCCTCGGAGACCGTCCACTTGCCCAGTACGAACCGGTCGTAGAACACGCCGCCGTACATCCGGCGGTAGCGCGCTTTCACCTGCTCCGACAGCGACGGATTGTCATCCATCGTGAAGTGCAGATAGAGCACACGCTTCTCCTCGCATTTGCGGATCCATTCCCGATAGAACCAGTGGTAGGGATGCTCCGGATTGCAGTTGAACCAGAGCTTCGCGCCGACGACCGAACAGCGTGCTAACGCCTGCTCCACAAAGGATCGCGGCATCAGCGCCGCCTCGTCAAACAGTACGCCGCACAGCGTCATGCCCTGGATCAGCGCCGCCGAGCCCTCGTCCTTGCCTCCGAAGAGATAGAAACGATTCCGGTGCCCCCACGCCGTCACATCCACATAATGCCGGCTCACCGAATGCCTGCAGCCGAAGCCGGCATCCTCCAGCACCTGCAGCAGCGGCCGGACAAGATTGCGCTCAAGCGACGTGATCGTCTTGCCGCACAGCGCGAATGTGCCGTCCTGAAAGCACGCCATTGCCCAGCAGACAAAGCCCAGCGACATGCACAGCGTCTTGCCGCTGCGCACAGCCCCGTCACAGATGATCGCGTCCCTGTCACGGTTTGCCGGATCCGCCCACCAGCGGAGCGCAAGCCTCTGTTTTGGCGAAAAACGCTTAAACTCCATCGTCATCCGCCCCTGTCAGCGCATCCAGCAGACTCCGTGCCGAAGCACCCTCCTGCGATGCATGCGCGTACTCGTACAGACGCTCCAGCGCTTTCTGCCGGTCGAAGAACCGCACCTCCACACCGCCGCCCTTGTCCCTCGCGATCGATGCCACGTTGAACAGATCCATCCTTCCAAGCGTTGCCGCCGACGGCGGATCCTCCGCAAAGACCAGCTTCACCGCATCGTTGCACCGCCCGAAGGCGAGCTTGCGCAGTCCCTCAATGGCACTTTCCGTGTCCGTTTTCTTCACCATCAGCAAAACCTCCTTCCATGTGTAGTCTCAAATCGCAGAAAAGTGGTACGCGCGCGTACCACTTTTTCGAAAATAATTTTGCAGTTCTCCCTTCTGCACAAATGCACCGTACCACTTTTGGATAAGCTGCATAAAAAACCGCCGCCGCGCAGACATAGAACGCTCCCAATATTTTTTTGCAGGAAAATTCGCATTTACCCCTTGCAAAAAATGCGGCGATATGTTACAATAACTATATGTGTATATCCATGCACAGAAGAGAAGATAACAAATCCCCAATCAAAAGGAGAATTACATTTATGAAGTACGGCTATTTCGATCTTGCGAACAAGGAATATGTCATCACCAGACCCGATACCCCCGCACCCTGGGTCAACTACCTCGGCTCCCCCGAGTACGGTGCCATCGTTTCCAATAACGCTGCTGGCTACAGCTTCGTGCAGTCCGGCGCAAACGGCAGAATTGCCCGTTTCCGCTTCAACTCCATGATGGCGCTGCCGGGCAGATACATCTATCTGCGTGACGCAGAAAACGGTGACTTCTGGTCTGCAACATGGCAGCCGGTCGGCAAGCCCATGGACACCTACAAGTCCGAGTGCCGCCATGGTACCGCATACTCCGTGATGACCTCCGAGTATGCACAGATCAAGACCGAGACCACCTATTATGTTCCGGCAGGCCAGACCTATGAGGTATGGCGCATGAAGGTGACAAACAATGATGCCAAGGAGAGAAAGCTCTCCGCATTCGGCTTCATCGAATTCACCAATGACAACAACTACGAGCAGGATCAGGTCAACCTCCAGTACACCCTGTTCATCACCCGTACCGAGCGCAAGGGCAACAAGATCCTCCAGCACATCAACGAGAACTCCGGCAAGTGGGCTGACGGCTCCAACCACAGAGAGCGTTTCTTCGGCGTGGCAGGTGCCGAGGTCGTTGACGGCTGCGGCAATCTGGACAAGTTCATCGGCCCGTACAGAACCTATTCCAACCCCATCATGGTGGAAGAGGGCAAGTGCGACGATTCCATGAACTTCAACTCCAATGCCTGCGGTGCCCTGAGATCCGAGATCACCCTCGCTCCCGGCGAGACCAAGGAGATCATCTATGTTCTGGGTCAGAAGAATGACGCAGAATCCGCTGAGATCCTCGCAGCATATGAGACCCCCGGCAAGGTGGACGAGGAGCTGTGCGCTCTCAAGTCCTACTGGCATGAGAAGCTCTCCAACTTCGAGGTGGAGACTCCCTCCGAGGAATTCAACAACATGATGAACGTGTGGAATGCATACCAGTGCTTCATCACCTTCATCTGGTCCAGAGCCGCATCCTTTGTGTACTGCGGCCTGAGAAACGGCTACGGCTACCGCGATACCGTGCAGGATATCCAGGGTATCATCCATCTGGATCCCGAGATGGCTGCCGATAAGATCCGCTTCATGCTCTCCGCACAGGTCAGCAACGGCGGCGGTCTGCCCCTGGTTAAGTTCAACCACAATGCGGGCCACGAGAACTGCCCCGATGAACAGAACGAAAACAGCGCATATGCGAAGGAAACCGGCCATCCGTCCTATCGTGCCGACGATGCACTGTGGCTCTTCCCGACCATCGTGAAGTACATCGGCGAGAGCGGCAACGCTGCATTCCTCGATGAGGTGATCACCTATGCCGAAGAAGGCGGCGGTGAGGCTACTGTTTACGAGCATCTGAAGAATGCGATCCGCTTCTCCATGGAGAGACTCGGTGCAAACAATATGCCCGCAGGTCTGCACGCAGACTGGAACGACTGCCTGCGCATGGGCGCAAAGGGCGAGTCCACCTTCGTGGCATTCCAGCTCTACTATGCAATGAGCGTGATCCGCGACATGGCAAAGGGCAAGAACGATACCGAATATATTGCCTACATCGACGAGGTACAGGCAAAGCTCGGCGAAGCGCTTGAAAAGTGCTGGGATGAGGACCGCTTCATCCGCGGCATTCGTGAGGACGGCGTTGTAGTCGGCGCCAAGAACGATCCCGAGGCAAATATGTGGCTCAATCCGCAGAGCTGGGCAGTTGTTTCCAGATTTGCAAGCGAGGAGCAGGCAGAGAAGGCAATGAACTCCGTTCATGAGATCCTCAACACCCCCTACGGCGCAAAGCTGCTCGAGCCGCCGTACAAGGAGCATTACTTCGACGGCGCACTGATGCATATCTTCAATGCAGATACCAAGGAAAACGGCGGTATCTTCTCCCAGTCCCAGGGCTGGCTGATCCTCGCAGAGGGTCTGCTCGGTCACGGCGACAGAGCATTCGAATACTTCATGGAATCCGCACCGGCTGCCATGAACGACAAGGCAGAGATCCGCGTGCTGGAACCCTATGTACACGGCCAGTTCACCGAGTCCAAGGCATCTCCCTTCGAGGGCAGATCCCATGTTCACTGGCTGACAGGTACCGCATCCACTGTTATGGTAGGCTGCACCGAGGGTATCTGCGGCATCCGTCCGGATGCTGACGGCATCACCATTTCTCCGTCCATTCCTGCTGCATGGGACGGCTTCAAGATGAAGAAGAACTTCCGCGGCAAGAAGCTGAATATCGACGTTCAGAATCCGAACCATGTGCAGAGCGGCGTTGCTTCCGTAATACTCAATGGTCAGCAGCTCGACGGCAGCTACATCAAGGCAGCTGACCTCGCAGACGTGAACGAGATCGTCATCGTTCTTGGCTGAGCATAGCCACAATTTCAACAAAAGGGGTATCGTACAGATACCCCTCAGTCTGTCGAAAAACCTCATGGATCAAAAGGCGATAGCCTTTTGGCGGGTGGAGGGCTGCTCCCCACGGGGTGGGGAGACGTCACGAAGTGACAG
>CAYYIT010000045.1:0-19481 GCA_964472035.1 uncultured Ruminococcus sp.
CCTGCGGAGTGCTTTTCGGCTATATACTGGGGGTTGTAGGGGGCGCAGCCCCCTATATGCGCCGAAGGCGCAACTAAATGAAAAAACTTAGTCCAGCCCTGCGCCAGAGGCGCAGTGGCTGGACGGGACTTTTTCGACAGACTGAACAGCCCATCCCCTCAAGGGGATGGGTTGTTGTGATTGTTGCTTACACCAGCGAAGAAGTGATAAATACATCATAGGTGCGGCGCACTGCCACATCGTAGATGCAGCGGATCGCCTGCTCGAGGTCGTGCTGGTTTACGCCGACGATCACGTTCAGCTCGCTGGAGCCCTGGTCGATCATCTTGACGTTGATTCTTGCATGTGCCAGTGCTGCGAAGATTCGTGCTGCGGTACCGTGGGTGCGTCTCATGCCGCGGCCAACCACTGCCAGCAGGGCGATGTCGTTCTCGATCTCCACATGATCCGGATTGCAGCGCTTGCGCAGTGCTGCGAGGAGCTGCTCCTCCTTGCCCTCAAGGCTGTCGCTGTCCACGATCACGCTCATAGTGTCGATGCCGGAAGGCATGTGCTCGAAGGAAATGCCCAGATCTGCAATGGTGTTCAGTACATCGCGGCAGAAGCCGATCTCGCTGTTCATCATGGACTTTTCGATATTGATCGCAGAGAAGCCCTTCTTGCCGGCGATGCCGGTGATGGTGCGAACGCTTACCTCGTCCTTGACATCGTCGTCCGGAACGATCATGGTGCCTGCGTCCTCGGGCGCATTGGTGTTGCGGATGTTGATCGGGATGCCTGCGGTTCTTACCGGGAAGATCGCATCCTCGTGCAGAACGGTCGCGCCCATGTAGGCAAGCTCTCTGAGCTCCTTGTAGGTGATCTTGTTGATCACGAGGGGATTGTCTACGACTCTCGGGTCAGCAACGAGCATACCGGAAACGTCCGTCCAGTTCTCGTAAACGGAAGCGCGCATTGCTCTTGCCAGCAGGGAACCGGTCACGTCGGAGCCGCCTCTGGAGAAGGTGCGAACCACGCCGCTGACGGATCTGCCATAGAAGCCGGGGATGACTGCGCTTTCCACGTTCTTGAGCACCTCGCGGAGCTTTGCGACAGTCTCGTGGCGCATCATCTGGCCGTTGTCGTTGAAGATGATCACATCGGCTGCGTCCACGAAGGTGTAGCCGAGGTATGCTGCGATGATGATACCGTTGAGGTATTCGCCGCGGCTTGCTGCATATTCTCTGCCTGCGGTCGCCAGTGCCTTCTGGATCTCACTGAACTGCTTTTCGAGGGAAACCTCCACGCCGAGATCTGCGATGATGCCGTTGTAGCGATCCTTGATCATCTGGAAATCCTCGGCAAAGTCCTCACCCTTGCTTGCCTTGTCGTAGCATGCATAGAGCATGTCAGTCACCTTAATGTCATCTGCATAACGCTTGCCGGGTGCGGACGGAACGACGAATCTTCTGTCTGCATCACTCTTTATAATTGCAGCTGCCTTCTTGATCTGTCCTGCATCCGCAAGAGAGCTGCCGCCGAATTTTACTACCTTAACGCCCATAGTTCTATGTTCCTTTCTTCTGTGACGGCGGATTTTCCGCCGGAAATCACAACTTTTCTTACAATATCTATTATATTCGATTTCGCCGCAAAAAGCAATTGGAAATCAATACAAAAATTACGCCTCCGAAAATGCTTTTTTGGTGAATACGACTGTATTTGAGGGGAGGACAGTTTGGAAAGGGCGAATTGTGTAACAAAGGATGATTGACAATACTAAAAGGATGTGTTATACTGAATATAGAGTGTTCGCATCACGGCGGGCAGTTTCTCCTGAAAAGGAGGTGATTACATGATAAGTCTATCAGATCTTCTTTTGTTTTCGTCTGTCATTATCGCTGTAATCACTCTTGTATATACAATCACTAAAGATTTTTATAACAAGAAGTAGTTTCTTTACATAACAAAGAAACACCGCCAGACCCTCCCAAGGTGACGGTGTTTCTTTTTACCAGATCCAAGGAGTGAGCCGCTTGCTGCGGACACTCTCTTTTGTTTCATTATACCATGTTTTCAATCGGCTGTCAAGAGTGTTCTTTGTGCTGAAGCCCATCCTCATACAGCAGCCGGCATGCCTGTTCATACTCACCCTCAATGAAGATACGGAAAATATCGGATTTGTCAAGATAAACAGTACCCATGGTTTCTCCGTATTTGTCCACACGCGTGAAAACAAGATACTCCTCATGCAGCTGGGTAATAAAGCCAAGAGTATCGCCCTCATCATCTTCCTTTTTGAAAATGTCACAGAACAGCCGTTTTTTATAGCAGGTTTGCAGAATCTCATCCAAAAGGCAATCATGCCCGGCAACAGCAAAAGTCTCCGGTACATTGCCTCTGAGCTGATACAGCATCTCATGTCGCTGGGTATCAATGGAATCCGTCTCCGCATAAATGATATCTGTAAAGAACACAAAGCCGTTTGAAAAACCACCATAGTTCTGCTTGGACAGCAGCAGTCCTGTTTCGTCCACTGCTTGAATATACCCTACATAATGGTAGTCATGATCTCCTTCATCGGCATAAATGGCAACCATTTTGTTTTGTTCCATGATTTCCTGTAGAATCCTTAAAAGCTTCATGATCAATCCTTTCTGGTCAAATGCACCCTACTGATTTCCATTCTTCATATGGAACGCCTGCAGCGTTGCCACGAGCTTTGCGAGGTTCTCCTCCTGATGGGGGAACTTGCAGCCGATGATCTTCGGGGCGATCTGGAGTCGGAGTTTCAGCGTGTCCTTGCCGTTGTCGAAGAAGAGGTCGATGACGGTCTGTCCGAAGAGGTTCTTCTTGATGTTCAGCTTCTTCATGCTGGACAGAAGCATGGAGCCGGTGACCTCCTTGCCGAGGACGCTCTCGATGAGCAGCATTCTGCCCATGCTCGTGATGGTGGCAAAGCCCCAGAAGCCCTTGCCGGCGGAGAGAAGCCCCGGTTGGCTGTGCATGCAGTACACCGGACAGAGCGGTGTTTCGTCCTTGATGCACATCTTAAAAAAGGAGCCGATCATATAGTCTTCGTTGAGTTGCATAAAAACCTCCTGATAAAACAGAATCTCAAAAACGCCCCTTCTGCGCAGAAGGGGCGTGTATCATCAGATAGAAGCGGAGTAGTTCGGTGCTTCCTTTGTAATATAAATATCGTGCGGATGGCTTTCCTTCAGACCTGCACCGGTGATGCGGACGAACTGTGCCTTCTCCCACAGCTCCGGAATGGTTGCGCAGCCGCAGTAGCCCATACCGGAACGGATGCCGCCGATGAGCTGGAAGATGGTGTCAGCTACGATGCCCTTGTACGGAACACGGCCTTCTACACCCTCGGGAACGAGCTTTCTTGCGTTCTCCTGGAAATATCTGTCCTTGGAGCCGCAAGCCATTGCGCCCAGGCTGCCCATGCCGCGGTATACCTTGAACTGTCTGCCCTGGTAGATCTCGGTCTCGCCGGGAGCTTCCTCACAGCCAGCCAGCAGGCTGCCGAGCATTACCACATCTGCGCCGGCTGCCAAAGCCTTTACGATGTCGCCGGAGTACTTGATGCCGCCGTCAGCAATGACCGGAATACCGTGCTTCTTGGCAACGGATGCTACGTCGTAAACTGCAGTGATCTGCGGAACGCCGATACCTGCAACGACTCTTGTGGTGCAGATGGAGCCGGGGCCGATACCGACCTTCAGGCAGTCCGCGCCTGCGGCGATCAGATCCTCTGCTGCCTGTGCCGTTGCAATATTACCTGCGATTACCGGAATATCCGGGAATGCTGCCTTGATCTTCTTGAGTGCATTCACAATGTTTGCGCTGTGACCGTGTGCGGAGTCGAGTACCAGCACGTCAACCTGTGCCTTGATCAGCGCCTCAGCACGCTCCATCATGTTTGCTGTCATACCGATGCCTGCGCCGCAGAGCAGTCTGCCGCGTGCATCCCTTGCAGAGTTCGGGAACTTGACAGCTTTTTCAATATCCTTGATGGTGATCAGGCCCTTGAGGATGCCATTATCATCCACGAGGGGGAGCTTTTCGATCTTGTGGGTACGCAGAATCTCCTGCGCTTCTTCCATGGTTGTGCCAACGGGTGCGGTGATGAGATTGTCCTTGGTCATTACTTCACCGATCTTTGCATTGAAGTCGGTCAGGAAACGCATGTCGCGGTTGGTGATGATGCCCACCAGCTTGCCTGCAGCGTCCACGATCGGAACACCGGAGATCTTGAACTTGCCCATCAGCTCATCCGCATCGGAAACGAGCTTGTCCTCGGTCAGGGAGAAGGGGTTCACGATAACGCCGTTCTCAGAGCGCTTTACCTTGTCAACTTCCTCTGCCTGCTGTTCGATGGACATATTCTTATGAATGATACCAATGCCGCCCTCTCTTGCGATTGCAATCGCCATGCGGGAATCGGTAACTGTGTCCATTGCTGCGGTCATGATCGGTGTGTTCAGATACACATTGCCTGCCAGACGAGTGTTCAGGGAAACCATATTCGGCGTCACTTCGGACTTTGCCGGAATCAGGAGAACATCGTCAAAGGTCAGTCCTTCTTTCAGAAATTTTTCGTTTGCATCCATCAGCATATCTATCATCCTTTCCATGTTTGCTATCCCAACATCCATTATGATATTATTTTTATGATACTCTTTTTTCCGTAAAAAGTCAAGGCTTTGCGCCTCGGACCGGCACACAAATTTCTCATAAATTTACGGCGGCGCATTTATGCACTTTTCACAATTCTTTGATCAAGGCCAGCGCAAAAAGGGGTAACCGCATGAAAAACCGCGGAATATTGCCATAAAAAGAAATTTCAAAAATTTTGATTTTTTTGAAAAAAAGGCTTGACAAGTCCGCTGCTATGTGGTATAATAATAAAGTCGTCAGGCCGGACAGGCTTCGACAGCGGATGCTGGTGTAGCTCAGTTGGTAGAGCAGCTGATTTGTAATCAGCAGGTCGGGGGTTCGAGTCCGTCCACCAGCTCCAATTGAATATGGGAGAGTTCCCGAGTGGCCAAAGGGGGCAGACTGTAAATCTGTTGCTTTCAGCTTCGATGGTTCGAATCCGTCCTCTCCCACCAATAAACCTGATTTGTCCATTGACGAATCAGGTTTTTTATTGATGGATCGTTTCGATGACGTCCAATCATCCGGTTCGGTTTTGAACAAATGGTAAAAGGAAGACAAAATGGACAAACGAGCATTTATCAAATACCTGTCAGCATTGCTGCTGTTCGGCTTAAATGGCATCGTGGCAAGCCACATTGCCCTAAATAGTTATGAGATTGTTTTTTTGCGAACGCTGATCGGAAGCGTTCTGCTGCTCTTTCTGTTTTTGCTCAGTAAAGGCAGATTTCATATTAAGGAATATAAAAAAGACACTCTGTTTATCACACTTTCAGGGATTGCAATGGGGACAAGCTGGATGTTTCTCTATGAAGCATATCAGCAGATCGGCGTCAGTCTTTCATCACTGCTTTATTATTGCGGTCCGGTGATCGTGATGATTTTGTCGCCACTCATTTTCAAGGAAAAACTGACAATTCCTAAAATAGTGGGGTTTGCCATCGTGTTGATTGGTATTCTGCTTGTCAACGGAAATGCAGTTGATGGAAACATCAATACATGGGGACTATTCTGTGCAGCGATGTCAGCCGTCACTTATTTCTTTATGGTTACGCTGAATAAACAAGCAAAGAACATCACCGGAATGGAAAATTCCGTGATACAGCTGATTGTCAGCTTTCTGACCGTTGGAATATTCATGCTGATCAAGCAAGGCATTATCATCCATGTTCCTGCAAATGCGTGGTTTTGGGTGCTTGTTCTTGGTGTTGTTAATACGGGCATCGGATGCTATTTGTATTTTTCACCGCTTTCCAAATTGCCCGTGCAGACCGTTGCAGTATGTGGATATCTGGAACCGCTTTCCGCTGTTGTGTTTGCTGCAATTCTGTTAGGCGAAAAAATGACCTTGATACAGGTTGTCGGTGCAGCCTGCATCATTGGCGGTGCGATGATCGGTGAACTGATTAAACCGAAAAGAACTCTGAAGAATTCAGATAACCGTCTGTAAGCAATTATGGGCGGTTTTTTCTGTCCCTCATTGACTCCGATGTAAAAATCTGCTATAATAAAGAAAAATGGAAAGCGGGGAACCGATATGAAATTTGTAGCGATCGCGGCGATAGTTCTGCTCGTCATGAGCCTCATCGCGCTGTGTCTGTACATCAACGACAAGAGCCGTGCCAAAAGGGGCGCGTGGCGTATTCCGGAGAAGGTGCTGCTGGGCTTCGGCTTCTTCGGCGGCAGTCTGGGCGCCCTCATCGGCATGAAGGTCTTCCGGCATAAGACCAAGCACTGGTACTTCTGGGTCGTGAACATCGCCGGCTTCATCTGGCAGTACGCCGTGCTCATCTGGCTGCTCCTGCATGGACTGGGTGTCCTGTAACAAGCAGAAGGGAAGGGAATCGCGATGTATTATGTTACTTTTGCAGCGACCTGCCTGCTGCGCATGAGCATTCTGGCGTTCAGCATCTACAGCCTTGACAAGGTCCGCGCCCAGCGGCATGGCTGGAGAGTGCCGGAGAAGCTGCAGCTTGCTGTCGGATTTCTGGGCGGCGCGCCGGGGGCGCTTCTGGCGATGATCGTCCTGCGCCATAAGACAAAATACAAGTATTTCTGGGGCATCAACCTTGCCGGACTTGCCTGGCAGGCAGGCCTGATGCTCTGGATGCTGATCTATTTCGGGAGGATTCTGGAATGAAATTGCAAATTGACAATACCATGCAGCAGCGCGTTCGCGATGCGGAGAAATTCCGCACGCCGAAGAACATCCTGCTGCAATACCTGATTTTCTTTGCCGTGTTCATCATCGGCGCACTCGGCCAGTCCCTTGCACTCATGCCGAGACTCACCTACGAAACGACTGCCTATGCGCAGGAGCGCATCGATCTCAACGGCACCATTACGGAGCAGGAGATGGAGGATTACATGATGCAGCTGCTCTCGACCGAGCCCTATGTCATCATGACGCTCTATGCAACGCTTGTCGCAACATTCATCACCATCCTGTTCTGCCGCTTCATTGAGAAGCGCAGACTCTCCACCATGGGCTTCACCGCGAAGGGAGCGTGGCCGCAGTATCTGATCGGACTTGCGGCTGGCTTTGCAATGTTCAGTGCCGTGGTCGGTCTGTCCTTTGTGCTGGGCGGTATTTCTCCGACGGAGGCGGGCGCGTTCGAGCTTTCCAGCTTCCTGCTCATCTGCGGCGGCTGGATCTTCCAGGGCGCAAGCGAAGAGATCATCTTCCGCGGCTACTTCATGACCACCCTGATGCGCCGCCACAGCGTCGTTACTGCCGTACTGATCAATGCCGTCGGCTTTGCGCTGGCGCACGGCGGCAATAACGGCATCAGCATCATGGCGCTGCTCAACCTCATGCTCTTCGGTGTGATGATCTCGCTGTATGTGCTGCGCACCCATAATCTCTGGGGCGCGTGCGCGATCCATAGCATCTGGAATCTCGTGCAGGGCAATTTCTACGGACTGCCCGTCAGCGGCATGGACACCGGCGGATCCGTGATGCGCTTCCGACTCGTTGACGGCATGGAGCTTGTGAACGGCGGTGCCTTCGGCGCGGAGGCAGGTATCCCCACAACGATCGTACTGCTGGCAGCTTCTGCAGTACTGCTCTTTGTGCCGTTCGGCAAGAAGGAGAACGCATGAAAACGGCGCTGATCACCGGTGCCAGCGGCGGCATCGGATCGGCGATCGCCCAGCGTCTTGCGCAGGACGGCTATCTTCCCGTCCTGCATTACCATAGCCATGCCAACGGCATGGAGGAGAAAGCGCAGCAGCTCGGCGGTTTTGCCGTGCAGGCGGATCTTGCGGACGCAGCCGCGATCGAGGCCATGGCGAGTGCTGTGCTGGAACGCGCCGGACATGTGGACGTGGTCGTGAACAACGCTGCCATCTCCCTCTCGGGTCTCCTGACGGATATCACACCGCAGCAGCGGCAGCGGCTCTTTGCCGTGAATGTCCTCGGTGCGATCGAGGTGAGCCGTGCTTTTCTGCCGCAGATGGTGCACCGGAAGTCCGGCTGCATCCTGAACATCAGCTCGATGTGGGGGCAGGTCGGCGCGTCCTGCGAGGTGGATTATTCCGCGAGCAAGGCGGCGCTCATTGGTTTTACCAAGGCGCTTGCGCAGGAGCTTGCACCCAGCGGCATCAGGGTGAACTGTATTGCACCGGGCGTCATCCGCACGCCCATGCTCGACTGCTACGATGAGGAGACGCTCCGCATCCTTGCGGAGGAGACACCCCTCGGCAGACTCGGTACACCGGAGGAGATCGCAGCGGCGGTGTCCTTCCTCTGCGGCAGCGATGCCGCCTTCATCACCGGCCAGACGCTCGGCGTCAACGGCGGCTTTGTGATATGACAGCCTAAAAAATCCCCCGTCCATCGGACGGGGGATTTCTGTCTGTCGAAAAACCGTATCAGGTGCAAAGGACGGAGTTCTTTAGCGGGTGGAGGGTACGCAGTACCCTCCTAAAATAGCCCCTCCCCTGGGGGAGGGGTTGGGGGTGGGGGTTAAGCAAGCTTTCCTTAAGAATAAGAACTCTTTCTGCAAGCTAAAATCCCCCGTCCATCGGACGGGGGATCTGTTGTTTATGGAATTAAACGGGGAGAATCTCGATCAGCTTAACGAGATACTTCATGATGTTCAGTGCATCAGTGGTGTTGATGGCGCCGTTCTGGTCAACGTCAGCATTTGCTGCGCCCTGTGTGGACAGGGTACCGGAACCCATCAGAGACTTGGACAGTGCGATAACGTCCAGGATCTCTACCTTGCCATTGTCGTCAACGTCACCGTAAACAGCCTCGGTAACGGGTCCTTCGGTCGGCTCATCAGTCGGAGCATCGGTCGGCTCATCAGTCGGAGCATCTGTGGGCTCATCAGTAGGATCTTCCTCATCAGGAACAACAACGCCGGTCTCAGCGTCAACATAGATTTTCTGATCGAAGATCAGAGTAACCTGATCGATTTTGATATCAACGGTATCGCCGGAGGTTGCAGACCATGTCCACCATGTGTTGATGTTCATGAAGTCGAATTCCATCTCATACTCATGATCGGACTTTGTGCCGTCGTCAGCCTCGATGGTGCAGGTGCCGTCCATGTTGGTGATGCAGGAGAAGTTGCTTGCGTCAAAATACCATTCTTCAGTGCAGTAAGAACGAGTGGTAGCGTCGCCGCCGTCAAGGAAGCCGTTGAATGCAACTACGCCGCCGCCGCTGAACTGTGCAGAGTTGCTTGCGGAGGTGATGGAACCTTCAATAACCACGTCTGTGATCGTTACGTTCAGGTCCTTATAGGGTGTCAGGTCGATGTTGTAGCAGTTGCCGCCCAGATCTTCCATCTTGTCAACAGTGTAGGTAACTCTGTCAGTCAGGAGCAGACCTTCCGGAACCTCTACATCGCCGCTTGCCAGATCGGAATATACCTGCTGTACTTCCTTATCGTACCAGGACAGAGTAGCTCTGTCGAAGCACTGGTGCTGACCGGTGGAGTCATCCCACAGGAAGGTAGCGATACCCTCTGTCTGGAGACCTGCGGAAGCAACGGTTCTGAGGTAATCTGCGATATCGGAAGCGGACTTGTCAGTCAGCTTTGCGTTGTTGTAATAGTTCAGAACGCCGTACTCACCGATGATGACCGGAACGCCCTTGGTTACGAAATAGTTCGCCATTTCGTTGAAATCATCGTAAACAGCCTTAGCCTCTGTGTCAATGTCCCATGTAGAGCTGTAGCCCCAGCTTGCGCCCGGTTCAGCCACGCACCACTGCGGAGGTGTGTAGTAGTGGATGGAAACCGCTACCATGTCATCGTCCGGAACCACGAACTGGCTGTTGCAGGTGGCTTCCTGATTGGTGTTGGAACCTGCCAGCAGGAGCAATCTGTCTGCGTTGTTGCCGCCCGTTGCACGAACAGTGTCCACGAAGGAAGCATTGAAGTCGTTGAGGGTGCTGTAATCGAAGGTAACTTCGTTCATGTCCTCAAATACCAGGTGGTTGTCGTAATCCTTGAAGTAGTTTGCGATTTCCTTCCACATGGTCAGGAACTGCGTCTTAGCACCGGAACCTGCGTTCAGCCACTGGCTGCCGTCGGATACCCAGTCCCAATGCATGTTGATGATAACATACATGTCGTTTGCGTAGCAATAGTCCACCATGGTCTTGATCTTTGCAAGATAGCTGTCATCAATGTCATAGGTGGAAGAATCGGTCCATCCGGACCAGGTGATCGGGATGCGGACGGAATCAAAACCGGAGTTCTTGATGGAGGTGAACAGAGCCTGCGTCAGGTACTCGTCCTTGTTGCCCCATGCGGTCCATGTCTGATCGGTCCAGGTGATGTTGCCCCAGCAATCGAAGGTGTTACCCAGGTTCCAGCCGTTTCCCATATCGTCGACCAGTTCGATTGCGGTCATGTCGGCAGCGTTTACGGTGCTGAGCATCGCGGTGCTGCCTGCTGCTGCCAGGGAGAGCGTTACTGCTCCCGCGGTAACAGCGGAGAGTGCTTTCTTAAAAATTTTCATGCGTATCTGACTCCTTTTCAGATTATTAGTAATTTAACTATACCATATCTTTCTTCATTTGTCAATAAGAATTGTGAAAAAATCATGTATTTTTTTGAAAGTGAAAAAGCCTTCCCATTTATGCATACTACGGGATCCGCTGGCAATTTTTTGTGATGAAAAACTGAAAAGCATATAAAATCTCGTGAAAAAGTGTTGCAATTGTCCATGTGATATGTTATAATGATGAATGTATAGCGAATAAAATAGATGTATCGGGAGGACGGGTGTTTCCGTTCTATCGGGCATATTATAAATAGGTGTACAAAACCAGAAATCAGAGAGGAGATTTTTACAATGTGTGGAATCGTTGGATATGTCGGTGCCCGTGAGTGTGCCGATGTGCTGCTGGACGGACTGTCCAAGCTGGAATACAGAGGTTATGACTCTGCCGGTATTGCCGTGTTCGAGAACGAGAAGATCTGCGTGGCAAAGTCCAAGGGAAGACTGGACGACCTGCGCGCCAAGATGGAAGCGGAGGGCAAGCCTTGCGGCCATGTCGGCATCGGCCATACCAGATGGGCGACCCACGGCGAGCCGTCCGACCGCAACTCCCATCCCCATGGCGGCGGCAGCGTGACCCTCGTACATAATGGCATCATTGAGAATTACAAGCGTCTGAAGGAATTCCTGATCTCCAAGGGCAGGGTATTCGAGAGCGACACCGACACCGAGGTCGTTGCACAGCTGCTTGACTACTACTATCAGAACAACCACGGCAACCCCATCGAAGCCATCGTGGAGACCATGCATGAGCTGGAGGGTTCCTTTGCGCTGGGTATCGTATTTGCGGATTTCCCGGACAGAGTATTTGCGCTGCGCCGCGAAAGCCCCCTGATCGTCGGCATCGGCGAGGACGAGAGCTTCATTGCCTCCGACGTGACGGCGATCCTCAAGTACACCAAGAACTACTACCTTCTGGAGCATGACGAGATCGCTGTGCTTTCCAAGGGCAAGACCAAGATCTATGATCTGCACTACCAGCAGATCGAAAAGGAACTCAAGACCGCTGACTGGGATGAGAGTGCTGCGGAGAAGTGCGGCTATGAGCACTTCATGCTCAAGGAGATCTACGAGCAGCCCACCGCCATCAAGACCACCATCACTCCCAGAATCACCGACGGTCTGCCGAATCTGGAGGAGTGCGGCATCACCCCTGAGAAGCTCCTGCAGTTCAACAAGATCCATATTGTAGCATGCGGTACGGCAATGCATGCCGGCATCGTGGGCAGATATGTCATCGAAAAGCTGGCGAAGGTGCCGGTCAATGTTGATATCGCGTCGGAATTCCGTTACAGAGAGCCGCTCGTGGGCGAGGGTGACCTTGTCATCATCATCTCCCAGTCCGGTGAGACCGCGGACAGCCTGGCGGCAATGCGCCTTGCAAAGCAGCTCGGTGCCAAGACCCTCGCGATCGTCAACGCAAAGGGCAGCTCCATCGCAAGAGAGGCCGATATGCTCATCTACACCCACGCAGGCCCCGAGATCGCGGTAGCCTCCACCAAAGCATACATGGTGCAGATCGCTGTGATGTATCTCTTTGCATTTGAGCTTGCGCTTGCAAACGGCTCCATCGATGAGGCGGAGTGCCGCCGCCTGACAGCACTGCTGCAGGAAACACCCCACGAGATCGAGAAGATCCTCGAGAGCAAGGAGCAGACCCAGTTCATCGCGTCCTCCCTCATTACCGCTGACAGCCTGCTGTACATCGGCAGAGGTCTGGACTATGCGCTGAGCATGGAGGGTTCCCTCAAGCTCAAGGAGATCTCCTACATCCATTCTGAGTCCTACGCAGCCGGCGAGCTGAAGCACGGTACGATCTCCCTGATCACCGAGAATATGCCCGTGATCGCCGTTGCGACCCAGCAGAAGCTCTTCGACAAGACCGTGAGCAATATCAAGGAGGTCAAGGCAAGAGGTGCTAAGGTCATCCTGATCTGCAGTGACAAGTACGATCCGGAGCAGGATGTGGCGGATTACAAGTTCGGCCTGCCGGAATTCGACGACCTGCTCATGCCGATGCTGGCAGTGGTACCGCTCCAGCTGATCGCCTACTATACTGCTGTTTATAAGGGTACGGATGTGGATAAGCCCAGAAATCTGGCAAAATCCGTTACCGTTGAATAATTAGGGGAAGTACTATGAAACTGAAACTGAAATGGCTTGCTGCCGCAGCATCCGTGCTGCTGGCAGCAGCTCCCATGAGCGTCCTTGCGGATGAGGAGGAGACGACGGAACCATCCTACTTTACCAGCGCGGACGGCATGTACAATTATGAGATCGATGAGGACGGAACCGCGAGAATTACCGATCTCATCGACAACCAGAGCTACGAGGGTGAGATCGTGATCCCGTCCGAGATCGACGGCATCACTGTCGGTGCCATCGGCAACGGTGCCTTTGTCGGCGCGGTGAATGTGACCTCCGTGACGATCCCCGCATCGGTGACCGAGGTCGGTGAGTGCGCTTTCATGAAGTGCACCTCCATCGAGACCTTCATTGTCGAGGAAGGAAACACCTATCTCTCCGTCAATGAGGACGGCGTGCTGCTGGGTGATGGGGAAGAATTCCTGATCTCTTATCCCTGCGGAAGAACAGAAACCTCCTATACCGTGCCGGACGGCGTCGAGGAGATCGCGCCGGGCGCGTTTTCCTATGCCATCAACCTCACGGATGTTACCGTGCCGGAGGGTGTGCTGTGGATCGATCCCTGGGCATTTTCCTATTCTTCTGTTACCAATATCACCCTTCCGGATTCTCTGGAGACCATCGATGATTACGCCTTTGCGTACTGCACCCATCTGCACGATGTGCACCTCGGCGAAGGCCTTGTCAATATCCTCAATGCGGCCTTTGCGGAGTGCAGAGCGCTGACCGAGATCACCCTGCCGGATTCTCTGGCGTATGTCGGCCAGCAGGCATTCATCGGGACAAGCCTCCCGTCCGTGACCATTCCCGCGAACGTGAACACCATCAGCTACTATGCTTTTGGCTATGATACGAGCTTCAAGCAGATCGAGAGCTTTGTTGTCTACGGCGAAAAGGGCACCGTTGCGGAGAGCTACTGCAGCAGTGTCGATGAGGAGAACGACTACGAGAACTCCTTCACCTTCGTGGATATTTCCGGCGAGGGCGAGACCCAGACAATGACCGATGCCGCAGGCAATGTGATCCCGGCGGAGACCGTGCCGGCTGCGACGGCTCCCGGTACCGTGCAGGACGAGAAGAAGGATCCCCCGTCCAAGGATGCGATCCTGCGCTATGTGCTGATCGGCTGCGGCGGCGTTGCTGTCGTGCTGGCAGGCGTTCTTGCCGTGCTGCTGTGCAAGAAGCCGGCAGACGCGAAGGAATCCGAAAATTCAACAAAACAGGATGATGAATCATGAAACGAGCAGTGAATGTATTGCGCAGGATCGGCTGCGTTGCCGGTGCTGCGGTGCTGTTTGCCGTGCAGGGCATCAGTGCGGCGGCGGACGGTTTGTTCCCCGGCGGCGGACAGGGCCCCCAGACCTCCACGGGCTATTCCATGGACGGACTGTGGATGTATACGGACTACGGTACCGGTGAAGTCTCCGTCATGCTGCAGGACAAGACCGTTGTCAATGCCGAGGTGCCGGAAAGCATCGACGGCCATACCATCAATATGATCGATGCGGAGTGCTTTGCGGATGCCGAGGCGCTTGAGAGCGTTACGCTCCCCAGTACCATCCGCTATATCGAGGACTTTGCTTTCTATAACTGCCCGAAGCTCACAAGCGTTTCCATTCCCGACGGTGTGGAGACCTTGAAGTATCAGGCATTCTACGGCTGTGCTTCGCTGACGGAGATCACCGTTCCGGCGACCGTGCAGACGATCGAGGAGTTTGTCTTCTCCGGCTGTGCGGCAATGGAGGCGATCCATGTCTCCAATGCCAACGAGCACTATAAGGACGTGGACGGCGTGCTGTACAACATCGACGGCACCACGCTGATCTGCTATCCTGCCGGAAAGCAGGACGAAAGCTTTACCGTGCCGGCAGGCTGCAATCGTGTGGAGGACTGGGCGTTCATCGGCAACACCTTCCTCAAGGAGGTCAATATCGACACGATCACGGAGCTGGGCAGGGAGGTATTCTACTACTGCACCGGCATCACCTCCATGCGCATCCCCGAGGGGATCACGGAGCTGAGCGGTTCCGTGTTCGGCAGCTGTACGGCGCTGACAGAGGTGAGTCTGCCCTCCACACTGGAGGTCATCGGCGACAACTGCTTCTATAACTGCGTGCAGCTCGCCTCCATTACCATTCCGGACAAGGTGCATTCCATCGGTGCCAATGCCTTCCTGAACTGCGGTTCCCTCAAGGAGATCAAGCTCACGGAGACGGTCACGATGGTCGGCTCGCTTGCACTGGGCTTTTACTATGATGAGAACGAGCAGCTCCAGCGTCTGCCGAATTTCACGATCGACGCCAAGGACGGCACGGCCGGCTTTTCCTACGCACTCGAGAATGAGATCAAGTGTACCGGCGGTGTAACGCAGTCCGTTGTCTTCATCTATGTCATGATCGGCGTCGTCGTGCTGGTGATCGGCTGTACCATTGCCATCATCATTGTGCAGAGACGCATCAACAAGCGCTATGAGCTGCGCTGATAGGGAGTCTTAGAACATGAATTTCAGAAAATTGCTCTGCTGTGCTGCTGCCGCGCTGACGGCAGTGACGGGCATGCCGCTTCCGGCTTCTGCACAGCAAACCTATACCTACACCCTGCTGGATGACGGCACGGCGGAGATCACCTGTGCCGATCCATCCCTGGCTTCCGCGGAGATCCCGTCCCAGATCGACGGCTATACCGTTACCGCGATCGCAGAGAAGGGCTTTGCCGGATGTGCTTCACTCAAGAGCGTCACCCTTCCCGAGACCCTCATCGAGATCGGGGACAATGCCTTCAGCGGCTGTGCCGTGCTGGAGAGCATTACGATCCCGGCACAGGTCGCAAGCATCGGCGCCTTCGTATTCGAGGGCTGTACCGCGCTGACCGCCATCGAGGTGGATGACGCCAGCATCAGCTACATGGATGATGAAGGCGTGCTTTACAGTGCCGATCAGACGACCCTCGTCCGCTATCCTGCGGCAAGGGAGGGCGCAGCCTACACCATCGCGACGGCATGCCGTACGATCTCGCCCTGGGCATTCACTTATTGCAGTACGCTGCAATATCTCGAAATGGCCGGCGTCACCGCCATCGGCGCGGATGCCTTTATGTATGCCGAGTCCCTCCAGACCGTCATTCTGTCCGAGGGCATCAAGGAACTGATCGGCGCAAGCTTCGCGTACTGCATCAACCTCCGTAAGCTGACACTGCCCTCCACGCTGGAGGTCATCGGCAACAAGTGCTTCTACGGCTGCGTATCGCTGCCCTCTGTGCAGCTCCCCGACGGACTGACTTCCATCGGTGAGATGGCCTTCTACGGCTGCATGCAGCTGAAGGAAATGGAGGTGCCTGCCTCCGTGAAGATCATCGGCAATATGGGCATCGGCTACAGTGTCGATCCCGATACCAACCAGAATGTCGTATTGCCCGACTTCAAGCTGAAGACCTATACCGGCAGCAAGGGCAATTCCTATGCCGTCAAGAACGGCATCGCCCATACGTCTACGATGAGCCGTGATTACGCCATGAAGTGGATCCTGATCGCACTTGCTGTGATCCTCGTGGTGCTGGGTGTGGTCGCTGTGCTGTACCGCAGACATGCCAACGCGCAGGCCTATGCCAAGAAGATGGAAGCACAGCGCCGTGCGAAAAAGGCGGAAAAGAAACAACAAAGGAACTCCTGACAACAGGAAAAAACATAGAGGTGGAACCTAATGAAGATCAGAAACTGGCTGGCTGCCCTTGCAGCCGGAGCGATGCTTGCAATACAACTGCCGCTGGGCGCCGCTGCCGAAGAAGGCGGCGTTGCCGGAACCAGTGCGGACGGTACCTATGGGTATTATGTACTGACGGACGGCAGTATCTCCGTTACCTGTAAGGACAAGGAGCTGACTTCTGCCGAAGTCCCCGCAGCCATCGACGGCTTCACGGTGACACGGCTGGAGAGCGGCTGCTTTTCAGAGTGCATGGCGCTGACCGAGGTGCACCTGCCCGACACCGTGACATCTGTTGGTGAATCCGCGTTCCTCAACTGCGAGGCGTTCACGGAGCTGACCATTCCTGCCGGCGTGACCCTTGATAACTTTGCGCTTGACGGGGCCTGCGGCCTGACCGCCATTCATGTGGCAGCGGGACATCCGAAGTACCGCAGCATCGACGGCGTCCTGTTCAATCTCGACGGCGACACCCTGATCAAATACCCCGAGGCACGTCCCGATACGGAATACACCGTTCCCGACGGCTGTACCACCCTTGCGGACTGGTCCTTTGTCGGCACGCGCTATCTGCAGAACATCAACATGGAGAAGATCACCATGCTCGGTGCGGATGTCTTCTATTACTGCGTGGCATTGCGATCCGCGGCGATCCCCGAGGGCATCACCGTCCTGCCGGCGAACCTCTTCGGCTGCTGCATTGCCCTTGAGGAAGTGACCATCCCCTCCACCGTGACGGACATCGGCGAGAGCTGCTTCTATTCCTGCACCGCACTGCGCGAGGTGACGCTGCCGGAAGGACTCAAGCGCATCATGAGTTATGCCTTTGCGCACTGCACCGCCCTGACGGAGCTGTCTGTTCCGGCGGGCGTCGAGACCGTGACGACCTATTGTCTGGGCTATGCCTTCGACCAGTCGCTTGGTACCTATGCGCCGCAGGATAATTTCACGCTCCACGTTGCAAAGGGCTCTCCCGTGGAGACCTATGCCGCGTCCAACGGCATTGCCTATGATTATCTCAAGAAGAAAAGCTATGTGCTTTACTATGTCCTCATCGCTGTCGCTGTGGCTGTCATCGGAGGACTGACAGCAGCCATCATCAAGGTTGCCAAGAAGAAATCCTGACAGAACGATGCGGATCCCCGCAGGAAAGGCGGATTGAACATGAAATTAGCAAGATTCCTTGCAGCATGCCTTACGGGCATCCTGCTGAGTACGGGGGCAGCGATGCTGCCTGCCGCTGCGGACGAAAGCAGTGCAGAAAACACCATGGAAACCAATAGTGACGGTGTCATTACCTATCTGCATGTGGACGGAGGCCTGTCCGTTTACAGCTGCACCAGCTCCGCGTATATCGTCAAGATCCCGGCGACACATGACGGCTACAAGGTCATCTCCATCGAGGATGGTGCCTTCTATGGCTGCGAGAACCTGCAAGCCGTTACCATCGGCGAGAACGTCCGCACCATCGGCGACTACGCCTTCTCCGGCTGCCGGTCCCTCGTAAGCGTGACACTCCCCGAGAATGTCAGCGAGATCGGCACCTATATCTTCAGCGGCTGCTCGGCGCTCGATTCCGTGACGCTGCCGACATCGCTGACAGCCATTCCCGAGGGCACCTTCTACGCCTGCGGAACGCTTCCCACTGTGGACATTCCGGACAGCGTGACGAGTATCGGTGCATCTGCGTTCTACGGCTGCCAGATCATGAATGACCTCGATCTGCCGGACGGCCTGACAGAGATCGGCGATTACGCCTTCGGTATGTGCTATTCCTTCAAGGATGTGGAAATTCCCGACGGCGTGACCAAGATCGGTGCGGCAGCCTATTACAGCTGCGTCGGCCTCACGGAATTCATCGTTCCGAAGCAGATCACCGATATCGGAAGCCTTGCCTTTCTTGGCTGCGTGAGCATTGAAAACTTCGGCGTTGAAGAGGGAAGTGCCGCATTTTCGGCAGAAAACGGCGTCCTGTTCAGCAAGGACGGCACAACGCTCTACAATTATCCGGCAGGCAGAAAGGACACCGCCTATACCGTTCCGGAGGGTGTCACGACGATCTACGACGCAGCATTCTTTACTGCAATGAACCTGACGCAGGTCACCTTCCCGTCCACACTGAAGACCATCGGCAGCGGCACCTTTGACTTCTGCAGCGGTCTGACAAGCGTGGTACTGCCGGAGGGTACCGAATCGATCCTCGAGAATGCGTTCTCCGACTGCACCGCCCTGACAAGTGTGACACTTCCGTCCACGCTCAAGAGCATCGGCGACCGTGCGTTCTATAACTGCACCTCCCTCAAGGAAGTGGAGGTTCCGGACGGCTGCACCGTCGGCAGCTATGTATTCGGCTATACCGACAGCATGGTGCAGGACGAGCTGGGCAATACGATCCGTGAAACAGATGCGAACGGCAACACCGTTCCCGTTCCGATCGAGGGCTTTAAGCAGAGCAAGGTATTCGATCCGACCATGATGATCATTGTGATCGTCGTGGTGATCGTGGTGATCCTGCTGAATGTGATCCTGATCCGTGTGATCCGCAAGAACCAGCTCACGAAGAAGGAGCAGGAGGAGCTTGCGGACGAGGCAGAAAAGGCCGAGCTGACCGAGGAGGACATGCCCTATGTCAATATCCTCAAGGATATGGGCGAGGAGCAGATGGGTGCCGTCGCACGCGATGATGATGCGGATGATGAAGAATAAGTAAGAAGGGAGGGCTTGCGGAGCATTGCCCTCCCCCTACCCCCTCCCTAAAGGGAGGGGGTATTTAGGCAGGGGTGCTGCCGCACCCCTGCCCCCGCCCTGGGAGCTTTGCTTCGCTCGCTCCCAGACCCAATTTTAGTGATACACAAACAGAACCGCCCCCTATTTTATATAGGGGGCGGCAGTCTGTCGAAAAAGTCCCGTCCAGCCACTGCGCCTTCGGCGCATATAGGGGGCTGCGCCCCCTATAACCCCCGATATATAGCC